>NZ_JAVDSM010000001.1:0-646499 GCF_031455315.1 Arthrobacter sp. 1088
TTCTGGCCCTTGGGGTTGTAGATTTTCGCGGTCGGGAAGAACGCGTCCATGCCGAAGGTGCGTGATTCGTCCGGGACGACGGGCACGAACCGGGCCCCGAAGTTTTTGTCCCGCATGAGGTCTTTCAGGAGCCGGACGAAGGCCATGGTGGTCGCGGCTTGTTGTTTGCCGGAGCCGCGTTTGGCGACCTCGTAGGACTTGGCTTCGGGCAGGGTCACGGGGGTGTGGGTGCGGCGGCGTTCGGGGACGAAGCCGCCCAGTTCTGCCCGGCGTTCCATGAGGTATTTGATTTCCGGGGCGTCCATGCCGGGGTGGTAGTACGGGGGCCGGTAGAGGTCCGCGTCGAGCTGGTCATCGCTGATGGGGATGCGCAGGTGGTCACGGAAGGCCTTCAGGTCCTCCATGGTCAGCTTCTTCATCTGGTGGGTCGCGTTGCGGCCCTCGAAGTGCGGGCCCAGGCCGTAGCCCTTGACGGTTTTGGCCAGGATCACGGTGGGTTTGCCCTTGAACTCGGTCGCTGCCTTGTACGCGGCGTAGACCTTGCGGTAATCGTGCCCGCCGCGTTTGAGGCCCCAGATCTGCTCATCGGTCAGGTCAGCGACCATGTCCTTGGTCTGCGGGGACTTGCCGAAGAAGTGGTCCCGGACGAACCCGCCGGACTCGGCCTTGTAGGTCTGGTAGTCACCATCGGGGGTTTCGTTCATGATTTTCACCAACGCCCCGTCCTGGTCCGCTTCCAGCAGGGAGTCCCATTCCCGGCCCCAGACGACCTTGATCACGTTCCAGCCCGCACCGCGGAAGAACGCCTCCAACTCCTGCATGATCTTCCCGTTGCCGCGGACGGGACCGTCCAGGCGCTGGAGGTTGCAGTTGATCACGAAGTTCAGGTTGTCCAGGTTCTCGTTCGCCGCGAGCTGGAGCAGGCCGCGGGATTCGGGCTCGTCCATTTCCCCGTCGCCCAGGAACGCCCAGACCTGCTGGTCGGAGGTGTCCTTGATGCCGCGGTTGTGCAGGTACCGGTTGGACTGGGCCTGGTAGATCGCGTTCATCGGCCCGATGCCCATCGACACGGTCGGGAATTCCCAGAAGTCCGGCATCAGCCGCGGGTGCGGGTACGAGGACAGGGCATGGCCCTCCCGGGACTTTTCCTGGCGGAAACCGTCCAGGTCCTCCTCCGTGAGCCGGCCTTCCATGAACGCCCGGGCGTACATGCCCGGGGACGCGTGTCCCTGGAAGAACACCTGGTCCCCGCCCGAGGGGTGGTCCTTGCCGCGGAAGAAATGGTTGAACCCGACCTCGTACAGGGTCGCCGCGCCGGCATAGGTGGAAATATGCCCGCCCACCCCGATATCGGCCCGCTGCGCACGATGGACCATGACTGCGGCGTTCCACCGCATGTACGCACGGTACCGGCGCTCGAACTCCTCGTTCCCCGGGAATTCTGCTTCCTGGTCCACCGGGATCGTGTTCACATAATCAGTGGTCGTCACCATCGGCACACCCACCGACCGGGCACCGGCACGCTGCAACAACGAACGCATAATGTACTGGGCACGCTCCGTGCCCTGCTCCGCGATCAACGCATCAAGGGACTCAATCCACTCCGCGGTCTCTTCCGGATCACGATCAGGCAGCTGGGCAGTCAACCCGCTGAGGATGTGTGAGGTCTCTTCTCCTGCAGCCACGTCCAACCTCTCTTCATTGAATGTCTGGGCGCTTGCTCTGTGGGGGCGCTCAAGGAATTTCGTATTGTGAGAATAAAATTCTGCAATTCGAGATTACGTCTGCCGATGGGCAGCGTCAACACGGATTACGTAACCGCAACAGTCAACTGGGAAAGGCCGGGTCATTCAACCAAATGTGACCCTCCATACACTTGTGACGCCTTGACGTGACGTGACCTGGGTCATAGAGTACTTTCACTATTCAATAACTTGTTTCCGCTTTGTGGAAACAGTACGAAGTGGAGATCCACGATGCAGACGACTTCATCAGTCGGCGTCACTGAGACTCCGGAAGACAAAACAGCAGGTGGGCCCAACCACCCGGCCGTGGGCAACACGGACCTTTGCGCTATTGCTTCCGAAGCCGCAGGCCGTACCATCAGCCCCAGTCTTTACAACATCGACCTCGCACCCACCAAGGCTGCAGGCCGTAAGTGGACCAGCTACAGCATCTTTACCCTCTGGGCCAATGATGTCCACAGCCTGGGTAACTATGCCTTCGCCATTGGTTTGTTCTCACTCGGACTGGGCGGCTGGCAGATCCTGGTGGCACTGGGAATCGGGGCTATCCTGCTCTTCGCCCTCTTGAACTTCTCCGGATTCATGGGCCAGAAGACCGGCGTCCCCTTCCCCGTCATGAGCCGGATCAGCTTCGGCATCCGGGGCGCCCAAATCGCCAGCCTGGTCCGTGGCGCCGTGGCTGTCGCCTGGTTCGGTATCCAGACCTACCTGGCATCGGTGGTACTTCGCGTGATGCTCGTCGCCATGGCCCCTGGCCTCAAGGACCTGGACAGCAACTCCATCCTTGGCCTTTCAACGCTGGGCTGGCTCTCCTTCGTGGCCCTCTGGATCGTCCAGCTGGTCATCGTCAGCTTCGGCATGGAAATGATCCGGAAATACGAGGCCTTCGCGGGTCCCATCATCCTGGTGACCATGGCTGCGATTGCCGTCTGGGTCTTCATTGAGGCCGGGGGCGCCATCCAGTGGAGCGGCATCAAGGGACTCGAAGGCGCCGACATGTGGCTCACCATCTTCGCCGGCGGGGCATTGTGGGTTTCCATCTATGGAACGTTCGTCCTGAACTTCTGCGATTTCACCCGGTCGTCTGTTTCCAGGAAGTCCATCGTTAAGGGCAACTTCTGGGGCATCCCCATCAACATGCTGGTATTCGGTGCAATCGTGGTGGTGATGGCCGGTGGACAGTACAAGATCAATGGCACAGTCATCGAGAGCCCGTCGGACATCGTCCAGAGCATCCCCAATACCCTGCTGCTGGTCCTGGCTTGCCTTGCCTTGCTGATCCTGACCATCGCCGTGAACCTGATGGCAAACTTCGTAGCACCCGTTTATGCACTGACCAACCTCTTCCCGCGGCACCTGAATTTCCGTAAAGCGGCGTGGGTCAGCGGCATCATCGGCCTCATCATCCTGCCGTGGAACCTCTACAACAACCCGATCGTCATCGTTTACTTCCTCGGTGGCCTGGGCGCACTGCTCGGCCCGCTGTTCGGAGTGGTCATGGCTGACTACTGGCTCGTCCGCCGTGGCAAGGTCAACGTCCCGGAGCTCTACACCGACGATCCCAAGGGCGCGTACTTCTACAAGCGGGGCGTGAACCCCAAGGCCATTGTTGCCATGCTCCCCGCGGCCGCCCTGGCTATTGCAATCGCCTTCATCCCGGGATTGGCTGCAGCGGCGCCGTTCGCCTGGTTCATCGGAGCCGGTGTAGCCGCGCTTACGTACTTTGCCGTGGCTGACAAGAAGCAGGCCCACGACGACGTCTCCGGCGAACCGATCGCCGTCGCCAGCACCCACTGATATAGAGGAAACCATGCGCATCCTTGTCGCAAACGTGAACACTACGCAGTCCATGACCGATTCCATCGCCGCCCAGGCCAGGGCTGTTGCGGCCCCCGGCACTGAGATCGTTGGCATCACTCCGCGCTTTGGCGCCGACTCCTGCGAGGGCAACTTCGAGAGCTACCTTGCCGCGATCGCCGTCATGGATGCAGTGGTCAACTATCCCGAACCCTTCGACGCCGTTATCCAGGCAGGCTACGGCGAGCACGGCCGCGAGGGGTTGCAGGAGCTCCTCGATGTCCCGGTGGTGGATATCACCGAGGCCGCTGCCAGCACTGCGATGTTCCTTGGCCACAAGTACTCCGTGGTTACCACGTTGGACCGTGCCGTCCCCTTGATTGAGGACCGCCTCAAGCTTGCCGGGCTGGAGGCACGATGCGCTTCCGTCCGCGCCAGCGGTATGGCTGTATTGGAACTTGAGGAACATCCGGACCGCGCGGTCGAAGCGATTGTTGGCCAGGCCGAGCAAGCTGTCCTCCAGGACAAGGCCGAGGTGATTGTCCTGGGCTGCGGCGGCATGGCCGGCCTCGACGAGCAGGTCCGGCAGCGGACCGGCGTGCCCGTTGTTGATGGAGTGGCGGCCGCCGTCACCATCGCTGAGTCCTTGGTCAGGCTCGGCCTCACCACCTCCAAAGTCCGCACCTATGCCACGCCGCGTCCGAAGACTGTCATAGGCTGGCCGATAACAGCAGCCCGAACCATCGCAGAGCAGCCCCCTGCGGCCCAGCCCGTAGAAGCAGCGCACTGACGCTGCTTGCAGCAGCTGTGTTGAAGGCGATTCCCCGAAAGGCCACCACATGACTGACCCACGCCCGCCCGCAGACCCGAGGGTCGCCGTCGTGACCGGTGCCGGTTCCGGCATTGGGAGGGCCGTTGCGCGGCTCATGCTTGCGGAGGGTTACCGCGTGGCGTTGGCGGGGCGTCGCGAAGCGCAGCTGCTGGAAACCGCGGACAACCATCCGGACGCCCTGGTGGTGGCGTGCGATGTGACAGAGCCCGACGCCGTCGCCCGCCTTTTCGCTGAGGTTCGCCAGCGCTGGGGCCGTGTTGACGTGCTGTTCAACAATGCAGGCATCTTCGGGCCAGCCGGCGATGTTGGCGAGATCGACGTCGACGGGTGGGAGGCCACCCTGCGCGTCAATGTCACGGGTTCCATGCTGTGTGCCGCCGAGGCCGTGAGGACCATGAAGGCCCAGGAGCCGCAGGGTGGCCGCATCATTAACAACGGCTCCATTTCTGCGCATTCACCCAGGCCCAGGTCGGTTGCGTACACGGTGACGAAGCATGCGATGACGGGCCTGACCAAGAGCATTGAGCTGGATGGCCGGGACTTTGGCATCACGTGCGGGCAGATCGATATTGGAAATACCCGAACCGAAATCATGGACACCATCGGCGTTGGCTCAGGTGCGTTGCAAGCCGATGGCAGCCGGCGCGTGGAGCCGATGTTTCCCGTGGCGGAAGCTGCCCGTGCTGTGCTGATGATGGCAAATATGCCAGCATCGGCAAACGTTGGTTCCCTCGTGGTAACGGCCGCTGGCATGCCGTTCATAGGCCGCGGATAGTCCACGCCAGGCCTGAGTGTGTTGTCCTGACCCTTTTGCTTCAACCGTGCCCACGGCACGCCCATTTCCCGGGGCGTGCCGTGGGTTTTTCCTTGTCAATAGAGGTCAGGAAGCCACGACGCCGCGGCTTGGCAACCAATTGTGACTTTCCGCAATATGGAAATTCAATTTCCCCTTGCGGAATGATGTGAGCAGGCTTACATTTGAAAACAACCCCCAAGTGTGGGGCTGTTCCCAACTGATTGGTTCAGATCAATGAAGATCCCAGACTCTGCGGCGCTGAAGGCGAGTTCGGCCCCGCTGAAGAAGAAGCCACTGTACAAGTCGCTCTTTTTTCAAATCCTGATCGCCGTCGTCGCAGGTGTGCTCATCGGTCATTTCTGGCCGAACCTCGGGTCCACCCTCCGGCCGCTGGGTGATGGATTCATTCAACTCATCAAGATGATCATCGCCCCGCTGATTTTCCTCGTGATCGTCACGGGCATCTCCGCAGTCGGCGACGTCAAGGCGGTCGGAAGGGTCGGGGTCAAAGCACTCCTCTACTTCACCTGCGCCACCCTCTTCGCCCTGGTCTTCGGACTCATCGTGGGCAACATCGTTCAGCCCGGCGCCGGCCTGAACATCGATCCCTCCACGCTTTCCCAGGAAGCCGTGGACGCAAAGACCGGCCACGCCGTTCCCAAGGACGCCGCTGCCTTCCTGCTGGACGTCATCCCCACCAGTGTGATCGGCGCCTTCGCCAACAACAGCCTGCTCCAGGTGCTTTTCTTCTCCGTCTTCTTCGGCGCCGCGATCGTGGTCATTGGCCGCCAGCGCTGCCTGCCCGTGATCAGCCTCATGGAGACCGTCCTGGAGCTGATCTTCAAGATCATGTCCTGGATCATGAAGGTCGCTCCGATCGGTGCCTTCGGCGCCATGGCCTTCATCATCGGCCAGTACGGGCTTGGCACTCTCGGCACGTATGCGCTGCTGATCGCATCCTGCTACGGAGCCGCGATCGTCTTTATCGGCCTGCTGTTCCTGGTGGCCTGGGGCTTCGCCCGTGTTCCGCTGTGGCACTTCCTGAAATACACCCGCGAGGAATTCCTGCTTGCACTCGGCACGGCCTCCACTGAAGCGGTCATGCCGCGCATCATGACCAAGTTGACCAACGCCGGCTGCTCCCGGGCAACCACCGGCCTGGTGGTTCCCACCGGCTACTCCTTCAACCTTGACGGCGCAGCGATCTACCTTTCCATCTCCCTGCTGTTCCTGGCCCAGGCGTTCGGCCATCAACTGGACCTCGGTCAGCAGCTGGCTGCGCTGGGTGTGCTGCTCTTGACCTCCAAAGGCATGGCGGGCGTCCCGGGCTCATCGTTCCTGGCCCTCTCGGCCACGGCTGCCGCCCTTGGCATCTTCCCGGTTGCCGGCGTAGCACTCCTCCTCGGAGCCGACCGCCTCATGGACTCCATGCGCGTCGTCGTCAACCTGCTGGGCAACTGCGTAGCCACCTTCGTTGTAGCCAAGTGGGAAGGCCAGTTCGACCGCAGCGTCATGGTCCGTGCCTTCAACGGCGAGATTACCAACGAGGATTCAGCCATCATGCTGGGCCAGGAGGAAGTGTTCGAGGAGCAGGAGCTTGAGCGCCTCAGCGAGGGCCACCACCCCTCACCGAAATTCCGTGGAGGTCCCACAGCGGACGAAATCCCGCAATTCGAGATGAGCAAGCCAGGCCAACCAACCACCCCGGTTTGCCCCGACTAACTCCATGGTTTGTGTACGGCCAATGCCCTTAAGACACGGTCTTGAGGGCATTGGCCGTACACAAGACCCGTCAGAGGGGAAGCAGTTCCGAGAGGTCCGCGCGCAGTCCGGACGCGGCAACGCGGCCAGCCGAAACGGCGTCTCCCCACGAGATCCGGCCGGTAACCAACTCAAGCCAGGTGGCGGCGTCGCACTCTATGACGTTCGGGGGAGTGCCGCGGGTGTGGCGGGGCCCCTCCACGCACTGCGTGACGCCGAACGGGGGAACGCGGACCTCCACCGAATTGCCGGGCGCGCGGGCGGTGACTTCCTCAAGTGAGTAGCGGACCGCCGTCGCAATCAAAGAGCGCGACGGCGGGGTCGCGTCTTCACCCGAGTGTCCGACGGCGGATTGCCAGGCTGCCAGCGCAGCGCGGCCCTCGTCGACGTCAATACGGCGTCGTGCAACTGCCATGGATTCTTTCCTTATTAAATAGGTGACTCAGTCGAGCATCGCGGATACGGCGTGGCCCAGGCGGATCTTGCCCACCGGACGTCCGCCGCCCAGCACGGGTTCCACGACGCGTTCCAGGACGTTGGAAACCGCGGGAATGTCCACCGCGCCACTCACGGCAAGAAGTGTCAAGCCCACCAAGGAAGTAGCGCGGAGGTTGCCGTCCAGCATCTTGACCGCCACGGTTGCGCCGGTGGACGTGGCGAGGACCAGGATGCCTTCGGCGCCGATCTTGGCCAGGATGTCCAGCTCTTCCATGACGATCGTGTTTGATTCGCCCTTGCCCTGGACCGCCCACGGGTAGTCCAGCATGGAGGTGGCGATGGTGGCGGCGCGTGCGTTCGAGGAAGAATCGCCCGGTGACTTCGCCAACCGCGAATACGCCCGCGCCAGTCCGGTGAGCGAGATCGCCGCAACGGGTGCACCGCAGCCATCGATGCCCAAGTGCGAGATCGTTTCGCCGCTGTATTCCTCGATGACGGACCGCACACGCTGCTGCAACGGATGATTCGGCTCAAGGTAACTGCGAAGGTCCCAGCCGTTTTCCGTACAGGCCCAGAGGAAAGCCGCGTGCTTCCCGGAACAATTGAAGGCAAGCCTGGTCTGGCCGCGCTCTGAACGGACCAGCCAATTGCGGGCGGTTTCGTCCTGCGGCCAGGCCGTGGGGCACTGAAGCTGATCCTCGCGGACGCCTGCGGCTTTGAGCATTCCCTCCACCACGTCCATGTGGTCCAGTGAACCGGTGTGGCTTCCGCAGGCGACAGCCACCTGCGCGCCCCTGAGCGGGACGCCGGACTGCATGGCAGCGAGGGTTTGGAATGGTTTCAGGGTGGAGCGGGCCAGGATGGGAGCATCGATGTCACCCAGCCGGGTTACCACGCTTCCGTCGCCGGCAAGGACAACGGCAGCACCGATGTGCCGGGACTCTATAAAGCCACTGCGTTCGATGACTGCCAGTTCGACGGCGGACTCAACGTTGAACGTTTCATGCGAACTCATGGGCATGAGCCAAGTCTAGGGCGCGAGCACTGTGTTCCCCGGTCACATGCGAGGTCCGGGCGCGGTCCCGGATCCGGTCATCCGTTGCCGGGAGACGACACAGCTTAGGCCCCGCGCCCTACACAAAGTACCCTTGAAGACTGTGAAGGTACTCGTCATTGGCCCAGGCGGCCGCGAACACGCCATTGTCCGCTCTCTGCTTGAAGATCCCAACGTTTCCGAGGTCCACGCGGCTCCGGGCAACGCGGGCATCAGCAAACTCGTTCCCACGCACGCAATTGACGGGAACAGCCCGGAAGCGGTGACCGCGCTCGCCACCAAGCTGGCCGTGGACCTGGTTGTCGTCGGTCCGGAGGCTCCCCTGGCCGCCGGTGTGTCCGACGCCGTCCGTGCCGCCGGGATTCCGGTCTTCGGACCCAGCAAGGAAGCAGCCCAGCTCGAAGCGTCCAAGGCCTTCGCCAAGCAGATCATGGCTGAAGCCGGCGTTCCCACGGCCATGGCCCGCGTTGCCACCAATGCAGAGGAAGCCGCCGATGCCCTGGCTACGTTCGGGGCTCCGCACGTTGTCAAGGACGACGGCCTCGCCGCAGGCAAGGGCGTTGTGGTCACCAACGACCGCGAGGAAGCACTCGCGCACGCCCAGGCCTGCTTCGACGCCGGTGGAACAGTTGTCATCGAAGAGTTCCTCGACGGCCCCGAAGTTTCCCTGTTCGTCCTCTGCGACGGCCGCACTACCGTTCCCCTGTCTCCGGCGCAGGACTTCAAGCGCATCTTCGATAACGACGAAGGCCCGAACACCGGCGGCATGGGTGCCTACACGCCACTCGAGTGGGCTCCCGAAGGCCTGGTCCAGGAAGTTATCGACCGCGTCGCCCAGCCCACTGTGGATGAGATGGCGCGCCGAGGCACACCCTTCATCGGTGTGCTCTACTGCGGCCTTGCACTCACTTCGCGCGGCACCCGCGTCATCGAGTTCAACGTTCGCTTCGGAGACCCCGAGACGCAGGCAGTGCTCGCCCGGCTCAAGACTCCGCTCGGTGCGCTGCTTCTGGCAGCTGCCAAGGGCGAACTGGACACCGCAGAGGAGCTGCGCTGGTCCAAGGACACAGCAGTCGCCGTCGTCGTGGCCGCCGAAAACTATCCTGATACTCCCCGCACGGGCGATCGCATCCGTGGCCTGAAGAAGGTGGATGAGCTCGAAGGCGTCCACGTTGTCCACGCCGGCACCAAGCTGGATGAGGAAGGCAAAGTGGTTTCGGCCGGCGGCCGCGTCCTCGCCGTGGTCGCGCTCGGTTCCGATCTGGTGGAGGCCCGCGAAAAAGCGTACGACGGCGTGGAGTTGGTTCAGCTGGAAGGCTCACAGTTCCGCACGGATATCGGAGGCAAAGCCGCCCGCGGCGAAATCCGGGTGCCCTACGCAGCAACCGGAACCATCCCGAAAGTACAGGCCTGAGCATGACTGATTCGCTCCCCACGGGCGGTTTCAAAACCGAGACCCTGCAGCTTCCCGGATGGACGCACGTCTATTCCGGCAAGGTTCGTGACCTCTACGTTCCCACCGATGAATCCATCACGGAAAAGGTCGGCCAGGAATGCGTACTGGTGGTTGCCAGCGATCGCATCAGTGCTTACGACCATGTCCTGAGCAGTGAAATTCCTGACAAAGGCCGCATCCTTACCCAGCTAAGCCTGTGGTGGTTCGATCAGTTGGATGTTGAGCACCACGTGCTGGCGTCAACCGTAGAGGGTGGCGTTCCCGCGGAGGTTGAGGGCCGGGCCATGATCTGCAAGAAGCTGGAGATGTTCCCGGTGGAGTGCATCGCCCGTGGCTACCTCACCGGTTCCGGGCTGGAGGAGTACAAGCACTCCCGCACGGTCTGCAACATCCCGCTTCCCGAGGGGCTTGTTGACGGTTCCCGCTTGGAGAAGGCACTGTTTACGCCATCTGCCAAGGCCGACGTCGGGGAGCACGACGTCAACATCACTTATGACGACGTCGTGGCCATAGTCGGGGACGACATCGCCGCCCGTCTCAGCGAACTCACGCTGAAGATCTACACCCGCGCCGAGGAGATCGCCCGCGAACGCGGCATCATCCTCGCCGATACCAAGGTGGAGTTCGGCCTCGACACTTACACAGGCATCATCACGCTCGGAGATGAAGTCCTCACCCCGGACTCCTCCCGCTTCTGGGACGCCGCCACTTATGCGCCGGGCAAGTCGCAGCCCTCCTATGACAAGCAGTATGTCCGTGACTGGCTGACCTCGGCCGAGTCCGGCTGGGACAAGTCCTCGGACACGCCTCCGCCGGCCTTGCCCGCTGAAGTCGTGGAGCGCACCCGTGCCCGCTACGTGGAAGCGTACGAGAAACTCACCGGGCGCACGTTCGCCTGAACCTTCCCCCAACTGGGTAGCAGATAAGGCCGTTTTGAGCTCTCAAAACGGCCTTATCTGCTACTTACTTGGGTTAGCTGGCTTCGGAGTGCGCTTCCGGGTGTGATGCAGCGGCGCGGCGTTCCGCCAGGCGGATCTCCAGGACAGCATCCATGGCTTGCTGGACCCGGTCCGAGGCGCCGGCTGCACTGAAGTCGTGCTGGGCCTCTTCCAGGTAGTGCAGGGCCTCCGTGGTTTCACCCGCTGCCTTCAAGGACTTCCCCAGCAACAGCGAGACCTCTCCTGCCGTGTGGCGGGCCAACACCTTGCGGTCCTTGTAGATCTCGCGAAGCTTGTCCACCGCGGCCGGAATATCGCCCGTCAGGTACAGCCAGCGGGCGCGGATGAAGGCTACTTCAAGCTGATCCGTTTTGTTTCCCCCGACAATGGACAACGCCAGCTCTGCACGTTCAATCGCGGACAGGGTTTCGGGCTCAACAATGCCGGAGGACAACCTGACGGCTGCCGATGCCTTGTTGAAACGGGCCCACAGCTCGATGTCGTTGGCGGGGGAGAGCAGCTTCGCCGCGCGTTCGTGGTGCTTGATGCCCTCCACGTAGTCGTGCCGCATGAAAGCAACGTTGCCCACTACCCACGCGACCTCGCCGGCCAGTTGGGACATGGAGTGCTCGTCCATGTGCTCGATCATGGTCAGGCAGTACTGCCATGCTTCATCCAGCTTGCCGCTCTCCGCGAGGGCGCCGATCAGTGCGCGGTGCGCGCCGATTATCAGCGTGGATCCCTTGGGCAGCTGTTCGGACAGTTGCACGGCCTTCTTTGCATGCTCGACGGCGGTGGCCAGCTGACCCTGTCCGTGACAGACTGCGGCAAGCATCTGCCATGCCCGCACGCCAAGGCCCGCGGATTCCGTGGCCATGGGATGTTCCAGCAAGTGCTCAACAATTTGTTGGCATTCCTTGAGCTGGCCTTGCTTCATCACGCATTCGGCCTGCATGTAGGTCATGTTCCACCAGGCGCTGTTGTTCTTCGCCTCGAGGGCGATCTGCGCCGCAGTGGCTGCGTGGCTTGCTGCGAGTTGGTAGTCGCGCAGGTCCCATGCTTGCCGGGCATACAAGCCGGCGAGCACGTACTCTGCATCGCTCACCGAAACGGGCTGGCTCCAGGCTTCCAACGCCTTGGGCGCCAACTCAAGCCTGCGTGCCAGCTCCTCGATGACCTCGGCAGTCGGCTCGCGTCGACCTGTTTCAAGCAGCGAAATGTAGCTCGGGGAATACAGGTTTTTGCCCAGTTCTGCCTGCGTCAACCCGCGTTCGAGCCGTTCGGCACGTAGCTTCTCGCCGAATCCGTTTCCCACGGGGCCCTCCTACAGGTGTCTTTTGACCTAAACCTTGACAGTCTCTGTGGAAAACATTTTACAATGTATGTCAACAGGGACCGTGCAATTTCCGTAACGAATCCGACTCGCATTGGGGAACAATATGTTCAAGAAAATGGCTGCTTCTGTGGCCTTGGCAGGCGCTCTCGCTTTTACGGTTGCGGCTCCCGCAGTCGTCTCTGCTGCTGCAGCGGCAGATTCCGGCTCGGTAAGTGCTATTGGTAACTGGCCCGATCCTATGAGGTCCACCACCACGGCACCTACCAAGTCAGGTGACACGACGTACACGACGTCGTCCATCGGCAACTGGCCGGATCCTATGTAAATCAGTAACTACTGAGGAAAACCCCGGAGCGTGACGAGCGATGCTCCGGGGTTTTCTTTTGCCCGGGAGTGCTCCGGCGACACCCACATTCGTCCAGGAGCCGGCAACGGGCAGGCGACACCCGGATTTGGGAGTCGCCGTCGGGGACGCGTGGCGCGGGTGAAGATGCGCGACGTGGTGGAAGCGCGTCGTGGGTGGCGGCTCCGGGCGATCCGGCGGATCCGGGCAAACAAAAATGGCGCCGATTTCTCGACGCCATTTTCGTATTTGGTCGGGATGACAGGATTTGAACCTGCGACCTCTTCGTCCCGAACGAAGCGCGCTACCAAGCTGCGCTACATCCCGTTCCGCTGCGAAAGCAACTGTTCAAGGATAGCTGAATCGCTGCGGGATGCGAAATCGAGAAGGCGGTGTCGCTCCTCACACGAGCGAGTCCCTCCATGCACCATGAAGCCGCGCAAACCGGCCGCCACCTGTGATCAGCTCGGCCGGTGTTCCATCCTCGACAATCCGGCCGTCGTGGACCACCAGCACCCTGTCTGCTGTCTCCACAGTGGAGAGACGGTGGGCGATGATGATGGCAGTGCGGGCAGCATTCTGACCGGCGACACCCTCCAGAAGATGCGCAAGCCCTGCCTGGACCATCCGCTCCGAAGGAATATCCAGCGACGACGTTGCTTCGTCGAGAATCAGGACGGCCGGCGCGGCGAGGAAAGCCCTGGCGAAGCCGATAAGTTGGCGCTGCCCCGATGAGACCCGCCCACCGCGCTTATTGACATCCGTGTCATATCCTTCGGGCAAGCTCAGGATGAATTCATGGGCGCCCACTGCTTTAGCGGCAGCCTCTATTTCGGCTCGGGAAGCTTCAGGTCGTCCCAATGCGATGTTCTCCGCCACGGAGCCACTGAAGAGGAAGGCTTCCTGGGTCACCATGACCACTGCGCGGCGTAGGTCGGTGGTAGCGAGGTCGCGAAGGTCAACTCCGTCCAAAGTGATGGCGCCGGACGTGACGTCGTAGAAGCGCGCAACGAGTTTGGCCAAGGTGGACTTACCCGCGCCTGTCTGCCCGACCAGGGCAACGGTTTGGCCAGCCGGAATGTGGAGGTCCAGTTTGGGCACAACCACCTTGCCATCGCTGTACCCGAACTGCACACCCTTGAAGTCGATCTCTCCGCGTGAACTGTTCAGCGGCACAGGGTTCTTCGGAGGCCGGACGGTAGGCACTTCCTCCAGGAGCCCGGATACTTTTTCCAATGCCGCCTGTGCGCTCTGGAAGGAGTTGTAGAACATGGCCATCTGGTCCACCGGCTGGAAGAAGCGCTTGGTGGACAGGATGAGGGCCAGGAGGACGCCCACGGCGAGGTCTCCGCTGAGCACCCTGAACCCGCCGAACAACAGGACTGCAGCCACACACACGTTGCCGATCAGAACCAGTCCCGGCTGGAAGATGCCGTTCAGGTTGATGGAGCGCACGGTGTTCTTGCGGTAGTCCTCAGCCAACGCACCATAGCGGTCAGCGTTCTCACGCTCCTTGCGGAAGGCCTTCACGGCACGGATACCGGTCATGGTTTCCACGAAGTGCACGATCAACCGGGCCGAAACCACGCGGGATTCCCGGAAAGCAATCTGCGAATGCTTTTGGTACCAGCGCGCGAGGAAGAACATGGGCACACCCGCCGCAAGCATGATCAATCCACTGCGCCAGTCCAAGGCAAATACCGTGAAGGCCGTGAAAAGCATGAACAGCATGCCCGACGCGAGGGAGCTTACGCCGGAGTCCAGCAATTCCCGCAGCGCTTCGAGGTCCGAGGTTTGACGGGCGATGATGCGGCCGGACGTGTACTTCTCATGGAATTCAAGGCTCAACCGCTGGGTATGCCTGAAGACGCGGACCCGGAGGTCCAGCAGCATGGCCTGGCTTAATTGGGCTGTGGACGTTACGTAGAGGGCGGTCATAGCAGCAGTGGCGACGGCCGCAGCCAGGTACAAAGCACCGGCGAGCACCAACGGTCCATTGTCACCGGCTTGCAACGCGGGCAAGGCGGTGTCGATCCCAAAGGCGATCAGGGCCGGCCCCGCAACGCGGGTGAGCTGCGAAACCACCACCATCACGATCGTCATCCAGAAACGCAACCGCACCGGGCGGATCAGCGAGCCCAGCAAGGCGAGTGACCGGCGTCGTACTGCTTTGCTGTCTGCTTTGCTCAGGAGCGTATTGTCCTCGTTGGCGGTTCCAAAGGTTGTGGCGCTCACCGGCGGGCCTCCTCGGCGTCTTCGAGCTCGTCCAGTTCGCTGTCCAGGTCTCTCGGACCGGTATCCAGGCTTGCGATGACGTAGCGGTAGTGGGCGTTTTCGGCCAACAGTTCCGTGTGGGTTCCGACTGCGGTGATGGTTCCGTTCTCAAGCAATGCCACGCGGTCCGCCAATGCCACGGTCGAAGGCCGGTGTGCGACGATCAGCGTGGTTGTCTCGTGAAGTACCTCGCGCAGCCTTGCTTCCACGCGTTCCTCAGTGTTGACGTCCAAGGCCGAAAGAGGATCGTCCAGGACCAGGACTTTTGGCTTCGCAGCGATGGCCCTGGCGAGGGCAATGCGCTGCCGCTGGCCACCTGAAAGGCTCAATCCTTCCTCACCAATCAGGGTGTCGACACCGTCCGGCAAAGAGTACGCGAAGTGGGCTTGCGCGACGTCCAAAGCTTCGTCAAGGGCGGCCTCGCTGGGCTCAGCGGCGCCGAGCAGGACGTTGTCCCGTACCGAGCTTGAGAACAATGTGGTGTCCTCGAAAGCCACCGCCACGATCCGCCGGAGTTCCTCGATGTCGTAGTCGCGGACGTCCACGCCGTCAATCGTCACGGAGCCTTCCTTGACGTCGTACAGGCGGGGGACCAGTTGCAGCAGGGCGCTCTTGCCACTGCCGGTGATGCCCACCAGTGCCATGGTTTCGCCCGGACGAATGTCCAGGGTGATGTCGTGCAGGAGCATCCCGCCGTCGTCGAATCCGAAGCCCGCGTGCTCAAAGCGCAAGGCTCCCCTCACCGTTGCCGGCACCTCGGCATGATCCGGCGAAGTGATGGTGTTCTCGGTATCCATGACTTCGAAGTGGCGGTCCAGTGCAGTCTTGGCAGTCAGTGCCATGGCCAGGAGCATGCCGGAAAATTCCACGGGAGTGGCCACCACGGCGGCGGTGGCGAAGAACGCAACCAGCGAGCCGATACTCAACTGTCCGCTTGCTGCGAGCATGATGCCCACCACCAGTCCGACGCCCAGTGCCAACTCAGGCAGCAACGTGACCACCAGCGTGAAGCCGGCTTGCTGCTTCGCCTTGGCAATCTCCGTCTGCCGCAGCTCTTCTGCCTGGCCGTTGAAATTCTCCAGCGCTTCGCGGCTGCGGCCGAAAGCCTTCAGGACGCGGATGCCGTGGACGGACTCTTCCACGGTGGTAGCAAGATCGCCCGCCTGATCCTGGCTGAGGCGTGTGACCCGGCTGAAGCGACGGCGGAAGCGGAACGAATTGACCATGATCGGCACAGCCGCGCCGAGGAAGATCAACGCCAGTTGCCAACTCATGGAGAACATGACTCCGACGCCAATAATCACTGTCAACGTGGTGACCACCAGCATGATCGCGCCGAACGCCATCCAGCGGCGCAGAAAACTCAAGTCCGTCATGGCGCGGGACAGCAACTGGCCGGAGCCCCAGCGATCATGGAAAGACACTGTGAGCTGCTGGAGGTGACCGTACAGCGATACTCGCATCCTCGTCTCAACCGTCGTGGCCGGGTTGATCACGAACTGCCTGCGCAAGGCCACCAGTCCGGCTTCGGCCACACCAAGCGCAAGAATCACGACGGCGGCAATCCAGACAGCGCCTGGGTCACCGCCGGGTTGAAGCGACGTGTTGACCAATACACGCAGCACCTGGGGAATCGTCAGCGCGACGATGCTGGCGAGCAGTGCGCAGAGGAGGCCCATAAAAAGCCGGGGGAGGATGGGCCGCACATGAGGGTAAAGGCGGCCGACGGATGTGAAGAATGACGTTTGTTTGGACATGCCCGCTTCTCAACAGCTGGATCTTCAGATGGTGCGGAGGTAGTTTCCCGTAGCAACTACCCTATGCCATGCCGTGATTCGTTTCACAGGACCACACTTTGCTATGTGGAAAGTTCCCCAGTTATTGGGATTCGTAATGGTCCATGCGTTGAGATGCGCGCGGCGTTTTAGCTGCGCGCGGCGATTAGCTGCGGGCCGTGAGTGTCAGCAGGACCGCTTCCGGGCGGCACGCGATCCGGACCGGGGCGTAGCGCGAGGTGCCAATGCCGCCTGAGACGTTCACCGGCGTCGTGAACCCGTCGCTTTCCCAGTCGTGGAGGCCCTTGGCCCGCCATGTCGGCAGGTCGCAGTTGGAGACGAGAGCGCCGTAACCCGGGATGCAGATCTGGCCACCGTGAGTATGTCCGGCGAGGATCAGGTCTGCCTCGGCTTCGGTGAAGTGGTCCAGGACGCGCTGGTACGGCGCATGGATGACGGCGACCCTCAAATGAGGGCGGGCATCCTGGTTCACGGTGCCGCGGGGCCAACCGGCATAGCGTTCGCGCTTCAAGTGGGGATCGTCTACGCCCGAGAAATCGAAACGCAGGCCGTTCAACACCACCGACTGCGCACGGTTGGTGAGGTCGATCCAGCCTCCCATGCCGAAAGCAGACCGCAATCTGGGCCAGTCGAGCTTGATGGGATCGGTCCTGAGCTTCGACGGTCCGCGGAAGTAGCCCGCAGGGTTCTTGATCCTGGGTGCGTAGTAGTCGTTGGAGCCCGGGACGAAGACGCCGGGAAATTCCATGAGAGGCCGGAGCGCGCTGATCAGTGGATCGACGGCCTGTTCGTGGCTGAGGTTGTCTCCGGTGTTGACTACAAGATCGGGCTTCAAATCCACCAAAGACTGCAGCCACTGGGTTTTCTTGTCCTGTCCGGGAACGAAATGGATATCGCTCAGGTGCAGTACGCGGAACGGTTCCGACCCTTCGGGGAGGATGGGGAGAGTCTCATGACGGACCCCGAACTGGTCCTTTTCCCACCAACCGTAGGCAGCAGCTGCCGCGCCGGCAGTGGCACCGAGGGCAGTGGTGACGGCGAAACCGCGCCCGATAGTGCGGACGCGGTTTGCCAGGGAATCAGGGAACTGCACGGTTAGTCCTTGCCAGGGCCGTTGCCGTTGCCGCCATTGCCGCTATTGCCGCCAGTGTTGGTAGGGGGTGCCGGCGGGGCGGGATTGTTTTGCGTAGGTGCCGGGGCGGTACTGCGCTGTGGAGCGGGGCCTCCGAGGAGGTTGGACGGGGGCGCCTGGAACGGGTTGGTGCCATATGCAGGGGCAACGGCCAGCATGTAGTTGGTGAACTGCGGACCAGCAATCATGTAACCGTCGATCGACTGGTAGAACTTGCCGTTGACGGTCAGGTTCCGGCCCGGTCGCTTCTGGTCACCCAAAGGGTCACCGAACCAGGAAGCCGTTGCCAACCCGGTAGTGTAGCCGACAACCCACGTGGAACCGTTGGTGTCGTTGGTACCGGTCTTGGCGGCTACGGGGAAGTTCCTCGAGTTGAGGGCGGGCCTGATCAGGGATCCCGAGCCTTCGTCCAGAACCTTGCCCATGGCATACGCCACGCCCCGGGCAACTTCAGGTTTGACGGCATCCTTGCAGTTGGAGGATTGCGCCGGGAGATCGGCGCCGGACTGGTCCTTCACCGAAGTAATCGCGATTGGCGCACAGTACTTGCCATCGGCAGCGAACGTGGCGAACGCCGTTGCCATGGTGAGAGGTGCAGTCTGGGTGGAACCAATGAGGTTACCCAGAGTGGTCATGGGCACCTTGGGGTTGGGATCCGTGATCTTACCGGTGTCATCCCTTGCAGGCAGGCCGCCGTGGATGCCCGTGGCATCGACAATGCCCTGGATGCCACACAGGTCCAGCTGGGAAGCCGAAGCAAAGGTGGCGGTGTTAATCGAGTTCATGAGGCCGTAGAGGACCGTCATGTTTCTGTAGTAACCCTCATCCGAGTTCTGCAGGTCGAATGTGCCGTTGGTGGCGTCGTACCAGCCAACGGTGGGTGCAGGACAGGTATTCCGCCACCGGAAGTTCTGGGGGTACCTGCGAACCGAAGCATTAATCGTCGTATTCATCGACTTGCCCTCGTTCAGCCATTCAGCGAACGTAAACGGCTTCATCGTAGAACCGGGCTGGAAACCGCCGATGCCATTGAGGTCGTTGCCCTCGGCATCGAGGACGTCCACATTGAAGTTCTGGGTCTGATCGAACTTGCCCTCTTGGGGGAGCCAGACAGTGTTCTGGGCCATGCTGACGATCTGGCCGGTACCCGGTTGGACCGAGACGATCGAGGCACCCCACTTGTCCGGGTTGGCGCCGGCTGTCCCATCAACCTGCTGCTGGGCAACGGTCTGCGCAGTGGGATCAAGGGTGGTCCGGATGGTCAGGCCGCCGCGCATCACCCGCTTTTCGCGCTCGTCCGAGGTCTCGCCGTACGCCGGGTTGTTCAAAAGCAAGTGGAGCACGTAGTCGCAGAAATACGGAGCCATGGTGGCGTACGCGCAACCCTGGCGTGCGGGAGTGACCTTGGTGGTGACAGGGGTGGCTACCGCTTCGTCGTACTCAGCCTGGGAGATTTTGCCCTGGTTCACCATGGCAGCCAGCACAAGGTCGCGTCGCTTCTTGGAGTTATCCGGGTTGGTGATCGGATCGAAGGCGGACGGGCTGTTCACCAAACCAGCGAGCAAGGCTGCCTGCGGAAGTGTCAGGTCCTTCGCAGTTGTGCTGAAGAAGAACTTGGAGGCAGCTTCAATGCCATACGCGTCACGGTTGAAGAAGACGATGTTGAGGTAGCCCTCAAGGATCTGCTCCTTGGAGAACTTCTTCTCCAGGGCGATGGCCAGCTTCATCTCGCGGAGCTTATCGCCGACGCCCTTGTTCAGGCCGTTCAGCTTGACGTCTTCGTCCTTGCCGGAGGCCACCAGCGACTCATTGATGACGTTGTTAACGTATTGCTGCGTAATGGTGGACGCGCCCTGCTTGTTGCCGCGGGCGGTGCTCACGATGGCTCGCATGATGCCGGTGGTATCGATGCCGCCGTGCTCATAAAAACGGCTGTCCTCGATGGCGATGACAGCGTCCTTGATGAACGGGCTCATTTGGTCCAGCGGAACCTTGGTACGGTTCTCCGCGTAGATGGAGGCGATCGGCGTACCGTCCTTCGCCAGAATCGTCGTGTTCTGGCTGGGCGGATCCACCTGCAGCTCCGCCGGCAGAGTGTCAAAGAACTGGATGGAACCACTTGCGGCACTGCCCGAAACGGCGGCTGCGGGGACCAACAGGCCCGCCACCAGGACGCCACAAATCGCGCTCACGCCAAGGAAACCTAGAATCTTTCCGAGGGTGGTGGCAGTGTCGAATATGGGGTTCTTGCGAGTCACCATGTTTTCCACTTTACCGGCAAGGGCTAGGCTTTCTGTCATGACCAAATGGGAGTACGCCACGATTCCGCTCATTATTCACGCCACGAAGCAGATTCTGGACCAATGGGGCGAGGACGGCTGGGAGCTTGTCCAGGTCGTCGGTGGACCCGATGGCAAAGGCCTTGTTGCATACCTGAAGAGGGAGAAGCAGTAATCATGACAACCCCCGCAGAAACCACGTCTGCCGCGGAATCCGGCGCTCCGACGTCGGCTGTTGAGCAGCGTCTCGCCGAGCTCGGCTTGACCCTTCCCGAGGTCGCCACGCCGGTTGCCGACTACGTGCCGGCGGTCGTCTCCGGCAACTACGTTTACACGTCCGGCCAGCTGCCCTTTATTAATGGCAAACTCGAAGCTACAGGCAAGGTCTCGCTCGGCGAGTTGGGTACCTCCGATGAACCAACCGTCGATCCTGAGGATGCCAAGCGCTACGCCGCTGTTTGTGCCATCAACGCTCTCGCTGCCGTCAAGAGCGTCATCGGCGACCTCGACCGCATCACCCGCATCGTCAAAGTAGTTGGCTTTGTTGCATCCGAACCCACGTTTACCGGCCAGCCCGGAGTCATCAATGGTGCCTCCGAACTTCTCGGCCAGGTATTGGGCGACGCCGGCAAGCACGCACGCTCCGCCGTCGGCGTTTCCGTCCTGCCGCTCGACTCTCCCGTCGAAGTCGAGCTCATCGCTGAATTCAGCTAAGGAACCGGTTCACCCAATTGCCGCAGCTTGCCCGCCGCCTGTTCGCACTCCCCCCGGCACTCGAAGGGGCGGCACGAAACTGGCTTGAGCTCGGCGAGCGGACCCCCAGGGCCGCCCGCTACGCATCATCCGTCGTCCTCTTGCGGGACTCACCCACCGGTCTGGAGACCTGGCTTGGTTACAGGCCAGGCTCCTCGCCGCTGGGTGTCGTCGCGTTCCCCGGCGGATCCCTGGACCCGTCCGACGACGACCCCATCGATTGGTTGGGTCCCTCACCGCAGTCCTGGGCTGAGCACATGGGAACGGACGACGTCGGACTAGCCCGCCGCCACGTGGTGGGCGCAATCCGCGAACTCTTCGAGGAAACCGGCGTCCTCCTTGCCGGCCCCGACGCTTCCTCCACCGTGGAGGCCAACTCCACAGTGGAATGGATGAAAGCCAGGGAAGCCGTATCCAGCCAGGAGAAGTCCTTCAGCGAAGTGCTCGCCAAGCGTGGCCTTTCACTGCGCACGGACCTGCTGAAGCCCCTGGTCAACTGGCTCAGCCCCGACTTCGCGCATACCCGTTTCAACACGCGCTATTTTGCCGCCACGGTCCCCGTGAACCAGCAGCCGAGCATCCTGGGCAGCAAGGGAGTCTGGGGCCGTTGGGTGTGCGCCGCGGAAGCCATCGCCCTCCGCGACACCACGGCCCTCGGTGACGAAATAGCCCAGGAAAACACGGTCGGACTCACCCTCGGCCAGCTCCTGGTCCCGGGGTCCGAAATCATGCTCGAAAAAATGGCCCACGCCAACGGCTGCATCGCCTACCTGAGCTACAAGCGCAAAGCCCACGTGTACCAACCCAAACTGGTGGACGAGGGCGGAATTCTCATGCTCGAGGTCGAAGCCGCCAGGACTGTAGCCGGAGAGCCGCAGCGGGAGCGCTAACGGATCCGCTCTCACATCCCGACGGGTTTTGGCGGATCTTCTCTCACATCCCGACGGGTTTCGACGGATCTTCTCTCACATCCCGACGGGTTTTGACAGACGCTCTCTCACATCCCGACGAAAAAAGCCGCCCCGGTTCATCACCGGAGCGGCTCTTTTGTAAGGACTAGCGCGAACGCTGGCGGAGTCGCTGCATGTCCAGAATGACGACGGCGCGCGCTTCCAGTCGCAGCCAACCGCGCTGGACGAACTCGGCCAGTGCCTTGTTGACGGTTTCGCGGGAAGCGCCCACCAGCTGGGCGAGTTCTTCCTGCGTCAGTTCATGGGCAACCAGGACGCCGTCGGTGGCCGGACGGCCGAAGCGGTCAGCCAGATCCAGGAGCGCCTTGGCGACGCGGCCCGGGACGTCCGAGAAGACGAGGTCGGACAGGGAATCGTTGGTGCGGCGGAGCCTGCGGGCGAGGGCCTGCAACAGCTGCGCGGAAACCTCGGGACGTGTGCGGAGCAGCGCGTTGAGGCTTTCGTTCTTCAATCCTGCCAGGCGCGTTTCGGAGACGGCGGTTGCCGTGGCGGTGCGGGGGCTGGGGTCGAACAACGCCATTTCGCCGAAGAGTTCTCCCGGGCCGAGGATGGCCAACAGGGACTCGCGGCCATCGGGGGAGGTGCGGCCGAGCTTTACCTTGCCGGAAACGATGAAGTACAGCTGGTCACCCTGGTCGCCTTCGCGGAATACCGAAGCCCCGCGTGAGAGGTCCACCTCGGTGAGTTCGTCCGTCAGCAAGCGGAATGCGTCGTCGTCAAGGGTGGCGAAGAGGGGTGCGCGGCGCAATACCTCGATGTCCATGAAATCTCCTGAATATAAGTTTCGGTCGTGGCGCTCCAGCCATTGTTTCAGAATTTTTAAGCTTCTGTGACGTACTTGGCAGGCGAAACGCTGAAACGGCGCGGTTTTTGCCCCTATCGGACCTTGTTTGCCGTGCCTTTGAAGGCTCGGAGCGACCCCTTATCGTGATGGGACTAACGGTTCCCTGTCAGGGTGCCCATCTACAATTGGCGCTACCCGGTTACGAGGAGCATTGGTGTTTGGCTTGACGATTTTGGATTTGGCATTGATCTTGATGCTGCTGTCCTACCTGATCTATGGCCTGCGAAATGGCTTCTTGGTGACACTGGGCGGAATTGCCGGTTTTGTGGTCGGCGCGATTGCTGCATTCATGGCTGTTCCACTGGTGAGCGGCTGGGTGAGCGACAGCGGTTGGAGGCTCACCGCAACGGTGGGTGCCGCCGTCGTGCTCATTGCTTTAGGCCACGGGCTGGGGACCATGATCGGCCGAAAAGTCCGCCATGCTGTGCGGATCAAGCCGTTGCACGCCGCTGACCGGTTGATTGGCGGCGTTGTCAGCGTGGTGGTTGCCGCTCTGGTGATGTCTATGCTGGCGTTCAGCATCAGTTCGCTTGGTGTGCCGTTTGTCTCACAGCAGTTGGCCCAGTCGCGCGTCATCCGATACATCGATTCGTTGACGCCGACGCCGGTGAAAACCACGATGGCACAACTGCGATCAACGGTGATCGGCGACGGTATTCCCAAGCTGATTGAGGGCTTCGGCCCAGCGACGCCGGTTCCGGTTCCCAACGAGTCCACTGACACTCCAGCCCTGAACCAGGCCGCCGAGTCCGTCCTGAAGATCGCGGGCACGGCCTTTGAATGCGGCCAGAACCAGACGGGATCCGGATTTGTGGTGGCGCCCGGGCGCGTCGTGACCAATGCACACGTTGTGGCGGGCGTGTCGCAGCCGGTGGTCGAGATTCCCGACGGCGGCGCGTTGCCGGGTCGGGTGGTCTACTTCGACTCCCAGCGGGATATCGCGGTTTTGGCCGTAGACGGACTTTCGTCGGATCCGCTTCAGCTGAGTCCAGACCTGGCCGCCGGCAGCCCTGCAGCTTTTGCCGGCTACCCGCATGGAGGTCCGTTCCAGTCCAAACCGGCAACCGTCCAAGGAATTTCGACCATTCTTGTTCCTGATATTTATGGCAGCAATCCCTCTCCGGAGTTGGTCTACAAGCTTGCGGGCGACGTTCAACCCGGTAACTCGGGAGGGCCGCTGCTCACCATGCAGGGGCAGGTAGCCGGCTTGATCTTTGCCAAGACCACTACTGATGCTGCGGTTGGCTTCGCACTCACCATGGAGGACATCCAGCCGGTGGCTGCCCAAGCTCCAGGTCTTAGTGCGCCGGTTTCGCCCGGGCAGTGCACACGCAAGTAACTTTGAGGGCAATTCCCGGACATTCTCCCGTCGCCTAATAGATTGGGAGTCATGACTGAAGCCACCCCCGCCACCGAAGCTGGTCGCGGCACCATTCTTGTGATCAACGGACCGAACCTTAACCTTTTGGGCACCAGGGAGCCCGAGAAGTACGGCACTTCCACGCTCGCCGACGTCGAGCAGCTGGCAATGACAGCGGCGGCTGCGCATGGCTTCACGGTGGACTGCGTTCAGTCCAACCACGAAGGGGACCTCCTCGACGCCATCCATGCAGCACGCGGAACGGCGTCGGGAATCGTCATCAATGCCGGTGCCTTCACCCACACGTCAGTGGCACTTCGTGACGCCCTGGCCGCAGTTCAGCTGCCCGCCGTTGAAGTACACATCACCAACGTTCATCAGCGCGAAGAGTTCCGGCACCACTCGTACTTGTCCGGCGTGTGCAACGCGATCATCGTGGGCGCGGGCGTGCTCGGGTACAAGCTGGCCATTGATTACCTGGCTGAAACGGTATAGCCGGGCGGATGTGATGGAGGGTTCCCGGGGGGGGCCGTCAGGACGTGAGAGAGGGCTACAGGGCAGTGAACCGCAGCAAAAGCGCGTGCTCCGGGTTCAAGACGGGCGTCGGAAGGCCCACCTCGCCCAGGAAGCGTCCCGAAGCTTCAGCCCCGGACGCCACCCACGGCGCTGGCTTTGCCTCAGTGAACGTGTGCCCGTAGTCGGCATCCCCGGGTGCTGGGAAGATCGCTTCTACCCTGTATGAGCGGGCAGGATCCAACCCTGGAATGGTCACCCGTCCGGGCAGTTCGCTAAAGCCTGTCCGGGTCTTCACCACGGCGAACAGAGCAGCCGTGGCACCGGACGTTGGAGCGTCAGCCACCACGCCGTGCAGCATCATGGACTCGTCCGGCACATCGGCCCGCACCATCCGTCCACTGTGGATCAATCTTCGGTGCTCTTTGTACAGGGTGATGAACCGCTTGAGTTCCTCACGCTCAGCCCCCTGGACTTCCCGGATGTCCCATTCCATACCGAAATGGCCAAAAAGCGCCGTGATGGCCCGGAACGACAAGTCATGCGTCCGGGCCGTGGTGTGTGAGGTGGTGGGTCCGATGTGTCCGCCTACCAGCTCCGGGGGAATCACCATTCCGGTCCAGCGCTGGATGGTTTGCCGCTCCAACGCGTCATTGCAATCCGAGGCCCAGATCCGGTCGGTCCGCTCCAGGATCCCAAGGTCCACGCGGGCGCCACCGGAGGAGCAACTTTCGATCTCGACACCCGGATGTGCTGCACGGAGGGCATCGAACAGCCGGTAAGCGGCGAGGGTCTGTTCATGCACGGAGGAGCGGCCCGCATGGCCGTGCTCCACGAGGTCCCGGTTTTGGTCCCACTTGAGGTAACTGATGTTGTTTTCCCGCAGCAGGCTGTCAATCCGATCGAAAACGTAATGCCACGCCTCGGGGTTCACGAGGTCAATGATGTGCTGGTGTCGCCATTCGAGAGGCAGCCGGCCACCGTCCTTGAAGGACAAGGCAGAAGGTCCAACGATCCACTCGGGGTGGGCGCGGGCGATGTCGGAGTCAAGGTTCACCATCTCCGGTTCAACCCAGAGGCCAAACTCCATCCCGCGCGAAGTCACTGCATCAATTAATGGCGTCAGGCCGCTTGGCCAAAGGGTTTCATCGACGTACCAGTCACCCAGCCCGGCGTGGTCGTCCCGGCGTCCGCGGAACCACCCGTCGTCGAGCACGAAACGCTCAACGCCAAGGTCTGCAGCCGATTCCGCCAGCTCGATCAGGGTGTCCAGTTTGTGGTCGAAGTACACCGCTTCCCAGGTGTTGAGGACCACTGGCCTTGGTTTTGCAGCGACGTCCACGTGGTGCGGGCGGGACCGGAACCAGCTGTAAAACGCTTCACTGATGCCGTCCAAACCGTGGCCGGAGTAGGCGGCAAACAACGCCGGCGTCGTGTAGCTTTCACCGGGTTGCAGCACTACTTCTGCGGGACCAAGGAGTTCGGAACCGCCGATCATGGTGCGGCCATCGGCCACGCTGTCAGCAAATTGCTCGTGGTTTCCGCTCCACGCCAAATGCGTGGCCCAGACTTTGCCGTGCCGGTTGCCGAAGCCTGCGGTTCCTGCCGCGAGCAGCAGCGAGGAATCGTGCCCAGTGCGGCCGTGACGGCCAGTGCGGACCCAGGTTCCTTGCTGGATGGCCCTGCGCTGTGGGTGCCGTTCGCGGCACCAACGGCCGGTAAGGTCCAAAAGCTCGACGGCGTCCGGTGCCACCGGGAGCATCGTCGCCAATTCGTCCACCTGGAAAGGCGACGTGCCATCGTTAGTGACGGTGTGCCGCAGTTCCAAAAGCCCACCGGGGTGCAAGGTGAGGTTGCTCGTGACCGTGATACCGGCGTCGGGATCTGATTGCACGATCACCGCCGACCCCCCGTCCCCGGTGGCGCTCACCGCCCGCAGACGTACGGAGAAGTCATGCCCGGGAACGCCATCCGTGAACCGGTGTCCGCGCAACCCCGTCCTGCCCTGCCACGAGGAGGAGGCCTGCGGGAGGAGCCCCGCCGGTACGTTGGCATCGATCGAGGAAGGAGGGATGGGCTCATTGAGGATGGAAAGATCCGGAAGGGCATCGCCCAGGTCTGCTCCCCAGTGGGATATTTCGGCCTCTCCTCGGTGAGTGCTGATCACCAGGCTGGTACCTGCGGAACGGAGATGGAGCGGGTGCATGGGTATGAGTCGCTTTCAAAAGATGGTGCTGGACTTGTGAGGCCTGCTCTGCGTCCCAACGGGGCGTCAAAGAGCGCAGAGCAGGCCTCACAACGGGAGGTTTTACTTGAAGAGGGCGTTGACCTGTTCGTTGGCGGCCGTAAGGGAACTGGCCGGGGACTTGCCGGCGATCACCGCGTCCATGGCCGGCTTCATGATTCCCGCAACCTTGGCGGCGTTGTCCGTGATGGGGAGCATGAAGGTGGTCTTGTCCTTCACATGCTGGGTGAAGGCGCTGACGTCCACGTTCTTGGCCTTGAAGGCGTCAGCGGCCTTCTCGGAAGAGGTGGTGATGGCCGGGAACACGACGGCCTTGGAAGCGACGACGTCCTGGCACGCGGCAGAGCCGAGGTACTCGACCCACTTGATGGAAGCATCCTTTTTCTTCGTGCCGGCCCAGATGGAATCGGCCAGGCCGTTGAACATGGAGGCGCGCTTGCCGTCGGGGCCCTGAGGGGTGGGGGCGATGCCGACGTCGATGCCCTTGTAGCCGGTGTATTGGCCGATCATCCAGGAACCATTGCTGTTGATGGCAGCCTTCCCCGCGCCGAAGCTATCGGCAGCGTTGGCGCCCACGGTGGTTTCAAGCTTGGGCATGTAGCCCTTCGCAGCGAGTGAGGCCCACCAGTCAATGGTGTCCTGGAGTTTCTCGTCGTCGTAGTTGAAGTGGGTGCCCCAGGGGTTCTTGTCCGTGGTGGTCCAGCCCGTGGTGGCGGACAGGTAGCTCCACTGCGTCTGGCCGGCGTTCTCGGCGTCGGAGCCTGGCAGCCCCAATCCGTAGACGGCAACGTTGTTCTTGTCGAAGCCTGCTTCGTCGCCGCGCTTGCCGTTCTTGTCCACGGTGAGGCGGGCGATCGCCTTCTCGTACGTTCCGCCGTCCTGCGGGTTCCAGTTCAGGGAGCCCATCTGTTCCGGGGTGATGCCGGCGTCCGTGGCCATCTTCTGGTTGTAGAACAGTGCGATGGTGTCCCAGTCCTTGGGCAGGCCGTAGCGCTTGCCGTCCTGGCCCACCCAGAGGTCGGCGAGGCCCTCGTTGTACTGCGAAAGCTCTACCTTGTCTTTGGTGACGGCGTCGTCAAGTGCCACGAGCTGCTTGGTCTTGAGGAAGTCCGGGTACTTGGACAGGTGGTCGGTAAAGACGTCCGGCGCGGTGCCGGAGGCCATGCCGTTGGTGATCTTGGACCAGTAGTCATCCCAGCCGGTCTGGGTGATCTTGACGGTGATGTCTGGGTTGGCTTTGGTGAAGTCCGCGGCGCACTGTTGGTAGGCGGGGAGCTGGTTGGCGTCCCAGAGCCAGTAGCTGATTTCGCCCTTGGCAGCATCTCCTCCGGCGCTTCCGCCCGAACAGGCGGACAGGGCGAGAGCGGCGGCTGCTGCTACGGCGACAGCGCCGAATGCCTTCTTGTTCATCATGGTGTGTCCTTTCAGGACGGGATGGGGTGCGGTCCGGCACATGCCGGTGCCGCGGGAGTGCGGTGGAGAAAGCTATTTGGTGCCGTTGAAGCCGATGGAGTTGACGATCCGTTTGCCGAAGATGGCGAAGAGGATCAGCACGGGCGTGGCGGACACGAGCGTAGCGGCCATGAGCCCGGACCAGTCCGGTGCGCCTTGCGGGGACTGGGATTTGAAGACTCCCAGACCCACGGTGAGCACCCGGGATTCTTCGGAGGTGCCCACGAGCAGGGGCCAGAAGTATTCGTTCCACTGGCCCATGAAGGTCAGCAGTGCCAGGGTCGCGATCGGTGCGGCCGCGTTGGGCATGATGATCTGGAAGAAGATCCGCCAGTGCTTGGCGCCGTCGAGCATGGCCGCCTCTTCGACTTCCCGGGACATGTTCAGGAAGAACTGGCGCATGAAGAAGATCGCGAACGGGGTCATGAACAGGTAAGGCAGCACGAGCCCGAGCATGGAATTCAACAGGCCCAGGTTCTTGATGAGCAGGAAGTTGGGCAGGGCGGTGAAGATCGGCGGGACGAGCATGGTGGCAAGGAACAGGGAGAAGACGGCGTCGCGGCCCTTCCATCGCAGCCGGGAGAAGGCATAGGCGGCCATCGAGCTGAAGAACACGGCGCAGGCTGTGGTGATGCCGGAGAAGAGCAACGAATTCCACAGGTACTGCCAGAAGTTGATCGAGGCACCGGAGCCGCCTTCTGCGATGGCTTCGGAGGCACTTTGGAGGCCGAAGACCCGCTTGAAGGCGCCTAGGTTGAAGTCGGCCGGCAACAAGTTGCCGGAGTTCGCTGCGAGGGATCCATTGGAGGACAGGGCCGTGCGAAGCACCCAGTAGAAGGGCAGGATGCTCACGGCGATGGCAACGGCGAGAAGGGTCAAGGCGATGGCGCGGCGCCAGTTGAAGGGGCGGCTGGAAGGACGACGGCGGGCGCCGTTCTTGTGGGAGGCAAGAGTGGTCATGGCGTGTCCTTAATCCAGGTCAGACTGGTTGCCGCGGAGGAACTTCATTTGGATGAAGGCAACGATGGCGAGGATGAGGAAGAGGATGACGGCCAGGGCGGATCCGTAGCCGAAGTCCTGTTCGTTGAACGCGCGTTGGTAGATGTAGAACTGCAGCACGCGGGTCGCGTTGACAGGTCCGCCAGCGGTGGTGACGGCAACGGTGTCGAAGACCTGGAAGGAACCGATCACGGTCACAACGAGGACAAGCACCAGGACCGGGCGCAGCAGCGGCAGAGTGATCCGCCAGAAAGTGCTCACGGCCTTGGAACCGTCGATGCTTGCAGCCTCGTAGACGCTGTTGGGGATGGCCTGCAGGCCGGCGAAGATCAGTAGTGCTGTGTAGCCCATGTGCCGCCAGGTATTGATGAGCGCCTGGGTGGGGATGGCCCATTGCTCGCTGCCGAAGAAGGCCACCCGAGGCAGCCCGGTCCATTCGATGACCTGATTGATGATTCCGATCTGGTAGTCAAGCATCCAGAACCACAGCAGGGCCGCGATGACGTTGGCCATCAGATAGGGCATCAGGAGTGCACCGCGGATAAGGGTGGACTTTGCCACCCGGTGCATCAGGATTGCCAGGCCCAGGGCCAACGCCGTCTGAAGGACAATGTTGATCACGACGTATTCAGAGGTGACGCCCAGGGCGTTCCAGAACAGCGGATCCTTGGCTATGCGTTCGTAGTTCCTGGCACCAATCCATTCCGGGTCACCCAGGATGCTGTACTCGGTGAAGCTCAGGTAGATGCCCCGGATGGTCGGCACGAGGTAGAAGAGGATCAATCCGACCATCGCGGGAGCGATGAAGAAGAGAGCGACCTTCAGGTCCCCGATGCCGCGGAAGCCGTCGGACGGTTTTCCCCGTTTCCGTGACTTTCGGGGCCCCCCGGGGACGGAGAGCCCCGGATCGGGTTGCTTGGTTAGCGTGGTCATCGTCGACCCTTTCCTAGCTGTGATGTGAATAACAACTGGGATAGAATCTACACGAGTAGATTTAGTTTGTGCAACCTTTTTGGGATTTTTTGTTCGTTTATGTCCAATCTGTTGACTCGAGTAGATCGCAATGGAAGACTCAAGCGAACCCACTAAAGGTCACAACAAACTGCTGCCGAGTCAGCTTCAGGGAAGGCAAACGATGACGTTTTCGATCGGTGTTCTAGGTGTCGGGCAATTCGGCAGCCAGTTCGCGCACCTCTTCAAGCTCCACCCCGGCGTCAGTGCCGTCTACGTGGTGGATGAACTACCGGAGCGAGCCACGGCGGCTCAGGAACGCTGGGGCCTTGATGGCGTGTTGGGAAGTTTTGAAGAACTCCTGGAGTCCGACGTCGATGCTGTCGCCATCTTCACGCAACGGTGGACTCACGGACCCCTCGTCGAGCGGGCGCTGCGCGCCGGCAAGCACGTGTACTCCGCCGTGCCGATGGCGATCTCCGAAGCCGAAATCGAACGGATCATCCAAGCCGTGCGCGACACCAAGCTTGTTTACGCCATGGGGGAGACCAGCTACTACAACCCTGCAACAGTCTTCGCCCGCCAACAGCATGCCGCAGGGAAGTTTGGCCGGATCTTCTACACCGAAGGCGACTACGTCCACGACATGGACCTGGGTTTCTACGAGGCCTACCAGTACAGCGGTGGCGAACGGTGGAAGGAAACGGCGAGCTACCCGCCCATGCTGTACCCGACCCACGCCATCGGCGGCGTCCTCGGCGCAGTGCCAGCCCACGCTGTCAGCGTCAGTTGCATTGGGGTCAAGGACGATCGCGGCGATGGCGTCTTCGATAAAGACGTCAGCATGTTCGCCAACGACTTCTCGAATGCTACGGCCTTGTTCGAAATGAACGACGGCGGTGCGATGCGCACCAACGAGATGCGAAGGGTCGGCTATCCCTCACATCTACGCGAATCCCGTTTCCGCTTTTTTGGCACGGAAGCCAGTTTCGAGCAGCTCGCAACCACCACGGTGTGGCAGGACAAGTCTTCTGTGCAAGACGTGTCTGAGCAGGTGGAAACCAAACCGACCATGTCCGCGGACGACCCGTCCCTCGCAGACGTCGCACCCGAACTGCGGGACGCCTTCATCTCAGGCCTGGCACCCGTGCACGACCAATCACGGCTTCCGGAAGAATTCCTCGGAGCGCCCAACGGACACGAAGGCAGCCACCAATTCCTGGTGGACGATTTTGTCACTGCGGTCAACAACAGGACCTTGCCGCCCGTGAACGCCTGGGTTGCGGCCCGGTTCACCTTGCCCGGCATCGTCGCCCACGAATCCGCCCTCCGCGGTGGCGAACGCCTTCCTATCCGCGACTTCGGCGACGCTCCCTCCTTGTAGCTAGCATTTACCTCATGACAACTTCGGCAGTACAAACCCCGCGCGGACCGGTTACACGCAAGGACGTGGCCCGGTACGCCGGGGTGAGTACCGCCGTCGTGAGCTATGTTGTAAACGGCGGGCCCAAGAACGTGGCCCCGGCGACGGAAGCCAAAGTGCGCGATGCCATCCGTATCCTTGGCTACCGTCCCAACGCTGCGGCGCGGGCTCTGAAGCTTGGCTCAAGCGAAACCGTGGGCGTGATTGTTCCCGACAACACCAACCCCTTTTTCTCGCAGCTCGCCCACGCTGTTGAAGATGCTGCGGCAGAACTTGGCTACGGCATGGTCCTCACCAACTCCGGCGGCAGCCTGGCCAAAGAGCGCCAAAACATCCGCAACCTTGCCGCACGGCAAGTGGATGGAGTGTTCCTGGCGAGCTGCGTATTCGACCCCGATCTGACCGACCTTGAAGCCTCTGAAATCCCGTCAGTGTTGCTGAACAATGCCGGTTCGCCCCCAGGGTTTACCAGCGTAGGTGTGGACCTCGAAGCAGGCGCCCGGGCCGCCGTCGAGCACCTCATAGGCCACGGCCACACAAACATTGGCCTGGCCATAGGAACCAACACAGGTAACCAGCTCGACGGGCGTGAAGTGGGCTGGCTACGAACTTTGCGCGACGCTGGACTGCCGGATGGCCCCATGCTTCATGGCGAGTTCAGCAGGCCGGGAGGCTACGAGGTTGGCAAGCGTTTCCTCGCCATGGCCAATCGACCCACGGCAATTTTCGCCAGCAACGACATGCAAGCCATCGGAATCCTCCGCGCCCTCCATGAGGCGGGCGTTCGGGTGCCTGATGACATTGCCTTGGTGTCCTTCGACGGTTCCCTTGATTCCGAATACAGTTGGCCGGCGTTGACCACTGTGGCGCAGCCCGTTGAGGCCATGGCTGAAGCCGCTGTTCGGGCGCTCGTGGGGGAGGGCCGGGGAGAGGCACTGCAGCACAGCATCCTGCCCACCGAATTGATCGTGCGCCAGTCCTGCGGCTGCAAGTAAGCTTCGAACGTTCTCTCACATCCTGCCGTGTTGGTGCGGATGTTCTCTCACTTCCTGCCGTCTGGAGGGCGGATGTTCTCTCACATCCTGCCGGTCGATGTGAGAGAACATCCGTCAAAAAAGGCCCCGATGTGAGAGAACATCTGTCAAAATAGGCTCCGATGTGAGAGAACATCCGTCAAAAAGGGCTCCGATGTGAGAGAACATCTGTCAAAAAGGGCCCCGATGTGAGAGAGCATCGGGGGTTACGAGTCCATGTTGGCGTAGCGTTCGGGCCGGGCGAGTACTTGGCTGATCTGCGCCGTGCCCGCGGCCAGGGCAAGCCGGACCAACAGGAAACCGGCCGCAAAAACTGCACCGACGGTCAGGAACACCACGGGCCGGGTCAACAAGGCAGGACCCGCCAGTGGGAGAACCAACGCTGCTGCTGCGGCCGCAGAGATGCCCGCCACAAGGAGCAACGGCGACATCACTGCCCTGACGCGTGCAGCCACCATAAGTTTCTGCGGCATCCCAACCCGGTCCAGGGCGACGAGGGTGGAGGCGCGGTCGAGCACGGCAGCGGCCTGGTTCACGCCCGAGGAACAGGCCACCATCAGGAATGAGCCCAGCAGGGTGATCATCACGCCGGTGTTGATATCACGCACCAGCAGCGTGGTTTCATCCGACGTGCTGCCGCCCATCGTGTCCGCGACCGCCATGCCGACGCCCACGAACACTCCCACAAAACTGGTCATCGCGACGCCCCCAACTTGTCGCCACGATTCCTTGGGACTTTCCAGGACCGTGCGGGCAGCGAGCAGTTGTTCGGGACGCCTTGCCCTCTTGAGCTGCGACGACGCCTGCAGCCGTAACACCCACGGCCCCATCAGATTCAGTGCAAGCAGCGCCAGTCCGAAGCAGCTGCCCATGACGGCGATGATCACCAGAAACGCGCCCAAGCTGCTGAGCATGCCCATGGCCACAACTCCGAACACCACCACCACAGCCGCGATGACACCGCGGACCCAGTGGGCGCCGTCGGCCGTTTGCCTGGTCCGCACGCCCAGCGGCGTCAGTACCACCTTCCGCAGGCCAAGCGCAGCGCTCGCTCCGGCAAGCAGGCAAACCGCCAGGATACAGGCCAGGATGGACGGCACGGACAACCAGGCATGGCTGCCGATCGCCTGTCCACGGAACTGGATCAGCCCGAGGAACGGCGCCGCGCAGGCGTACAGTCCCGCGCCCGCCACGGCCCCGATTGCCGCCAGGATTGTTGACTCCATGATCGTCATCCACATGACCGTGGCACTGCTGGCGCCCAAGAGGCGAAGGGAGGCCAAGCGGTCATCACGACGACGGGCGGCGAGTCGCGCTGCAGAGGCACCGAGCGTCAGCAGCGGAATAACGAGCAAAACCATGGCGACGACGGCCAGCGCCTGGTAGGTGCCCGCGATGTCATCAGACCAGGACCAAAAAACTTGGGAACCGCCGGCCACCGTTAAGAGAAGTGCCGTGACGGTGCCGAACGCGAGAACAGGCAACCCGGCGTCGCGCAGTTTGGTTTGGTGCAGCCCGGTTTGACGAAGGCTGCTGCCCCGGGAAAGGTACGGGGCGAGGCGAAGGGCAAGGGCAAGGCTAGACATTGAACGCACCCTTGAAGTCAGTAGCGGCAGGAACCGGCTGGCTGGGAGCGGCAACAGCACAGCCAGTGTCCGCTACGATTCGGCCGTCACGCAGCTCAACGACGCGCTGGCAGCGTGCTGCCACGTTGGGATCGTGCGTGACCACCAGCAGTGTTCGGGCATTGGATGCGACGGATTGAAGCAACACGTCCAGAACTTCACTTGAGGTAGCGGAGTCCAGGGCACCTGTGGGTTCGTCGGCGAAGACGATGCGTGCCCCTGTGACCTGGGCCCGGGCGATGGCCACCCGCTGGACCTGCCCGCCGGACAATTCACCGAGCCTGCGCTGTTCCATGCCGGCCAGGCCAAGGGCCGCCAGCCACTCCGCGGCACGGGCCTCGGAGGTAGTCCGATCGGTGCCGTTCAGCATCAGCGCCAAAGCCACGTTCTCAAGGGCGGTCAGTTCCTGGAGCAGCATGCCCTGCTGGAAGACGAAACCGAATTCCTCCCGGCGGAGACGCGAAAGCGCCCCATCTCCGAGGGAATCCAACCGGATCGGTCCGGCCGCCGAGCTCAAGGTGACCGTACCGGCGTCGGGCTTCAAAATCCCGGCCAGGCAGTGCAGAAGGGTGGTCTTACCGGAACCCGACGGCCCAACGATTGCAATGGATTCACCCGCGATTGCGGCGAAGTCCACGTGGTCGAGGGCGATGTTGCCGGGGTAGTGCTTGGTGAGTTGCTGGGCGTGGAGGATGGCGTTCATGAATCCAGCATCCCCAAAGGCCCCATCCCTCGGCGTCAGCCCACTGGTTGAACTCCCCGGGCAGGCCTCCACCCGCGGTATGAGAGCCTACTTGGCCTGGACGTCCGCGATTCTCAGCTTTGCAACATTCTCGGCGAGTACGCGGCGGGCATCCTCACCCAGGTTCGAATCGGTGATGAGCTCGTCGGCTTCTTCCAACTGGGCTATGGAGGCTATGCCCACTACGCCCCACTTGCTGTAGTCGGCCAGGACCACAGTGCTGCGGGCTGATGCCATGAACGCCCGGTCCGTTTCGGCCTCGAGCAGGTTGGGGGTGGTGAAACCGGCTTGTGCGTCCATGCCATGGACACCAAGGAACAGGACATCCAGATGAAGCTGCTTGAGCGAGGACGTCGCAATCGGCCCCACCAACGCGTCCGACGGCGTGCGCTCGCCGCCAATCAGGATGACGGTGGAGCCGAACCGGGCCGGCCCTGATGAAGACCCATGATGGAAGAGATCGGCAATCCGCACGGAGTTGGTGACAACTGTGATCCGGGGACCATGGACGAGCTCCTGCGCCAACGCCCATGTGGTGGTTCCTGCGCTGAGCCCGATCGCCATGCCTTCGTGGACCAGCGAGGCAGCCTCGACCGCAATGGCATGCTTTTCCGCGGTCAGCTGTGTGGACTTGAGCTCAAAGCCGGGCTCGTGGGTGCTGGCATCGCCGGGAAGTTTGGCCCCGCCGTGGATGCGCTCCACCCGGCCCGTTTCCTCGAGGGCTTCGATATCGCGCCTCACCGTCATGGGAGAGACCCCCAACAGCTGGGCGAGGTCCGATACCCGCACAACGCGTTCGCGCTGGACGGCATCGATGATGGCGGAGTGGCGTGCTGCCTGAAGCATCAGGGCCTTTCTGGAGAGCCTCATCAAACATGAGGCTGATTCTGGCTCCAGTCTAGGACGCGACGCTGCTGCGGGGTGGCAAATGCCGTCGCGGCGTCGTCACGATCCTTTTGAACGCACGACGGCGCCGCTCACCGTGGGAGGGGAGCGGCGCCGTCGACCAGTGGGACCGGGTGACGCTACTTACGCAGCGATTCCGCGATCTGGGTCATGATGCCCGGGTCTGCCAGGGTGGTGGCGTCGCCGGTGTCGCGGCCTTCTGCGATGTCTTTTAGGAGGCGGCGGACGATCTTGCCCGAGCGGGTTTTCGGCAGTTCCGGCACGATCAGCAACTGCTTGGGTTTGGCGATCGGGCCGATTTCCTTGCCCACGTGGTTGCGGAGTTCCAGGATGGTCTCTTCACCGTTGTTCACGGCGTCACCGCGGAGGATGACGAACGCGACGATCGCCTGCCCGGTGGTCTCATCGGCGGCACCAACCACGGCGGCTTCAGCGACGGAGGGGTGCGAGACGAGGGCGGACTCGATCTCCGTGGTGGAGAGGCGGTGGCCGGAGACGTTCATGACATCGTCCACGCGACCCAGGAGCCAGACGTCGCCGTCTTCGTCCTTCTTGGCGCCATCGCCGGCGAAGTACATGGTGTCGAAACGGGACCAGTAGGTGTCTTTGAAGCGCTCCGGATCGCCCCAGATGCCGCGAAGCATGGAGGGCCAGGGTTCGCGGACCACGAGGTAGCCGCCTTCGCCGTTGGCCACGGACTCGCCGGTTTCGTCCACCACGTCCACGGCGATGCCGGGCAGCGGAACCTGTGCGGAGCCGGGCTTTGTGGCGGTGACGCCGGGCAGCGGGGCGATCATCTGCGCGCCGGTTTCGGTCTGCCACCAGGTGTCCACGATCGGGGCGGGGTGTTCCTTCTTTTCGCCGTTCTTGCCGGCGTTTCCGCCGATGACTTCGCGGTACCACATCCACGCTTCGGGGTTGATGGGTTCGCCCACGGAGCCCAGGACGCGGATGGAGGACAGATCGTACTTGCCCGGGATCTCCCGTCCCCACTTCATGAACGTGCGGATGGCCGTAGGGGCGGTGTACAGGATGGAGACTTTGTACTTCTCCACGATTTCCCACCAGCGGCCCTGGTGCGGGGAGTCCGGGGTGCCTTCATACATGACCTGGGTGGCGCCGTTGATCAGCGGCGCGTAGGCGACGTACGAGTGGCCGGTGACCCATCCGACGTCGGCGGTGCACCAGTACACATCCGTTTCAGGGTGGAGATCGAACACAGCCTTGTGCGTGTACGCGGTCTGCGTGAGGTAACCGCCGGTGGTGTGCAGGATGCCCTTGGGCTTGCCGGTGGTACCGGAGGTGTAGAGGATGAACAGCGGATGTTCGGAGTCATGCCCGACGGCGGTGTGCTCGGTCGCGGCCTTGTCAACGGTGTCGCTCCACCAGAGGTCGCGGCCTTCCACCCAGTTGACGTCCTCGCCATTGCGCTTGACCACGACGACGTTCTGGACGGTGTGTCCTTCTTTACTGAGGGCTTCGTCGACTGCCGGCTTCAGCGGGCTGGGCTTGCCGCGGCGGTAGGTGCCGTCCGCGGTGACCACGAGCTTGGCTTCGGCGTCCTCGATCCGGGACCGGAGCGCGTCTGCGGAGAAGCCGCCGAATACCACGGAGTGCACGGCACCGATCCGGGCGCAGGCTAGGAGCGTGATGACGGCCTCGGGGATCATCGGCAAATAGACGGCCACGCGGTCACCCTTGGCCACGCCGAGGGATTCGAACGCGTTCGCTGCCTTCTTGACCTCTTCGGTCAGCTCCGCATAGGTGTACGTGCGCGTATCGCCGGGCTCGCCTTCGAAGTAGATGGCAACGCGGTCTCCCAAGCCGTTCTCCACATGGCGGTCCAGCGCGTTGTAGGCAGCGTTAACCTCACCGCCAACGAACCACTTGGCGAACGGCGGATCCGACCAATCCAAAGGCTCGCCGAAGTCTTTGTCCCAGCTCAACAGCTCACGGGCCTGCTTGGCCCAAAACGCGGGACGGTCCGCTTCGGCCTCTTTATACTCATCGGCGGTAGCCACGGCGTTCGCGGCAAATTCAGGTGATGGCGGGAATTTACGGTTCTCGTGGAGCAAATTCTCGAGAGCCTCGACGTGCGGTGCCCGACCGTTCTGCGGCGTCGACGCTGCAGCGGTGGTCGTGGATCCGGTGGTGTCCTGGGACATGGTGAACCTCATCATTCATCGATCTTTGCTGCGCGGACGCCGCCGGCTAAGTCCGCACTCCGGCCGTGAGCCGTTGTAGTGCGTCCCGCGGAGGATCCGCAGAGTGCTGTCCGTCTTCAACATTATCGCTTCGGGAGGTCCTACGTGTGCGTGGTCACAAATGGGTCAGCGAGCGGTACGGATTCGGCGACGAATGGCTGCTTTGGTTGTCAGGAAACGTTTACATGACGACGATTGGCAACGCTTGTTTGTAAGGAACCTTGGAGTTTCCTGTGGACGGCGCAGCGTGGCCGATTTCAGCTAGAAGACTGTCAGTGGCGTGGCATAGGCTGAATAAGTCTTGGGACGCATCGTCAGGTGTGCCCGGTTTTCCGCGGAAACCCTGCGGAAAATACCGGTCCGGACTGTCCAAGGCGCCGCCGTACGAAGGAGAAATAGATGAACCAGCTGAGCCCAGGCCCGCACGACTCACACCCAACGGGACCGGACACCGCGGCTGGAAAGGCGAACGACGCCGGTACCACCACTGCTGCGAAGTCCGCCTCAGGCGCACCCACCAAATACGAGGCGGTTGCCGGCCCTTTCACCATTCGTGACCTCACGGTTTTCGGTTCTGTACTCCTGATGTTCATCGCCTCGCTGCTGCCCATGTTCGGTGGCCGCTTCAACCTGTGGAACCTGGACAACCTTTTCTTCCTGCTCCTGGGAATCATCCTGCCGGTAGTGGTTGTGGCGCTTTTCGTTGCCCGTCGGCTGCAGCCCGGGACCATTGTCCGCGTCGGCTCGCTGTCGATTGACCAGTTCGCTTCCGTGACCGCTGCATTCGCGGTGCCGCTGTTCTTCCTGACGATCGTCGACTCCTTCAACGGCAGTGTCCTGCTGGGCCTGGTGGGTTCCGTGGGTCTGCTGGCGGCCACCGTTCTGGCCCCGCATCTGCCATTGCTGTCCGCTGATTTCAAGGGCCGCGCTGAAACGCCGGCGCACATTGTTGCCCGCCAGGCAGCGATTCCCACCCGTAAACCCGCTGCCCCGAAGCCCCCCAAGGAACCCAAAGCGCCGAAGCAGGCCAGCGGTCTCTCGACGCCTGGCTCCCAAGCAACGGGGTATCAGGCACAGAGTGCAGGTTCTGCCGGTTCCCATCCGTATGCTCCGCCAGCCGGTGCGAGCCCCTACGCTCCACCAGCCACCTCCGGCCCCGCTGCTCCGGGCCCAACTGGTGGGCCCGCCGTCGTGCATTCGGCTGATGCCGCGCCTGCTACGGAAGCTCAAGCTGCCGCCCCGGCTACTGGTCCCTCGCCCGTCGCTGCCGCCCCAACCGCCGCAGCCCCGGCTGCATCCGGGTCGGCCGCCCAGGCGTCACCGGCAGAGCCTTCACCGGCCGAGCCCGACGTCGTCGTGGAAAACCCGGTCGTGGAAAACCCGGTCGTAGGAAACTCGGGAGAACCGCAGTCGCCGACACAGGCACCGGCCACTACCCAGCACGCCCAGCAACCCGCTGCCCAGCAACCGGCCTCCCAGGCGCCCGGCAATGACCGCGGATGGGCTGCCACCATGGCCACGCCTATCGTGTCCCCGAATACCCGTTCCGTGAGCGACTCCATTGGTGCCACCGTGGATCCGTCCAGCCGACCTGATGACTCCGGGTCCTCTCCTGCCTATGAAGCCTTCTGGTTTGCCGTAGCCCAGCCCCGAACTGCGTATGACGAACGGACAGGTGCTCCGGCGTTCACCATTGAGCCGGGCGGTTGGGTTCTGGCGCTCGAGGACCGTGGCGACGAATTCCTGGTTCAGGACACCGATGGCAAGGTTGGGGTCCTGCGGGAGCTCAGCAATATCGAACGCGGCTGAGACCGACGCTGTGGCCATCGCTGAAGCTGGTTCCCTCCTCGCCCTGAAACGCCGGGCACGCAAGATCAACAGGATCCTGGCAGACAAATACCCTTATGCCCACGCGGAGCTGGATTTCCGGAACCCGTTCGAGCTTGTGGTGGCTACGGTCCTCTCAGCCCAGACTACGGACGTGCTGGTCAACCAGGTCACCAAGATCCTGTTTGCCCGCTACCCTGACGCCCGTGCCTTGGCGGAAGCGGACCCTGCTGAGCTGGAATCGATCCTGCAGCCCACTGGTTTCTTCAGGGCAAAGGCCAGGAACGTCCTGGCTCTTAGTACCCGTTTAGTGGACGAGTACGACGGCGAGGTTCCGGGTCGCCTTGAGGATCTGGTGACGCTTCCGGGCGTCGGGCGGAAAACAGCCAACGTGGTCCTCGGGAACGCCTTTGGTGTCCCCGGAATTACTGTTGATACGCACTTCGGGAGGCTGGCACGCCGTTTCGGGTGGACGGTATCCGATGATCCGGTGAAGATCGAATTCGACGTCGCTGAGCTCTTTGAACCACGCGACTGGACCATGCTTTCGCATCGCGTGGTCTTCCATGGCCGGAGAATATGCCACGCTAAGAAACCGGCCTGTGGAGCGTGTCCGGTCGCCAGTCTCTGTCCCAGCTATGGCGACGGCGAGACGGACCCTGTTAAGGCTGCAAAGTTGTTGAAGTACGAGCTCGCGCCCGGCAACGAGGCCCTGTTGGAGAAGTTGCTGGCCGAGACGCACAGGGCGGCGGAGATCCGGATGGAATCACAGAGGAGGCCCGGGTGACCGCGTTTGAGGACCTTGCCACGCTGGTAGCGCGCTTTGAAGCCGGCGAGCAGCAGCATTCTTCCCATTGGTCGCAGTTGCCCGTCACGCCGGAAACCAATCGCGCCGCAGCCGTGCTGATGCTCTTTGGTGTGCTGGACAACATCCCGGCAGAATCCGGACGCCCCTTTGCACCAGCGGACCTCGACGTCCTCCTGCTTGAACGGGCGCACACCCTGGACGACCATCCGGGCCAGGTAGCGTTTCCGGGCGGGAGCGTGGATCCGGAGGATGATTCCGTCGTGTCCGCCGCCTTGCGTGAGGCTGTGGAAGAGACCGGGTTGGACATCAGTGGCGTGAAGGTGCTGGGCGTCATCCCCGAGCTCGGGCTCATCCGCAGCAATTTCCGGGTGACACCCGTACTTGCCTGGTGGGACTCGCCATCACCCGTTCGCGTGGTCGATTACGCTGAGTCCGCCCAGGTGTTCCGGGTACCGGTTCGGGATCTCCTGGACCCCGTCAACCGGGTAACCGCCACTCTTTCCCGCTTCGGCCGGACTTTCAGGAGTCCGGGTTTTACGGTCAACGGCGTCGTGGTCTGGGGCTTTACCGGGATGGTACTCAGCGGTTTGTTCGACGAACTGGGATGGACGGTCCCCTGGGACCAGGAGAAGCTGTACGAGATCGAGCTTTAGCAGCTCCACCGCAGGCGCCGTTCAGGCCGCCCGTCGGTTCGCCGTCGAGCGGTCTACGATCAGCCCTGTTGCAGCGTTTTCACGCACTGCATTAATGCCGTCCACCACGCCTTTGAGATGTTTGAACGTTGGTGACTCCGCTACAACCGTTCCGTCCGCCGCTGTAAGGCGAAACCGGTACGAGCCATCGCTGTCTTTGAGAATTTCGAACCTGCCAGCCATTTTGTGCTGTCCCCCTTGATGCTTCCTTGCAACAGTCGTGGGCCGGTGTGCCGGTCCCACCTAGAGAACGTATCCAGAAGCCGGCGGGAAAGGAAGTTACTTGGCGGTACTGGTCATGGAATTGTCATGCACCATCACACTGCGGAATGTGACTGGCTTGTTCTGAGGCTGGCAGCTAATCTGGGCTGCTCTCTACTCCATCTACTCCGTCGACGGCGAACGGGGGGAATGATCAACTTGGCAGCATTCGGCGAGGCTCGGGGATAGGGGAGCTGTGCAATGCTGCCTGGAGGCTGGCCTCGGTCTCGACGAGCCGACGCAGTTCCATGCTTTGAAGGGCCTCGACATCCAGGGGCTCTACACCGGGCATTTCTGCGAGGCTTTTTATCCACGCCTGGCCACCCACGCTGTCGTGTTGTTCCCCGAGGAGACGCTGCAGGACCATCGATGGTTGGATGATCGCCGTGGCGCCCGCACCCAGGACATGGGCCACAGCCTCCACGGAATACCGCAATACTTTGATGTCCTTTCGCGCGCCGTGGAGCACTTCATTGCGTTCTGCTTCATCAGGATGCCCGCTGTCCGCTTCCAGGCTTCGTCGCGTACTGTCCAAGCTCTTTTGGACCGTCTCCCAACGCGGCTGCAGGAGTTCTGCCACCTCGAGGAGACTGGGATGGTTGTCAATCTCCCGTGCCGCCGAATGGGCCGTTCCAGGAAGCAGGGCTTGCCGGGTTGCCCGGACGATTCCCTGCCAACGCTTTCCGGTCCCGATGCGGGTAGCCATTTCGTTGCTGCCGGCCAGGAGCTGATTCACGGCTTCGTGGAGTGCTTCCGGCGACAACCAGGCTTCTGACGCGTCCAGCCATAGCGCCATCCGCTGGGACAGAACGTATGCGTCGCGGGCTTCGCCGAGCGAGCGCGCCAGCCACCGGACGTCCCGGCCCGTGGGCTCAGGGACGGCAGGGAGAACGGATTTGTAGCACGAAAGGACAGAACGGAGCCGCCGAAGGGCCAGCCGGGCGCCGTGGACGGCCTCCTGGTCAGCAGCGCCAACCAACGGCAAGCAGCCCTCCAGCTCAGCAAGTTGGAAAGCGATGTACGAATCCACGGAATCACGCACGTCCGAACCCACGTGGCCAGTTTCCCCCGGACAGCCGGGGCGGACAAGCAGGCGCCTACTTTGCTTTGTCGTAAGAATCGACGACGGCGACACTCACCGGGAATTCGACCGGAATCCGGCCGAACATCAGCTCTTTCGCTGCGTTTGCGGACTCCTCGATCGCCTGGATACAGGCTTCTACGGCTTCTTCCTGGGCATGGACCATCACTTCGTCGTGGAGGAAGAATACGAGTTCCCCTGAGGGTAAGCCTTCGGCATCCAAGGCCCGCAGCCGTCGTCGTAATTCCGCCAACCAGCAGGAAGCCCATTCCGCGGCCGAACCCTGGACCACGAAGTTTCGCGTGAAGCGGCCACGAGAGCGCGCCAGGTTGTCGGCCCGCCGCTGCTCCTCGGCCGTGGTGGACTGTTGGCTCCGCAACCAGCCCTGGGATGGGGGTGGGCTGCTTCGTCCCAAACGGGTGGTGACGGTCCTGCCCGCCTCGCCTTCCCTGGCTGCTTGCTCCACAAAGCCCACCGCTCGCGGATACGTCCGTGCCAGTTGCGGCATGAGCCTGCCCGATTCACCGGTGGTGGCGCCGTAAATGGCGCCGAGGAGCGCAACCTTAGCCTTGGACCGATCCCCGCCGAACCCTTGTGCTGCTATGCCTGCATAAAGGTCCTTGTCGCGTGCGGCCTCGGCCATTTTTGTGTCCTGGGCGAGCGCTACAAGGACGCGGGGTTCCAGTTGGGAGGCATCGGCGACGATGAGCTTGTGGCCAGGGTCCGCACGGACTGCGGCCCGGATATTTCGGGGAATCTGCAAGGCACCTCCGCCGCGTGAGGCCCATCTTCCGGACACCACGCCTCCCACCACGTACTCGGGATGGAACCGGCCATCCTGGACCCAGGCATCCAGCCAGGCCCAACCATTCGCCGTGTGCAGGCGGGAGAGCTTCTTGTACGCAAGCAGAGGCTGGATCGCAGGATGTTTGGACTCCTGAAGCTCCCATTGCCGGGTGCTTTTGACTTCGATTCCGTTCCGATGAAGGGCCCGCATAAGGTCCTGAGGGGAGTCCGGGTTCAGCCCTGGTGATGTGAGGATCTCCCGTAGCTCGTTGCACAGCATCTCAAGTGCCGGGGGCCTGTGGCCAAGTGGCGGACGAGGCCCCAGGACGTCGGCAAGGATTTGCTCGTGCACCTCTTCCCGCCATGGAACACCGGCGTGCTGCATTTCCACCGCAACGATTGCACAGGCGGACTCGGCCGCGAGCAGCAATTGCAGGCGTTGCTTTCGTTGGTCGTCTGCAGGGACCTGGGCGATCGCTTGCTGTTGCGCAGCAAACTGTTCCCGCAGTTCAGCCAGCCCCGGACTTTTGGACGTCGGGGTGAAGTCGTCAAAGAGTGCGCCTTGATCGGCGGGCGGGGGTGGGGGCTGCAGTGCCCGGGGCGGCGTTGAATCGTCGTCCTGCGTGAGCTTTTCTGCGTTCTTTGCGTAGTCTGTGTGCGCCGTGAAAGAGGAGTGCGCCAGGATAGCTCCGCAGAGAACGAGGTCGTGGCAGCGTTCCAGCTTCACGCCGTTCCTCAGGAGCTCCGGGTAGAAGTCCTGCGCGCGATGCCACACCCAGCGGGGCCGCTGGCTTTCCAGTTCACTAACGACGCCGGGCAACTCACCTCGCGTGACGACGCGGGGGTCGGTGGTGGCCTTCCCCGTGGGAGAGACTCTTTGTATGGCTGCGCCGTCCGGATGGGCGGCGAGCAGCAAATACATGGTTTCCATTCTGCCCTGTGGGAATACACCAACTGTTCCTCCACACCCCTTGTTTGGGCCGGTTTGTCCACATAGGGCGTTTGAGAGCTTATGTTCCAGGGTTCGACGCCGGGAAAGTGGCTTCATGAGCAAGCGACATCTTGGGCACAGACGGTCCGGCAACGAACTCCCGGGGCAGGCTGCGGACGATTCCTGGATGCCGGGGGAAGCTGCCGATATCCTCCTCGTCACCGGCGACGCCTATCTTCAGGAGGAGGCGCGAAGAATCGTCGCTGCCGCAGGTGGCAGCCTCCAGTTGGCTGCCGACGTCGGAGCGGCAATGCATGGCTGGGATGGTGCCGACGTAGTCCTGGTGGGCAGCGACATCCGCGAGTTGCCGCCTCGAAGACAGGCGCCCACTGTGTTACTGGGCAGGTCTGTTGAGGGCGATGGTTTGTGGCGGCTGGCTGCTGCCTTGGGCGCAGAGCGCGTAGCTGTCCTGCCCGAGGCCGCAAACTGGTTGGCCGAGTACTTGAGTGTGTCCGGTTCGCCGGAACCTGGCGGGTTCGTTGTCGGGATTGTGGGCGGCTGCGGCGGGGCTGGAGCCTCCACCACAGCAATTTGGCTTGCCCAGGCAGCGGCGGGCCACGGCGTCAGCACCATCCTGATGGACGGAGATCCCCGGGGCGGCGGCCTGGAACTGGCAATCACCGTTCAAGAGTTGGCTGGCCTGCGCTGGCCGGACTTCGCCGAAACGCGGGGAAGCATTGATCCTATCCAATTCAGGGACTCCCTGCCGGTGGCTGGCGGCTTCGCGTTCCTGTCCTGGCCGGGTACACGTGCAGCGTTCACAACACCGGATGCCGGTTCTGTGGCCGCTGTCATGGATGCCGCGCGACGTAGTTTCGAACTCGTAGTGGTGGACATTGGCCGAAGTGAGGACTGCCTGCGAACCTTTGCGTGGGACTGCGAGAGGATCCTTTTGATGACCACAGCCCACCTGAAACCGGCTGTTGCCGCGGCACGCATCCTCAACGAGTTGCCGCCCCTGGATACGGGATTGGTGGTCCGGGGTGGTGGCCCTTCTGCCGTTGATGCGCAACTCATTGCCGAATCGTTGGGACTGCCGCTGTTGGGGATTCTTCCGGAGATTCGAGGAGCAGCCGCAGGGACCGAACTCGGTCGGCTCCTTGATCTGGGGCGTCGCAAGTCCGTGAACCGGTTTGCCCGGGGCGTGCTGGAATTGAACGGCATGGTTGAATGACCCGTCAGGACAGAAGCGCGCAAACCTTCACCCGGACACCCTTCACCGCGGGCCGCCGGAGTCAGAGCCGTCGGTTGGACTCAGTCCTTCTTGAAACTGTCCGGGAGTCTGTCCTCTCGGGAAACGGGCCAGTAACACCCTCCACTGTTGCGGCCGCCGTACAGGCCAGCGGCAAACTGTTGGGTACCGCCGGAGCGCTGGAAGCCGCAGAATCCATCAATGCTGAATTGAATGGCCTGGGGCCCCTGCAGCAGCTTGCGCACGATCCCTCGGTCACAGACATCTTCGTCAATGGCCCGGAGTCCGTCTGGCTCGACCGGGGACGCGGCCTGGAACGGTCCCCGGTGCATTTCGATTCTGAACAGCAAGTCAGGGCGCTGGCCGCAAGGCTGGTCTCTGCAGGTGGTCGCCGGCTGGACGACGGCTCTCCCTGCGTAGATGTCAGGCTCAAAGGCGGCTATCGCGTGCATGCAGTTCTGGCGCCGATATCAACCGCGGGGACTCTGTTATCGATTCGAATTCGACGCGAAGAAACCTTCACAATGGCTGAACTGCGCGAAGGTGGCATGTTCGATCACCACATCGAGGCTCTACTCCGCGCGATTGTGGAACGGCGCCTGAGCTTCCTGGTCAGCGGTGCCACGGGATCAGGGAAGACCACACTCCTGTCTACCATGCTTGGGCTGTGCCACCCGTCCGAACGATTGGTATTGATCGAGGACGCCGCCGAACTCAACCCTGTCCACCCGCACGTACTCACCCTTGAATCCCGCCATGGAAACCTTGAGGGAGGTGGAGCGATGGATCTTGGCGAGTTGGTCCGTCAAGCCCTGCGTATGCGTCCGGACCGGCTCATTGTGGGGGAGTGCCGCGGCGCCGAAGTCCGCGAGTTGCTCACCGCGCTCAATACCGGTCATACAGGCGGTGGAGGAACGATCCACGCCAACACTGCGGAAGCAGTTCCGGCACGACTGACAGCCCTCGGTGCGCTCGCAGGGTTGAACGCCGAGGCCGTAAGGCTGCAGGTCTCAAGTGCATTGGACGTTGTGATTCATGTGGAACGGACGCCTTTGGGCAGGAAAGTAGGCTCGATCGGTCTGCTGAGTGACTCCTTGCATGGCCAACGAGTAGTGACTGCACTGCAATGGAGCCCCGAAGGCCTGGTGCATGGACCAGCGTGGGCGGAGCTGAGTTTACGGCTTGCTCCTGGACTATCCGGGGAGGCGGACTTATCTTTGCAGGGCCTGGCCGTCGGCTCGGACGTGCCCGCAGTGACGGGCCTGGACTTGTGATCCCCACCCTGGTTCTAGCACTGGCGCTGGCGGCATTGCTCCAGCTCAAGCCGCCCCAGGCAGGCAGTCGGCGAGTGCGGGCGAGACTCGCCAAGCCCCCACCCCTGAGCGGGACCGGTGTTCGGAAAGAGCACGCAACACCAGGAGCGGGCAAAAGGCCGTGGCGCCGGCTCTGGCGGACAAAGGTAGAACCCCTATCCCTGGTGGTGCTGGTGCAGCAGCTCGCTGCACTCCTGCGAGGAGGACGCGGACAATCGCAGCTTTGGGAAGAATTATGGCTCGTCCACGGCCCGGGACAGGGCTTGGAGGCCCAGACGAGGACTACAACCCACCGTCCGACCCCGGGAATCTCAGTGGAATCGGCCAGGGTGCTGGCTTCAGCGCGGGCAGCCTCAACCATTGGAAACTCCCCAGCAGAGGCCATTCGCAACACCTCCGCGAAGGTCTATCCCGGCCGGGGAAGCACAGAACGCCGCATCTGGATGGAATTGGCTGCATGCCTCGATGTAGCCGAAACCAGCGGCTGTCCACTCGCAGAGCTCCTCACCCGGTTCGCAGCACAGCTCGAGGCTGAGGAGGATTCTGAAGCAGCGCGTCAAACTGCCCTCGCTGGACCTAAAGCCACTGTGAGGCTGTTGTCCTGGCTCCCGGTCCTTGGCTTGGTACTGGGGATGGCCCTCGGAGTGGACCCGTTGGGAATCCTGCTGGGTAATATCCTCGGAGTGGCCACTCTGGTCAGTGGCCTTCTGCTGACCGTTGCAGGGCGTGTGTGGTCCTCCCGACTCGTCGCTTCAGCGGTCGGGGCGACATGATGCTGTCTGCGCTCGTGGCTGTACTGGCTCTGGCAGCGTTTGTGGGATTCGCCAGGCCTGCAGGGCTTCGAAACCGGATGTACGCTAGTTTGGCCGAGGACCCCAACTCCAAGGACGACCCCAGCCTTCAACCGGAGGCCGCCACTGCCGGGGACGGGCTTCGCGACACGGCGATGATGCTGGAACTCGTAGCTTCCATGCTGGATGCAGGTGCCGGAATCGGGCGGGCACTGGAACTGATTTCCCTTTGTGCCGCACCGAAAATCAGCCAGGATCTCCGTCCCGTCGTCGCTGCGCTGGCCATGGGGGCCGACTGGGAGGCTGCCTGGCGAAACCCTACGCGGCGTCAGCCCGAGGTAGCGCGCTTGAAGGATGCTCTGTCTTTCGCCGCATTGACCGGTGCGCCCTCGGCTTCCATTCTTTATGCCCAAGCAGCCAGGGAACGCCGCGAGCAATTCCGAGCAGCCGAGAAGCGAGCTGCCGCCCTGGGAGTGAAGCTTGTGGTTCCCCTGGGCCTTTGTTCCTTGCCGGCCTTCATTTGCCTGGGAATCGTGCCCGTCCTCATTGCCATGCTCCCGGCTGGATAAGGGAAGGGCATCAGCGCATGCGCGTCTCTTCCTCGACAGGCCTCTCTCTTCCTCCACAACCAGTCCCAGCGGGTCTTTATCCACTTGGATGAACCAGGGGCTTCAGGGGCGGCCCGAGTCAGGGAAGAGTCGATGTCACCCGGCAGACCTGCCGGATCATTTGAAAGGAACACACTATGGAAACTCCCTCGAGCACCCTCCCCGCCCGGCGCTCCGGGCGACGGAACGGTTCGCGTGCGCTGGCACCAACTCCGGCCGGTCTTGCATCGGTGGGAAATGGCAGCGGCCAGGATGAGGACCCACAATACAAGAGTGGCAACCGCGCGGGTGTGCAGTTCGGGATTGAACAGCGTGGGATTGACCAGCGTGGGATTGAACAGCGTGGGATGGAGCAGTTGGGGATGGAGCTGTTCAACCCAGTAGAACCTCACGGCCAGGCCGCAATCCCGCGGTTGGACAACCAACGGGTTGGGACAGCTTGGACCAGCAAGTGGACCAACTACCTGCGCTGGCGTACACCCAGCAGGATCCGCCGACGGGCCAGCTCGAAGCCGACCGCTGCCAGTCAGACCACTCTCAGCCAGACAAAACAGAACACTCTCAGCCAAACCATCCCCATGCGGACCCCTCTCAGGCAGACGACCCTCAGGCGAACCCCGCTCATGGGGTCCGAAGGCGGAATGGCGACGGCGGAATACGCCATAGCAACGCTAGCGGCCGTGGGGCTCGCTGGTTTGCTGGTGGTTATCCTTCGGAGCGAGGAAGTGCGGGGCTTCCTGCTCAACCTGGTTCGCACCGCGCTGTCCTTGCCATGACCTCGTTGGCGCCTCTCCCAATCAAGCTGGTGTCTCTCCCAATCAAGCTGGCGTCTCTCCCAATCAAGCTGCCGCGTCTCCCAATCAAGCTGTCGCGTCTCCCAATCAAGCCGGTGACTCTCCCAATCAAAATGCCCGCAAGACAGAAGCAACGTGGTGCCGTGACAGCTGAGTTCGCAGTCGCTCTGCCGGCGGTGATTTTGCTGTTCGCCTTCTTGTTGGCTGCCGGTGCAGCAGGGATAACGCAGCTGCGGTTGGAGGAGGCGGCCAGGGCCGGTGCTCGAAGCCTTGCGCGGGGTGAGAGTTCCGGCGAAGTGCAGGGCATCGTCAGGCGCTTGGCGGGCGAGGGAGCGGCTGTGGGGGTGGCAAGCGACGGCGATTGGGTGACTGTGACAGCCTCCGCAGCGGTAGGAGGTTCGCTGGGCTCACTGATCCCCTGGACGTTGTCGGCTTCGGCGTCTGCCCGCGGTGAAGCAGCTGGGGCAGCTGTTCGGAGCGACGCTAGCGACGTGCCGGTGGTCTCGGTGGTCGGTGCACCGCCACTGGCATCACCGCGGAACATGCCACCGGGGGATGCTGCCTCACGGGTTGCGGCGAACCCTTGGATTCCGTTGTGAGGGTGCGCTGCCTACCACTGCTGCGAACCCTCAAGGGGCGTCCTGTAGCGTCAAACCCCCAGCAAGGATCCGGCACAATTCTGGCTCTAACGCTGGGGTTTGTAGTCTTGGCGTTGCTTGCCGGGCTGCTGCTTCTTGCCCAAGCGGGGGTCATTGCGTCGCGGGCTGCGTCGGCAGCAGACCTGGCAGCACTCGCTGCGGCCGATGCTGCGCGTGGAATAGCCTCGGGTGATCCTTGTGCCGTGGCGGCCGGCGTGGCAGGACGGCAGGGGGCCACAGTGACAGCCTGCGACGTCGTCCGGGGCGAAGTGGTGGAGGTCGCCACCGAACTGGAACAACCGTTCCTCCTCGGCAGGGCTACAGGCAGGGCGCGGGCTGGGCCCCCTCCATAGGCAAGGGGCTGGGCCGCCTCCTTAGCCGAGCGGGCTGGGACTTCGTGTTGGTTGGGACTGCCCCAGGCTAGACCGCATCTTTCAAGAGGACATCCAGAAGTGTGATGGCGGCTGCCTTGTCCAGTGGGTTGTTCTTGTTGCCGCATTTTGGCGACTGCACACAGGACGGGCAGCCGGCGTCGCATTCGCACGCCTTGATGGCCTCCCGGGTGGCTGTAAGCCACACCTTGGCCTTCTCAAAGCCGCGCTCGGCAAAACCGGCGCCACCGGGGTGCCCGTCGTAGACGAAGATCGTTGGTACCCCAGTGTCAGCATGCAGTGCGGTGGAGACACCGCCAATGTCCCAACGGTCGCTGGACGCCACCAGCGGAAGGAGGCCGATCGCTGCGTGTTCCGCCGCATGCAGAGCGCCGGGGAACTGCGCTTCTACCAGACCGGCACCATGCAATGACCTGTTGTCCACAACGAACCACACCGCTTTGGTAAACAGATCCCTTGCCCCGAGATCGAGCGGCTCCTCGCCCAGGATCTCGTTAGATATCAATGCCTTGCGCTGGAAGGAAACCACTTGGGTTGTGACCTTGACGTCCCCAAAGTGTGCAGTGATGTCGCCCCACTGAACCGAACGCAAGGTTTCCAGGACTTCGATCTGCGTTACATCCCGGGCTGTGGTGTAGAAATCGGGGTTCACGCGCCTCACTATGACGCAGTGGTCGGCCTCGTTGAGTTCCTCCACCAGGTAACTGTCCCCCTGATGGACATAGATCGCTCCAGTGTGGGCCTGATAGTGCGTTTGCGGCGAGTCCATCGTGCCCAAAAGGGAACCTGTCCCGGCGTCGACGATGCTCACAGGTCCGCCACCGTCGGCCCGCAGATTTACCATCCCGGCTGCACTCTCCGGATGGGTCCAGAACCATCCGGCCGGGCGTTTGCGGAGATACCCCTGCACGACGAGCCGGTCAAGGAGGCTTTCCGCTGTGGGCCCGAAGAGTTCGAGCTCAGACGGACCTACGGGCAACTCCGCTGCTGCCGCGCACAGGTGAGGTCCCAGGACGTACGGGTTTCCCGGATCAAAGACTGTGGCCTCGACCGACACATCGAAGATGGCTTCCGGATGGTTCACAAGGTAAGTATCCAAGGGGTCGTCGCTTGCCACGAACGCCGCTATGGCATCCTGGCCAGCCCTTCCTGCGCGTCCAATCTGTTGGAAGAGCGAGGCCCTGGTCCCGGGCCAGCCAGCGACCAAAACCGCATCAAGCCCGGAGATATCGATGCCGAGTTCCAAGGCCGAGGTACTGGAAACCCCCAGCAGCTGTCCGGACCGCAACGCCTTTTCCAAGGCACGCCGTTCTTCAGGCAGGTAGCCCGAACGGTAGGCCGCCACGCGGCTGGGCAAGCTGGGATCCACCTCGTCCAGGAGCCGCTTGGTGATGGACGAAATCGATTCAGCACCGCGCCGGGACTTGATGAAGGCAATGGTCCGTACCCGCGAGGAAACAAGGTTTGCCAGGATATCGGCTGTTTCGGCCACGGCAGTCCGACGTTGCTTCGCTCCGTTTTCGCCCTTGACGTCTGTCAAAGCAGGCTCCCAGAACGCGACGGTTGTAGAGCCATGTGGAGAACAGTCTTCGGAAACTTCCCTCACTGGAGCACCGATGAGCCGTCCGAAGGAGACAGCGGGCTCGGAAGCAGTGGCAGAGGCGGCGATGAATACGGGCTCAGGGAAGGAGCTCCCGGCGCCGTAGTAGGTGCAGATCCGGCGAAGGCGCCTCATGAGGTTGGCTACATGCGAGCCGAAAACACCCCGGTAACTGTGCGCCTCATCCACGATCACATAGCGCAGCCTGCGGAAGAACCGCGCCCACCACGCGTGGTTGGGCAGAATGCCAAAGTGCAGCATGTCCGGGTTTGCCAGGATGAAATTGGCATGGTCGCGGATCCAACGGCGCGACGCGACATCGGTGTCGCCGTCGTATGTTTCTGCTCGAACCGTAGGGAGCTTCAGCGCACGGATGGCCGCCAATTGGTCCGCCGCCAGTGCCTTCGTGGGGGACAAATAAAGTGTCACGGCACCGTCGTCGTGAATCTTTCCGGGCTCGGACAATACCCGCAGCTCCGAGCGGTGGATCGCGTCCAGTGCGGGTAGTTGGTAGGCGAGCGATTTCCCTGAGGCGGTTCCCGTTGCGATCACCACATGCTGGCCCGCCTGGGCGAGGTTGGCGGCCTGGACCTGGTGTCGGTACGGTTCGTGGATGCCAAGGGAGCCGTAGGCCTGGACGATGTCCGGGTGCACCCATTCGGGCCACGGTTCGTTGACGGCCTTGCGGGCAGGGATGGTGTGGACATGGCGCAGCTGCTCCGGATCCGGGGTCCGGCCCAGCAGGGAGATCAGCGAATTTGGTGCAGCCACCAAATCATTCTGTCACTCTGCGGCGGCGCCTACGGCGGCACCCGAAGGGACCGGCGTCGACGAGGGCCGTTAAACAAGCGTTTTCACGCTACGGAAAGGTCCGAACCCTCACCGGTGCTCACTGACATCATCAGAACGTGGCACACAACGTCCCACCCCAGGTGGGAGTAGAGCTTCTGGCCGTCCAAGGATGCGAGGAGGAGGCCGTTTTGGACGTCGTGCTCAAAGGCCTGGGCGGCAAGGGCTTTCATGATGAAGCTACCCAGGCCACGCCGCTGAAAGGCAGGCTCAGTAACGATCTTGTCGAAGACTGCAGTGCCGTCTACCACGAACACCCGGCCGCTGGCAGCAACTTGCTCTCCCGAGTGGACCACCGCGTGGTGGACTCCGTTGGATTCTGAAGTAGCAAGTTCCAGGTCGTCATCCGGCAGCCAGGGATCCTCGGCGTCCTGGGTTTCCATGTCCACGATCATCATGGTCTGGGAGGCCGAGTTGACGTTCAACCCATGCTGTTCGGCCAAGTACTTATAACGCTGGACGTCATTGGTGAGTACCGTCAGAATCCGTGTCTCGGCTTCCGCGGTCTTCGCTGCGAGGGCGGCAAACTCTTCGTCGGACGGATCATGGGCGAAGTACTCCCAGTCACCGGTTTTATCGGCGCGCAGCGCGGCAGGGAAGCGTCCCTCTTGACGTGACTCGTAGCCCCGGCAGCCGGACCAGCCGGCCACCCAGACTTCCAAGAGGTGCGCGATGTCTTCAACCAAGGCGTCTGGACTCATGTAGAGAGACTATGCCAGCGCCCGGGGAAGCAACAGAGGCCGGTCAGGGGAAGAATCCGTGCTTATGAAATTGTGACTTCGGCGCTGGGAGCGTGTCAGGGTTCTCCGGGCCTTCAGTGCGTCCGTAAGCGTAGCGCAGCGGATTTTAGTACACCCAGTACCCTTTAATAGTGGCTTTGAACCGAATTGTGCTTTTCTATGGCTTTACCCCGATCCCCGACCCCGACGCCGTGCGTCTGTGGCAGCGTGCCCTCTGCGAGAAACTGGGGCTCACCGGCCGGATCCTGATCTCCAAGGACGGTATTAACGCCACGGTTGGTGGCGAGCTCAACAACATGAAGCAGTACGTGAAAACCACGCGCGAATACAAGGGCTTCCATGACATCGACTTCAAGTGGTCCGAGGGCGGGGCTGCCGATTTCCCACGCCTCAGCGTTAAGGTCCGCGACGAAATAGTTTCCTTCGGGGCTCCCGGTGAGCTGAAGGTCGACGAAAAGGGCGTGGTGGGCGGAGGCAAGCATCTCCAGCCTGAAGAACTTCACTCCCTGGTGGACGCAAAGAAGGCGGACGGGGAAGAGGTGGTGTTCTTCGACGGCCGCAACGCCTTCGAGGCGCAGATCGGCAAATTCAAGGACGCCATCGTTCCGGACGTCGCCACTACGCATGACTTCATCAAGGAACTCGAATCCGGCAAGTATGACGCCCTTAAGGACAAGCCCGTTGTCACTTACTGCACGGGCGGCATCCGCTGCGAGGTGCTCTCAAGCTTGATGGTCAATCGCGGTTTCAAAGAGGTGTACCAGCTCGATGGCGGCATTGTCCGCTATGGCGAAACCTTCAAGGACAAGGGCCTCTGGGAGGGGTCGCTCTACGTATTCGACAAACGGATGCATGTGGAGTTCAGCGACGAAGCCAAGACCATCGGCGAGTGCGTTCGCTGCGCCTCGCCCACCAACAAGTTCGAGAACTGCTCCAACCTGAGCTGCCGGACGCTGACTCTCTACTGTGCAGAATGTGCCTCAAGTCCTGAAACCCTTCGCTGCCCCGGAGGCTGCGAAGCCGCCTGAGCTCCAACCCCCTTCAGAGCCTGCTGACCCGATATGCAAAGTTCGCGTCGGATCGGGCGCCCACAGTGATGGCCAGGATGGCGTCCTTTTCCAACTGCACCACGCTCACCCGGGCATTGGCGCATCCCAAGGTCAGGTCAACCAAGTCCGTCTCGCCTACGCTGACTGCGAATGAAACGCGGCGGGTGCCGCGGCACGCCAGCGTCACCGCGTACGTTCCGCCGGGCAACTGCACGGTCTGCTCAGTTCTGGACTCACCGGAATTCAGGAAGCCGCTGCTCGAATAGAATGACTGCCCCTGCGATTCCGGCAAAGCCGCTTTGGCCCACTCTTTCAGGGCCTCACCTGTAACGGTTTGCTCCAGGGCTGGGTCGGGAGGAAGCACGACATTGCTGCCGGTAGTGTCTGTGGGGCTGGAATCCGCACGCCCGCCGTCGTCATAGGTGTACTCGCACGCCGTCAGCGCGCCACCCAGCACGAGCAAGAGCCCGACGGCGGCACTTGCCAGCCGTCTGGACACAACCGAGCCAGCCACCTTGCTGCCCATACGTTGACTTTACGCTGGCCTGGAAGCGCACCATAGTGCTGGCGCAAGGGGCTAATTAGCGGCGGGCACCAGCTGGTAAGCAAAAATCAGCGGGGCATCCACACTACTCGTGGAGATAGTGAGGGCGGCGGTGGCGGGGACTTTGATCTTCACCACTTCAAGGCTGCCGTTGCAGGCGGCTCCCGCATCGGCGATTTGCTTTCCACCGGAAGATACGGCGAAGAACACCTTTCCTCCTCCATCACAAGCCATCGTCAGTGTGTAATTCCCGGCGGGAACGCCCGGTGACTCCTTGACCAGCGGGTCCCGGTTCAGGATCTTGCCGGAATCCTCCAACGTCACGGTGCTGGCGGTGGGCAGGACTTTATCTTTCCACGCCGGCACATCGGCATGTTCGACGCTGACCGGACCCTGGCAGGCTGAGGCCGCCAGGAGCGTCCCAGCAGCAATGACAACAAGGCCTGCGCGGCGCCTTGTGGAGGAATGGTTGAGCATGCTTCCACGCTACCGGGTCCCCAAACAAGGTTTTGTCCACATAGCCCAAACCGGAAACGTCTCCCATGAAGCGGCGCCCATAGACTTGCAATGTGACTCAAACCCCCGAAATATTTACCGCTGGCAATACTGACGACGCCCCGCGCAGCGACCACCCTGAGCTCCTTGCGTCGCTGGCCTCAGACCTTCGCGCCATCTCATACACGGTCGACGGCGTTGCGGAACTACTGGGGGAATCCGCCTATGCCGCATTGAACAGGGACCAAATCATTCCAGCGTTGTTGGTGAGTGAACGCATGTCCAAGAGCGGCGTGGAAAGCACCCGGGCGCTGTCCGTCATAGTGCGGCTGTGGTTGCTTGCTGTCCCACAGCCGCAGTCCGATATTGACCTTGCACTCCCCGGCGTGGGCGCCCAAGGACTCGCCCGGCTTGGACTTATCACCCTGGACGCCGGTGTTGCCACGGCCAAGGTGGATCTACGTCCCTATGGCTGGGAGGCCAATGCGGACGGCAGCGGGGGAGCGGAGCTTTGGGTAGCCAGTGATCTCGCTGCCCACCAACAAGCCGGGGTCCTAAGGCACGACCACGTGCTGGGGATAGGACGGGCATCAACAACCCTTGTCCAGACAACCATCAGGCAGCACACGCACCGTGCGCTGGACCTCGGGACAGGCTGCGGCATCCAGACGTTCCATTTGTTGCATCACTGCGAACATGTCACGGCAACGGACATCTCCGGGAGGGCGCTCGCCTTCACCCGTTTCAATCTGCTCCTTAACGCTCAGGAACTGGACCTGGATCCGAACAACCTCGAAGCCCGCGTCAGCCTGCGCCTGGGCTCGCTCCTGGAACCCGTGGCGGGGGAACGTTTCGGGCTCGTCGTCTCCAACCCGCCCTTCGTCATTACCCCGCGCAGCGCCGGTGAATCCTTGGCTGATCAATTTACATACCGCGACGGCGGCCTGCCCGGCGATGAGATCGTCGCCTCGTTGGCGCGGACCCTGGCAGGCGTCCTTGAACCCGGCGGCACAGCCCAAATGCTCGGCAACTGGGAGATCCACACAGGGACACCATGGCATGACAGGCCTTCCTCATGGCTGAAAGGTTCAGGCCTGGACGTTTGGTTCATTCAACGTGAGCAGCTGAGCCCGGAGCAGTACGCAGAGACCTGGCTGCAGGACGCTTCGGAGAACCGGGACCGCACTCACTATCAGCAGTCATACGCCGCGTACCTCGAGGACTTCGCATCGAGGGATGTTGAAGGAATCGGCTTTGGCATGATCTGGCTACGCCGCCCACAAACTTCAAACGAAGCACGCATCAGCCGGTTTGAGGAGATTACTTACCCCATTGAGCAACCTATCGGTCCCCATCTGGGCGCGGCCGTGGAACGCGCGGACTGGCTCGCTGGCAGTACTTTGCCGGAAGTACACCTTGTGGTGGCCGAGGACGTCACCGAAGAACGCCATCAGCGTCCCGGGGCGGTGCATCCAGGCGTGATCCTCCTCCGGCAAGGGGCCGGCCTTCGTCGAACAAACCTGCTCAGCACGGAGCTGGCGGGCTTTGTTTCTGCTTGTGATGGCCAATTATCCGTACGGCAGATTGCCGGAGCCTTGGAAGCACTCCTGGGCGGCGCGGACGACTTCGATTCAGGGTCCTTCCAAGAAGGGCTTCTTGCCGAAGTACGGAATCTCGTCCTGGACGGGTTCCTCCTCCCGGATACGCAAGAGGCGTCCGTATGAACAGTGCACGGCCGCCGCGCCCGCTCGGTAGCAAGTCCTCAGTTAGTGACCCTGCTTACACTGATGAAGTGATTGCGAACAACCAGACATCCCAGGCGTCGGGCGATGCCCCTCGGCGAAAGAGGGCCGAGAAAACGGTTGAGATAACCGATCCCAAGGCTATCCGTGCATTGGCGCACGCCGCCCGCCTGGAGGTCATCTCCGAGCTCTACGCAACACAGGTAAGCCACACAGCCACTGAGCTCGCTGCCCGCACCGGCCTGACGCCCAGTGCCATGAGCTACCACCTCCGCGCGCTCCAGAAATGGGGGATCGTTGCCCCGGCCGAAAATGCCGGCGACGCAAGGGAACGCCGTTGGAAGGCTGCTGGAACTGACTTCAGGATTTCAGGCGGCAGCGTGGCCAGCCCGGAGATCGCAGTGGTCGATCTTGAGCTGGATGCCTTCCGGCGCAGGGCGTCCGCTTTTGCCAAGGCCCGCGGAGAACGCCGGCAACGTGGCGAAGCGGCGGACGAACCGGCGTCGGTGGTGCTGGCGAGCAATTTGCTGTACTTGACCAACCAGCAGCGCAAAGAGCTTTCCGAACGGATCAGGGAGGTCCTGCGGGAGTACGAACTGGACGACCCCACCCGGATTCCACAAGGTGCCGAGCGTGTTGCTACTCTGTGGTCAATGATCCCGGATGACCGCATGGCACCTGGGCACTAGGGGTCCGGCCAGCCCCTCGGATTTCCACGCCGGAACGCAGGATTCTGCAATCTATGGTGAACTAGGCCAATATGGGCACCAGCCCAATTACACATTTTTTCTGTAGGAGCACCGTGCCCAGCAAGGCAAAAACCGGCAAGAAACTCGTGATCGTGGAGTCTCCGGCCAAGAGCAAGACCATCGCCAAGTATCTTGGCGAGGGCTTCATCGTCGAGGCTTCCATCGGCCATATCCGGGATCTCCCGCAGCCATCGGACCTCCCTGCAGAACTGAAGAAGACCTCGCTGGGCAAGTTCGCCGTCGACATCGAAAACGACTTCAAGCCGTACTACGTCGTATCCCCGGACAAGAAGAAAAAGGTCGCCGAGCTCAAGGCCCAGCTGAAAGACGCTGACGCGCTCTATCTCGCAACCGATGGGGACCGCGAGGGCGAAGCCATCGCGTGGCACCTCCTTGAGGTCCTTAAACCCAAAGTTCCCGTGTATCGCATGACTTTTGGCGAAATCACCAAGGAAGCTATTCACCGTGCCATGGATAACCTTCGGGACGTCGATACCGCACTGGTCGATGCCCAGGAGACCCGGCGTATTCTGGACAGGCTCTATGGCTACGAAATCTCACCGGTTCTGTGGCGCAAGGTCGCCAGGGGGCTCTCTGCAGGACGTGTGCAGTCCGTGGTTACCCGCATGGTGGTTGACCGCGAACGCGAACGTATGGCTTTCCGGGCCGCTTCCTACTGGGACCTGACCGGCCAGTTCGGAGCCGACTCGGGATCCTTCAAGGCGAAGCTTGCTGCGGTGGACGGTTCCAAGGTCGCCAGTGGTCGTGACTTTAATGACAATGGCCAGCTCACATCCTCCAACGTGGTGCACCTGAACGAGGAACTTGCCACGTCCTTGGCCGCAGGCCTGCAGAACGCCGATTTCCGCGTTCGTTCTGTAGACACCAAGCCGTACACACGCCGTCCTGCCGCACCGTTCACCACCTCCACGCTGCAGCAGGAAGCCGGCCGAAAGCTCAGGTTCTCCTCGAAGAGCACCATGCAGGTCGCCCAGCGCCTGTACGAAAACGGCTACATCACTTATATGCGTACCGACTCCTCGGCTTTGAGCGATGAAGCTGTCACAGCAGCCCGGCGCCAGGCCGCGGAGCTCTACGGCCCCGAGTACGTGCCCCAAAGCCCGCGCGTCTACGCCAACAAAGCTGCAAATGCCCAGGAGGCCCACGAAGCCATCCGCCCCGCCGGTGACTCGTTCCGAACTCCCGCCCAGGTGGCCAAGCAGCTCAGCGGAGACGAATTCCGTTTGTACGAGCTCATTTGGAAGCGCACGGTAGCGTCCCAGATGGCTGATGCCAAGGGCTCCACAGCCACCATCCGGCTGGGTGCCGTAGCAGCTGACGGGCGCGACGCTGAATTCTCGGCCTCCGGTACCGTCATCACCTTTCCCGGCTTCCTCGCCGCCTATGAGGAAGGCAAGGACGAGAGCCGCGGAGATGAAGACTCCGATGAAGCGCGCCGGCTGCCCAACGTGGCCAAGGATGACTCCCTGCAGGCCTCGGACATCGTCGCAGTTGGGCACGAAACCTCACCGCCTCCCCGCTACACCGAAGCGTCGCTGACTGCTGAGCTGGAAAAGAGGGGCATCGGCCGTCCGTCGACCTATGCCTCCACGATTTCCACCATCCAGGACCGTGGTTATGTCCGCAAACAAGGTTCTGCCCTGGTCCCCAGCTGGATCGCTTTCTCGGTGATTCGCTTGCTTGAGCAGCACTTCACGGATTACGTCGACTACGAGTTCACCGCTGACATGGAAGGCGATCTGGACAAGATCGCCAACGGCCAAGCCGTGGGCGCAGCGTGGCTGAAGCACTTCTACTATGGGGAAGACGCTGATCCCGGGCTGTTGAGCATCGTGAACAACCTCGGCGAGATTGACGCCCGCGAGATCAACTCCGTGCCCATAGCCGAGGGCATCACCTTGCGTGTGGGTAAGTTCGGTCCGTACCTGGAAAGCAGCATTCCCACCGTTGATGAGAAGACCGGTGAAGTGGTGGAGTCCGCACGGGCCAACGTCCCGGAGGAACTCGCACCGGATGAGTTGACAGCCGCCAAGGCAATCGAGCTCATGGAAACTGCAGCTCCTGAGGAACGTGTCCTGGGAACCGATCCACACACGGGCCATACCGTGGTTGCCAAGAACGGCCGTTACGGCGCCTACGTCACCGAGATCATTCCCGAGATGACCGAGGAACAGCTGGCAAACCAGCCCGTTGAGTACTACAAGAACGGCAAGCCCAAGCCTCCAAAGAAGCCGGTGAAAGCCAAGCCACGCACAGGTTCGCTGTTCAAGTCCATGACCGTGGACAGCGTCACCCTGGATGAGGCCCTGCAGCTCATGAGCCTGCCCCGGGTGCTGGGCGAGGACGCTGAAGGAAATGTCATCACCGTCCAGAACGGCCGGTTCGGACCTTACCTGAAGAAGGGTACGGACTCCCGTTCAATCGGCTCCGAAGAAGAAATCTTCACCATCACCCTGGAACAGGCCTTGGAGATCTACTCCCAGCCCAAGCAGCGTGGTGCCCGGGCCGCCGTGCCGCCGCTGGCCGAGTTCGGCCCGGACCCCGTGTCGGAGAAGAACATTGTCGTGAAGGAGGGCCGATTCGGTCCATACATCACCGATGGCGTCACGAACATCACGGTTCCGCGCTCAACGTCCCTTGAGGAACTGACCCGGGAACGCGCCGTCGAACTTCTTGCCGAGAAGCGGGCCAAGGGTCCCGTCAAGCGGACGACTACGCGCAAGGCGCCAGTCAGGAAAGCCGCCGCCAAAAAGTAGCCAGCCAAAAGTAGCCCAGCCAAAAGCAGGCGCGCCAACAAGTAGCCCGGCCAACAAGCAGCCCGGCCAAAAGCAGCCGGGCCACGAGCGGCCGGCGTCAAGGTGACGCCTCAATAAGACAGGGTGCGGTCCGGGAAGCCATCGAATTGCGTCCCGGACGGCATCGTGGTCGAGTAGAACCATGACTGAACAGACGGCTTCACCGGACAACGGACCCTTGAACGACCTCGAAGCGAAGCTCGCCTTGGCTGAACAGCCGGACGCCAACCCGGTAGACGTCATCCTTGCTTTCCTGAACAACGAGGTCTACCTCATCAGTTCCGAAGCAGTGGATGGACCGGACTCTGCCGTAGAGCCATTGGTCCTTTCGAACGCTGATGGACAGCCTGTTCTCGCGGTGTTCAGCCACCCGAGCCGTGTGGATGAGCGCTTCCTGGAAGCGGCCCCGCACGTTCTGGGCACCATGGGTTCGGCGATCCTCGGCAACATCGGCGACGAACTGGGCATGGTCATCAACCCCGGAAGCGAATATGGCTTCGAAATCGATCCTGAGGGGATCGCCAACATCCGCCGCGACTTCAAACGGGCAGACGAGGCAGGGGAGCCAACGGAATAGCTGGCATCCTGGGCACGGGAGGTCTGCCTGGCAGCGAAACGTGGCCGCCAAGTTGCTTCCCCGGCTTCGAATCAGTGAATAATGGCAGAATGCGTCTTGGCGTTCTCGATATCGGTTCAAACACCGTCCACCTGCTGCTCGTGGACGCCCATCCCGGTGCCCGCCCAGTGGCTTTTGCCTCCCACAAACGGCCACTCTCCCTGGTGCAATACCTCGACGGCGATGGCAACATCAACGATGCCGGCCAGACTGAGCTGATTGAGTTCGTCCTGGAGGCGTGGGAATTCGCAGCACGCCACAAGGCCGAGGATTTGCTCGCGTTTTGTACCTCGGCAATCCGTGAGGCAACCAACGGCGCCGAGGTCCTGGCCCGGGTGAAACACGAGACCACGGTGACTCTCCAGGAGCTCACGGGCAGCGAAGAAGCGTCCATGACTTTCTTTGCCGTTCGTCGTTGGTACGGCTGGGGCGCCGGTCCGATCCTGGATCTGGACATTGGCGGAGGATCCTTCGAAATGGCCTACGGCACGGACGAACTCCCGGAATTCGCTACCTCCGTTCCGTTGGGGGCCAGCAGGCTGACGCGGGATTGGCTCCATGATGATCCCCCCAGCGCCAAGAGCGTCAAGGAGCTGAGGCGGTACATCCGCTCTACCCTCAAGCCTGTTGTCCGCAATTTCCACGAGCTTGGCCGGGCCAACCTGGTGGCGGGTACCTCCAAGACGTTCCGCTCCCTTGCGCGGATCGCTGGTGCTGCCCCCAGCGCGGCCGGTCCGTATGTGAAACGGGAACTCCACGCCGCCGATCTTGGCTTGTGGGCCCAGCGCATATCCGCCATGAAAGTTGAGGACCGGTTGTATCTCCCGGGCGTTTCAGATGCGCGCGCCCGACAATTGTTGGCCGGGGCTTTGGTGGCGGAGGCCGCGTTGGAGCTCTTTGAATTCCCTAAGATGGAAATCTGTCCGTGGGCTTTGCGGGAAGGGCTGATCCTTCGACGCCTGGACCAGTTGGTCTTCGATGATGCCGTGGATCCCGCGCCTCACGTCGGGAAGCGCAAGAAGGACAAGTCCAAGAAAAAAGCAGCCAAGGAAGGCGACAAGACGACGGACAACGACGAGCCCCAGCACACGTTTGAGGAGTTCCCTGTGCCCGTGAACAACCCTGCCCCTGCACCAATTCCGGCCCCCGTGGCAGGCGGGCTGGCTTCCTGAGATGAGCACCGACGTCGAGCCCGTTGCAAATAACCGCCACATCCCGGTGGCACTGTCCAGTGCCTCCGTCTATCCGCTGAGCGTCCATGATGCTTTCGCGGTTGCCCAGGACCTTGGTTATGAAGGTGTTGAGGTCATGGTCACCAACAACGCCGTGAGCCAGAATCCGGACGCCCTCATCCAGTTGAGCCATCGTTACCACCAGCAGATCGTCTCTATTCACGCGCCCACGCTGCTGCTCACCCAGCAGGTCTGGGGAGCCGCATGGAACAAGATCGAGAAGTCCTGCCAGATGGCCAGGGAGGTCGGCTGCGACACCGTGGTGGTCCATCCACCGTTCCGCTGGCAGTCGAATTACGCCGAGAACTTCGCCGCGGGCGTTCGGGAAATCGCTGCGATGTACCAGGTGCACATCGCAGTGGAGAACATGTACCCGTGGCGCGTCCGTGGACGGGAGGCTGTTGCCTACCTGCCGCACTGGGATCCCTTGGGACAGGATTACGACGACGTCACCTGGGACTTCTCGCATGCGGCAACTGCGGGGGCAAACAGTTTGGAAGCCATCCAGGCACTAGGCAGCAAACTCCGCCACGTTCACCTCACGGATGGTTCAGGTTCCGGGAAAGACGAGCACCTGGTGCCGGGCACGGGGACGCAGCAGTGCGCCGATGCCCTCCAACACCTTGCTTCCAACGGTTTCAGTGGCGTTGTGGTGGCGGAGATTTCAACCCGCAAGGCCAAGGTGGCTGGTGAGCGTGAAGAAATGTTGGCTGAAACGCTTCGTTTCGCGCGTCAGCACCTCAGCATCCCGCTGGTGCGGTCGCACGATAATTAGTAGCCAACTCGGTAATTGGAAGCCAACGCCATTAAAAGCGAAAGCACCGGCGGCCGAATCGGGAAATGGGGGAAAACCCGCCCCGGCCACCGGTGCTGTTGGCGGGCATCCCCATGCCCGCCTCATCACTCGCACCCTCAATGAGGTAACTACTAAGTTACGGACCAAGGTTGGGTGCTGCCTGCAATATTCTTGGGAACAAGCTGTGAATCCGGACAGCGTTCGACCCCTCCATGGGCAAACTGCCATGATGGTGCAATGAGCAACCGAATCGCATTCCTTGGCTGTGGATCCATGAACGAGGCAATTCTGGCCGGTCTCCTTGCCGCCGGGGCTGACCCATCCGATGTCGTCGCCACTGTCCGACGTGCCGAGCGCGCAGAAGAGCTTGCGCAGCGGTACGGCGTTATGGCGATCGCCGGCGAGGAAGAGCCTGACAACAACAAGCTCGCCGCCAAGGGTTCCGGCATAGTCATCCTTGGCGTCAAACCAGTTGGCATTACAGACCTTGCCCGGGAAATCAGCCCGGCACTCGCGAAGGACACCGTTGTTGTGAGCGTGGCTGCTGCGGTTTCCATCGCGCAGCTTGAGGCCGCCCTCCCGGAGGGGCAGCCGGTGATCCGCACCATGCCGAACACACCCGCAAAGCTGGGTCGCGGCGTCGTGTCCGTTTCGCCCGGAACGCACTGCACGCCGGAACAGCTGGAGAAGGTGAAGGCAGCGCTGGCAGGAGCCGGCAAGGTTGTGGAGGTGCCCGAGGAACAGGTGGACGCCTTGTCCGCCATCAGTGGATCCGGCCCCGCCTACGCGTTCTATTTGGCTGAGGCCATGGCCGCTGCGGGTGTTGAATTGGGGCTGGACGCCGAACTGTCCGTCATGCTGGCCCGCGAAACAGTGGCGGGCGCCGGTTTCATGCTGGCGGAACCAGGTGCGGACCCCACTGCACTTCGCGTTGCCGTAACCAGTCCCAACGGCACCACCGAGCGGGCTATCGCAGCATTCGACGACGGCGGGATCCCCCGGATCATCGCTGAGGGAGCCCGTGCGGCTGCCAATCGCGCAGCCGAGATCACAAAACAGCTGGGCTAACCGCGCCCTAGGGCCGTGCTGCGAAGCGCTCCAGGAGATCGACGTGTCCGGACACGATCAGCATGTCGTGTCCTGACACCTTGGTTTCCGGCCGCGCATACGTGAAGTCCTCACCGGGGGTCTTCACGCCGACGATCGTCACGCCGTATTTGGAACGCACCTTGGATTCCTCCAAGGTGAAGCCCACAGTTTCCTTGGGCGGATACATCTTGACGATCGCGTAGTCGTCGTCGAACTCGATGAAGTCCAGCATGCGCCCTGACACCAGGTGCGCGGCACGGACGCCGGCGTCAGCTTCCGGGTAGATTACGTGGTTGGCGCCGATCCGGCTGAGGATCTTGCCGTGGGATGGGGTGATCGCCTTGACCCAGAGGTGTTGGATGCCCAGGTCCACAAGGTTCACCGTGATGAGCACCGAGGACTCGATGGACGTGCCCACGCCTACCACGGCGGAGCTGAACTCCTGGGCCCCCAGCTGGCGCAAGGCATCGATGTTGGTGGCGTCCGCCTCAACCACGTGGGTGAGCACGGGCGCCCATTTCTGGACGAGCGTCCGGTCGCGTTCAATCGCCAGGACTTCCCGGCCTTGCTTGACCAATTGCTCGGCTGTGGCCGACCCGAACCGGCCAAGGCCAATGACCAGCACTGGTGCGTTGTGGGCGGGGCGGTTGGCCGCGCCTGTGGTACTAGCCAATGATTGGCCTCTCTTCCGGGTAGTGGTACAGCTGGCTGCGCTGGCGCAGGGCCAGGCCGGCAGCGAGGGTTACGGTGCCCACACGGCCTGCGAACATGAGTGCGGTCAGGACGTAAACGCCCGACGGCGGCAGCTCGGCGCTGAGGTTGGTGCTCAGTCCCACTGTGGCAAAGGCGGAGATGGTTTCAAAGAGCACCCTGTCCAGTGTTGCGCCGCTGATGGAGAGCAGCAGGAATGCCGCGACCGATACAAGTGTGGCGCCGGCAACAATCACCGAGATGGCCACCCGCATGGTGCCTTGGGGAATCGTGCGTCCGTAGACCTTCACATCGGCATCTCCACGGGCCTCGGCAACAATGGCGAGGAACATGACCGCGATAGTGGTCACCTTGATGCCACCCGCGGTGGACGCCGAGCCGCCGCCGGCAAACATGAGGGCATCCGTGAGGAGCATCGTGGTGGATTCCATGTGGTTCTGGTCAACCAGGTTGAACCCGCCTGAGCGCGTCATCACTGATGCAAAGAGGGAATGGATGAGCTTGTCGCCAAGATCCATGTGCGCGATGGTCCGCACGTTGTCCCATTCCATGAGCGCCCACAGGACCGTGCCGGCGAGCAGCAGGATGAAGGACACCTGGATGGTGAGCTTGGTGTGGAGGTTCCACTTCTTCCAGTTCAGGCCGTTCTGTTGCAGAACCATCACTACCGGGAAGCCGAGGCTGCCAAGGAACACGCCCAACATGAGTGGAACCAGGATCCAGAGGTCGGTCTCGTAGGGCACGATTCCGTCCGAGTGCGGCGTAAATCCGGCATTGTTGAAGGACGAGATCGAGTAGAAGACCCCGTGCCACACCGACTGCCAGAATGGCTCGCCGAGAAGCATGAAGCGGGGGATCAGGGCCAAGGCAAGGGCGCCTTCGATCACCACGGAGGTCACGATGACGATGCGCAGCAGCGTACCCACTTCACCAAGCCTGCCGGCGTTGTTCATGGCCTCCTGGGCGATGAGCTTGCCGCGTACACCTAGCCGCTTGCTGACCATGAGGGCCAACAGTGAAGCGAGGGTCAAAGTGCCAAGGCCGCCCACGAAGATGCCCACCAAAATAATGAGCTGGCCAAGGAAGGACCAGTGGGTGGCGGTGGAAACCACGGTCAGGCCGGTTACGCAGACACTGGAAACTGCCGTGAACATGGCCTGGTGCAGAGGAGTAGGTTCGCCCGAAGCCGAGGAGAACGGCAAGGACAACAAGCCTGTGAAGAGCAGGATCACCGAGGCGAAAGCGACCAGGGCCAGGCGGGCCGGGGACGTGTTGGCGATGTTGTCAATGAAGTCGCGCGCACGCGTGAAAATCCACAGACCTTCACGTTCCTGCTGGCCGGGTTGCCAGTTGGCCGGGCTCGCAGAGCGCGACTGGCTTTGAGACATGGGTTCTTCCTCGGTTGAACATGCTTTCCTGAGTAGTAAACCACTATTCCTGCAGCGTAACCGGGCGGTAGAGCTCCGCGGCCTCAGGTAGCCTGTTCTGGATGAACTCCAGGCTTGGAACAACTGCTTCCAGCATTACGCGATCCGCACTGCCAACGACGGTTGTGTGGGATCCGGCCATGACTGCTTACAACTTTGGTCCCAGCCATCCTATGGCCCCGCAGCGGCTGGAGTTAACTGCGAGGCTCGCGGAATCCCTTGGTCTTTTCAACCACAGCCATGTGGCGGTGGAGAAGCCGGAGCTGGCCACCGACGTCGAACTTTGCTCGGTGCACAGCGCGGAGTACGTCGCGGCGGTGCGCCGCGTTAGCCAGGATCCGTCCGTGCCCGAGGAAGACCGGGGGCTCGGAACCGAGGATGATCCCGCATTTGCCGGCATGCACGAGGCCAGCGCCCGGCTCGCCGGCGGTTCCCTGTTGGCTGCTGAGTCCATCCTCTCCGGAAAAGCCGTGCGTGCCGTGAATTTCAGTGGTGGATTGCATCATGCCGCGCGCGAGCGGGCCAGCGGCTTCTGCGTCTATAACGACGTCGCAATCGCCATCCAGCGGCTTCTGGACGGCGGTGTGCGGCGCGTGGTGAGCATCGACGTCGATGCCCACCATGGCGACGGAACGCAAAGCATTTTTTGGAATGACCCCCGCGTCATGACAATTTCCCTGCACGAATCCGGGCTTACCCTCTTTCCGGGAACGGGTTTCGCAAATGAAACCGGCGGCCCGGATGCGCAAGGCACGGTTGTCAACGTCGCGTTGCCGGCGTTCACGGGAGACGCCGCATGGCTTCGCGCCTTTCACGCGGTGGTACCGCAACTGGTTGGAGCTTTCAATCCCGAGGTGATTGTCAGCCAGCACGGCTGTGATTCGCACCGCCTGGATCCATTGACGCACCTCAACCTCAGCGTGGACGGGCAGCGGGAGGCGGCCAGCGCCGTCGCCAGCCTGGCCGCCAGGTACTGCGATAACCGGTGGGTCGCCACAGGCGGGGGCGGCTACGACGTCACGGGTGTTGTGCCGCGTGCCTGGAGCCACCTGATCGGGATGGTGACGCAGCGGCCGGTCCCGCTAAGCACTCCCGTTCCCGAGGCCTGGCGGACCTATGTCAGGGAAACTTACGGGGTTTGGGCGCCCGAGTCGATGAGCGATGACGTGGATGTCTGGTGGCGCTCCTGGGAGGTTGGATACGACCCCGCGGACGAGGTGGACAGGACTGTCATTGCCACGCGCAAGGAGATCTTTCCTTTGTACGGGCTCGATCCCTGGTTCGATTAGACGGTCTCGCCACCTACGGCCCGGTGTTCTCTGTCTGGAACACCACGCCCGCTGCACCCACGAGCCATCCCAGCAAGGACAAGGCAAATGCGCCGATGAGGTCCGTGGACGCTTGCCCTTTGAACAGCCACAGCACCAACACGAGCATGCCCATGGTCATATAGACCATAATCGCGAAGATCACACGGCCGGAGAGCCTGTTGGCCACCTCGGTGGGGCTGACAAGAGTGCTGCTCTGGCCAGCCTCGGCTTGGTCCCTCTTGACCTCGGAAATCGTGAAGCCAAGTGCGGATGCCGTCAGGGAACTCAGGGATGTGGCGAGTACGCCTGCAGCTGTTACAAGGGCACCATTGAGTTCAGGTGCAACCGCACCGCCGGTGGGCACCCAGGTTCCGACGCGCAACAGGACGGCAGCCCAAACGAACACGAAAAGTGCCAGAAATACCGCGGCGATGATGTTGAACATTTGACGCCGGAAATAGTCAGTCATGGCCTTGCACCCCGTGCTCTTGGCGGCCGGGGCCTGGCAGCCCGGACGGACCGTGAATCCGTTTTAGCATTGGCCTTGGATAGGGTCAACGATCCACCACCGTCGCGGCACGAAACAGGGATGCCATTTGGCGTATATGTCGCTAGGGTGGGAGGCATGGTGACTGACGACGTATTTGCCGTCATAGCTGAGGCAACCAGGCGCGACATCCTGGTTTCACTCCGCTCTGGGGATAAAGCTGTAGGCGAACTGGTGGAAGAACTGGCTGCAAGCCAGCCCACTATCTCCAAGCATCTGAAGGTGCTCCGCGAGGCTGACCTCGTCAGCATGCGCGCCCAGGGGCAGAAGCGCTACTACGCGCTGAACCCGAAGCCGCTGGCAGGTGTGGCTACCTGGCTGGAAACGTTCGACGTCGGACCCTCGGCTGGTGCCGCCGTCGGACCATCCGAGGAAGCAGCGCCGCAAACGGTGGCTTCCGCTGAGGCTGTGCCCGCCGGATCGAATGTGGAACCCACTGTGCCGGATCTCGTTGCAACTCGTGCCGAGGCCGTAAGCAAGGCCGTGAAAGTCCACTCAGATGGGATGCCCGTCTCGCTGGATCCGGCATCGGACGATACCGTTCCGCAGCAGATTGGCCGGACTGTTGGCCGCGCTGCCACTAAAGCGGCGGATCTGCTGGCCAACCTCCCGAATCTTCCCAACCTTCCGAAATTCGGTCGCAAGCGCTAGTTCGCTTACCCACTCAATCCAGCGTGATCTTGAACACCTTGTGAGGTTTCGTTAGCGTCAAGTTTCCTTGCGTTTGCGGGGTTTTTCTACGGTTGCGTTAACTCTTCCCGTGGGTCACATTCTCGCTGGATGGAGATCCTACGTCCAATGATGCAACGATGACGGGACTGAATCGTCTCGTCGCCAGTCGGCGCATGGATGGATAGGAAGACGCATGGATTCGAGGCTCGAAGCTGTCCGGAACACCGTATTGGCGCGGAACCCTGGCGAGAAGGAGTTCCACCAGGCGGTCACCGAGGTCTTCGAAAGCCTGGGGCCTGTTCACGATCGGCACCCCGAATTCCTTGAGGGTGCCGTGCTGGAGCGTCTGTGCGAACCCGAACGGCAGATCATCTTCCGCGTGCCGTGGACCGACGACTCAGGCCGCGTGCATGTAAACCGCGGTTTTCGCGTGGAGTTCAACTCGGCGCTTGGCCCGTACAAAGGTGGGTTGCGCTTCCACCCGTCGGTGTACCTGGGCATCGTGAAGTTCCTCGGCTTTGAGCAGATCTTCAAGAATGCCCTTACAGGCATGCCGATCGGCGGTGGCAAGGGCGGCTCCGACTTCGATCCCCGCGGACGCTCCGACGCCGAGATCATGCGGTTCTGCCAGTCGTTCATGACTGAGTTGTACCGGCATATCGGTGAATACACCGATGTCCCGGCCGGCGATATTGGGGTTGGCGGGCGCGAGATCGGCTACCTCTTTGGCCAGTACAAGCGCATCACCAACCGCTATGAATCCGGTGTCCTCACCGGCAAGGGGATTTCCTGGGGTGGCTCGTTGGTCCGGCCGGAGGCTACCGGCTACGGCACCGTGATCTTCGCCCAGGAGATGCTCAAGACCCGTGGTGCTTCCTTTGACGGCCAGCGCGTTGTGGTGTCCGGTTCGGGAAACGTGGCCATCAATGCGATTGCCAAGGCACAATCCCTCGGTGCAACCGTGGTGGCCTGTTCCGATTCCGCCGGTTACGTCGTGGATGAGGCGGGAATCGACGTCGGGCTTCTCAGCCAGATCAAGGAAGTGGAACGCGGGCGCCTCACCGAATACGCTGCGCGCCGTTCCGGAGCCAGCCACGTTGCCGGCGGTTCCGTATGGGACGTGAACGGCACGGTCGCGCTGCCATGCGCCACGCAAAACGAGCTCGACGGCGACGCTGCCGCCAAGTTGGTCAGCAACGGCCTGATTGCCGTAGCTGAAGGCGCCAACATGCCCTCCACGCGTTCGGCAGTCTCAGTGTTCCAGGAGGCGGGTGTTCTGTTCGGCCCGGGTAAAGCCGCCAATGCTGGTGGTGTTGCTACGTCCGCGCTGGAAATGCAGCAGAACGCCAGCCGTGATTCGTGGTCATTCGAGCACACGGAACAGCGGCTTACCGAGATCATGGTGGGCATCCATGACCGCTGCGCAGCAACCGCCGAAGAATATGGTTCGCCGGGGAACTATGTGGTGGGCGCCAATATCGGCGGATTCGTCAAGGTAGCCGACGCGATGCTGGCCCAGGGCCTGATCTAGCGCCTGCGCCCCCAACTGGGTCGCAATTAAGCGCGTTTAGCGGGCTCAAAACGTGCTTAACTGCGACCTAGTTGGGTGGGCTAGCTCTGCAGCAGCCGCACGTGGTCCGGGTTCAGGTCCGATACCTTGCTGACGCCCAGGAGTGCCATGGTGCGGGTCATGTCCTTCTCGAGGATCTGGATCGTGCGGTCCACGCCTTCGCGTCCACCGGCCATGAGTCCATAGAGGTATGCGCGGCCGATCAAGGCAAAGTCTGCCCCCAAGGCGAGGGCGGCCACGATGTCGGCGCCGCTCATGATACCCGTGTCCAGCATGATCGCGGCCTTGCTGTTGTCTGCCTTCAGGGCCGCCGAAACGTCAGGCAACAAATGGAACGGGATAGGCGCCCGGTCCAGTTGGCGGCCACCATGGTTGGACAGGACGATGCCGTCGGCGCCGTGGTCCACCACCATGCGGGCGTCTTCTACCGTCTGGATGCCCTTGACCACAAGCTTGCCCTTCCAGGTTTCACGCAGCCAATCAAGGTCCTCATACGTCAGCGTGGGGTCGAACATTGAGTTGATGAGGTCCGCCACCGTTCCCGTATACCGCGAGAGCGACGCGAAGGTCAGTGGCTCATGCGTCAGGAAGTTGAACCACCACGCGGGTCGGTAGGACGCATCCAGGACTGTCTTGAGTGTCAGCGCCGGCGGGATGGTCATGCCGTTACGGACATCCCTCAATCGAGCCCCGGCTACAGCAGTATCCACGGTCACCATGAGGGTATCGTTGCCTGCTTTGGCGGCGCGCTCGATCAACTCCAGGGAGCGGTCACGATCGGTCCAGAGGTACAGCTGGAACCAGTTGCGGCCGTTCGGAGCCGCCGTAGCAACGTCCTCGATCGAGGCCGTGCCCATCGTGGACAGCGTGTAGGGAATGCCGGCAGCTTCTGCGGCCTGCGAGCCGGCGTATTCGCCCTCGGACTGCATCATCCGGGTGAATCCGGTGGGCGCAATGCCGAAGGGGAGGCGCGATTCCTTCCCCAGAATGTCCGTGCGGAGGTCGATCCTGGAAACATCGCGAAGGATCCCGGGGCGGAATTCGATGTCCTGGAACGCCTGGCGCGCCCGGCGCAGCGTGATCTCGGCTTCCGCGGCGCCGTCGGTGTAGTCGAAGGGGGCCTGCGGCGTGCGGCGCTTGGCGATGTCGCGCAGGTCCCAGATGGTGCTGGCGCGCTTGAGGCGGGCGGCCTTGCTGAATTCTGGCTTCTTGAACTGCATGAGCGGCGCCAGGTCCGACACCTTGGGGATGCGCCGCTTCAGTGCCGGAGGTTGTACGACGGCGGGCGTCGGCTGGGGCGGCCGGCTGACGGTTTCGTCGCTCCCGGCATTGGCCGGGGCTGCTGTGATCTTCGGATCGAGGGTGTCGGTCATGCGGTTCTCCCTTGAAATTCTGTGGTCCTACCACTGTGGTCTAACCACACTGTAAGCCATGTGGTTGGACCACATCAACTAGTATTCCCGTATGCGTACCCACGAACTAGTCCTGCAGTGGATAGAAAAGCAGCTATCCGACGGCGACCTCGCCCTCGGCGGACGGCTCCCCGGAGAGCGGGCAATGGCCGAGCAGCTGCAGGTATCCAGGACATCTGTACGGGAGGCCGTGCGGATCCTTGAAGCAATGGGTGTTGTGCGCGCGGGCGTTGGCTCGGGCAAGGATGCGGGAACTGTAGTGATCGCCGAGCCCGGCTCTGCGCTGGGCTCCACGCTCCGCCTCCACGTGGCAACCCGCCACCTTCCCGTGGCCGACATCGTTGAGACCCGTGTGCTGCTCGAATCCTGGGCAGCTGCCCGGGCCAAAGTTGGCGCCCCTGCCCTTGATGAGGCGGCGGCGCTGCTCGAGCAAATGGACAACAGCCCGGACATCGAGGCGTTCCTGGCCCTTGATGCCCGGTTCCATGTGGCACTGGCACAGGCTGCCGGAAATACGGTGGTCAGTGCAATGATGGCGTCATTGCGGGGCGCCATTGAAAACTACGCCGGCGAGTTGACCGGGAACCTTCCCGATTGGAAGGCGACTTCCGAACGGCTCAGGGCCGAGCATCGCGCCATCCTCGCTGCCGTCAACGCGAAAGACGGCGGCCGGGCAGCAGAGCTCGTGGCGGCCCACATCGAAGGCTTCTACAAAGAGGCCGGAGTGGGCTCGCAGCCTTCCGGAGACTAGAGCAACGCGGGGTCACTTAGGGCCCATGGTGGGCTTCCGGATGGGCCCTAAGTGACCCCGCGTTGCATTTCTAGGCGGGCTTGAAGGCCGGGGCTGCAGTGCTCTTGCGGATTTCCATCCTCGGCGAGAACTCATCCTGGGCTTGGGTGGTGGATTCGCCTGCTTGCTGGATCTGCTCCCGCATCCTGCGCCACGCCAGGCTCCCAAGTTCATTGATGGGAACGGCGGCGGTGGTCAGCGGGGGAGTGGTGTACTTGGCGAACGGGATGTCGTCGAACCCCGTCACCGAGATATCTTCCGGAACCCGCATGCCACGCTCGTGCAGGCCACTGAGCAAACCCATGGCGACGAGGTCGTTGAAGGCCAGGATGCCGGTGGCGCCACTGGCGATGATGGCCTCGGTGGATTCATGTCCGGAGTCGAAGTTGGACCCGCCGTGGAGCATTTGGAGTTCAATCTCCGGGTGCTCTTTCCGGAATTTTTCCAGGCCCACCAAGCGCTGGCGGTTGGATGCGCTGTGCTCCGGGCCGGAGAGATAGGCCAGCCGCCGGTGGCCCAGGCCCACCAAGTGCTGGGCGAGTTCCTGGATACCTTGGCCGTAGTCCACGCTGAGGCTTGGAGTGTTGGTGGCCACCGTGGTGCGGTTGATGAGTACCAGCGGATGCAGGGTAGGTGCCAGCTCTTCAAGTTCGGCATCGCCCATTCGGGGTGCGCAGAGCACCACGCCATCGCAGCGGCGACGGGCTTCTCCGGCCAGGATTGCTTCCTCGCTGGTTACCTCGGATGAATCCGCGATCAGGACGCGATACCCGTCCTGGGAGGCGGCAATGCTAAGTCCGCGGAGGATGGCCTGGAACGTGGGGTTTGCCAGGTCCGGGACAACTATGCCGATGGTGTCGGTTTTGCCCAAGGCCAGGCTTCGGCCCACCGGGTTGGGTTGGTACTTCAATTCGGCTGCCGCCGCACGGACGCGCTCGGCAATGCCGGGATCAACGGCGGCGTTACCGTTCATGACGCGGGACACTGTGGCGTGCGAGACGCCTGCCTTCTCCGCGACATCGGCAATGCCAATCCGCCGATTGGTGTTCCTCCGTGCCATGTTGCCCCTTCCGGTTGGCTGTCCGCGTGCTGCCCCTGCGTTGGGGCAATGGTTGACGGAACCGCCAGAGTCTTGATACAAAGCTTATAACGCTCTGAGAAAACGCTTTCTCATGATTCTTCCCAGATCACGCCGGGCCGTCAAGCGGTTCACTCCTGCCTTTTGAAAGGGGCCTTCCCATGGTCAACGTCGACACCGCCGAGACCCAGTCGCCCGCGCCGGGCACTTCCGGGTTCTCCGCCGGAAGCACCGCCCGCCATCGGACCCGCATTGCCCTTATCGGGACCGGGGGCCGCTCCGAAATGTACATTCGCGCCATCTATGGACAGCACGCAGATGTGGCTGACCTCGTCGCCCTCTCAGACGTGAACCAGGGCCGCGTGGAGTTCTACCAGGAACTCATCAAGGAACTCGGCGGAACAGAGCCGGTGGCGTTCTTCGAGCCGGCAAAGCTGACCGGGTTCATCCAGGCCAACGGCATCGAACGCGTCATTGTAACGACGCCGGACTACACCCACGCGGACTACATCGTGGAGGCACTCGAGGCGGGTGCCGACGTCGTGGTTGAAAAGCCGCTGACGATCGATGTCGAGGGCTGCCGCCGCATCACCACTGCCGTGGCAGAAACCGGTCGGAATGTCGTAGTCACCTTCAACTACCGTTACTCGCCGCGCAACACCGCCCTTAAGGAGATCATCCAGAACGGCGTGATCGGCAAGGTCACGTCCATCGACTTCACCTGGGTGTTGGACACTGTGCACGGCGCGGACTACTTCCGCCGGTGGCACCGTGAGAAGAAGAACTCCGGTGGCCTGCTCATCCACAAGGCCTCCCACCACTTCGACCTCGTCAACTGGTGGATCAATGACGTCCCCGAGCGCGTTTTCGCCTCCGGGGGGCTCCGCTTCTATGGCGACAAGAATGCTGCCGAGCGCGGTCTGGGTGCCCGCCCGGAGCGCGGCACGGTTGATGGCCTGGCGCGTGATCCGTTCCGCCTGGACATGCGGGAGGACGAACGCTTGAAGGCCCTGTACTACGACAACGAAAAGTTCGACGGCTACCTGAGGGACCAGGACGTTTTCACGGAAGGCATCACCATCGAGGACAACCTGGCCCTCGTGGTTGATTATCAGGGCGGGCCCACGTTGAGTTACTCGCTGAACGCCCACAGCCCGTGGGAGGGCTACAGGGTCAGCGTCAACGGCACGGAGGGCCGCGCCGAGCTCGAAGTGGTTGAGCGCGCAGCGGTCCAATTCAGCACAGACAAGAAGACTGTGGTGGACCCCAGCGCCACGCCTGTTGAGGAAGAAGACGCCGTTCGACGAAACGGTGAGCGCCTGGTGGTCCAGCGTCACTGGGAGGCGGCCTACGAGGTCCCGATCGTCAACGGGGAAGGAGGCCACGGAGGCGGCGACAACCTGCTGCTCTCCGACCTCTTCAATGGACCCGGCGTAGACCCCCTGGGCCGTCCGTCGGGGTACATCGATGGCCTCCGTTCCGTCTCAGTCGGCATCGCCGGCAACCGGTCCCTGGACACCGAACTCCCCGTCCGCATCAGCGAACTTGGCCTGGGCATCGATCTCAGCCGCGGCCAGGCCTAACGGCCCAACACACACGAGGACAAACACCATGAGCAGGATTTTCGTCACCGGCGGTTCCGGCCGGCTTGGCCGCAGCGTCGTGGCCGGCCTCGCCCAGGCCGGACACGAGGTGGTCTCGGTTGACCGCGACGCCATCCCGGCGGAGCAGTTGCCGGCCGGCGCCGTGCAGTACGCGGCGGACCTTTTGGCCCCGGGAGAAGCGGAGCGGCTCCTCCGGGAAACAAACCCCGACGCCGTCATTCACCTCGCTGCTATCGCCGTACCTTTCAGCGCCCCTGAGGAAGTCATTTTCAGCACGAACACCCGGCTCGCCTACGGGGTCATCAGTGCAGCCACCGACGCGGGTATTCCGAAGATTATTACGGCAAGCAGCCCCACCGCCCTGGGCTACGGCTCACCGGCCGGGTGGCTGCCGCCGTCGTTCCCGTTGGACGAGCAGACGCCGCCCAAGCCCTGGAATGCTTACGCGTTGTCCAAGCTGATCGCCGAGCAAACAGTGCAGATGTTTGCCGCGGCGCAGGGGGACAAGATCCGGTACGCGGCGTTCCGGCCTTGCTACGTCATTTCCCCCGAGGAGTGGCAGGGCGCGCCCACGCAGCAGGGCCACACGGTTCGCGAGCGGTTGCAGGATCCCGCCCTGTCCGCGCCGGCACTGTTCAACTATGTCGATGCAAGGGACGTGGCAGACTTCCTGGACGTGCTGCTGGAGAAGATGGACGCCATCCCCAACGGGCAGGTCTTCTTCGTCGGAGCGAAGGATGCCTTGGCCACTGCTCCGCTCGCTGAGCTGTTCCCGCGTTTCCTGCCGGGCAGCAGCCCGCTTACCGAACACCTGACCGGCACCAGCCCCGCGTTCTCCATCGGGAAAGCGCGTGAGCTTCTTGGCTGGGAGCCCAAGCGCAGTTGGCGAACCGAACTTACGCCGCCCTTCGAACGCGAAGACTCAGCAGCATCAGAGCAAGCACTACTCAACGACGAGAATCACGCCGGCCTGGTCCCGGCGGGAGCAACCAAGGAGACACCATGAACTTCGACGGCGTACTGTTTTTCCCCGTCACACCCTTTGCCGAAGACGGCTCGGTGGATGTAGCCCTCCTGAAGGAGCACATCACCTCGCGCCTTCCTTACGGCCCCGGAGGTGTTTTCCCAGCGTGTGGCACGGGTGAATTCCACGCCCTCTCCCTGGATGAGATCCGCACTGTGGTGGCTGCCGCCGTCGAAGCTGTTGCCGGTGCTGTTCCGGTAGTCGCAGGCGCCGGCGGCCCGCTCGGCCACGCACTTGCTGCCGCCAAGGTTGCCGAGGAGGCAGGCGCCGATGCCCTGCTGGTTCTCCCGCCGTACCTCGTTACAGGGCCAACAGACGGCGTGGTTGCTTACGTCGAGGCCATCGCCGCTGCCAGTAGCCTGCCCGTGATCGTCTATCACCGTGGCACGGCGAAGTTCACTGCCGCGGCCATGACCCGCCTTACTGCCAATCCCAAGGTCATCGGCTTCAAAGACGGGATCGGGGACGTCGGCCTCGCGCAGGAAATCGCATCGGCCATCAACGCCAGCGGCCGAACCGACTTCGCACTTTTCAATGGGCTCCTCACGGCAGAGCTGACCCAGGGCGCTTACCGTGGCTTGGGCATCCCGCTCTACTCCTCGGCGGCCTTTGCCATGGCTCCGGAGATCGCAAAGGCCTATTACGACGCCTACATGTCAGGCGACGAGGAACGGCGCAACGCCCTGCTCGAGGGGTTCTATTCGCCCCTGGTGAGGCTTCGCGACCAGACGCCCGGCTTTGGCGTCTCGCTGATCAAGACAGGCCTTCGCCTGGCAGGGCTCCCGGTTGGCTCCGTGCGACCACCGCTGGTTGACCCCACCGAGGAACAGCTGTTGGAGCTCAAGTCGATCCTGGCCAAGGGCCATGAGTTGGCCGTCAGCTGATGACAGCGCGCATTACCGGACTCAGCACACGGTTGATCACGGTTCCGTTGCTGCGCAGCTGGGGTGCTGAAGCCCCAGAGAACCATGTGATCGTCACCGAACTGACCACTGACGACGGCGGCGTGGGCCACGGCTTCTCGTGGACACCTACTATTGGTCCCCAAGCGGTCAAAGCGCTCCTGGACCACGACATCGCCCCCTTCATCCTTGGTCTCGAGGCCAACCCGGAGATCGTCTGGGACCAGCTGTGGAAGCGGCTGCACGAAGCTGGCGGGGGAGGCCTGACCACCATCGCCATGACCGGCGTGGACCTCGCGCTGTGGGACCTTAAAGCGCGGCAGGCGGGCACGTCCGTCACCGCGCTTCTGGGCCAACGCCAGGAATCGGTGGAGGTCTATGGCTCGGGTGTGAATCTGCACTACTCCCTGGAACAGCTCGTGGAGCAGGCACAGCGCTGGGTTGCCGCTGGTCATAAGGCTGTGAAGATCAAGGTGGGAAAGCCTGAGCTACGCGAAGACGCTGAACGGGTGGCAGCCGTCCGGCAGGTCATTGGCCCAGACCGCCTGCTCATGATTGATGCCAACCAACGCTGGGACCTGGCGCACACCTTCCGTGCCTTGGATGTTTTGGGGGAGTACGGATTGGAATGGCTTGAAGAGCCAATCCGTGCTGACGATCTGTGGGCCTACCGGCGCCTGCGTAAACATTCTCCGGTGCCTATCGCGCTTGGCGAGAACGTCCACACTATCTACCGTTTCCGTGACTTCATCGAAGCCGAAGCTGTGGACATTATCCAACCCAACATTGTCCGCGTGGGCGGCATTACGCCGTTCCGCAGGATCGTTGAGTTGGCCCGTGCGAGCAGCATCAGGGTGGCGCCGCACCTTTTGCCGGAGCTCTCCGGACAATTGGCGCTCACCTTGGCTGAGGCCGTGAGCGTGGAAGAAGTGGAAGACGCTTCCTTCGAGCAACTCGGCATCCTCGCCGGGCCCTCTCCCATCCGAATCCGCAACAGCAGGCTCAGTTCCGTAGGCCGTCCAGGTCTTGGCTTCGACTTTGCCGCAACGCCGGCCGCGCGTCAGAGCTCCGCCCCTGAGAGTAAAGGAAACCACATTGAGTACAGCAACTCTTGACCTGACCGAGGTTACAGCCGCTGCCGCCGCAGCCTTCAAGGTGACCGCCGCAGCGTCCGACGCCGAGCGCGCAGCCTGGCTGACCGCCGTCGCCGACGCCCTGGACGCCAACGTGACGGAACTGGTGGCCATAGCTGACTCCGAAACCAGCCTTGGCACGGTTCGGCTCACCGGTGAGGTGGCGCGGACGAGCGGCCAACTCCGGTTGTTCGCGAGGGTGATCACGGAGGGCTCGTACTTGGAGGCCGTCATCGATCACGCGGATCCTGCCGCCACCCCGCCCAGGCCTGACCTGCGCCGCATCCTGCGTCCGATTGGACCGGTGGCCGTGTTCTCGGCGTCGAACTTCCCGTTCGCGTTCTCGGTGGCCGGTGGCGACACCGCATCGGCGCTGGCTGTCGGCTGTCCGGTGATCGTCAAAGCACATTCCGGCCATCTACGACTGTCCGAGCGGACTGCCGGGATCGTGACCGAAGCCTTGGCCAAGGCCGGGGCCCCGGAGGGCATCTTCGCCCTCGTGAGCGGACGCGAGGCCGGTACGGCATTGGTGCAGGATCCCGCCATCAAGGCGGTGGGCTTCACCGGGTCCATTCCCGGCGGCCGCGCACTGTTCGACCTCGCAACGTCCCGCCCGGAACCGATCCCCTTCTACGGCGAACTGGGCAGCCTGAACCCGGTGGTCATCACGGATGGTGCTTTGGCTGATCGTGCTAAAGAACTTGCTGCCGGCCTGGCTGGTTCGTTCACCCAGGGAGCGGGGCAGTTCTGCACCAAGCCAGGACTCGTTTTCATCCCTGCGGGCACCGACTTCGCTGCCCAGGTGGCTGAGGCGAGCAAGGACAAACCGACCGCCGCCATGCTGACCGAGCGGATCGCGGAGGCCTACCCTTACGGCTTGCGCAGCGTCGCCGAGCAGCCGGGTGTTGCGGTGGTGAGCGGCATTGTGGATCAGGACAGCCTGGCCGATGGCGCCGCTCCGGTGGTGTTCTCAACGAGCGCCGCCAACGTGCTGGAACGTCCGGATGAGCTGCTGGAGGAGTGCTTCGGCCCCACAACTCTCCTCATTGAGTACGCCAACAACGACGAACTGTCTCAGGCGCTCGCCAAGGTTCCGGGCAGCCTCACCGGCACCGTACACGCGCAGCCAGGTGAGGACATTTCAGCGCTTGTGGAGCAGCTGAGTGAGCTCGCCGGCAGGGTCCTGTTTGACGGTTGGCCCACTGGCGTTGCCGTGAACTGGTCGCAGCAGCACGGAGGACCGTACCCCGCCACCACATCGCTGTTTACCTCAGTGGGCGCTACCGCGGTTCGCCGCTTCCAGCGTCCCGTGGCTTACCAGGACGCTCCGGAAAGCATCCTGCAGCCGGCCCTGCGCGAGGCGAACCCGTTGGGCATCCCGCGCCGTGTGGACGGCGTGCTGACGCTCGGCTAACTCACCTACAGCGCACCCAACTAAGTAGCAGTTAAGCGCGTTTTGAGCCGTCAAAACGCGCTTAACTGTTACTTACTTGGGTAAGGGCAGATGAAAGAGGCGGGGTCACAATCGCGGTGACCCCGCCTCTTTCGCGTTGACTCGAGCTTGACGAAGGCGCTACCGCCGCAGGGTGATCGGACGACGGCGACCGTCCACTTCCGTCGTCGGCCAGCGGTGGTCCACGGTCAGCACGCGCAGCCCGGAGTCCGTTAGCAGCACGGTGTCTTCGATCTTCACGCCAGGTCCTGAGGGGTTCCACGTGAACGGCTGGTGGAGGACGATCCTGTCCGTAACGTCCGCGGTGACCCGCGGATCACGGCCCGCGTAACCTGCAGGACCACCTTGGTGATGCAGGGTCCATTGCTCGGGACCAAAACGGTGGCGCACATAGGCATCCTGAATCTCGGCGAAGACCTCACTGAGCTTGGCACCCGGCACGGTGGCCCGGAAGATGTCTGCTTCAACTGCCGCGATGCGGGCTTCGGCGTCGAGCTCCTGCGCGCTACCGGCGTCGAATGCTACCCAACGGGTCACGTTGGCCACCAAGCCATGACGACGTGCGCAAACCACAACCATGGCCCTGCGCCCGATCGGGGCATGCGTTGCCAGCGGGTGGCGGAAACCGCTTCTCGCCGCCCCGTTGCACAGCAGCACAAGGGGCTCGGCGCCCACTGCCACAATCCGGGCAGCCAGGTCAGAGACAAGCTCAAATTCGGTTGTCCCGGGCGTTGCTGCCGTGAGGACGTCCGTCATTGCGGTTGCTGCGTCGGCGGACAAGCGGGCGTAGCGGGCTGTTTCTGCAGGCAGGAGCTGTTGCCGCGCTGCCCGTAGTTCCCCTGCAACGGCGGCTTCCATCAGCGGGTTTCCGTCATCGGCCAGTGCGGCCGCAGATGCGTGCAACTGGCCGTGCCACGGAATACTGTGCAGGTTGACGCCCTCCGGAAGTTCCTCGGCCTCGATGCGGCCGGCTTCATTGTTGAACGTCACCAGGTGATCCCCGGCTCGATCCACCAGGAGGGCCGCGATGGGATCCCCTGCCAGGCTGATATGGACACGGCTGCCGTCCAGGTACCACGTGAGTGCCGTGTTGCTGGTGAGCAGGAGTGAGTCGCGACCCGAATGGTCCAGGATGTCCAGTATGCGGCGGCGCTTCACCACGCGGTCGGCGGCATTGCCGGGAGCCGGGGACGCGGTGCCGGATGTTGGCGCGGCGTCGGGCGTTACTGCGGATTGAGTCGGAGCGTTCATGCTGGGTCCCCCTGGGTTGAGATGAGCTGTTCAATGTCCTGAGTGGCAAGGAAGCCGTCAGCGATGAGCACCCTGACGGTGCGATGCACAGGGCGGCCGGGTTCTGCGGCCACCGGGGACTCCCAGGCCAAGGACAGCCCCACACCCGGATAGCCCGAGTGACGAACAAACCAGGGGTCCGGGGCTTGGGGGGATGCCAGGAAAACGAGCGTTGCAGGATGGCCCAGGCCCGGGTCGCCCGCAGCAACACCCCCGCCCGTTCCGGCGTCGAAAGTTCCTGACCAAGCCAGCCAGGGCGCGACGCTGCCATGGACGGCATCTTCACCACGCGCCCCAGGGGTCCAGATGGTCGCATCACTGACCCTCGGCAGGCGCCAGAAGAAGCCACCGTAACCGCCCTGCGCCCTTCCGTTGGAACCTGGGCTGCCCAGCAGCACCGGGCGTCCCGTGGCGGATTCGAGCGTGAAGTCCAGCGTCAGCTGCCAGGCGGAATTCCCGACGGCGGCCCAGCGCCACTCGCGCTGTTCGCGAAGGAGGGGTTTGCCGTTGGGGCCCACCCAGCTCAGCAGCTCGTCCCTCTGACCATCCCTGTGCTCCGCGGACTCAACGAGCACGCGGCCGTGGTCCTTGCGCCAGACGTACGCTCCGGCGTCGCGGGTGTAGGTCCGGCCACCCCAGAAATTGACGCCGTCGACATCCTGGATGGCGACCCCTGCTCCAAGGTGCCACACATGGTCCTCCGGAATGTGGTCACTTACAACCGTGCCGGCAAGGGTTCGAACGGGGTGGACGTATGGACGCGGCGAGGAGGTTGGCCGGATGCGCGAACCGTCGTGCATCGTAGCCACGGATATTCCGTTGACTTTCAGCTCTGGCTTGACTGCTGTAGCCCCCGTCTGTCCGGCCTCCGTCTTCGAAACCCACGGCGTCCCGAGTTCCGCAAACGTTGCTTGCCCAAGGGCGGCCCGGCGGATCCACGATTCCACGTCCTGCACGACGGCATGGGCGTCGTCGCCTTCGCCCAGCCACGTCACATGGTCCGGATGGATGAGCCGGGGTGCGTCCGAGGTCCGGACCGCTTCCAACACGGACATATAGGCGCCCGTTTCACTCAATGGGCTGAGCAGATCCTGTTCGGTTCGTGCTGAAAGGAGGTTTTCCAGCAAGTCCGTCCGCCCGAAAGCCTCATTCCGGATCCCGTCGGGAGTAGTGATCTCCACTTTGTCTTCGGTGTAGGAAAGCCGGATCTGCCCGAGCGTGCCGTAGATGGTCACCGATGGCGCTGACTGCACGGGCGCGCATAATGTCAGTGCGCAGGTCAGCACTGTGCCCGTTGCGGTCCGGACCCTGATCACTGAGGTGTCATCGCTTTCGGTGTCATTCGCCCGGTAAAGGTCGGTTTCAACCAAGTCGACGTCCGCAAGGGTCCTGGCACCAGCGAGTCGCAGCCCGGTGGCCACGGCGTGTGCCAAGGCGTTCGTCGCTACGCCGTCCACGACATCCGTACCATTCAGGCTTCGCTTGCCGGCCCAGCGGGAGCGCGTGAAGTACCGCTTTGTCCGAAGCCATTGGCCGGTCGCGCTGATGCCGCGGACCTCGCCGATTTCCCCCGATGCCACAAGCTTTTCAATGGCGGGAAGGGCGTGTGAACCAAGGCTCTGGAAACCGACTTGAACCATCCGCCCGGCGCTCGCCGACGCTGCGAGGACGCTTTCGTACTGAGCCATGGAAGCCACGGGAGGCTTTTCGAGGTAGAGGTTGGCGCCGGCCCTCAAAGCGGCGAGGGCGATCGGGGCGTGGGTTTGGATAGGAGTGGAAATGATGACGACGTCGGGGGCATTTCCCGCAGCCAGAAGCTCATCCAAGGAACTGTAGACGCCCACATCGGGAGGCAACTGGCCTTGGGCCGGTGGCTGTGGATCGGCAACAGCCACTAGTTCAAGCACTCCGGCGGAATTGAGCCGATGGAGATTTTCAAGGTGTCGTTCGCCGAATCCGTGAACGCCAACCAGTGCTACCCGGGGCAGTTGGTTGTGGGTGGCCGAGCTTGTGTGGGGCGCCGTTACGGGCAAAGTCATAGTGCTGTCCTAGCGGGATCAGTTGAGGGGAAACCCGGGGCTTCATTGGCCTGGAGGGTGGAGGAGAGAAAAGCTGCCGCCTCTTCCTGCATCGCGGTGGAAAAAACATGGGGCCCGGGCCAAAAGCTGCCTGTGTACCGCCCAGCCGGCATCCGCTGCGAAAGGCGGGCATCGGCGTCGCGCATTCCCGCTTCCGGAAACAGCTGGTCGGCCAGTGCGTATTGGACCAGGACAGCGCCGGCCGTTGAACGCACCACAAGATCGGGCCAATCCCCCAGCTTTGACAGGCCAGGGGAGTGGAGCAACCAGGAATGCGCATCGAGGTAGGCGGGAAGGAGGGACGCGAAGGTGGTCATCATGCAGGTGACCACGTAGCTGCGGATCAGTGGACTAAGGGCGGCGAGCACCATGGCCCGGCCGCCTCCACCTGAAAATCCGGTGCAACCAAGGCGTTCCGGATCGACTCCGGGGAGGGACGCCAGGACGCCCAACGCCGCGAGGTCGTCATGCGCGACCGTCCCGGCGATGCTGGTGCCAAGGAGCGTTGCGGCTTTTGCCACGGTTTCTTCATGATCGGCCGCTGCTGCGTTGTAAAGATCCGCCGCGGATGGTTCGACGCCGGCCTCCCGCCACAGTGCCTGCTGGCCGTTGACGGCCCGGGCCGTCCGCCAAGGCTGGTTTTCCAGGCCAAAGCCGCGGCTGCCCCACATGAAGGCGTCGTGTGCCAGGACAGCGAAACCCTGCTGGGCAAGCCACGTAGCCATGGGCCGCCCACCGTAGAGCTTTTCCCGTAACTTGGCCGGCACGGGACCGAAGCCAACCGGAGTGGTGGCTCCGGCGTCGTTCCCTTCATCTCCTGGAAGCAGGACAAGCCGTTCCGCGCCATGGGATTTGATCCCGCCATGGCAATGAAGGGCCAGTATTCCGGGTAGTGGGTCCGTGATGCCGGTTGGCCGCACGAACCAAGCCGAGGTCCTTGGCCCGAAACCAAGCTGCCAGGACAGGCCGGTGGTGATGACGCCGTCGTGCTTTGTTTCGGTGTCTACCCTGTATTCCGGAACCGGTGCAGTGGGAGGGACGCCGAGGGTGTCAACCAGCTGCTGCGCACTTGGAGAGGCTGCCGCGAAGTGCTTCCGGGCGGCGTAAGCGGGCCAATCCTCGTAGCGGCCAAGAGCACTGGGGCGGATGGGCATTCCTGCCATGTCAGCAGTGGTCATGGCAGTCGCCGTGCTTGGGGAACAATGGTGTCCTGCCTTTTTGGTGCGGATGATGTGCGAAAGCACACGCCGGGCTTCTTCGGCGTGTGTAAACCAGGTATCGGCGACTTCCTCAGAAAACGCTTTCTCAAAAATTAGCAAAAGGCTGTACATGGGTCAAGAAAGCGTTTACTTTGGTACGGAGCCGCTGATCACCAGGATGCACATCCCGGCGAGTCAAGGGGTACCGCCAGGAGAACGGCGGCGTCCCGGAAGGCAAGCATCAACCACACTCGTACTCCGTGGATGGCCACGATGACCAAAGGAGACCACATGGCCGCATATGAACACACGGGGACGCCGAAAGGCGTTCGCGGTCAGGCTGGAGGGAAGCGATGAGCGCCATTGGCGAACTCTCCACCATGACCCGCCGCAAGGGGCCCATGACCAAGGAAGAGAAGAAGGCGAACGGCCGCGACAACAAGGCCGCCTATGTTTTCCTGCTTCCGTGGCTGATCGGCCTCGTGGTCATCACCGTGGGTCCGATGCTGATGTCGTTGTACCTGTCCTTCACGGACTACAACCTTCTGCAGCCACCGCAGTGGGTGGGAATCGACAACTTCGTCCGCATGTTCGGCGATGCCCGCCTCCATAATTCCTTGCGGGTTACTTTCACCTACGTGTTGGTAGGCGTGCCGCTCCAACTGGCTGTGGCCCTGGTCATCGCCCTGGTCCTGGACAAAGGGCTTCGTGGCCTTCCGTTCTACCGTTCCATCTTCTATTTGCCGTCCCTGCTGGGCGGATCTGTGGCTGTTGCGATTCTTTGGAAGCAGATCTTCGGTACCACCGGCCTTGTGAACCAGGTCCTTGCCATGATCGGCATCCAGGGGCCTGGATGGATCTCGGATCCAAACACGGCGCTCGGCTCCATCATCCTGCTGCATGTCTGGACGTTCGGCAGCCCGATGATCATCTTCCTGGCGGGCCTGCGCCAGATCCCGAACATGTACTACGAGGCCGCCGAAGTTGACGGCGCCACCACCTTGCAGAAGTTCTGGCGGATCACGCTGCCGATGCTGAGCCCCATCATCTTCTTCAACCTGGTGCTGCAAATCATTGGTTCGTTCCAGTCGTTCACGCAGGCATTTATCGTCTCCGGCGGCAACGGCGGACCGTCCGACTCCACTATGTTCTTCACGCTGTATCTGTACCAGAAGGGCTTCGGCCAGTTCGATATGGGCTACGCCTCGGCGATGGCCTGGTTCCTTCTGGTCATCATCGGCGTCTTCACTGCCATCAACTTCATCGCTTCAAAGTATTGGGTGTTCTACGATGACTAAAATCCAGACCCTCCCGGCCGCAGCTGAGGACCAAAGCAGCAAGCCCAGTAAGAGCCCGCGCCGCCGCGAATCGCCAGGAAACCTGGCCTTCAGCCGGAACGCCCGCATCAAGGGACTCATCAAGCACGCCATCCTGATCCTCGTTGGCGGGATCATGATCTATCCATTGCTGTGGATGGTTGTTTCCTCGCTGCGGCCCAATGACCTCATTTTCCGCGAGCCGGGCCTTTGGCTGAACAACCTGGAAATGAGCAACTACACCGATGGCTGGTCTGCGCTGACGCACCCGTTCGGGCATTACATGATCAACTCTGCGATCGTCGTACTCGGCTCGATCGTCGGAAACCTGATCTCGTGCTCCATGGCCGCCTATGCCTTCGCCCGGCTTCAGTTCAGTGGCAAAAAGCTGTTCTTCGGAATCATGCTGCTGACCATCATGCTGCCATTCCACGTTGTGATCGTGCCGCAGTACATCCTGTTTTCGCAGATCGGTTGGGTGAACACGTTCTGGCCGCTGATCGTGCCGAAGCTCCTGGCCACGGACGCGTTCTTTGTGTTTCTCATGGTGCAGTTCATTCGTGGCATTCCGAAGGAACTGGATGAGGCTGCCCGCATTGACGGCGCCGGCCACCCGAGGATTTTCCTCCGCGTCATACTTCCCCTCATGGTTCCGGCCCTCGCCACCACCACGATCTTCACCTTCATCTGGACCTGGAACGACTTCTTCGGTGCGCTCATCTACCTCACGGATCCGGACATGTTCACTGTCCCCGTAGCGCTTCGCGCTTTCGTTGACTCGCAGTCCGCTACCAGCTGGGGCTCACTCTTCGCGATGTCCATCGTGTCCTTGTTCCCGGTGTTCCTTGTCTTCCTGTTCGGCCAGCGGTTCCTGATCAAGGGCATCGCAACTACCGGCATCAAGTAGGACCTTGCCGTACTCCATGGAAGTCCGGGGCTTTCGCCCCGACAAGTAATACAAGCTGGGATCTTGTCATACAAGAGTGTGACTTGTACCATAAAAACCACGCAAGAAAACGCTTTCTCAGTTCGCATCAAGATCAAAGAGGATCGGAGACAACAGTGCCGGTATTTCCAAAGGGTGAAGCAGTCGCCCCCGAAGATGCTTCCAAGGCCCGGGCATCGGAACCCAAGGGCAAGCGGTCCAGGCGGCGGCTTCGCGCCTCGGCCATTATCGCTGCCACAGCTGCTGCCGTTCTGGCGCTTAGCGCTTGCGGCGGTGGCGCAGAACAAAAGAGTGCCGACGGCAAGGTGGAGCTCCGCTTTTCCTGGTGGGGTGGCGACAAGCGTGCGCAATTGACGCAGGCAGCCATTGCAGCTTTTGAAGCCGAGAACCCCAACATCAAGGTCAAGGCCGAGTATGGCGACTGGAGCGGCTACTGGGACAAGCTGGCAACGCAAGTTGCTGCCAACGATGCTCCGGACATCATCCAGATGGACGAAAAGTACATCACCGAGTACTCCACCCGCGGCGCGCTGCTGGACCTCTCCAAGTACGACATCGACACCTCCAAGCTGGACGAAGCGGCACTGAACGCAGGCAAGGGCGCAAAGGGGCTCACGGGTATTGCGGCCGGCATCAACGCTGCCACGATCCTGGCCAATCCGGCGGTCTTCAAGGCTGCCGGCGTTGCACTCCCGGATGACAAGACCTGGACGTGGGAAGACTTCGAGCGCATCGCTGCTGAGGTCACCAGCAAGTCGCCGAAGGGAACCTACGGGGCTGCTGCATACGGTACCGACGAGGCGTCCCTGGGTGTGTGGCTGCGCCAGAATGGCAAGTCGCTGTACACGCAGGACGGCAAGCTGGGCTTCGAACCTTCGGACATCGCAGGTTACTGGGACTTCCTGAAGGATATGAGCGAGAAGAAGGCTGTTCCGTCGGCATCGGAGATAGTTGAAGCCGAAGCTGCGCCGCTGGACCAGAGCGGCCTGGCAACGGGCAAGAACGGCATGGCCTTCTGGTGGTCCAACCAGTTGCCGGCGCTCGAGAAAGCTGCGGGCGGGGAGCTGCAAATCCTCCGTTTCCCGTCCAAGACGGGCAAGGCCGCTGATACCCAGCTTTGGTACAAGGCCTCCCAGTTCTGGTCTGCATCGTCCAGGACCAAGCACCCTGAAGAGACGGCCAAGTTCATCGACTTCCTGACGAACAACGTCAAGGCCGGCGAAATTCTGCTGGCTGACCGCGGCGTTTACCCCAACTCGGACGTCCGCGAAGCAATCGCTCCCAAGCTGGCCCCGGCGGACACCAAGGTGGTCAACTTCATCAGTGACATCCAGCCCGAGCTCGGTGAAGCCCCGGCTGCGCCGCCCAAGGGTGCAGGTGCCATCCAGGAAATCATCAAGCGCTACTCCTCGGAAGTCCTGTTCAACAGGCTCTCTACCGAGGAAGCCGGCAAGAAGGCCGTGGACGAAATGAAGTCCGCGATCGGAGCCTAGCTTCCGGCGGCACCGCATCAAGAGAACCACCGCATCAAGAGAACCAACGCATCAAGAGAACCACCGCATCAAGAGAACCAACGCATCAAGAGAACCACCGCATCAAGAGAACCGCGTCCCGGGCGAATCATTCGTGATCCGTCGGGGGCGCGGTTTTTGCGCGCGCACACCCAACTGAGTCGCATTTGTGCGCGTTTTGAGGCGTCAAAACGCGCACTGCTGCTACTTGGTTGGGCTAGTCTTCCGCGATAACTGCTACAGCTCCGGCGGGGACCACGCCGGTGAAGCGCGCTCCGCTCAGCAGCTCGTCGCCGTCGGCCTTCACAGTCACTTCCTCCCGGCTGTGGTTGATGGCGAAGAGGAAACTGCTGCCATCCGCGGATCGCCGCCGTGTGAGTTCGACGCCGGCAGAAGCCTCGGCAACGGCCGTCACCCCAGCTTCCTCCAGCAGGCGGGCAGTCAGCGAATCGATGCCGTCGGCGTCGGGTAGTGTCGCAAGGTACCAAGCCGCCCCCGCCCCGGTGGGTCTGCGCGTGAGGGCGGGAACGCCGTCGAGCGGGTAGTCCGTAAAGGTAGCCAGGACCTCAGCTGGCCGGCCGTCAGATTCAGCCACGTGAACGTGCTCGCTCCACAAGGAACCAAGTGTTCCATCGCTGAGGGTGACTGTGCTGCCGGGGAAAAGCGGATGGAATTCCTCGGTTCGGATACCCAGTAATTCGCGGAAGGCGCCCGGGTAGCCACCCAGCCGAACGTGGTCCTGCTCATCCACGATGCCGCTGAAGTAGCTGATGAGGACCGTTGCGCCGCCCTCTGCTGCGGCAGCGATAGAGGCGGCCGCGGCATCTGTCACGGCGTAGAGGGTGCAGACCAGAATGAGATCGTAGCCGGAGAGGTCGGCAGAGGGGTGGACGAAGTCCGTAATGACACCACGCAGGTACAGCGAGCGGTGGAAAGCACGCATGGTTTCCAGGTACTTCAGGTCCTGGCTTGGGTGCGAGTCCAGCTCGGAGGCCCACCATGCTTCGTAGTCAAAGACGAAAGCAACGCGCGATTCCACGCGGGAACCCTTCACGGATTCCACCTTGGAGAGGGCTTCGCCGAGCTCCACCACATTGCGCCAGACCTGTGTGTCGCGACCGCCGTGCGGAACCATGGCTGAGTGGAATTTTTCAGATCCAGCCTTGCTCTGGCGCCATTGGAAGAACATGACGGCGTCGGCGCCGCGGGCCACATGGGCCAGGGAATTGCGGAGCATTTCCCCGGGCATCTTTGGCTGGTTATGGGGCTGCCAGTTGACCGCCGATGTGGAGTGTTCCATCAGGATCCACGGTTCGCCCCCGGCCACGCCGCGCGTGAGGTCAGCGCTGAAGGCAAGTTCGATTTCCCGTTCAGGATCGGCAGCCACCAGATAATGGTCGTTCGCGATCACATCCATGTCCTTGGACCAATCGAAGTAGTCCAAGGTTTTGGTGGCACTGGAAACCATGAAGTTGGTGGTGGCCGGGACGTTCGGTGTAACTTCGCGGATTACTGCCAGCAGGGCGCGGTAGTAATCGATGAACGCCCACGAGTTGAAGCGTGCAAAGTCCAGCTGCTGTCCCGGGTTGAGCGTGGTGGGTGCGGCGCCGGGCGGGATGATTTCCTCGAATGAGGCGTAGTGCTGGGACCAGAACGCGGTTCCCCATGCCTCGTTGAGGGCCTCGATGGATCCGTACCGGCGTTCCAGCCAGGCCCGGAATGCGGCAGCGTCTTCTTCGCCGTAGAACTCGCCAACATGGCAGCCGAGCTCATTGTCCACATGCCACAATGCCAGCGCAGGGTGGTTCTTGTAGCGTTCGGCGATGACCCTCGTCATGGTGGTTGCGTACTTGCGGTACACCGAGGACGACGGCGTGTAGTGACGTCGCGAGCCGCGTTCCAGCCTTGTTCCTTCCGCTGTCACGGGAAGGATTTCGGGGTGTTTCCTGGCCAGCCAGGCTGGCGGTGACGCGGTAGCCGTAGCCAATGCCACCTTGATGCCGGCTTCGTGGAGGTTGTCCAGGACATCGTCCAGCCAGCCGAAATCGTACTGGCCTTCTACCGGTTCCAGCAGGCCCCAGGAGAAGATGGCGACGCTCAGGAAATTGACCCCCGCCTCCTTCATTAGCTCGATATCTTCACGGCGGACGTCTTCGGGCCATTGCTCAGGGTTGTAGTCGCCGCCGTAGGCCAGGCCATTGATGCTGTTCCATATGGACGATGCTCCGGACGGGCTTTCGGATGGGCCTCGGGAGAGTTCAGGGGAGGACAAAGGGACTCCTTGGTCAGGTTCGGCTGTGCGGGATAACTGTGGAGCTCGGCTGCTATCAGGTTAGGCGAGGATCTTGGAAAACGCTTGCCCAGATTCCCGATTGGGGATATTGTATCGATTCAGAACGAGTGTAAGCGAGGTCACTCTCCCTGGTGGGGAACCGAAAAGGCTTGCACCAACTGAGCAAGGAGGCTCTCATGATCAACAGAAGGAATTTCCTCACCACGGTGGCCCTTGGCACTGCATCCGCGGCATTCCTGTCCGCCTGCGGCCAGTCTTCGTCGTCCAGCAAGACGGGTTCTGCCGATAACCCCGTGACCATCACGTATACCTGGTGGGGCAACGACGACCGTGCTGAGCGCACTCGCAAGGCCATCGCACTGTTCGAATCCAAGAACCCTGACATCAAGGTCAACGGCAACTTCACCGACTTCGCCGGATACTGGCAGAAGCGCGCCACTGAAGCTGCCGGTGGTGGCTTGCCGGACGTCATGCAGTGGGATTTGTCCTATCTGCGCGACTACGGCCAGCGCAACCAGCTACTGGACCTGGGCACCGTGAAGATTAACACGGACGCCTTCGACAAGTCACTACTGCCCTCGGGCCAGATCCGTGGCAAGACGTACGGTATCCCCACCAGCACCAACGCCTTCGCGGTCTACTACGACCCCGCCAAGCTCAATGCCATGGGCATCGCTGAGCCTGATGGAACGTGGAACTACAAGGAGTTCAACTCTTTCCTTGCCGAGGTGGGGCAGAAGGGCAACGGAACATTGTTCGGCGGCACCGATTACACCGGTGTTTGGTGGATGTTCAACATCTGGCTGCGCCAGAACAACATTCAGGCCTTTACGGATGAAGGCAAGCTCGGGTTCTCCAAGGATGACCTCAAGAAGTGGTGGAACACTACCGCCCAGCTTCGCGGAACCCCGGCGTTAGTGGGCGAAGACAAAACGACGCAGCTGCTGCCGAAGTCCCCGTTCGGCTCAAACGTCACTGCCACGGAAGCCACGTGGGACAACTTCATGGCAGGTTACCTCGGAGATAGCGGCGCCAAGGAACTGAAGCTGGTGCCGGTTCCCTCCGACGACCCCGACAACCTGGGACTCTTCCTCAAGCCGTCAATGCTGATGGTGGCCAGCGCCAAGACCAAATACAAGGATGCTGCTGCCCGGTTCATCGACTTCATGGTCAACGATCCCGAGGTAGGCCAGATCTTCAAGACCTCCCGTGGTGTTCCGGCATCCAAGACCCAGCGCGACGGAACCACCTTCGAAGGCACAGACAAGCTGGTTGTGGACTACGAAAAGTCCATCGAAAAGTACCTCAAGGATGCTCCGCAGCCGCCCATCGTCGGTTTCGGCACGCTTGAATCCTCTTTCAAGCGCGTCAGCTCCGAGCTCAATTACGGCAAACTCACCATCGACGCCGCTGCAGATGCGTGGTTCAAGGAAGCCGAAGACCTTATCAAGCAGAATGCCTGAGCAGACTTTTGTGTCTGATCCAGGCTTCCCAACTGACGGACTGATCCCGTGACTCATACCCCAACCCTGAGCAGGCGCTCCCAGTCGTCCGCTCCCTCGCAGCCGCGTACATCGCGGAGACGAGGGGCGGACGCCCGCGCCGGCTACACCTTCCTGCTTCCTTGGCTGCTCGGATTCATTGCCCTGACCGTGGGCCCGATGATTTCCTCGCTGTACCTTTCCTTTACCAACTACAACCTCTTCGATCCCCCCAAGTGGATAGGTCTGGACAACTACGCCACGCTCTTTCAGGACGAACGCTTTCTGCAGTCGGTGGGAGTGACCCTTAGCTACGTAGTGTTCGGTACCCCTTTGAAGCTGGCGGCGGCGTTGGCGATCGCGATGCTGCTCAACAGCAAGCGCATGGGCCAGGGCTTCTACCGCTCCGCGTTCTATGCCCCGTCCCTGATCGGCGCGTCGGTGTCCATCGCTATTGTCTGGAAGGCGATGTTCGGCGATTCCGGTCCTGTGGATGAAGGCCTGTCCTTCTTCGGGATCAACCTCGGCGGCTGGGTGGGCAATCCATCCATGACGATGCCCATGATGATCCTTTTGACGGTGTGGCAGTTCGGGGCCCCGATGGTGATTTTCCTGGCCGGGCTCAAGCAGATTCCTGCCGATCTCTACGAGGCGGCTTCGATGGACGGCGCCGGTCCGGTCCGTAAGTTCTTCAACATCACCTGGCCGATGCTTTCCCCGGTGATCTTCTTCAACCTGCTCATGGAAACCATCCACGCGTTCCAGATCTTCGCCTCGGCGTACATCATCTCCAACGGTGAAGGCGGCCCGGCAGGCTCCACCCTCTTCTACACCCTCTACCTGTACTTGCGCGGTTTCAGCGACTTCCGGATGGGCTACGCCTCGGCTATGGCCTGGCTCCTGGTGATCGTGGTCGGCATCATCACGCTGATCTTCTTCAAGACCTCCAAGTCCTGGGTCCACTACAGCGGTGATTCAAAATGACAACCATGGCAACGCCCACCCAATCCACGCCCTCCACGGCGGCCCCGGCCTACAACCCGAAGTCCGAGTCGGGCACCGCCAAGCGCATCAAAAGCATCATCTTCCACATCGTTGCGCTGGTGCTTGTGGGGGTGGTCCTCTGCCCGGCGCTCTGGATGGTGGCCTCGTCCTTCAAACCGAACTCTGAAATCGGTGGTTCCACCACCCAGCTATGGTCCAACAACTTCAGCTTCGACAACTTCGTCACGGCCATGGACGGCATCGGCGGGGTGTCCACCCTGACGTTCTTCACCAACTCCCTGATTCTGGCCGTCGGCGCCGTGGTGGGCACTGTCCTGTCAGCGTCCATCTCCGCTTACGCCTTCGCCAGGATCAATTTCCCAGGCCGTGGATTGTTCTTCGGCATGATGATTGCCACCTTGCTGCTCCCGTTCCACGTGGTGATCATCCCGCAGTACATCGTGTTCCAGCAGCTCGGCTTGGTGGACACCTACGTGCCGCTGCTGATCGGCAAGTTCCTCGCCGCGGACGCGTTCTTCGTCTTCCTCATGGTCCAGTTCATGCGCGGCCTCCCGGCCGAACTGGACGAGGCCGCCCGCATCGACGGCGCCGGACACGTCCGAATCTTCGGCTCGATCATGCTCCCGCTGATGAAACCGGCACTGATCTCCACGTCGATCTTCTCCTTCATCTGGAGCTGGAACGACTTCCTGGGCCCGCTGCTCTACCTGAACACCCCCGAAAAGTACCCGCTTCCCCTGGCGCTGCGCCTCTTCGTGGACCAGACCCAGAGCTCGGACTACGGTGCCATGATCGCCATGTCCGTTCTTGCGCTCCTGCCCGTGCTGGTCTTCTTCCTGGTCTTCCAGCGCTACATCGTAGAAGGCGTTTCAACCCAGGGCCTCAAGGGCTAGCGGACGCGGAAAGGCTGAAGAACAGATGAGCGTCATGGACACCTCAGGAAATTCCCACGCGGAGAAGCCCGGCATTCCGGTCAACCGCTTTGCCCTCTTTGCCGAGACCATCCTTGCGGGCGTCATCGTCCTTCTCCTGTCGATTCCCATGGTGACGGCGCCGGCCGCCTATGCTGCCGGCGTCGCCCACCTGGAACGGCATCTCAGCGGCAGGGACGATTCCCTCCGCAGCCTTTGGAGCAATTTCCGCCGGGCGCTGCCCGGCAGTTGGAGGACGGGAATCACGACGGCGGCAGCCGCCGTCGTGATTGTCCTGAACCTGCTGCTCGCTTGGGTTGGTCAACTGCCCGGCCGGGCAGTCATCCTTCCGGCGACGTTGATTTTGGCCGCAGCGGGCGCGGTGCTGTTCCTGCGGATCGCTGCCAATTGGAGCGGGGGCGTGAACTGGAGTGGCGATGCCGCCGAACTCCCGGGGCCGCAGCGCTGGCAGGCGGCCTACGCCGAAGCCAAGATTGATGCCGTCCGCGACTGGAGTGGATCGCTCCTCCTGCTGGCAGCAGTGTTCATGGCGGTGCTGTTTGTGTGGATGCTTCAGGCGCTCTTCGTGATCGTGCCCGGCATGCTGATTCTGGCCGCCGCCATCAGGATCAGGACCGCCAACCGCACCTAAATCTGAGAGTGCATCCGACAACCTGCTGAATCGAGCTGACAACCCCCGTGTCACCGCGTCCGTTGCCACCGCCCCGTCCCTCTGACCAGACCTCGAACTCCGCCGGCAAAGACGCCATACCCCCAAGGCCCCGCTCCACCGAATCGTGGCACTACCCACTCCGCCACCACAATTACCGGATCTTCGTGACGCTTTCGCTCGTCGGCAGCGGCGGAGTGTGGATGCAACGACTCGCCCAGGATTGGCTTGTCCTGCAGCTCACTGGAAGCCCGGCCGCGGTGGGGTTGGCCGTGGCACTTCAATTCCTGCCCATGCTGGTGGTTGGTCCTGTCAGCGGCGTGCTGGTAGACCTCTTTCCGAAGCACCGAATCCTCATGGTGTGCCAGTCTGTGGCTGCACTGCTGGCCGCTGGACTAGCTGTTTGGAATGCCATGGGCGGCACGGATGTGTGGGTTGTCTATGGCTCCTGCGTCGCTTTGGGAATTACAAGCTCCATTGATGGGCCCGCCCGGCAAGTCTTCGTCAACGAGGTAGTTGGTGATGCCGGCCTGCCGGCCGCTATCGGCCTCAACAGTGCCATAGGTCAACTAGGTGCCATGCTCGGTCCCGCCCTGGCCGGCGTCGTCATTGCCCAGGCTGGCCCGGCCGCCGCGTTTGCGACGAACGCGGGGATCGGGGTGGCCGTTTTGGTGATGATCGCCATTATCCGGCCATCCGAGCTTCATCACGCACACGACCCCGACGCTCTGCCGCGGGACAGGCGTGGACAAATCCTGGCTGGCTTCAGGTATGTGAGGGCGAGGCCCCAGCTTTTGCTCATCATGCTGTTGGCGGGGCTCCTGGGAGCGTTCGGCATGAACGGTCCGGTGGTCCTTGCAGCATTCGCTGACCGTGTGTGGCACAGCGGTCCTGCCGGATTCGGGCTCTTCAATATGGTCAGCGCCTTGGGAGCCTTGGCTGGTGCTCTTCTGGCTCCCCGGATCAAGCACTTGGGCCGCAAGGGGATCGTGGGTAGTGCCGCACTGTTCGGGTTCACGCAGTTCCTTGCCGCGCTCATGCCTACTCAGGAATTGTTCGTAGCCATGCTCGTGGTGGTTGGCTTCATGACGCTCATGTTCCTCACTAGTGCGGCCACCAGCGTCCAACTCGAAGCCGGCCCAAGCGTGCGGGGCAGGGTCTTGGCCCTCTACTTTCCACTTCTCCTGGGCGGGCATGCCTTGGGAGGCTTGCTCGCTGGCTGGCTCACGGAAGATTTCGGCGTGCGTACCGCATTGCTGGTCACCGGTGCATTGGGGATGATATCCGCTGTGGTGATCGGGTTGCTGCTGTGGATGTACTCCCGACGGCAGAAACACGGTGAACTCCCAGCGGTCTGAGAGTTGTTGCTTTCTTTTGTGCATAGTGACGCGAAGGCAGCTCCCCGCAGGCTTCATCGGACGGTACGGTAACACTACGTTTCAGTTGGGGGGAGGTCCACTCCAACCGGCTCTCTCACACTGACGCCGCCAGAAGGCCACGGCGGGCTGCTTCGCCGAGGTCAGGCTGAGAAGGCTTCTTCGTTGGCGGCAGCCTTGACCGATTCAGCCAGGGTGGTGTCGTGGCGCGAGATGAAATAGTGCACCGTACCCGCCACACCTGCCCCGATAAACCATGAGAAGGCAGCGGCAGCGGCAAACGCAGGAACCAGCGCGAGGATCACAGCCGGGACGGCGGAGACGATAAACGAGAGGAGCGCTTTCTGGTTCCAGCCGTGGGTGTACGTGTAGTATCCCTCTTCCCTGAAGAGGTCCCGCACCAGCACTCGCTGCTTGCGGAGTACGTAGTAGTCAACCATGATGATCCCGAACAACGGCCCCAGTAGAGCCCCAAGTCCACCGAGGAACAGGTTGATGACCACCGGACTGTTGAACAGGTTCCAGGGCGTAATGACAAGTGCGATCGTCGCGGCGATCAGCCCGCCGCGCCGGAAGTCTATCCGTGAGGGCCAGGCGTTCGCGAGGTCGTAGGCCGGTGACACGAAGTTTGCCACGACGTTGATACCGAGTGTTGCCACGGCGAAGGTGACAGCGCCGAGTAAGAGAGCCCAGATGTTGTCGATCCGCCCAACGATCTCAACGGGGTCGTAGATGTACTCCCCGTACACCTTGAAGGTCCCGGCGGTGACGACGACCGAAACGATGGAAAAGGCGATGAAATTGACCGGCAGCCCCCACAGATTGGCTGTGCGCACGGCCTTGCGGGAAGGCGCGAACCGGGAGAAGTCGCAGAAATTGAGCATCAAGGTGGAGAAGTACGTCACCGTCAGTGCTGTGGCGGCGAAAAACGCGTGGGCGACTCCCCATGGCGCATTGCCCCCGGGCAGGTCGAGGGAAATGTTCCACCCCGCACGGATCAGGATGTAGACCACCAGCACGCCCATCACGGCCCAGACGGCAGGTCCGGCCCAGTCCTGGAACCGCCGGATGGTCTCCATGCCGTTTCGGAGCAGAAGAAGCTGGAGCGACCACATCAGCAGGAAGGCCAGCCAACCAAGCGTGGATTCGCCCAGGAAGTTGTTCTCAGTGAGGCCCCGGAGGTCCGGCCAGATCTCCAGTGCGATGACGATGACGGCGCGGGAGGCCAGCCATGTCTGGATCCCGTACCAGGCAATCGCCACCAGTGCACGAATCAGGGCAGGCAGGTTGGCGCCGAACGTTCCAAACGAGATCCGGGCGAGCACGGGATAGGGAACTCCGGTCTTCTGGCCGGCGTATCCGGAGAAATTCATCAGCACAAAAACGATCGCAATCCCGGCAACCAGTGCAAGGAACACCTGCCAAGCACCAAGCCCAAGCGCGAAGAGGCCCGCCGCGAACGTATAGCCGCCCAGCGAATGAATGTCCGACATCCACATCGCAAACAGCGAATAGAAACCCCACGTACGGTGCTCCGCCGGTGCGAGGTCTTCGTTGTACAGACGCCGGCTGACCCCCGGCGGAATGACGTGAGACACCTGGCCCTCGCTTCCCAAACGCCTACATTGGTACCAATGTACTCAGCGATGCAGGCGGGAAATAGACCTGTTGAGGCTCAGCATCCAGGTTCGACGGGCACGAACCTCCACGTTCCCGGCGAAGCGTCAAACGTATGGTCCCGAGCCGCTTCAAAGATCTGGGCTTCCTGCTGTCCGGAACGCGTGGCGGCATGGCCTTGGATGGTCAGACTCGCGGCCCTGAGACCGGACGTGGCGCCAGGCCTCACAGATCGGCCACCAAGCGTTGGATTTCCTGGAGATCCAGCCTTCCGTCACTGATCCAGACGGAGTTGGTGCGCTTGACGGTGGATCCGGCTGTGAGCTCAACTGCCTTGTCCCAAGCGAGGGCCGAGCCGACGGCCGGGTATTCGGACAACCGGACGAACCATGGGTCCGGCGATTCCGGTGGCGCGGCAAAAACCAGGGTGGCAGGGCCGCCGTCGAACTCTCCCGTCCACGCCAGCCACGGCGCAACGGAACCATGCACGGCAGGCTCCCCGTCACTTGTTGAGGAGAAGACGCGCGGCGAGCCATTGACAGGAAGACGCCAGAAGAAGCCGCCGTAGCCGCTGCCCGGGGCACCATGCGAACCGGGGCTGCCGAGTGAAACATCGACGACGGCGAGCAGTTCCGTCCCGATGTCGAGGCGCCAAGTGCGCGAGTCAACATCGGTCCGCCGGTATGTTCGTCGCTCCTCGAGGACCAAGCTGCCGTCGGAGGCCAGCCAGTCGAGTTCAAGGGTCGTCCGGTCGCCTTCACGGGTGATCTTCGCTGCTTCAATGCGGCCGTGGTCCAAGAGGTCCACATACTTCCCAGCCGATCGGCGGTAGCTCCGGCCGCCCCAGAAGTTGCTGCCATTGACGTCTTGCAGGGCGAATCCCGCGCCGAGATGCCAAACGTGATCCGCCGGCAAATGATCGGTCACCACGGTGCCGGACACCGTGGAGACCGGGTGGAGATACGGCCGGGGCGAGAGCTCGGTTTCGAGGTCCGCTCCGCTGCGAAGGGTGGCCGCAGGGTTGTTCCCTGAGGAGAAGAGAGGCTCCGCGCCCGTAGTGGTCGGACGGGCCCAAGGGAGGCCCAATTCGCTGAAGGTGGCGTGGGCGCGGGTGGCACGATCCAGGATTTCCTCGATGCCCGGGATGACGGCGTGGGCCTGATCGCCCTGGCCAACCCAGTAGACACTGGTGTGGGGAATGAGCGCGGGAGCCTCGGCGGTGCGGATGGCCTCGAGGACACGCATGAAGGCGCCGCTGTGATCCAAGGGGCTCAGGAGCGGCGTTCCGGACGACAGGTGCTGGAGCAGGTTTTCGGTGAGGTCGTCGCGGCCGAAGGTGCGGGTCGATTCGCCGTCGCCGTTGCGTACTGTGACACGGTCCTCCGTGTAGTGGAACACGGCAGTTCCTTCCGTTCCGTGGAGGGTGACGTAAGGTTCCACGGACTCGGCGGCGCAAAGCGTCAGGGCGCAGGTGATGGGCAACCCGTCCACGGTCCGCATCCGGATCACTGAGGTGTCATCGGCTTCGATGTCGTTGGCGCGGTAGAGGTCGGTTTCCACCGAAGCGAGGTCGCTTGCGGTGCGGGCGCCGGCGATGCGCAAGGCCGTGGCAATGGCGTGGGCAAGCGGGTTCGTGGCCACACCGTCCACGACGTCCACCCCGTCCAGGCTGCGCTTTCCAGCCCATCGCGACCGCTTGTAGTAGGCGCGGTCCCGAACCCATCGGCCGGTAGCCGAGATTCCTTTGAGGGTTCCAATACCGGGGAGTTCGTCCGTGGCTTCGCCGCTGGCCAGGCGTTCAAGTGCCTTGATGGCGTGTGAACCAAGGCTTTGGAATCCGATTTGGACGCTGCGGCCGGCAGCGGTGGCGGCTTCCTGAAGTCGATGGAAATCCTGCATGGACGCGACCGGGGGTTTCTCCAGATAAAGGTCCGCGGCGGAGGCGAGCACTGCGAGTGCCAGCGGCGCATGGGTCTGGATGGGAGTTGCCACGATGATGACGTCTGGCTGGTGTCCACCGGCCAGCAGGGCATCCAGGTCGGCGTGAATGGCGGTGTTCTCCGGCAACGCGCCGGGTGCCGGAGGGTTGGGATCCGCTACAGCGACGAGGTCCACCGTTCCCAAATGGCCAAGACGCTCAAGGTTGCCCAGATGGTGTGCTCCGAAGCCGTGAACACCAACCAGGGCTATTCTCGCCGGGGCTCTCCCGGGCGTCTTGGTGCTCAGGGCTGATTCGTCGGACGGCTTGTCCATGGTTCTCCTCTGCTGGCGCTGCAACGAGGCTATGACGCCGTCGTCAAGGTAATTCGTGAAGTGTCCCAGCGGGTTCAGGCTACACCTAGCAAGCGCTTTCCCAGACCCGGCTGAGCCCAGTGTAGCGCGGATTTGGCTTGAATGTAACGATTCAAGAATTGTCTTGACTCTCGCGAGGGGATGCGTCTAGATTTTCGGGAAAGCGTTTACTGACTGTGACGCGGCCCACCCGGGCTACCCTGATCGGCTCGCATGACTCGTTGTTCTGCCACTTCGCAACAACTTTTCCTGCCAGTCGATCGGGCTTCTTCTGCAACGATGGAGAGGGGATGCCATGGCGTCTGCCGCCTTCGGCTTTAAGGCCTACACGCTCTTTGACACGCTCTTGTGGATTGCATGCCTGAATATCCTGTGGATCATTTTCACGGTACTGGGTGGCGTTGTCCTTGGGTGTGGCCCCAGCACTGTGGCAGCTCACATCCTGGTTCGCGAGAAGGTGCGCGGCGATGCCGTGCCGCTTGTGCGCCGCTTCGCCCGCGAGTACTTCAAGAACTTCGGCAAGGGGAATGCTCTTGGGTTGCCTGTGCTCATGGTGGGCGTAGCGCTCGTCCTGAACTGGGGGTATTTCTCGGCGGGCTGGGACTTTGGCTCGCAAGTAGCGTCGGCGGCGATCTTCGTCGCTGCCCTGTTTGCTGCCGGGGCGTGCTGCTACCTCTTCCCGATGTTCGCCCGCTACACCTTGCCGTTGCCCCAGTACTTCCTGATGTCCTCACGCTTTGCCATGAGGCACCTCGCCGGTACTGCCATTCTCCTTTTTGTGACTGCGGCCGCCGTGTTTGTTTGCCGTTCGGTGCCCGGATTGATTCCGTTCTTTGGGGTCGGGGCGTGGCTCTATGTCACCGGGTGGCTGTGCGATCGCTTCTTTGCTGCCAATGACCACGCCATGGCCGCGGGCGAAGCGGTCGGGACCGAGGTCCTCGTAACCCCGGCAGCGGCAACCCCGGCAACTGCCGCCCCAGCCGTCAGGCGGGAGGGCAACCTTGTCTGAGGCTCCACGCAACCGCCCTCCCGTTGATACCAGGATGCTCCTTCATCGCTCCTTGGACACCCCGGTCGCCGGCATGAATGAAACGTATCAAAACGAATCGTCACTGTGGAGTTTCAAGAGCTTTCCTGCCAACTCCGCAGATACACCCTCGATCTCAACCAACCCCGAAGAAGTGGAAAAGGAACAGCAATGACCAACAACGTCCTGTCCCGTAAGAAACCAACGCTGGCAGCCGCCGTCGTCGTCGCTGCCGCCTTTGCCCTGACCGCCTGCGGTGGCGAAGCGCCGGCGTCGGACCTCTCATCCGTGAAGATCATGGCGCCCTTCCTGGAGGCACAACCGCCGACGCCGGACGGCGCCGTGCAGAAGAAGCTTGAAGAGCTCACGGGCAAGGACATCAACATCTCGTGGGCGCCCAACGCCTCCTACGAGGACAAGATGAACATCACCTTGGCCTCCTCCGAGATCCCGAATGTCCTGGTGGTCCAGGGCAAGTCGCCGGGCTTCGTGAAGAACGCAGAAGCCGGGGCGTTCTGGGACCTCACCGAAAAACTGAAGGACTACCCGAACCTGAAGACCACGTTCCCCGAAGTCCAGCAAAACGCCAGCGTCAACGGCAAGGTTTACGGGGTTTTCCGGGCTCGTAATCCGATCCGCGCCGCCGTGATGTTCCGCCAGGACTGGCTGGACAAACTGGGTCTGAAGGCGCCGGAGACCACCGAAGAACTGTACAAAGTGGCCAAGGCATTCACCGAGCAGGATCCGGATGGCAACGGCCAGAACGACACCTACGGCATCACGATTCCCAAATGGGGCGCCCTGGGCACCAACAGCCCCTACGACATGATCGAGACCTGGTTCGGCGCCGGAAACCGCTGGACCGAGCGGGACGGCAAGCTGGTGCCGAGCTTCGAAACCGAGGAATTCCTGCAGGCTGATCGCTTCATCAAGAAGATGGTGGACGAGAAGCTCATCAACCCCGACTTCGCCACCTTCGATCCCACCAAATGGAATGAACCCTTCTTCAACGGCAAGGGCGGCATTATTGTCGACGTCGACTCCCGGGTCAGCGTACTGATCAACCTTTTCAAGCAGGCCAACCCGAGCGACTTCCAGAACAAAGTGGGCTTCGTAGGCAGCCTTAAGGGCCCGGACGGTGAACTGCACGCCCACCCGACCGACGGCTACTCCGGCTTTCTGGCCATCCCCAAGTCCAGCGTCAAAACCGAAGCCGACCTGAAGAACGTCCTGACATTCCTGGACAAACTCAACAGCAAAGAAGTTGCTGTACTTCTCAACAACGGCATCGAGGGAGTCAACTTCACGGTTGAGGACGGCCTCGCCGCCACCATCAAGCCGGAAACGCCGGAGGGCAAGGTAGTCAACACCGACATCAAGAGCTACGCGCAACTTGGAACCAACGTCACGGGGAACAACTTCTACCCGGTGAAGCAGGCGTCCGAGTACGAGCAGAAAGTCTTTGACGATCGCGTTGCAGTGATGGCAAACGACCTCAAGAGTGCCGTATACAACCCGGCCGCGGCCTTCGTTTCCCCCACGTATGTAGCCAAGGGCGCGCAACTGGACAACATTGTGGCCGATGCCCGCATCAAGTACCTGGCCGGGCAGTTGGACGAGCAGGGCTTAAAGGATGCCATCAAGCTGTGGAACACCAGCGGCGGTGACAAGGTCAAAGAAGAAATAAACAAGCTGTGGCAGGACACCAGGAAGTGACCGCCCCGGTCGTCGAAGCCAAGGCCCCGGAGCGGGCGGCCAGCGTGCCGCCCGCCCCGGCGCGGCGACGCAGCTTTGCAGTCCACTTTGCACATTACAAATGGTTGTATCTTCTCCTCCTGCCCGGCGTCCTGTACTTCGCAGTGTTCCGGTACGGTCCCATGTACGGGGTGTCCATCGCCTTCAAGGACTACGTTCCGTTCCTGGGCGTCAACGGCAGTCCATGGGTGGGATTGACGAACTTCACCGATTTCTTCGCCAACCCGGACTTTCCGCGGTTGCTGGGCAACACACTGATCCTGGCTTTCCTGAACCTGGGGATCGCCTTCCCGCTGACCATCGTCCTGGCATTGCTGCTTAACGAGGTCCGGCTTTCGGTTCTGAAGCGAACCGTCCAGACACTCGTCTACATCCCGCACTTCCTGTCCTGGACCATCGTGGCGTCCCTGAGCTTCCTGCTCTTCGCCCTGGACATCGGACCGTTGTTCCAGTTCGTCAACGGATTGTTCGGCACCAACGTGGACATCCTGTCCGATCCGAACTGGTTCCGGCCGCTGATCGTGCTCCAGGAAATCTGGAAGAACACCGGTTGGGGAACAATCATCTTCCTGGCGGCACTGGCTACCGTGGACCAGGACCAGTACGAGGCCGCAATTATCGACGGCGCCGGCAGGTTCCGGCGCGTCTGGCACATCACCTTGCCCGGCATTCGGTCCACCATCATCGTGATGCTGATCCTGGCCATAGGGCAGATGCTCAACACCGGCTTCGAGCAGATCTACCTCATGACCAACGCACTCAACCGCAGCGTGGCCGACGTCTTTGATACCTACGTGTACTTCGTAGGCATCACACAAGGCGCCTACAGCTACAGCACCGCCGTCGGGCTTTTCAAGTCTTTGGTGGGCATCGTACTGATCTTCGGCACCAACTGGCTGTCCAAGCGGTTCAACCAGAGCGGACTTTTCTAATGAAGATTCACAACACGCGCGGCGGGCGGATTTTCGATGCCGCCAACTACGTTTTCCTGTCCCTGATCGGCATCATCACCCTGTTGCCTTTCGTCTACGTCCTGGCAGGATCCTTCGCCAACGAAGCAGAGATCACCCGACGGGCGTTCTTCGTCTGGCCGGAGCAATTCACGCTGGGGGCGTATGAGTACATCTTCTCCACGCCGGCATTTACCAAAGCCCTGATCACCACCGTGCTGGTCACGCTGGTTGGGACGCTGGTGCAACTGGTCCTCACGGTCACCATGGCCTACCCGCTGGCCAAACGTGGACTTCGGGGCCGGAAACTGATCCTGTCCCTGGTGGTTTTTGCCATGGTCTTCTCAGGCGGCATGATTCCAACGTTCCTCCTGGTGAAGGACCTGGGCCTGCTCAACAGCTACTGGGCGCTCATTCTGCCCGCGGCCATCAACCCGTTCAGCCTGATCATCATCAAGAACTTCTTCCAGGAACTCCCCGCCGAGCTCGAGGAATCGGCCAAGATGGACGGCGCGACGGAGATCGGAATCCTCTGGCGGATCCTGCTGCCGCTGTCCAAGCCGGTGTTGGCCACGTTTGCGCTGTTTTACGCGGTGGGTATTTGGAACGACTTCATGTCCCCGCTTTTGTACCTCAGCGACAACAACATGTGGACGCTTCAGATGTACCTGCGCCAGGTCACCGCCGCCTCGGATCTCCTTGGCACCGGCAATGTGGATCCGTCATACATTCCGCCAGAGCAAGGCATCAAGTTTGCCGTGATCGTGGTGGCAACCCTGCCCATCCTTATCTTCTACCCGTTCCTGCAGAAGCACTTTGCCAAGGGAATGCTGATCGGTTCGGTTAAGGGCTAGCAGCTCCTTGATGAAAGGAAAATCATGAAAATCCTCCTCGCGGGCGACTCCACTGTGGCAGCCTGCCCCAGCTACGAATACCCGATGAGCGGTTGGGGAGCCCACCTCGCGCCCGAAACCTATTGGTGGGCTGCGGTGCACAACTATGCCAAGGGCGGTGCCACTACAGAGTCGTTCCGCGATGAAGGCCTCTGGTATCAGCTGCTGGGCCAGACCGTTAAGGGCGACCTCGTGCTGATCCAGTTCGGGCACAACGACCAAAAGCGCGGGCATCTCGCTGCCCGAACGGGCTATACGGAGAACCTGAAGCGGATGGTGGCCGATGTCCGTTCCAAGGGCGGCATTCCCATTCTGTGTACACCGGTGGAACGCCGGAACTTCCCGGATGGAACGCTGCAGCAGACGCTGGGTGACTATCCCGCCGTCGTGCGTGAACTTGCCATGGAGCTGGGGTTGGACGTCATCGACCTCAACCAGTGGACCTGCGCGCTGTACCAGGAACTGGGGGAGGAGGGGTCCAAGGAGCTGTTCTTCCACTTCGCTCCCGGCGAGCATGCGCACTGGGCTGGCGGCCTTGAGGACAACACGCACTTCCATGAGACGGGTGCGCGCCGGATTGCGGTGTACGTCGCGGAGCAGCTCGAAGCGCTCGGCTATGGGTTGGCCGCCACCCTCAAAGCTGGAGTGGGCGCTTGATCTACTCCAACCCCTTGCGGGGTCCTTCGGATATCGCTGGTTGGGTCGCCGAAGGGCCGGTCCAGTTCGGAGTGTACGACGACGGCGGCCCGGATTTGGGCGCCGACGGAACCAGGGCGCTGGTTCTGTCGGGCTCCCTTGACCCAGAGGAACACGGAGACCATGCCCACTGGACCCTCTGGTGCCCTGAGGAAATCCCGGACCATGTCCGGATCGGATGGGAGTTCCTTCCGCTTGAGGAACCAGGCCTGGCCATGGTGTTCTTCTCCGCGCGGGGGCACGATGGCAAGGATCTGTTCTCCGCTTCGCTGGCACCGCGGACCGGTTACTATCCGCAGTACCACTCGGGGGATATTGATGCGCTCCACATCTCCTACTTCCGCCACAAATACGCCGCGGAGCGTGCCTTCAGGACGTGCAACCTGCGCAAAAGTGCCGGCTTCGAACTTGTAGCGCAGGGAGCGGACCCCCTTCCTCCAGCTGAAGATGCAGGCGGCTTTTATCGGATGGAAGTCATCAAAGCTGGTCCCCGTGTGGCCTTTTCGATTAATGATTTGCCCCTCTTCGACTGGGTGGACACCAGCCAGGAACTCCTGGGCGGCGGCTACTTTGGAATCCGCCAAATGGCCCCTCTGCGGGCGGCTTACCGAAACCTCTTGATCACTCCCTTGTAAGTCCCCGTCCTGGTGACCGGCGACACAACCCTATGACGTAGGATGTCCTCATGCCTCTCTTTGACCTGCCCCTTGAGCAGCTCCGTAACTACACCTCCAGCGCCGTTCCGCCTACTGATTTCGACGCTTTCTGGGAGCGCACCCTCGCCGAGGCCCGGGCCTTGCCTCTGAATGCTGCGTTCGAGCCCGTGGACAACTACCTCAGCGTCATGGACACGTACGACGTCACGTACTCCGGCTTCGGGGGAGACCGCATCAAGGGCTGGCTCCACGTTCCATCGCACCTTGAACCAGGGCAGCAGCTTCCCGTCGTCGTGGAGTACATCGGCTACTCCGGCGGACGCGGACTGGTCAACCAGAACACCCGGTGGGCGCAGGCTGGATACGCCCACTTCATCATGGACACCCGCGGCCAGGGCTACGGGGGCGTATCCGGTGACACCCCGGATCCACATCCGTCGGCCGGCGGCATCAACTATGCAGGCCTGATGACCCGGGGAGCCGGCCATCAGGACGATTACTACTTCCGCCGGGTCTACGTGGACGCCTTCCGTGCGGTAGAAGCGGCGCAGAGCCATCCCGCCGTCGACCCTTCCAAAGTGGTGCTGGCCGGTATCAGCCAAGGAGGTGGCATTACGGTGGCGGCCGCCGGGCTGGTGGCCGGAAGGCTCGACGGCGTCATCGCCGCGCTGCCTGACGTCCCCTTCCTGCAGGACTTTCCCCGTGCGATCGACATCGCGCCTCGTGGGCCATACCCGGAAATTGCCGGCTTCCTGGGGCGGCACCGTGACAAGTATGAGCCAATGCTTGCCGTGCTGAATTACTTTGACGGCGTGCATCTCGGCCGGGCAGCCAGAGTGCCTGCCCTCTTCTCAGCGGCCCAGATGGACGATATTTGCCCGCCGTCAACCGTGTTTGCAAGCTTCAACAACTACGGCGCTGGAAACCCGGCTTCGGGCGGCAATGCGCCCGCCAAGGACATCGAGGTCTACCGCTTCAATAACCACGAGGGCGGCCAGGAGCACCACTGGATCAAGCAGCTCCAGTTCCTCCGCAAACTTTTGTCATCATGACGGACCCAATTTGCCCGGTTTGACGAACCGCGGTTATGGTGTGGCTATGACTAAGCGTTGGTATGCGTATTTTTCGTTGGCTCTGGAGGGGCCCGCGTCTAACTGACACGCATCCAACTTTCCTTCAGAGCCAGCAGGGCAGAGATTATTCTCTGCCCTTCGCCATATCCGGCGGGTTCTGAAAAGGGGCCCGCTCCGCATCCGGAACAGGACCCAGAAATGACCAGCATCGCTGCAGAATCCACCGAGACACTCGATAACGAGGCACTCCCCGCTGCCGGGAAAGCCTCCCAGCCCGCCACCTCCAACTTGCGGGTAGCCCGCTTCGAGCCCCTTCCGGCCCCTCAGGACCTCATCGCCGAGTTGCCGCTGGACGCCCGCTCAGCTGCCGTCGTCGACCGTGGCAGGGATGAAGTCCGGGCCATCATGGACGGCGTGGACGACCGCCTGCTGGTCATCGTCGGGCCTTGCTCCATCCACGATCCCAAGGCCGGCCTGGAATACGCGCGCCGACTGGTCAGCCAGGCGGAGAAGCACAAGGAAGACCTGCTGATCGTCATGCGGACCTACTTCGAGAAGCCCCGCACCACAGTCGGTTGGAAGGGCCTCATCAACGATCCCCACCTGGACGGCAGCCACGATATTGCCGCCGGCCTGCGGGCAGCCCGCGGCTTCCTCAAGCAGGTCACCGCGCTTGGACTGCCCACCGCCACGGAATTCCTGGAACCCATCAGCCCCCAGTACATGGCGGACCTCGTCTCCTGGGGTGCAATCGGCGCCCGCACCACGGAAAGCCAGATCCACCGCCAGCTCGCCTCCGGGCTGTCCATGCCCATCGGCTTCAAGAACGGAACCGACGGCGACCTCCAGGTGGCCATCGATGCCTGTGGCGCCTCGGCGGCTGAGCAAGCTTTCCTCGGAATCGACGACGACGGCCGGGCGGCTCTCGTGGCCACGTCCGGCAACCCGGACACCCACGTGATCCTGCGCGGCGGCCGCAAGGGCCCCAACTACTCGCAGGAAGACGTTGCCGCTGCCTCCGCCAAGCTCGCCGCCAAGGGACTGAACCCACGCCTGATCGTGGACGCCAGCCACGCCAACAGCGGCAAGAGCCACCACCGCCAGGCCGAAGTTGCCTTGGAAATCGGTGCGCAGCTTGAAACCGGTTCTTCTTCTCCTGTTGCCGGCGTGATGCTGGAGAGCTTCCTGGTGGGCGGGGCGCAGAACCTCGACGTCGCCAAGCAATTGGCTGGTGAGCAGCAACTGGTCTACGGCCAGAGCGTTACCGATGCCTGCATGGAATGGGACGTCACCGCTTCAGTGCTGGAGCAGCTCGCTGCGTCGGCTCGGAAGCGCCGGCTGGTCCCGGGGGAGTAGCCGGGGAGTAGAGTCCCACTTACCGGAAATGCTTTCACATTGGTCACTTCAGCCTCTAGAGTATCTAGCACATGGTTGTTTGATGGCTCAGCATCGGCACACCGTTCTACTGGGGGTGTCCTGTCCAGCTGAGAGCAAAGGAATATGGGAAATGTCCGCGGAGACTAACTTCTCGAATGCGCGTTTCATGACTGTGGCTGAAGTAGCCGACGTCCTGCGTGTTTCCAAAATGACTGTGTATCGCCTGGTCCACTCAGGGGAAATGCCTGCCGTCAGGTTTGGCCGCTCCTTCCGGGTGCCTGAAGAAGCCGTGGCCCAGTACCTCAAGGGTGCTGTGGTCGACGGACAATCGGAGACCGCCTGAGGGCGCCGGAGTCCGTCCCGCGGACCGTGGTCACGGGGTGCCCCTTTGAAGCGGTACTCTGTTAAGGAACGTTTTACGTCAATGTAAGAATCTGTCAGTTGTACTGTCTGCTGCTAGTCCGCGGATCCGTTCCAACAGACAGGACCTTCATCTAGTTTGTAAGGAACTTTCGTGGGTTCAGTTATTAAGAAGCGCCGCAAGCGTATGGCCAAGAAGAAGCACCGCAAGCTGCTTCGCAAGACTCGCCACCAGCGCCGCAATAAGAAGTAGAGATACTTCACCAAGCGTGAATGCCCGTTGCCTCCAAGGCGGCGGGCATTTTTGCTCTCTCACTTCCTGGCCTGTTTGGCCGGATGTTCTCTCACGTCGGGGCGCTCTTGGCAGGATGTTCGCTCACATCCTGACCTGTTTGGCGGGATGTTCTCTCACATCCTGACCTGTTTGGCGGGATGTTCTCTCACTTCCTGGCCGGTTTGGCGGGATGTTCTCTCACTTCCTGGCCGGTTTGGCGGGATGTTCTCTCACTTCCTGGCCGGTTTGGCCGGATGTTCTCTCATATCCTGACCTGTTTCGCCGAATGCTCTCTCACATCGCGTTCCTGGCAAACCCGGAGGCAACGGATGGATCCATCCATGCAGTCCGCAGGGCCCTCTTGATCTGCCGAACGGCATTGCCGAAGTTGTCCGCCTGGTCCTCTTTTCCAAAGACAAGGACAGTCCAACCGGCTGCTCTGAAGGCCTTATCCCTGCGCCGATCGCTATGCATCTGCTCCTCCTCAAGGTGATGGCCGCCGTCGTACTGGATCGCGAGGCGACGGGCCTTGAAACCCAAGTCCGCTGAAGGCGAGAAGGGGTCGTTCGCGCGCAGCATCACCTGAAGCTGAGGTTCCGGCAAATTGGCATCAAGCATGGCCATACGCAGCAAAGTCTCTGGAGCCGAGTCGGCCCCGACGCGCATAAGGTCAAGGGCTTGCCGTGCACGGACTACGCCTTGGCGGTTTTTGTGTCGTTCGACGATGCTCCCGAGCTCCTCAGCAGTAGCAAACGGTGCATCGCGCCCCTCAAACTCGGGCCGCGGAATGCGGATCAACTGATCTGCCACGCATACGAGGTCATGAAGGGGGAGACGACGCGCCAAATCCAGCCATGTTCGGGCTCGAGTGCTCATCCAAATCCCTTGGACTTGCTCAATCTCTCCCTCGAAGTGCTTTTGCGTGTGCCCGATGATGCCCTTACGCCGAACAGATGGCAGATGTCGGGGTTTGCTCAAATGCAGTTCATTGGAATCCGAAAGCCACGCTGGCAAGACAAAACCATAGAGCCTGGCGGCAGTTGTGTGGGAGATCCAAGCGCCAGGGCTGGCTGAGGAAAGGGAACGTGCGGCTGCCGGAAGGTCGAAATCCCAATCGCTTGGACGGTACAAACCACGGCTAACGGGAAGAATGTTGCTGCTGCGCCAAATGGCTGCGGGGTTGATGCCCGCTGCTTTGGCTTCGTTCAGGCTGAAAGGCCGCAAGATCGGGCCGGACGGGTTGAGTAGCGAATTCTGCATACCCGCATTGTTTCTTGGAAGCGGCAAAGCGTGCAGAAGTTATCCACAGGCAGACCAGTGCTAATGGAGGATGTGAGAGCGGAACGGTGGAAACGCGTTGGGATGTGAGAGCGGAACGGCTAGCGGGGACCACGGAACTTTGAGAACCCTCGCCACAGTCCATAAATGGCTCCGCCGACGGTTGCGGCCTTAAGTCCAAGGGTTGCTGCACGGCGTCCGGAGCGGAAGTCGTATACAGGCCAGTTGTTGTCGCGGGCATGCCGGCGCAGCTTGGAGTCGGGGTTGATCACCACGGGGTGACCCACCATAGTCAGCAGCGGGATGTCATTGGCAGAGTCGCTGTAAGCCCAGCAGTGTTCCAAGTCCAAGCCTTCTTGATCAGCTATGAGTTGGACGGCGATGGCCTTGGCCGGCCCGTGCAGGATGTCACCCACAAGCTTGCCGGTATACATTCCGTCATGGACCTCGCCCACGGTCCCCAGCGCGCCCGTCAGTCCGAGCCTTGTGGAGATGACTGTGGCAACCTCAATGGGTGTGGCCGTCACTAACCACACCCGTCGGCCTACACGAAGGTGCTGCTCCGCGAGTGCCTTGGTTCCGGGCCAGATCCGTGACTCGATCATTTCGTCATAAACTTCTTCGCCGAGGGCTTTGATGTCCTCCACGGTTATCCCGGCAGCCAAGGTCAGGGCCGAGTCGCGCACGGCATGGACGTCGTCCATATTCTCGCCACGCATGACAAATTTGAACTGCTTCCACGCGAAGCCAGCCGCCTGGGACAGGGTGAATGCCTTGCGTTCGTACATCTTGCGGGCCACGTGGAAGAGGCTCGCGCCCTTCATCAATGTGTTGTCGACGTCGAAGAAAGCGGCTTCGCCGGTGTGCTGTGGCACCTTGGCGTCGGCGACCACGGCGGCGTTCTTCTCGTCGGGCATGCCTTGAGTCTAGTCAATCGCCCGGCCCCGGCGTTGAGGGCGCACGGTGGGCGACCGCCGGGGTGGATGTGAGAGAGCGTTGGTGGTTTGGGGGTGGATGTGAGAGAGGGATGGCCGGGAAGGGGGTGGGATGTGAGAGAGGGATGGCCGGGAAGGGGGTGGATGTGAGAGAGGGATGGCCGGGGAGGGGGTGGATGTGAGAGAGCGTTGGGGCGGTTACCGTTGTGTCATGGCTATTCCCGACGTCGTCCTCCTCACCAAAGCTGACTGCCACCTGTGCACGGAGGCACGTGCCGCCGTCGAGCGCGTTACCTCGGCACTGGGCATCCAGTGGACCGAGCAGGCAATTGACGGAAAGGCAGAACTGCAGGAGCGTTACGCGGAGGAAATTCCAGTGGTGCTGGTGGATGGGGTCCAGCGCGACTTTTGGAAGATCGACGAGCAGCGCTTGACCCGTACATTGAAAAAAGTTCTCGAAGGCTGAGGACCACGGGACTCTGTTACCCGGAAGTACCGGCTTTTGTTGAGTCCGCCCAAGGGCCATAGAGTGGAACAACAAGCGACGCAATGGAGAAAACCGTGACTGCGCTGGAACCGTCCCCGGGGGCAACAAGCGGGGACAACGAACCTGCCGCCAAGCAGATCCCGCCCGCGGCTGTGGCCCGGATGACTCTCTATTTGCGCGCGCTCAACTCGCTCCTGGCGGAAGGCGTGGAACGTGTGTCATCGGACGCGTTGGCCGAGGCTTCAGGCGTCAGCTCCTCCACGCTCCGCAAGGACCTCTCCTACGTGGGCTCGTACGGGACCCGCGGGGTGGGCTACGAAGTCCAGTACCTGAGCCGTCACATTGCTGCAGCCCTTGGCCTGACGCACGACTGGAAGGTCGCAATCGTCGGCGCCGGTAACCTCGGCAAGGCGCTGGCGCGGTATGGCGGCTTCGAGTCCCGGGGATTCGACGTCGTGGCTATCTTCGACGCAGACCCCATGGTGATCGGCAACGAGGTGGGTTGGTTGCGGGTCAGCGATTCAGCGGAACTTGAACGTGTCCTGGAACGCACCCACACCAACATGGTGGTGCTGGCGTTGCCCGCCACAGTGGCCCAGGAAGTCTGTGATCGCGTCATCGCTGCCGGAATCCGGAGCATCCTGAGCTTTGCTCCGGTTCTCCTGCAGGTTCCGCCGCACGTGAACCTCCGCAAGGTGGATATGGCCACCGAGCTGCAGATCCTGGCGTACCACGCACAACGGGCGCAGACGCCGGGTCAGGCTGTCTAGCCTTTCCGGGTCCGCGCCCGCTGTGGAACGAACTGCCGTGGTTTAGCGGCCGTACGGGTTCTGGTACGGGTTGCCGAAAGGCTGCGGCTTACGGAAATACGGAGCCGACGCCGGCAGGTACAGCAGGACGATTGCGGCAACTCCCAGCAGGATCACCAAGAGCTGCAGGATGCCGTACGTAGCACCGAACTGGAACAGTCCGGCGAGGCCGAGGACGGAGATCGCCGCGAAGACGGTGCCCAGGATCCTGGCCCAGTTCTTGCCCTTGCGGACCGGGAATGCAACCAAGGCGTAGAGGCCCAGGGACACGATGGCCCCAATGATGGCGGCAACGACGATACCGCCACGCATGCCTTCCAGGGAGCCTTCCGGGAATTCGGTGCCCTGCTGTGCAGCCTGCTGGATCATCGAGTTGATGAAGGCATCCGAGCCGGTGGTGGCCAGGATCAGCGAGCTGATGGCGGACAGGATGCCCGCTGCGATGATCATCCAGAAGGAGATGTTGACCAGCGGGGGAACCGTAGCAGGCCCTGGCTGCTGGCTGGGCCAGTTGGTGTCCTGCCCGTATTGCGGGGCCTGCTGACCGTAGGGAGATGGCTGCTGGCCGTACGGCGACTGCTGGCCAAACTGGGGAGCTTGCTGACCATATTGTGGAGCCGGGGGCTGGCCATATTGGGGAGCAGCCGGGGACTGCTGACCGTACTGCGGAGCGCTGGGCTGCTGACCATATTGGGGAGTCTGCTGGCCATACTGCGGTGCCGACGGCTGACCGTACTGCGGCATGGATGGCTGGCCCGGCTGCTCAGGCTTGTTGGCGTCGCCCTTGTTATCACCGGTGTTGGGATCGCCCGGTTTGGCGTCCCCGGCGTTGGACGGCGGGTATGGAGGGTTGCTCATTGCATTCCTTTGCTTGTTCGACTGCTGGTACGGCTGCCGGGATCAGCAAAAAGACCCTGCCCCCAGCCTGGTTCTGCTTCCACCGTACCTCCGGGGTCCGGTGCTGCGGATGATCACACGCAGGAATTTCCTGCTTCAGATGAAATCATCACGATGGCGTACGCCTTCATGATGAAGGCCGTGGTGGTCGAATGGACCACCACGGCCTTGTGCACCTGTCAGGCCGGCTTGGGTGAGAGCCCGACGGCGGTACTTCAGGCAGGTTAGACGGCGCCCTTTACTGCCTTGAACCACAGCTGCGAGTTCGGCAGCCACATCAGCACAACGGCCACTGCGCTGACCAGGAAACCAAACCAGTTGCCACCCAGGCCTGCACCGGGTCCGCCGGCGTTGATGGAGCCGAAGATGGCGAGCAACAGGGAAACTGCGGCAAGGACGGTGAGGGCGAGGCGTGCCCATTCCTTGCCTTCCTTCATCTTCATGGCAAGGACTATCTGGGCGGCTGCAACAGCAAGGCTGATGATCAGGAGAACCAGGAGGAGTGCGGCAACTCCCGGCATGAAAGCGAACGCTGCGATGATGGCGAAAAGCCCAATGAGGCCAAACAGGAGGCCCAGGAGTCCCGAGATGACCCAAATGAAGTACGACACTTTGAGCTCGGTGGGCAGGCCCATGGTCTTGAAGAGGCCCGAGAAACCACCTTGGGGAAGGATGTCATTGAAGTTGCGGGGGCCGTCGGTAGGCATTTCGAAGTGGAAACCGCCCGCCTGTTGCGGCTGGCCTGGCCCGGGCTGTGAGTACTGGCCAGGCTGCGAATACTGCCCAGGTTGCGACGGCGGCTGGTAGCCCTGGGGTGGTTGGTAACCCTGCGGTGGTTGGTAACCCGCAGGAGGAACATTGCCGGGCTGCGGAGGCTGGGCGCCGGGCTGCTGAGGCTGTGGTGCTTCGTCTGGGTTACTCATGGCATCACTTTAGACCGCAGGTTGAGGGATGCATAGGAAATTCGGAGCTGCCGCGCAGTGAACTACAGGGTGTTTTCCGAATAATCGCAGGGTGACTTCCGAGTATGCAAATGAGTATGCGAAACGGCGCCCCCACAGCGGAACTGTGACGGGGCGCCGTTTACTCGGGACTGCTGTACGAGTTCCCGTGCAAGCTGCTGTGGATCTAGGCAGCTGCCGGTGCGATGAACGCGAGTTCCAGGTTGATGACAACCTTGTCGCTGACCAGGACGCCACCGGCCTCAAGCACGGCGTTCCAGGTCAGGCCGAAGTCCTTGCGGCTGATGGTGGTTTCGCCGGAGACGCCTGCACGGGTGTTGCCGAAGGGATCCACTGCGACGCCGTTGAATTCGGTTTCGATGGAAACTTCCTTGGTGACTCCCTTGATGGTGAGATCGCCCACAAGATCGAAGCCGTCGCCGTTTGCCTTGACGTGGCGGGAGACGAAGGTGATCTCCGGGTACTTCTCCACATCGAAGAAGTCTTCGCCCTTGACGTGGCCGTCGCGGTTGACGTCGCCGGAGTCAAAGCTGGCGGTCCGGATGGTTGCGTTGACCTTGGAGTCCGTCAGCGTCTCGCCGACTTCGAGGGTTGCTTCGGCATCCTTGAAGACGCCGCGGACCTTGCTGATACCTGCGTGGCGGACGGTGAAGCCGATCTCGCTGTGGGAAGCGTCGAGGGTCCAGATGCCGGTGGTGACGTTGGCGGGAAGGGTCATCATGATGTTTCTCCTGTATGTAGTGGAAGGTACCGCTTGCTTGCCCGGCGGACTGGTTGATGCATTTACTTGAAACGTCAACCGAGCTTCGTGTCTAGTATAAACATGCATATGCATCTTTTATTCCAACTCCACGGAACATTTTGAGAAAACTTTGAGTTCTACTGACGGTAGAAGATTTCGGATCGCCCCGCTTCTTTGAGAAACTGGTAAACATGCCCCAAGCAACTGTCCATCTGCTTCGCCATGGCGAGGTCCATAATCCCGATGGCGTCCTCTATGGCCGGCTGCCTGAATTCCATCTCTCCGAGCGGGGCCGGGAGATGGCCCGCATGCTGGCCGAGCACTTCACCGTCCGCGCAAACGAGGGTGCCAGGATTGTCCACTTGGTCGCCTCGCCGCTCACGCGCGCCCAGGAAACGGCAATGCCCACTGCCGAGGCACTCCATCTCGATATCCATACAGACCCCAGGATCATCGAAGCAGAGAACCACTTCGAGGGACTCCACCCCACGCGCAGCGAATTCCTGAAGCCCAAGCACTGGCTCTATTTCCGGAACCCCCTGCGCCCGTCCTGGGGCGAGCCCTACAAAGAGCAGGCCGCACGCGTCATGGCTGCCGTTGAAGATGCGCGCGTCAAGGCGATCGAACTGGGTGGCGACGGCGCGGAAGCGATCCTCGTCAGCCATCAGCTTCCCATCTGGTCCACCCGCCTGTCCGCCGAGGGCCGCCGGCTGGCGCACGACCCCCGTAAGCGTGAGTGCACCTTGACCTCCCTGACATCCCTGGTCCTGGACGAGGACGGCAGGATTGTGCGGGTCGAATACAGCGAACCTGCTGCCGTGCTCCTTCCCGGTGCAGCAAGCACTCCGGGGGCGTAGGCACATGAACAACAACGTTTCGCGTCGCGGCGTGCTCACAGCCGGTGGTGTCCTGTTGGCAGGACTTACCATGGGCCTGTCGGCCTGCGCCCAGAAGGACTCCCTCGCAGAGCAGGCCCGAAAAGGCGACAACAAGAACTACGTGGCCGGGGACGGTTCCGTCACCGAGTTCGCCAAAGCCGACCGCGCTGCACCGGTGGCGCTCAAGGGGACACTCTTCAATGGGGAGACGGTCAAGCCCGAAGATCTCAAGGGTAAAGTCACGGTCTTGAACTTCTGGTTCGCGGCCTGTGCCCCGTGTCGCGTCGAAGCTCCCCAGCTTGAAGCCCTGCACCAGGACTTCAAGGACCAAGGCGTTCAATTCTTCGGCGTTAACCTGCGTGACGAGAAAGCCACCGCAGAGGCCTTCGACAAGACCTTCAACCTCACCTACCCGAGCTTCAACGACAAAGACGGGGCCGTGCTCCTGTCTGTGTCCGGAATCGTGCCTCCGGGCGCGGTGCCCACCACATTGGTCCTGGACAAGGAGGGCAAAGTTGCCTCCCGCGTCCTCGGCGAAATTGAGAAGAGCACGTTGAAGGCCCTCATTACGTCCGCAGTGGCTGAGTAGTACCAATGAACAGTCCTTTCGCCGAGACGATCCTGAACGGATCACTGCTGCTTGCCGTGCCGGTCGCGCTGCTGGCCGGACTCGTCTCGTTCCTTTCGCCGTGCGTGCTGCCACTCGTCCCCGGCTACCTTGGCTACGTCACGGGACTGACCGGCGTCGATCTCCAAAAGCAGCGGCGCGGCCGCATGCTGGCAGGTATTGGGCTGTTTGTGCTGGGCTTTTCGGTGATCTTTGTCCTCCTGGGCGGTGCCTTTGGGCAGCTTGGGACCCTCCTGACAGGCCCGCAGAACGCCTGGATCACCCAAGTGCTGGGCATTCTGGTCATCCTCATGGGCGTCGTCTTTATGGGTGGCTTTGGTTGGCTGCAGCGCGACGCCAAAATCCATGCGAAGCCTCCGGCCGGCCTGTGGGGCGCGCCGCTCCTGGGGCTGACGTTCGGCCTGGGGTGGGCCCCATGCATCGGGCCCACATACTCCGCGGTACAGTTGCTGAGCTTGTCCGGCGGATCGTCGGCGGCAAAGGGTGCGCTCCTGGCCTTCGTTTACAGCCTTGGCCTGGGTATCCCGTTCCTCCTGATCGCCCTTGCCGTCCGGCGGGGCATGGGCGTCATGTCCTTCTTCCGGACGCACCGCCTGGCGATCCAGCGGTTTGGCGGAGGCATCCTGATTTTGCTCGGCATCCTGATGGCCACCGGTGTGTGGGGAAACTGGGTGACCGAGTTGCAGTACTGGTTCCAAACCGATGTGAAGTTGCCAATCTGATGAGCGAGTCCGTGAAAGCCAAGAAGAAGTCACCACCCGCTGAAAGCACGAACACGAAGACAGCGGAAGGAAAACTCCAGCAGGCCAAGTCCGAGGCCGCGCTGCCCTCCTTGGGTATCCTGGGCATGCTTCGGTGGGCTTGGACCCAGCTGACGAGCATGCGGACGGCGTTGTTCCTGCTGCTCCTGTTGGCCGTGGGCGCGGTGCCGGGGTCCCTGTTCCCGCAACGCCCTGCGAACCCTGCGGTTGTCACCCAGTACATCAAGGACAACCCGTCCTATGGTCAGCTGCTCGACGCCCTGCAGCTCTATGACGTGTACTCGTCGGCCTGGTTCTCGGCCATTTACATCCTGCTGTTCATCTCCCTGATCGGTTGCGTCACCCCGCGGGCCATCGCCCACTACAAGGCGATGAAGTCGCAGCCGCCGCGCACGCCCAAGCGCCTTTCGCGACTGCCGGAGTACGGCACCTTGGCGCTGCCCGCCGACGCCGGGATCCCGGCGTCGAAAGCTATCAACGATGCCGCCGGACTGCTCAAAAGGCGCGGCTACCGCGTGGAAGTCAGGGACGTCGACGGCGACCTCCCGTCCCTGGGTGCCGAGCGCGGCTTCCTGAAGGAAGTCGGCAACCTGGTCTTCCACACTTCCCTGATCGGCGTGTTGGTTTCCGTGGCTATCGGCGGCCTGTTCGGCTACAGCGGCCAGCGGATCCTGGTAGAAGGCGAGACGTTCGTCAATACTTTGGTGGGCTACGACCAATTCACGCCGGGCACCAACTTCCAGAGCAGTTGGCTCCAGCCCTACTCCATTCAGTTGGACAAGTTCGAGGCCACCTTCGATCGCGAATCGCCGAAGAAGATCGGCCAGCCGATCGACTACACCGCCGAGGTCACCACCAAGGAAAATCCGGATTCGCCGGCGAAGAAGGAAATCCTCAAAGTCAACGACCCCATCACACTGGGCGGCACCAGCCTGTACCTCACCGGAAACGGCTACGCCCCCGTAGTGACCGTCCGCGACGGCGAGGGCAACATCGCTTTCCAGGGGCCGGTCACGGCCAAGGTCCAAGGCGACAACTACTACTCATCCGTGGTCATCAAGGTGCCGGACGGCAAACCGGACCAGCTGGCGTTCCAGGGCTTCTTCCTGCCCACGGCCTTCAAGTCCGATGAGGGCATCTCCTTCAGCGCTAGTCCTGAACTCTTCAACCCACAGTTGAGCCTTGACTCCTACTACGGCGACCTCGGCCTGGACAAGGGCGTGCCCCAGAACGTGTTCGAGCTGGACGTCAGGGACCTCACACAGCTCAACGGCCGAAAACTTGAAGCCGGCGGAATCACGCTTGCCCCAGGGATGACGAAAACGCTGCCGGACGGCAAAGGCAGCATCAGCTTCGACGGCGTCAAGAAGTACATCGGCGTAGACGTCCACCACAACCCCGGGCAGCTGTACGCCTTGATCTTCGGCCTACTCGCCGTTGCCGGCCTGGTGACTTCGCTCTACGTCAACCGCCGCCGTGTCTGGGTCCGCACGGGAACCCACCAGGACGGCCGCACCATGGTGGAGTATGGCCTGCTGGCGCGAGGCGAAGACCACCGGCTCGCGGGCGAAGCAGCAGCCCTCCGCCAACTCTTTACCCGGGAATGGCAGATCTCCTCTGACTCCGGCAACCCGGCAGCAACCCCCACAGTCTCTTCCCCAACCTCGAAGGACCAGTAATGCCCGTCATCAACGAAACCCTGGGCCAGTACAGCGAGCTGTTCATGCTGCTGGCCGCCGGCACGTACACCGTGGCGTTTATCGCGTTTGCCTGGGACCTGGCCAAGAGCAGCAAGGCGCTGCGTGCAATCGACTTGAAGGCCGCCGCCAGCTCTCCTTCAGAGAAGGTGGCGGTGGCCGCTGGTCGCGCCAGCGGACGCTTGGGAGGGGCCGACGCCGGTGGGCCGGCTGGCCGTGCCGAGCGTCCGACGTCGGGCCTCACCATCGAGGGTGGCACAGCGGCCGGTGACATGAAGTACTCAGCCGAACGGCGTGTGCCTGCCCGGGTGGCTGTGGCACTTACAGTACTGGGCGTACTCATTCATGGTGCGGGCGTTGTGACCCGTGCACTGGGCGCAGGCCGGGTGCCGTGGGGCAACATGTACGAGTTCCTCACCACCGGTGCATTCGTCGCCGTGGCAGTCTTCCTGATCGTGCTCATCCGCCGTGACCTGCGGTTCCTCGGTACGTTCGTCATCGGCCTGGCCATCATCATGCTGGTGGCTGCTTCGGTATCGTTCTGGACGCCGGTGGGCCACCTGGTCCCGGCCCTGCAGAGTTACTGGCTGATCATCCACGTCTCCATCGCGGTCCTGTCCTCGGCCCTGTTTACTTTGACCTTCGCCATGTCCGCGCTGCAGTTGGTCCAGTCGTACCGGCAGAAGAACCTGGCCGCCGGCCGGGCGGACAATCTTGGCTTCATGCGGGTGGTTCCGAACGCGCTGAGCCTGGAAAACCTGTCCTACCGCATCAACGCGATCGCCTTCATCGGCTGGACGTTCACCCTCATGTTCGGTGCCATCTGGGCTGAGAAGGCCTGGGGCAGGTTCTGGGGCTGGGACCCCAAGGAAGTGTGGACGTTCGTCATTTGGGTGGTCTACGCCGGATACCTCCACGCCCGGGCTACCCGTGGTTGGACGGGAACCCGCGCAGCTTGGTTGTCGATCGTTGGCTACGCCTGCGTGATCATCAATTTCACACTCGTGAACACCGTCTTCAACGGCCTGCACTCGTACTCCGGGCTCTAAGCCGTGCTCGGGCTCTAAGCCGCGGAACGCCTTAGATTTCCGTCGCGCGCCGGCGTCCGCTTATCAGCCACGCCGTGGTGGAGGGCAGGAACAACAGGATCAGGCCTGCTGCAGCCAGGACGTACTGCACGGCAAGCAGCACAGTGGACAGGATGCCTTCGCCTCCCGGCGCGACGACGAAATCGGCCGTGATCACTGTGACCACGGCGTGCAGGAGCGCCACCGGTGCCAGCAGCCAGCGCGCCCAGCTGCGGCGCCTGAAGGCCACAGCCAGCAGGACGGCTTCCATCGCGACCACCAGCGCAAGCATGGCCAGGCTTCCCAGGAACACGACGGCGGTTGCTCCCTCGATTGCCTGGGCGTCGCCGTCGGGGAGCTTTCCCGCGATGACGTCCTGGAGACGATCCAGGTGCGAATCGCGGGCAAGGAAACTGGTGACGACTACTGCGGTTCCTGCGGCAAAGCTGGCTACCCACAACCACCTGGACAGCAGCGCCGGGCCTGGTGGCCGCACGACGGCGTCGCCGGGTGCGGTTTCGACGGGCGGGGTAGGCGAGCCGGGCGGGGTAGGCGAGCCGGGTGGGGGAGGAGACAGGGAAACGCCGGAGCTGGCCTGCGGCGTGGACGGTGGTGGCCCGCCGATGGGTGACGCGGTAGTAGAAGACTGCCGTGATCCATCAGCTTGCCGGGCCATGTTCCCTACTTCAGTTCGTCGGTGCCATGGGTATCCGGCTCGCCGCGTTTGGCATCGCCGGACTTGTACCCGGGGGCTTTATTGCCCTGGCTGCCCTCCTGGCCATCAGTACCATTGAGTTTTCGCTCTTTGGCTTCCAGCTCTGCCTTGAGCTTCTTGAGGCGCTCTTCTTCGGCGGTGTTCCGGCGGCGGGTTTCGAGGTTGCGGAGGAACTCGGGATCGTCATCCGGGGCGGTGGGGTGGCGGCGGATGGGCTGCGCCGAGGGCTTGCCGTAGGGCCTGCCGAAGATGAACCAGAGGACTGCACCCAGGAGGGGCAGGACGATCATGACCACGATCCAGGCGGGCTTGGAGATGCCGCGTGTGTATCTGCCATCGGTACGTATCACGTCCACGAGGGCGTAGACGAAGATAACAAGGACGACGACGACGCCAACAACCCGGAGCATGCACCAAGTCTAGTCGCCGGAAGGCATTCACTGGACGCCCGGCTCCGGCTGTGATCAGAGTGCAACCATCCGGGCGGCTAAACTTGGATAGTGGCTTTCCTGAAGTATTCCCTCATCCGTTTGGCGCTGTTCGTGCCGCTGTTCATCCTGTTCGCCCTTTTGCAGGTGGGCTGGATCCTGGCGGTGGTCTTCGCGGGGCTGATCGCGTTCGCCATCAGTTACCTCTTCTTCCAGAAACAGCGCGACGCCGCCACTGCGGCCATCCGGGACCGTGTTTCCGGCCGGGCCAAGCCCATCCGCACCGCTGGTGAGGTTGAGGACGCCGAGGCGGAGGATGGCCTGGTGGAGCAGAACCCGGACATTGCCGTCAACAACGACAAACGCCCGGGTTCCAAGTAGCTTTCGTTACAGAAGCTCGGAAACTCAGAAGCCCCGGCTCAGGATCAGCCCCAGCGAGAACAGCAGGCTGTAGCCGAGGTTGATCAGTCCGGTCTGCTTGAGCACGGGAATGAGGCTCTTGCGCTTCTTGCCGTTGACCATGAGCCAGGCGGGCATCAGGCAGGCGGGGATCAGCAGGAGAACGATCAACATCCACGGCTTGGTGGGTGCCAGCACAATCACCAGCAGGATGGCGACGGCCAGCATCAATACGTAGCTCTCGCGGGCATGCCTGTCTCCAAGACGCACGGCCAGGGTGCGTTTGCCTGCCGCTGTGTCGGTGGGAATATCCCGGACGTTGTTGGCCATGAGCAGGGCGCAGGCGATGAGTCCAGTACCGATCGCGCCGATGACTGCTGCCAGGCTGACCTGTCCGGCCTGGGTGTAGGTTGTGCCGAGCGTTGCTACCAGTCCGAAGAACACGAAGACGAAGACGTCGCCCAAGCCAAGGTAGCCGTAGGGGTTTTTGCCGCCCGTGTAGCCCCAGGCCGCCAGGACGCAACCGAGGCCCACCAGGATCAGCCACCAGGTCTGGGTGATGATGACCAGGATCAGCCCGCACACCATGGCCGCGCCGAACAGTCCAAAGGCCGCCCACTTTACTTGCTCGGGCTTGGCGAGCCTGGAACCAACCAGGCGCAGTGGCCCTACCCGGTCCTCGTCCGTCCCGCGGATGCCGTCCGAGTAGTCATTGGCGTAGTTGACGCCCACTTGGAGGAGGAGCGCCACGAGCGCCGCCAGGATCGCATTCGGCAGCCGGAAAGCATGGAGCTCGTACGCCGCTGCCGAACCGATCAGTACGGGCGCGATTGCCGCGGGCAGTGTGCGGAGCCGGGCTCCTTGAATCCATTGTGCAGCTGTCGCCACGTGTAGTACCTCGTGTATTTCGCGTTGATCTTTGGTCGGAGTCATGAGGGCAGAACGTGTCTATTGTCCCTGATGCACGGCGGAAAGCTGTTCGATCATGGCGAGCCGGTCCGGTTTTCCGTTGGGCAGCATCAGCAATTCCTTCCTGGCGACCACGGTCTTGGGGGCCAGAACTCCCAATGCTGCTTCGCGGCGGGCCGTGAAGCCCTTCAGCACTTCCGGCGAGGGGTCGGACATGGCCACGTAGGCTGCCACGGCCTGTCCCCATTCACGCGACGGTACACCCGCGACGAAAGCCGCAGTGACGCCGTCGAGCTCTTCCAGTTTGCTTTGGATATACCCGGCAGAGGCCTTGACGCCGCCGCTGATGATGACGTCGTCGGCGCGGCCCAGGACAGTGAGCTTGCCGTCACCGGCAATTTCGCCGAGGTCGCCCGTGACGAACCAACGCACGCCGTCTTCCTCGAGGAACGCGGCCTTTGTGGCCCGCGGGGCGTCAAGGTAGCCCGCCGCCACGGTGTCGCCGCCCAGCAGGATGCGGCCTTCCAGTTCGCCCTCGCCGATGCGGATCTCGACGCCGTCCAGCGGCTCGCCGTCGTACACGCACCCGCCGCTTGTCTCGGCTGATCCGTAGGTGGTCACCACCTTGAGGCCCTCGGCATGGGCGGCGGCAAGGAGTTCAGCCGAAGCGGGTGCGCCGCCCAGCAGGATGGCATTGAAGCGGCGCAGCACGGCAAGGGTTTCCGGTGCGGGGGAGTCCAGGAGCCGCTGCAGCTGGGTGGGGACCAGCGACGTGAAGCGGATCTTGTCCGTCAGTTCCCCCGCCGCAGCGGTGAATGCCTCGGGCGTGAAGCCGTTCGACTGGTCCATCACCCAGGGCCGCGTCCCTGCGTAGAGCGAGCGGACCAGGACCTGGACACCGGCCACATACTGCAAGGGCAGTGCCAGCAGCCATTGGCCTTCACCGCGCAATGCCATGGCCGTGGCCACAGAGGAGGCCGCCAGGGCATCCACAGTAAGGACGGTGGCCTTCGGTGTCCCGGTGGAGCCGGAGGTCCGTACCACCACCGCGGCCTCTTCCACGCCGGTCTCTACCGGAACGGCTTCCGGCCGCCCGTCCTCGTGAACCACGATTTCGACGGCGGGACCCTCACCATGCAGGGCAGCAGCCAGTGCTTTGAGTACGGGATCGATGTCCACAGGGGAGTCCTAGAAGTAGTAGGGGAAGTTGGACCAGTCGGGGTCGCGTTTCTGGAGGAAGGCTTCCTTGCCCTCCACGGCCTCGTCCGTCATGTAGGCCAGCCGTGTGGCTTCACCGGCGAAGACCTGCTGCCCGGCCAGGCCGTCATCGGCCAGGTTGAAGGCGAACTTCAGCATGCGGATGGCCTGGGGGGACTGGCGGGCGATATCCGCCGCGTACTCCAGTGCGACTTCCTCCAGCCGCGCGTGGTCCACGGCCTCGTTCACGGCTCCCATCCGCACCATGTCCTCGGCGGAGTATTCGCGGGCCAGGAAGAAGATCTCCCGCGCGGCTTTCTGCCCTATCTGGCGGGCCAGCAGCGCAGAGCCGTATCCGGCGTCGAAACTTCCCACGGTGGCGTCAGTCTGCTTGAACTTGCCGTGTTCGCGGGAGGCGATAGTGAGGTCGCTGACCACGTGGAGGGAATGTCCGCCGCCGGCTGCCCACCCATTGACGACGGCGATGACCACCTTGGGCATGGTCCGCATGAGCCGCTGGACTTCCAGGATGTGGAGGCGTCCGGCGCGTGCGGGATCGATGGTTTCCTGGGTGTCTCCTTGGGCGTAGCGGTAGCCGTCCCGGCCACGGATCCGCTGGTCGCCGCCGGAACAGAACGAGTGCCCACCGTCCTTTTCCGACGGTCCGTTGCCCGTGAGCAGCACGGTGGCAACGTCAGGAGACATGCGCGCGTGGTCCATGGCCCGGTACAGCTCGTCCACAGTGCCCGGACGGAATGCGTTGCGGACCTCGGCGCGGTTGAAGGCGATACGTACAGTGGGGAGATCCTTGACCGTGCCGTCGCTGGAACGCTCAACTTGCCGGTGGTACGTCATGTCCTTGAAGTCGTCGAAGCCGGAAACGGTGCGCCAGCGTGAGGGGTCAAAGATGTCGGAAACCTTGGCAGGGAGTTGGTTGTTCACAGTCCGAGTCTAGTAATGGCCTCGGCTGATGCAGAACTCGAGCCCTGGTGCAGGTCCTGGCATGCCTCTGTTACCCGGTGGGGAGGAAGTCCGGCGGGATCGCATAAATGAGAACCACGGCCAGGAGGTTCTTGGCCGCATGGACGAAGTAGGAGAACATCAGGTTCTTTCCCGTCCACACGTAGACCGCCACCAGCACCAGGGCCATGCCGAGATAAGGCGCAAGGGCCGACAACGCCAGCCCTTCCCTGCCCACAACATGGATCGACGCGAAAACTCCCACCGAAATCGCGCAGCAGATCCAGATGTTCACGTACTGCGACAACTTGCCGATCAGCAGGTGCCGGAACAGGTACTCCTCGACGAACGGCCCCAGGACCACCAGCAGCGGCACCATGAGCCAGGCCGGCACACGCTGAAGCAGGCCTTGGATGCCCAACTGGTTTTCGGAGGTCTGCGCCGTACCGAGCGCCGCAACCAGAATTGCCGTGACGATCAGCATGACCACCACCGCAAGGGGAATCATTCCAAGGGTGAACCAGGGACGGGTGCCCAGGATCTTGATGTCGCGGCCAACAATGCGCCAGGCGGACGCCAAGGCAAAGACCCCGACGGCAGCATAGAAGACCGCGTTGACGGCATAGGAAGCCGTGGCGGGGTCGGAAAAAAGCCGGAGCATCATTCGCTCCACGGATTCGCCCGCAAAAGTGAAGTAGACCGTGAACCCCACGTAGGCGGCCACGGCGACTGCGTCCAGGGCATTGAACCGGTAAAGCCTCGCCCGCATCGAAATGGTGCCCATATGACCAGACTATCTTTGCTGGGTGGCCCCCGCTTCGCTACACTTTTCGGTATGCCTAACTTTCCGTTTCGGCGCGCCAAAGTTGTCCGCCGATTCGCCGCCTTACTGACCGCATCCGCTCTGGTGCTCGGGGTGTCCGCCTGCGGAGGGAATTCCTCTGCCGGTGGTGACGACAAGCCCGTTGTCCTGACCACGTTTACCGTTTTGGCCGACGTCGCCAAAAACGTCGCCGGTGACAAGCTCCGCGTGGAATCCATCACCAAGGCCGGGGCCGAAATCCACGGCTATGAGCCAACTCCCGGGGACATCCGCAAGGCTGCCCAGGCCGACCTCATCCTGGATAACGGCCTGAACCTTGAAGCATGGTTCTCCCAATTCGTGGAGGGACTCGATGTGCCCCACGCTGTGGTGAGCGACGGCGTGAAGGTCATGCCCATTGCAGAAGACTCCTACCAGGGCAAACCAAACCCGCACGCATGGATGTCCCCCAGCAACGTCCAGATCTACGCCAACAACATGGCCAAGGCCTTCGCCAAGCTCGACCCCGCCCATGCCGGCGAGTTTGAAGCCAATGCCAAGGCCTACAACGCCAAACTGCAGACCGTCCAGGACGAGATGGTCTCCAAGCTCTCCGTTCTGCCCGAAGCACACCGGGCGCTGGTGACGTGCGAAGGTGCGTTCTCCTACCTGGCCCGGGATGCCGGACTCAAAGAGGTCTACATCTGGGCCGTGAACGCTGAGCAGCAGGCCACGCCCCAGCAGATCGCGCGGGCAATCGAATTCGTCAAGGACAACCAGGTGCCGGCCGTGTTCTGCGAATCCACCGTCTCCGACGCCCCCATGCGGCAAGTCGTCGGTGCTACCGGCGCCAAATTCGGTGGCGTACTCTACGTGGACTCGTTATCAGAAGCAGACGGTCCTGTTCCCACGTATTTGGACCTCATCCGCCACGATGCGAAGACCATCACCACAGCCCTGACAGGAGGAGCGTCATGACCAGCCCTGCGATCGTCGTTGAGAACGTCACGGTCCACTACGGCGCGGTGCTGGCGCTGGACTCCGCATCCCTCACCCTGGACCACTCCAGAATCTGCGGTTTGGTCGGTATGAACGGCTCGGGCAAGTCCACCCTGTTCAAGACCATCATGGGCATGGTGAAGCCCGATTCCGGCCGGGTCCTCATCAACGGTCACCCGCCCATGAAGACCCGCAAGGAGGCCGGGATCGGCTACGTCCCGCAAAGCGAGGATGTGGACTGGGCCTTCCCCTTGTCCGTCCGGGACGTAGTGATGATGGGCCGCTATGGGCACCTCGGATTCACCCGCCGTCCCCGGAAAGCAGACCGGGACGCCGTCGAACAGGCCCTGGACCGCGTGGAGCTTGGCGAGTTTGCCGACCGCCAAATCGGCCAGCTGTCCGGCGGGCAGAAAAAGCGTGCCTTTGTAGCCCGGGGCATCGCACAAGGCGCCACCATGATGCTGCTGGATGAACCCTTCGCCGGAGTGGATAAGCGATCCGAAGCCACTATCACCAGGCTCCTGCGCGAACTTGCGGCTGACGGCGCCACCATCCTTATCTCCACCCACGACCTCCACGCGCTCCCTCAGCTCTGCGACGAAGCAGTGCTCCTGATGCGTAAGGTGCTGATGCATGGCAGCCCCGACGTGGTGCTGCAACCTGAAAATCTAGCAATGGCATTTGGCCTTGACGTCATGAACAGGGGCTAAGCCGTGGAATTCCTGCTTGAACCTTTGAGTTACGACTTCATGGTCCGCGCCCTCGCCACCACGGCAATTGCTGCGGTGGTTTGTGCGGTCCTTAGCTGCTGGCTCGTTCTGATCGGCTGGTCCCTCATGGGCGACGCCGTATCGCACGCGGTGCTTCCCGGCGTCGTGCTCGCCTACATTGTGGGTGCGCCGTTCGCGCTTGGTGCGTTGGTGTTCGCGCTGATCGCCGTGACGTTGATCGGGGTGGTGCGGAACACCAGCCGCGTGAAGGAAGATGCGGCAATCGGCATCGTGTTCACGTCGCTCTTCGCGCTGGGCCTGGTGCTGATCTCCGTGACACCCAGCCAGACTGACCTGAACCACATCATCTTCGGCAACCTTCTGGGCGTCAGCGTCCCTGACCTCATCCAGGTTGTGGTCCTTGGCGTGGTGGCCTTCGCGATCCTGATCCTCAAGCGCCGGGACCTCACGCTGTACGCGTTCGACCCCACGCATGCCCACGCCATCGGACTGTCGCCCCGGCGGCTTGGAGCGCTGCTGCTCGGCCTGCTGGCGCTGACATCGGTGGTGGCTTTGCAAACCGTGGGCGTGGTGCTGGTGGTAGCCATGCTGATCATTCCCGGTGCCACCGCCTACCTGCTGACGGACCGGTTCTCCCGGATGCTGGTGATCGCCCCCGTCATCTCGGTAGCGTGCTCCATGACCGGCATCTACCTGAGCTACTACCTGGACACGGCATCAGGGGCCATGGTGGTGGTCACCCAGGGTGCGGTGTTCGCCGTCGTCTATCTGTTCAGTCCGCGGCAAGGACTGATTGGTACGCGCCTGGCAAAGGCCCGGCGGAGGCGCGCGGTCGCGGCGGCCTGAACTTGACGTGCCCCGATTCGCCGGGCAGTCTGGAGCGATGAAGTCTTGAGAGCAGCCCGTCCATCCGGCTGCATCCCCAGTAGACCACTGAGGCAGTACCCCAAGGGTTTCCTGCCATTCACTGCGGACTTTGCGAGGACATCTCTTGACTGACCACCTTCACCTTTCCGGCGTTTCCCACGGCTACGGGGACCGCGAACTTTTCCACGGCGTTGAACTCACCATCGATCACGGCGAGCACGTTGCCATTGTCGGGGAAAACGGGGCGGGGAAATCCACCCTTCTCCGCCTGCTGGCCGGCGTGGAAACGCCCGACGACGGCACGGCCGGGTTGGCAGGGAACGCCGGCTACCGCGTGGGCTACCTCGCCCAGACGCACGGGCTTCCTGCCTCGATTACTGTCGGCGACGCGATCGACGAGTCCCTTAAGGCACTCCGTTCACTTGAGGCCCGCATTACCGAACTGGAACAGGACCTGGCGGACGCGGACCCCGAAACCCTGGAACTCTACGGAAGCCTGCAGACCCAGTACCAACTCCGCGAGGGGTACGCTGCCGAGTCCCGGGTGGAAGCAGCGCTGGACAGGCTGGGGCTGGGAGGCCTGGAGCGGCGTCGAACGCTTGGGTCTTTGTCCGGCGGCGAGCAGGAGCGCGTTGCCCTCGCCTGCCTGCTGGCAGATCCTGCCGAAGCCCTGCTCCTGGACGAGCCCACCAACCACCTGGACGCCAACGGCACAGCCTGGCTGGAGTCGAGGTTGGCTGCGCACCGAGGCACCGTGGTGGTGGTTTCGCACGACCGCGTCCTGTTGCGGAAGGTAGCCAGCACGGTCATCGAAGTCGACGCCGAGCGCCGTTCCGTCAATAGGTACGGCAACGGCTACGAAGGTTACCTGCGGGAGAAAGCCGCCCAGCGTGCCCGTTGGGTGCAGCAGTACGAGGAATGGCTCGACGCCATGGCCGCCGAACGGTTCCAGGCCGCCACGGTTTCCGGCGGCATGGGCTACGGCCGGGTGCGCGACAACGACAAATTTGCGACCGGCTTCAAAAAAGGCACCTGGCAACGCGCAGCCACCAGCAAGGTTCGCAACGCCCAGGAACGCCTGCGGCGGCTCGAAGAGAACCCCATTGACCGGCCACCCGTGCCGCTCAAGCTCGCCGCGCAACTTGACGTTCAGCTGGAGGAAGCTGCTGGACCGGCCATCGAAGCACGCGGCATTAGCGTGCCCGGTCGCCTCAAACCGACTGATCTGCGCGTCGAAACCGGGGAGAAGGTCCTCATCACCGGGCCAAACGGCGCAGGAAAATCAACGCTGGTCTCCGTGCTCGCCGGGACGCTTGAGCCGGCCAACGGAACCTTGGCCGTTCAGGGCACGGTGGGGCATCTGCAGCAGGAACTCGACGTGCCCCCGCGTCCCGGGCTCCGGCTCCTTCCGGCGTTTGCCGCAGGACTGGGCGGAAACATCGACGAACATGCCGAGGCCCTGCTTCGCCTGGGCTTGTTCCGGCCTGCGGAGTTCCACGTTCCCGTGGGCAGCCTCTCGGCCGGACAGCAACGCAGGCTCGCCCTGGCCAGGCTGCTCCTGGGCAGCTACGAAACCATGATCGTGGACGAACCCACCAACCACCTTGCGCCGGTGCTCGTGGAACAGTTGGAAGCTGCGCTCGCAGCCTTCGCCGGGACACTGGTCATCGTGAGCCACGACCGCGCGCTGGGGGAGTGGTTCGATCGGTGTGCGGCGGCCGGTTCAGTGGGTAGCTGGGTCCGGTATGGGATGCAGGATGGCGAGTTGCTCTAGTTCGTCGTGGCCGACCTGGCCGCCGTGACCGACGCTGCCGCCGGGGTGAGTTGTTCGCAAAGGGATCGTTACGCCCTGTCCTGCATATGGAAACACGGCATCGAGCGTCCTGAAACAACGGCGGAGCACCATGGAAGGAAGCCGGCCGAAAGGATCTTTCCGTGATTTCCAAGAACCTCTTCCTTCAAGGCATATTCCCGTTTGACGGCATCGGTATGGAAAAGCCGGTTCCCCTCCACAGCGAGCTCGCGCACTTTGTCCCGGACGGCGTCGTGAACCAGACGCTCTACTTCCGCGGTGGCAACTCCAGCTCTGAACTCATTGCGGTTGTCCTTATGCGCGACGGCGTGCCGATGCGGTATTTCCCCATCGGGGCCAAAGGCGATGTGCACGTCCCGTTGCGGGTTGTGGAAGATATCGAGGGCGGCTCGATGATCGAGTTGTACATCGCCGCGCCGGCCGGCGTCCGCGGTTCCGTGGTGGTGGACCTGGGCATGGTGGAGCACTGATGACCAGGCAGCTGGTGGTCATCGGCAACGGCATGGCCGGTGCACGTGCGGTGGAGGAGATCCTGGCCCGCGGCGGCGGGGACGCGTTCGACATCACCATTTTCGGCGACGAACCGTACGGAAACTACAACCGCATCATGCTCAGCCACGTGCTGTCCGGCGAGGAAAGCGATGCCGACATTTTCCTCAACGCCCTGCCGTGGTACCAGGAAAACAACATCACCTTGCACGCAGGGGTCCGGGTGGAGCGCATAGATAAGTACAGCAAACACGTCTTTGCGGCCGATGGCAGGGTGGTTCCCTACGATGTCCTGATCATCGCCACCGGAAGCCACTCGTTCCTTCCTCCGATGGATGGCCTCTACACGCCCAGCGGATCGGTGCGCCACGGGGTTTTCACGTTCCGGACCATGGACGATACCCGCAAGATGGTCCAGTTCGCCCAGCACGAGCATCACCGCAAGGCTGTGGTGATTGGCGGGGGATTGCTGGGGCTTGAGGCTGCCCGGGGACTGCAGGCGTACGGCCTTGACGTGGCGGTGGTCCACTCCGGTGGCCACCTCATGAACGCGCAATTAGGGCCCGACGGCGGCGCAATACTGCGGCGAAGCGTCCAGGCGCTGGGCATCGAGGTCCATACAGGAAGCCGGACCACTGCGGTGCTGGGCAAGGACCGGATCACCGGCGTGCGGCTGCGTGATGACACTGAGCTGGACTGCGACATGGTGGTTGTGACTGCCGGCATCCGGCCCAACGTGGATGTCGCGGTGGTGAGTGGTTTGGCCGTGGAACGGGCCATCGTGGTGGATGACCACCTGCGCGTCATGGACGAAGAGGACATCTATGCCGTGGGGGAGTGCGTCCAACACCGGGGCGAGGTTTATGGGCTTGTAGCGCCCTTGTGGGAGCAGGCCGCTGTTCTTGCGGACCAGATCACCGGTGTGGATCGTTCCTCGGTCTATCTGGGTTCCAGGACCGCCACCAAACTGAAGGTTGCCGGCGTCGACGTCGCTTCCATGGGCCTGGCGGGCCCGGAACGGGACACGGATGAGCACATTGTTTTTTCGGAACCGAGCCGGGGCGTGTTCAAGTCGATCGTGATCCGGGACAACAAGATGGTGGGCGCTACCCTTCTTGGTGACAGCCGCAAGGTTGCTTACTTGACCCAGGCTTTTGACCAGGGCCTGCCGCTGCCGGAGGAACGCCTTTCGCTGATGTTCGATCTCGGCTCGCCGGGTGAAGAGGACGGCGTTTCCGAGCTGGCGGATTCGGCACAGGTCTGCAACTGCAATGGGGTTTCCAAAGGAACGCTTGTTGCCGCGGTGCAGGGTGGTTGCCGTTCGGTACCGGCAGCCATGGACGCTACCCGGGCCGGCAAGGGGTGTGGTTCCTGCAAGCTGCTTGTTTCGCAGGTGGTGGAGTGGGCGGCCGACGGTGCCGTAGAAGATGACCCGGCTGCGAGCTACTACGTTCCCGGTATTCCCCTGGACAAGGCCGCGTTGATGTCCCGGATCCGGGAGCTTGGTCTGCGCTCGGTTTCCCAGGTGTTTGCTGCGCTGGCTCCCGGAAGCGCTGAAGATGCCAAATCCAAGATGGGCCTTGCCTCGCTCCTGAAGATGATGCTGGCAGAGCAATACATCGACGAGCGCGACGCCCGCTTCATCAACGACCGCGTGCATGCGAACATCCAGCGTGACGGCACGTTCTCCGTGGTTCCGCAGATGAAGGGAGGCGTGACGTCCGTGCAACAGCTCCGCACGATTGCCGACGTCGCGGAGAAGCACAACATTCCCATGATCAAGCTGACCGGTGGGCAAAGGATCGACCTTCTGGGCGTTCCCAAGGAAGACCTTCCGCAGGTTTGGGCCGATCTGGACATGCCCTCCGGCTACGCCTACGGCAAGAGTTTCCGCACCGTGAAGACCTGCGTGGGGAAGGATTATTGCCGCTTTGGCACGGGTGATTCCACAGGGTTGGGCATCTCGCTGGAATCCCGCTTCCAGGGAATTGAGTCGCCGGCAAAACTGAAACTCGCAGTCTCCGGGTGTCCGCGGAACTGTGCGGAGTCCTTGGTCAAGGACGTAGGCGTCGTTGCGGTGGAAGGAGGCCGCTGGGAAATCTATGTTGGGGGAGCGGCCGGCGCCCACATCCGCAAGGGCGATCTGCTGGTCACGGTGGATACTCCGGAGGAAGTCACACTGCTGGCGGGTCGGTTCATGCAGTACTACCGGGAGAACGCGAACTGGCTGGAACGGACGTATGCGTTTGTTCCCCGGGTGGGGATCGACCGCATCCGCAGCGTCATCCTGGACGACTCCGAGGGCATCGCCGCCCGCCTGGATGAGGCGATGCAGGAGTCAGTGGACAACTACGTGGATCCGTGGAGTGAGCGCGATGATCCACTCACGCCCGGCCAATTCCGGACCTCGCTGCCGCTCACAGTCCTGCCGCAGGTGCCGGTCCGATGAAGATTCCACACGTCATAGGGCCGGTGGACCAAATTCCGTTCGGCGAAGGCCGGGCGTTCGGGATCGACGGCGAACAGGTTGCGGTCTTCCGGCTACGGGACGGCACCTTGCGGGCTGTGTCGGCAGTGTGCCCACATAAGGGCGGCCCCCTTGCCGACGGAACCATCGACCAGCGCGTGGTGATGTGCCCGCTCCACCAGCACTCGTTTGAGCTGGAAACCGGGTGTTCCACCACGGGAGCCAAGCCCCTGCGGACGTACGAAGTCTTCGCAGATGAGAGCCGGAATATCGTGCTGATCTCCTAAAGCAACGCGGGGTCACATACGGCCCATTCCAGGGGGAAACATGGGCCGTAAGTGACCCCGCGTTGCTGTGTCCAGGACGCGTGTTGTTGCCTGCGTCACGGGCATTCCCATTAATCCCGTAAGATAGACGGGTTGCGCGAACCTTCGGCGTTCTGCGTTCTTTGTCACACTTCGACGTCCTCCAACGGGGAAAGCTCGAATTTTGTGTGGCCAAGACGCCCATGTTCCGGCATAGGCGTAAACACCTACAGCAATACCCCAACCCACAAGGAACAGCTGTGCCGCAAAGTACCCCCACAGAACTCCAGAACCCCACGGCCCCATCCACCGCCGTCGGCTCCACCCTCAGCGCCGAGGGTTACCAGAAGACCCTGAGCCGGCGCCACGTCACCATGATCGCCATGGGCGGCGCAATCGGCGTCGGCCTGTTCATGGGCGCCGGTGGCCGCCTGGCCTCCACCGGCCCGGCCCTGATTTTCTCCTACGCCATTGCCGGCGTCATCGCTTACCTGCTGATGCGTGCCCTTGGCGAACTCATCATGTACCGCCAGACGTCCGGCTCGTTCGTGAGCTACGCCGGTGAGATGTTCGGCAAGAAGGGCGCCTTCCTTTCCGGTTGGATGTACTTCATCAACTGGGCCATGACAGGCATTGCCGAGCTCATCGCAATCGGGCTGTACTTCCAGTTCTTCTTCCCCAACGTTCCCGTTGAACTGTCCGCCATTGCAGCGCTGGTGCTGCTGGTGGCCGTGAACCTGTTCAGCGTCAAGGCCTTCGGCGAGTTCGAATTCTGGGCCTCGTGCCTCAAGGTCGCAGCCATCCTGATCTTCCTGGCCGTTGGCACCTTCATGGTTGTCACCAACGCCCAGGTGGGCAACGGCCATGCCTCGGTGGGCAACCTGTTCCACGAAGACGGTGGCATGTTCCCCAAGGGCGGCCTGGTCATGATCCTGGTCCTCAACGCTGTGATCTTCGCCTACAACGCAATCGAACTCGTTGGTATTACCGCTGGTGAGATGGAGAACCCGGAACGCGAAGTTCCCAAGGCGATCCGCGCCGTCGTGATCCGCATTATTGTCTTCTACGTCGGTTCCGTGATGCTGCTTGCGATGCTGCTGCCGTCGGACCAGTACAAGGCCGGCACCTCGCCGTTCGTCACCGTGTTCGGCCAGATGGGCCTCGGCTGGATGGGCGACGTCATGAACATGATCGTCATCACCGCCGCGCTGTCCTCCTGCAACTCGGGCCTGTACTCGATCGGCCGCATCTTCCGGACCATGGCCAACAACGGCCACGCGCCGCAGTGGCTCACCAAGATGTCCTCCCGCCACGTGCCGTACGCGGCCATCCTGGCGATCGGCGGTGTGTACCTGGTGGGTATCCTGCTCAACATCTGGCTGGGTGGCTCCCATGCGTTCGACCTCGCGCTGAACACGGCCTCCATCGGTGTGATCTTCACCTGGGGTTCCATCTTCGCGAGCCAGATTGCCCTGCGGAAGAAGCGCGGCAACGTCTCCAGCCTGCCGATGCCCGGTTCGCCGTGGACCAGCTGGCTGGGCCTGGTTGCGCTGCTGGCCATCACCGTACTGATCGGCTTCGACACCATGACCGATAAGGCAACCGGCGAGGTCTTCCTCCTGGGTCTGTGGACCTTGGCGACCATCCCGTTCTTCGCCCTCGTCCTGTGGCTTGGCTGGCAGAAGGTCAAGAACAACGAGCCCAAGAGCGAACTGTTCAGCTAGCTTCCCCTTTCCCCAACTGACTGGCATTAGTGGTTGTTTCCAGGGCTGAGAACAACCACTACTGCCAGTCAGTTGGGTGACCAGCCCCGACTGATGAGCGCGCTCCTGACCTTGGCTATCGCCGAGCCCGCCTCGTTGGCCATGTGCCGTTTGGAGATCCGCACCAGGATCCAACCTGCGCGGCTGAAATCTTCTTCACGCTCAATGTCCCTGACAATTTGGGCTGGATCAGAATGTCCCTCGCCCTCGTACTCGACAGCAACGCGATGCTCGCGATAGCCAAGATCCGGTTGACGTACGACGCCGAAACCCAGTTCAGTGGGCACATTGACTTCTGGTTCGGGCAGCCCAGTCCGCACAAGTGCCAGCCGAAGCCGCGTTTCGGGAGCAGAGTCCGACCCCACCCGTGCTTGTTCCAGAGCCAAACGGGCTTTACGGATTCCAGGTGTTCCTTTGTGCCGATCCAGCATGTCCTCCAGTTCTTCCATCGTGCAGAATGGTTCGCTTCGCCCTTCGAACTCGGGCCGCGGCAAACGCAGCAGATGATCCGCAACGACGGTAATCTCGTCTATCGTCATCTTTCGCGAACAGTCGAGCCAGGTGCGGGCCCTGCTGGTGATGAGCAAACCGTTGAGATTGGCGATTTCATCGTCAAAGAACTGGCCCACGTGCCCTGTTACCCCCTTTCTACGCGGAATAGCCATACTGTCCGGACGCGAGATGTGGATGGCGGGTTTATTGGTGCCTGGCAGGAAGCCAGGAAATTCCCACAGGACAAACGCGGTGGCATGCGAGGCGGCCGAGAAGGGCGTTATCACCGTAAATGGGCGGACCATCTCCTGCAGGTTGGCGGTTCCGCCCGTGTCCGGGTTTCGGATCCCCCTGCTTGGCGAGTCCAGCGTGGGGTGGCGCCAACGCTGACGGGAGATACCGGCGTCGAACGCTTCTTGCCATGTGAATGCGGCGGATGCCAGGGGAACGGGAAGCCGGGTCGGGAGACGCATTTCCCTATGCTGGCAAAACATCGGGGAGCGTGGAGCGTTATCCACAGGCTCCTTGCCGATTCGCCCAACTTACTGGCAGTAGTGGTTGTTCTGGGGGCTCACAACAACCACTAGTGCGAGTCAGTTGGGACTGTCAGTGCCCGGGTCTAGGCTCGATGTATGGATCACACCACCACCCTGACGCAGCACATCAACGCCACCCCGGAGAAAGTTTGGGCGGTCCTCTCGGACATTCCCGCCTCGGCCGGCACCCTTTCGGGCATCAACGCAATCCAGATGCTCAGTGAGGGTCCTTATGGGGAGGGCACCCGCTGGAAGGAAACACGGACCATGATGGGCAGGCAGGAAACCGTGGAGATGTGGGTGTCCCAGGCTGACCCACCCCGCAGCACCACAGTCAAAGCACTCCAGAGCGGCGCCGACTACACCACCCGCTTCAATCTGGCGGAGCGCGACGGCGGAACTGACCTTACGCTGACATTCGGCGCCGAGGTCCTCAAACCCACGCTCGGGAGCAAGGTCGCCATGGCCTTGTTCGGGAAGATCGGCATGAGCATTACGCGAAAGGCCCTCAGCAAGGACCTTGCCGAGATCGCTGCGAAGGCGGAATCCCTCTAATGGCGGCTGCAAAAGTGGCAGCCCCCAAGATCTCCCCGGTGCGCCTGGAAGAACTGCGCGACGACGACGCCCCGGACTTCCAGCGTGGCGAACGGTATGACGGCATCAGGTTTACCCGGGTGTCTGCCGATGGGGAGGAACTGAGCGGTGCCGACTTCATTGAGTGTGAGTTCACAGGAGTCTCGTTCAACGAGGCCCAGTTGCGTGGCGCCACGTTCCGGGAATGCATCCTTGCGGAGCCGTATGCGCCAGTCTTCACTGCGGCGCGGTCTTCGTGGCAGGACGTGGAGATCAGCAATCCGAGGTGGGGATCAGCCGAGCTGTACGAAGGCACGTGGCGTTCGGTACTGATCGAGGGCGGCAAGCTGGACTACGTGAACCTGCGCGGCTCCAAGTTGATGGATGTCCAGATTTCAGATTGCATCATCAACGAGCTCGATCTGGGCGGCTGCACGGGAACACGGCTATCGCTGAAGAATTGCACCATCGGCACCCTGGATGTGACCGGCGCCAAGCTCAAGGACGTGGACCTGCGGAGTTCGGAGTTCCGGGGTATCAACGGGTTGGCCGGGCTTGCCGGAGTTGTTATTGACGATTACCAGTTGAGTCTCATGGCCCCGTTGCTGGCAGGCCATTTGGGCATCCGGGTGGTCTGAGGCGATGCCGTGCCGGGTTGGGGAAGTGGCTTCATCTGTTGACCCGGACGGCAGGCCGTGTAATCTTTATAGAACGAACGGTCGGTATATTATTCCCGGGCCGGTCCCTTTCACTTCGCGAAGGATGTTCTCATGGTCGAGGCTTTTCTTGTTGGCGGCGCACGGACGCCGGTTGGTCGTTACGGCGGGGCATTGTCCTCCGTCCGTCCTGACGACCTCGCCGCGCTAGTGGTCCGTGAGGCAGTGGCGCGTGCCGGCGTCGATCCTGACTCCATTGATGAGGTAATCCTCGGCAACGCCAACGGCGCTGGCGAGGAAAACCGCAACGTGGCCCGCATGGCAACCCTCCTTGCCGGGCTTCCCCTCCACATTCCGGGCGTCACCGTGAACCGTCTCTGTGCCTCGGGCCTGAGCGCCATCATCATGGCGAGCCAAATGATCAAGTCCGGCGCTGCGGATATCGTGGTTGCCGGCGGCGTCGAATCCATGAGTCGTGCCCCCTGGGTGCAGGAGAAGCCCACCACGGCATTCGCCAAGCCGGGCCAGATCTTCGATACGTCCATCGGTTGGCGCTTCGTCAACCCGCTCTTCACCAAGGGCGAGCTCTCCCGTGACGGCAAGATGACCTACTCCATGCCTGAAACGGCCGAGGAAGTGGGCCGTGTGGACAACATCTCCCGCGAGGACGCAGACGCTTTCGCTGTCCGCTCGCACGAACTCGCTTTGGCGGCCATTGCAGGCGGCCGGTTCAAGGAAGAGATCGTTCCGGTCACCGTCAAGACCCGCAAGTCCGAGACCGTGGTGGACACTGATGAGGGTCCCCGCGAAGGCACCACCATGGATGTCCTGGCGGGACTTCGGCCAGTAGTCCCCGGTGGCTCCGTAGTCACTGCGGGCAACTCATCCAGCCTCAACGACGGCGCCTCTGCGATCATCGTCGCCTCCGAGGCAGCCATCAAGAAATTCGGCCTGACGCCCCGCGCCCGTATCATCGATGGCGCTTCGGCGGGCTGCGAGCCGGAAATCATGGGCATCGGTCCTGTCCCGGCAACGCAGAAGGTCCTTGCCCGCACCGGCCTCACCGTGGACCAGCTCGGCGCAGTGGAACTCAACGAAGCTTTTGCCACCCAGTCCCTTGCCAGCATGCGGCGCCTGGGGCTGGACCCGGAAATCGTCAATAACGACGGCGGTGCCATCAGTTTGGGGCACCCGCTGGGTTCCAGCGGCTCACGTCTGGCCATTACCCTTCTGGGCCGCATGGAGCGGGAGCTTGCCAGCAACAATGGACCGAAGCTTGGCCTTGCCACGATGTGCATCGGCGTGGGCCAGGGCACGGCAATGCTGCTGGAAGGCGTGTAAATGGCACTGAACCAGGAAGACTTCAGCACCCTTCTTCTCGAGGAACGTGACGACAGGCTGACTGTCCTTCTCAACCGTCCCGAAGTACGCAATGCGATAGACCAGACCATGGTGGACGAGCTTCACCTCGTCTGTGCCGAACTGGAGCGCAACCCCAAGGTCCTGATCATCGCGGGCACGGACGGCGTCTTCGCCTCGGGCGCGGACATTGGACAACTCCGGGAACGCCGGCGGGATGACGCACTGCGGGGGATCAACTCAACCATCTTCATGCGCATCGCCAAGCTGCCCATGCCCGTCATCGCAGCATTGGACGGCTATTGCCTGGGCGGTGGTGCGGAGCTTGCCTATGCGGCAGATTTCCGCATCGGAACCCCAAGTGTGCGGATAGGCAACCCCGAAACAGGACTGGGAATCCTTGCCGCAGCCGGCGCCAGTTGGCGGCTCAAGGAGCTCGTGGGCGAGCCGAAAGCCAAGGAAATCCTCCTCGCCGGCGCCGTGTTGAGGGCCGAGGAAGCCCTGCGTATCAGTTTGATCACTGAGATTCACGAGGCCCCTGAGCTCATGGAGGCCGCGCACAATCTGGCTGACAGGATCGGCCGCCAGGATCCCCTTGCGGTCCGCATTACCAAGTCGGTGTTCCATGCTCCTGCGGAAGCGCACCCGCTGATCGACACCCTTGCCCAGGGGATTCTCTTCGAATCCCAGGCCAAATTCGACAGGATGCAGGCTTTCCTGGACAAGAAGGACAGAAGCAACTCTGCCAACTCCGCCAACTCCGCTGCCAACGACGACAGGATTCAGAAATGACAGCAGTACCCGCGATTCCCCACGTTGTTGGAGTCCTTGGCGGTGGCCGGATGGGTGCGGGAATCGCGCATGCGTTCCTGACCAAGGGGGCCACCGTGATCGTCGTGGAGAGGGATCATGAGGCAGCCGCCGGGGCCCAGGGTCGGGTAGCAGACGCAGTGGCCAAGTCCGCCGCCCGTGGCACCCTGGGCGAAACCCCTGAAGAAGCGTTGGCCAGGTTCAGCACGTCGACAGACTACGAATCCTTCATCCACTGCGGCCTGGTGGTAGAAGCCGTGCCCGAGGATTACGATCTCAAAGTCGCCGCGTTGAAAGCTGTGGAGGACCGCCTTTCCGCAGATGCATTCCTTGCTTCAAACACGTCGTCTTTGTCCGTGACGGACTTGGCGAATGAACTCCGCAGGCCAGCCAACTTCATCGGGCTGCACTTCTTTAACCCGGTGCCCGCCTCCACCCTCATCGAAGTGGTGTTGGCCAAAGAGACCTCGCCCGAACTCGCCCGAGCGGCGAAGAACTGGACCGAGGCACTCGGCAAGACCGCCGTCGTCGTTAATGACGCGCCCGGCTTTGCGTCCTCAAGGCTGGGCGTCGCTATTGCCTTGGAGGCTATGCGCATGGTTGAGGAGGGTGTGGCATCAGCGGAGGACATCGACGCCGCGATGGTCCTGGGGTACAAACACCCCACCGGGCCGCTCAAGACCACCGACATCGTGGGTCTTGATGTTCGTCTGGGCATCGCGGAGTACCTGCATTCCACGTTGGGTGACCGCTTTGCTCCGCCGCAGATCCTGCGGGACAAAGTTGCCCGTGGGGAGCTTGGCCGCAAAACAGGCAAGGGCTTCTTCGACTGGAACGACTGACCATCGCGTAACCGTTAGGCTAGCCGGGTGACCTCGATTGAACCCATCACCTTGACCGGCAAATTCGTGACCCTGGAACCCTTGCGGCCAGATCACCACGACGACCTCGTGGAGGCGGCCAAGGACGGCGAACTCTGGAAGCTCTGGTACACCTCCGTACCCACGCCGGACGGTATGGCTGCGGAGATTGAGCGGAGGCTGGGCCTGCAAACCCAAGGTTCCATGGTGCCCTTCGCCACCAGGCTCAACAGCACCGGCAAGGTCATCGGAATGACGACGTACATGAACATCGATGCCGCCACTCCGCGCGTCGAGATCGGCTCCACCTGGAACGCAGCGTCCGTCCACGGAACAGGCACCAACCCCGACTCCAAGCTGCTGCTTCTTCAGCATGCCTTTGAAACCCTGGGCTGCCCCGCCGTCGAATTCCGGACGCACTGGCTCAACCACCAATCCCGCGACGCGATCGCCCGCCTCGGCGCCAAGCAGGACGGTGTGTTGCGGAACCACTCGCGCACCAAGGACGGAGTGCTTCGCGACACCGTGGTGTTCTCCATCCTGGAACACGAATGGCCCGCGGTGCGGAACGGCTTGGAGTTCAGGCTGGCCAGGTACAGCGCGTAGTTGGCCAGCGATATGACGCTCTTACCGGCAGATCAGGACATGCCCCGCAAGCCACGGTTCAGTCTTCGCGCGGCTGTTATTGCAATCGTTCTTGGAATTCTATGGCTGCTCCTCTTCCATAACGCACCGCCGCGCGAGGGCACGGTGGCCGGGCACGGAATCGTGGTTGACCAAAAGATCAGTACAAAAGGCCTCTGCGAGCCTATAGCCGACGTCGTGATCGATGGCGCCACGTACCGCACTCCTCCAGGAACCAGCGCCGAGCCCTGCGCCTACGGGATCGGCGAGGCCATCGATGTCACCTACCACCCTGATGACATCACCGGAACGCTTGAGATTCCTTTGGAAGGACCATCCAAGAAGGCTGTAGCGCTTTTGCCCTTGATAGGGGTCGCGCTGCCTATCGGCGGCACAATCTCGCTGGTTGGAAACATCCTTTACCGCCGGAAATTGAAAGCCCAAAAATAGCTTGTCGATGGGTCTGTACCGCATTGCCTGCCGGGCGTAATCTGGCCAACACATTGCCCCGTACGCGGCCGACGGGTGGGCGAGCCGCGAAGTGATCCCTTTTGACGGACCACCGGAGCCCCAAAGAGCAGCATGAAGGGGAAACACCATGGCAACTCATCGAGCACGACGCCGGCACTTGGCTTTTGCAGGCGGATTGGCCGCCCTTGCACTCACGTTGGGATTCACGGCCAGTCCGGCGACCGCCGCACCGCCGCCACCCATCACGTATGTGGCACTCGGCGATTCGTACACGGCAGGGACGGGCGCGGGGGACTTGAGCAGGCCGCCATTGGTTGCTTGTTGGCAGAGTAGTCCGGGCTATGTCGATGATGTCGCCGCGACAGGGCGGGTCGCTTTAGTGGCCAATTTGGCCTGTCACGGAGCTGTGCTGTTCCCGGCCGGACCCTTTTATGACGGAGTGACGCCGTCCGTATTTGAACAGATCACCAGCAGTGTAGGGCAATCCGCGCTCCACAATGCCGGGTTGGTGAGCATTACCGCTGGTGCCGTAGATGCCGGCAGTTTGCTCGCTTTGCAGAACTGCTCTACGCAGGATACACAGCTTTGTGAGGGCACCGTAAGCGGGATCATCGCCAATCTTCCCGTGATCGAGTCCGGACTTGAGATCATCTATCAAAACATCCGAGCCTCGGCTCCGGAGGCGACCCTCACTGTCATGGGCTATCCGCGGCTTTTTGATCCCGCCAATGGTCTCCCGGTGATCCCACCGGCGAACCAAGTCCAAGTGAATCTGGCCGTCGATGCCCTCAACGCGACAATTGCCAAGGCGGTGGCTGACAGCCAGACCAACGCCAAGTTCATCGATGTCACCAAGAAGTTCCTCGGGCATGCAGCGAATTCTGCAGATCCATGGCTTGTGATGATCCTGGCGCCCGTACCCCCGTTTGATCGGCTGCCCGACGCTAACTTCCATCCGAACGAGGCAGGACATCTGGCCTACGCCGCAGCCCTGCTGTCCGCCATCAAACCCGCTCAGCTCGCCAAACGCTAAACCACTAACACGTTGCGAACCCGCTGTTTCGTTGTTGCCCAACAACGAAACAGCGGGTTCTCAGCGTTCAGGCAGGCAGCGTTCAGGCAGGCAGGAAGCCCGCACGCTCAAACCTTGTGCCAACGGCTCCCAGCCCCGGCGCTGGCCTCAACCGCTGCCAGCACTTTCTGTACCTGCAAGGCATCAGAGAACGACGGCGAGGGCTGCTCGTCAGCGCCGATGGCATTCACGAGGTCCACCACCTGATGCGTGAATCCGTGCTCGTAGCCCAGGCCATGGCCTGTGGGCCACCAGTTTCCGACGTAGGGGTGGGATGGTTCCGTCACGATGATCCGCCGGAAACCGGCGTCCTCCTCGGAGGCATCGTAGAAGGACAGCGAGTTCATGTCCTCGAAGTCGAAAGCCAACGAGCCGAGCGTGCCATTGAGTTCCAGCCGCATGGCGTTCTTCCGTCCCAGGGCGAACCGCGTCGCCTCGAACACGCCGATCGGGCCGGCGTCGGATGTCTTACCGCCCCCGGATGTCTTTGCCTGGAAACGGGCGGTGAAGATCGTTGCGTCGTCCACAGTTACTGGCCCGCGCGGACCGTCGGTACCGCCATGCCCACCGAGCCCTACGAGGTCCCCGCCGATCGGCCGTTCCTTCACGAACGTCTCCATGAGGGCCGAAACCCCGGTGATGCTGGACCCGGTGATCCACTGCGCGGCGTCAATGCTGTGCGCACCGATATCGCCAAGGGAACCGGAGCCGGACTTGGACTTGTCCAGCCGCCAGGTTAGCGGCGCATCCGCGTCACTGAGCCAGTCCTGCAGGTATTGCGCCCGGACGTGGCGGATATCGCCCAGCCGGCCGTCGTCCACCATCCGCTTTGCCAACGCCAACGCGGGAGTGCGGCGGTAGCTGAAGCCGCACATGGACAGCACGCCGCGCTCTGCTGCCGCCTGGGCGACGGCTGTCATTTTCTCCGCCTCTTCCACTGAATTGGCCAGTGGCTTTTCGCAGAGCACGTGCTTGCCCGCTTCCAAGGCGGCGATGGCGATCTCGGCGTGCGTGTTTCCGGGGGAGCAGATATCGATCAGGTCAATATCATCGCGCTCAATCAGGCGACGCCAATCGGTCTCTACGGAATCCCAACCGAACTTGTCCGCGGCTGCCTGAACACCGGCAGCATTCCTGCCAGCCAGCGCCGTCAGCTCGGGCGCAAGTGGGAGATCGAAGAAGCGGGGCGCGGTTCGCCACGCATGCGAGTGGGCCGCGCCCATGAAGGAGTAGCCCACCATGCCCACCCGCAGCTTCCGCGTCACAGCCGAACGCCTTCCCCCGCAAGCGCACTGCCTCCGGCAAGAGCACTGTCTCCGGCAAGCGCACTGCGAACCGATGTCCAGGACTTCAAGACCTCCAACACAGCGGGGTCCCGTTCGGCAAGGAGGGCCTGTTGGTACGAGTTCTCAAGCAGCGCATCCACGGAAACCCGGGCCCCGGACGAGGCACTCAGAATGGCCGCCTCCACCATGGCCAGGCTCATGATGTTCTGGTGCACCTGGCCCATTGGAGTGCTTCCAGTGCGGACTGCAGATACGAAGTCGCGCAGCGAGCCAGTGATTTCCTGGCCCGGATCGGAAGCACCGGGCCCCGGAGGAACAGGCGTCGAGGAAACAGGTTCGTTGTCCCCGTCCCACAAGACCGTGCCGTGCTCGCCGCTGATCCGCCATGAGGCGTTCCACGAGGTTTCCTGACCCGGGCTGCACCAGCTTCCGTTGAACACGAAGCGCTCCCCGCCGGTCATTTCGAAGACGGCCGTCGCCCCGGCATCACCGCGGTACCAACTCCAGGAGGGGTTGTACTCCTCGCAGAAAACGGAAACGGGATCGGCGTCGAGCAGGAACCGGGCCATGTCGAACTGGTGGATGGCCATGTCCAGCAACAGTGGGTGGTCCATGGCATCGCGGAAGCCGCCAAAATGTGGCGCCTTGAAGAATTCGGCAGAAACAATGCCAACAGGGCCGAGAGACCCGGACAGCCGCTTGGCTTCAAACAGCTGCCGGTTGTAGCGCCGGGACTGGCTGACCATGAACAGCTGGCCGTGAAGCTCAGCAGCTGCTGCCAACGACAGCCCTTGGGCCACCGTCGAGGCCACGGGCTTTTCGCCAAGGACCGGCAGGCCCACAGCGAGTGCCTCGGTCGTGACCGGATGATGCGCGACTGGAACGGTGACGTTGATGACCGCTTGGGCTCCGACGTCGGACGCCAGCGCCGCCGTGCCGGCACCTACCGGAAGGGTGGGACGGCCCAGCGATGCTGCAGCCTCGGCAGCGGTCGCAAGGTCCAGATCCACGATGCCCACGAGCTCCACCAAGGGTGACGCCTCGACGGTTCGAAGCCAGGCGCGGCCCATGCCTCCGGCACCGACCACGACGACGCGAAGGGGAGTGCCGTCGTCGGGGATTGTGGCGAAAGGCGTGCTCACGCGTTGGCTCCTTGGTAGCTCTTGCCGTTGAAGAAGTCGTTGGTTTCATACCTGAGCAGCTCCGGGACGGCGCGCTCGGGACGGTCGGTGACGGCCCATTCCACGGCGTTGGCGATGACGCGGCGGATGTCTTTGTGGTGATAGACGGGGTAGTCCTGGTCGCCGGGGCTGAAGAAGAAGATCTTGCCGTGGCCGCGCCGGAACGTACAGCCGGAACGGAAGACTTCGCCTCCGCTGAAGGAGCTGATGAACACCAGCTCCTCGGGCGTAGGGATATCGAAGAATTCGCCGTACATTTCCTGCTCAGGGATGACGATGGGGTGAGGAACGCCTTTCGCGATGGGGTGGGTCGGGTCCACCGTCCACACGAGCTCGCGATCATGTTCCGAGCGCCAGCGCAGGGTGCAGGTGGTGCCCATGAGCTTGGTGAAGATCTTTGACCAGTGCCCGGAATGGAGCACAATCAGGCCCATGCCCGCCAGGACGTGCCGGTGGACGCGTTCCACGATCTCGTCGTCAACGTCTGCATGGGACATGTGGCCCCACCAGGTGAGGACGTCGGTATTGGCGAGGACTTCCTCTGTGAGGCCGTGCTCGGGTTCGTCCAGGGTGGCGGTCCGGACCTCGACGGCGGAACCCAGGTTCTCCTCGATGCCCGCCTTGACTGCGCCGTGCATTCCCTCGGGATAGAGGCGTGCCACGAGTTCGTCCCGCTTCTCGTGCCGGTTTTCGCTCCAGACGGTGACGCGGATGGGCTTGCTTGTTTCAGGCATGGTTCTTTCCTTCTGATGAGTGACGGTCTACTTGACCGCGCCGCCGGTGGTGCCTGCGGCGATGTATTTTTGGGCCGCGACCAACAGGACGATGGCCGGAATGGAGGCGAGTACCGCCGTCGCCATCACTGAACTCCAGTCGTTCACGTAGGCGCCGATGTACTGGAAGATGCCCAGGGTGACTGGACGGACCGCCTCCGTGGTGGTGAGGGTCAATGCGAAGAGGAAATCGCTCCAGGCGAACAGGAACGTAAAGAGTCCTGCGGTGATCAGCGAGTTCCGGCTCAGCGGAATCACGATCGACCAGAACGCCCGGACGTGCCCCGCCCCATCCACCCGCGCGGCCTCGATCACGGATGCCGGCATGCCGTTCATGAACGCCCGGATGATGAGGATGGCGAACGGGATTCCGTGTGCCGAGTCCGCGAGGATCAGGCCCGGAATGGAGTTGAGCAGCCCGAGGTCGTTGTATGCCGTGTACAGGGCGTTGGCCACTACGATGCCCGGGATCATCTGGCTGATCAGGATGGCGAAGAGGACAACGCCTGCGCCGCGCACCTTGAAGTAGGCCAGTGCGTAGGCTGCCGGGGCTGCGATTGCCAGGCTCAATGCCACGCTGCCCAGGGAGATGACCAGGCTCGTGCCGAGGTTCCCGGCTTGCTCATTGATGGCTGTGGCATAGCCGGTGAAGTCGGGCTTCAAGGGCAACCACGAGGTTTCCAAGGTAGTGCCGTTGGGCTGCAGGGAAGCGTTGACCATCCAGTAGACCGGAAACAGCATGATGGCCAGGAAGAGGATAGCAAGTGCCGTGTAGCCCCAGTTCTTGCGTCCTGTTGCTTTTGATCTGCCAAGCCGGAGCGTGGGTGCTTTCAGTACGGTTGTCATGGTTTCCTCACTCATCCACAGCGCGTCGGCTTGCCCGCAGGTACAGGACCGCGAAGACCAGGGAAATGATGACCAGCACGTTGCCCAGGGCCGCGCCTTCGCCGAATTTGAATTCGTGGAAGGAGAGATCGTAGGACTGGGTGGCGATGGTCTGGGTCGAGTTCGCCGGGCCACCGTTGGTCAGGCCCAGGATGATGTCCAGCACCTTGAGGGTGTAGACGACGCCGAGAACCAGCACCACGCTCACTACCGGCCGGAGCATTGGCCACGTGATATGCCGGAACGCCTTCCAACCCGTGGCGCCATCGAGTGACCCGGCCTCATACAGCTCATCCGGGATCTCCTGCAGGCCGCCGTAGAGGATGGTCAGGTTGAACGGGATGCCAATCCAGATGTTCACCCCCACCACAGCGATCAAAGCCAACGAGGTACTGGTCAGCCACGGAACGCCGGTATCGACGATGCCCAGATCGCCCAGGAAACGGTTGAGTGCTCCGCTGTCCTTGTCCAGGATCCAACGCCACACGGCACTGGAGACGATCAAGGGAAGGAGCCACGGCAGCAGGAGCAGCGACCGCAGGATGCCGTTGAGCGGGAACTTACGTTGGAAAAAGATCGCCAACGCCAGCCCGATCACGAACTGCCCCAGGATGGAACCTATCGTGAACAGTGCGGTGTTCAGCAGCGAGGTGGAAAACAACGACGACGACAAGACAGTTACGTAGTTGGCCAACCCTACCCATGGGGCTTCCCCGGTGAAGAAGGTGGCTGTGGTGTATTCCTGGAAACTCATGACGACGTTCTTGACCACCGGGTAGCCAAAGAACAGCGCCATGTAGACCACGGCAGGGACCAGGAAGAGCCACTGGAAGATGCGCTCGCGGCGTTGGCGGGTCCGGCGTCGTGGTTTCTGCGCTTCTATAGACGAGCCTGCCGGGCGGCCGTCCTTTGCCTTGGCCTTTCCGGTGGAACGTGCCGCTGTTTGCGACAAATCTGTTGTCAATGACATGGCTCGCCGCTTACTGGCCTTGCGCTTGCTTGAGGGCATCAGCCGGGGAGGCGTTACCGGTCAGGGCTGTTTGGATTGCGGTGTAGATCTTGGTTGCCTGGGCGGGCCATTCTGTACCGAGCTCGCCGGTGCGGGCCCGGGCCGTCTTGATCAGCTCCGTGAACGTAGCAAGCTTCGGGTTTTCGGTGGCGAACTTATCCGCCAGCGTGGTCTTGGAAGGAATGGTGTTGCGGACCTTGGCCATGGCCATCTGGTTCTCGTCGCTGTTCAGGCAGGCAACCACTTCCGCAGCCTTGGCCTGGCGTGCCTTGTTGCCGGTCTGGGGGACCGTCCACACCTCGCCACCCAGCGGGGCAACGGACGTCTGGCCGGCTTCACGGACGGGGATCTTGACCACGCCGTACTGCAGAGTGGGCTGCTTATCCAGGGCCGGAATCTGCCATGGGCCGTTGACCATCATGGCTGCTTTGCCGGCCATGAACTGGTCCTTGACATCGGCCTGGGTCCAGTTGAGGGCGGAGGAAGAGACGGAGCCGCTCTTGACCAGGTCGGTCCAGAGCTGCAGTGCTTGCTCGGTTTCCTTGGTGTCGATCTTCTTCTCGTCGCCGCCGTTGGACCACATGACCGGGAGGAACTGCCAAGTGCCTTCATACGTGGGGTTGGCATTGAACGCGAGCCCGTACTGGTCGCCTGCAGTGAGCTTCGCGGCTGCTGCCTTCAGCTCATCCCAGGTGGTGGGCGGGGTGACGCCAGCCTTGGAAAGGATGTCCTTGTTGTAGAACAGGGCAATGGTGTTCACGGTGGGAGCCAGCCCGTACACCTTGTCCTTGTAGGTGCCTGCACTCAGGACACCCTCGGCGAAGTTGTCAGTGCTGATCTTGAAGTCTGCCAAGGGAGCCAAGGCGCCGGTGGCGGCAATCTGCTGGAGATCCGGATTATCCAGCATGAGCACGTCCGGAAGCGTCTTGGAGGAGGACTGCTGGAGCACCTTTGAGATCAGGGACTTGCCCGGAACGGTCTCCCGCTTGATGGTGACACCTGCCTGAGTGCCGCACTTGGTAAGGGCGTCACCGATGAAGGACTTGTCGGGCTCGTTGTTGTAGTAGTCCATCACGGAAATTTCGGTGACGGCCTCCGACGACGAAGCTGCAGTGGAGGTCCCGCAGGCTGAGAGGGCCAAGGGGAGGCCGACCAATGCAGCGACGGCGAGGGCAAGAGGACGACGGGTTGTCCTTTGTGCTGACTTCATTGTCTGTTCCTTTTTCTGGGGGTTGAGTTATCGATGCGTATCGACGATGCGTATCGATGAATTCGGAAACTGTAGTACAGGGTGCTTTGAGAGGGTTTAGCTGCCGTGGGGTGGACGCAGCGTGCTGGCACGGTGCGTAATGACCGTGGGTACCAATTCCAGGGATTCGGTTGGTCCCTGGTTTTCGGTTTCGAGGAGATCGCAAATAATCTTCACCGCACGGCGGGATACTTCGGCCGGGCGGAGGTCAATGGTGGAAAGGGGGACGGGCTGAAGCTCAGCCAAGGTGGGGGAAGCGCTGCCGATGACTGAGACATCCGTGCCAGGAGTCAGGCCGCGGCTGGTCAGGACGCGTCGAAGAACGTCCTGAACGGTGCCGTCCGGAGCGATAAACGCAGGTACTCCGGTGGTCTCCGCCAAGGCTTTGTCCACGGATTCTGCGATCGCTTCGCGATCAGTTCCGCCAGGGAGGTGAAGCACTTTGACGCCCAGGCTTTGGGCGGCTTTGTCGGTGCCGGACATGAACCTCTCAACGTAGTTCACGTGGCGGTCGACTACTTCCGGCTGCCAGTCAAGGACGGAGATGACTTCATGGCCTGCCGCAGCGAGGTCCTGGACGCACTGTTCTCCGGCCATTTCAAAGTCGGCATCAATGCAAACCAAACCGGAGGGATCATGCGGGATGCCGATCAGCACCACGGGAACGTGGAGGCTGCGGACCACCGGGAGACGTTCGTCGTCGCCTTCCACCTGCATCAGGATCAGGCCGTCGCAGATCTGCTGGCCCACCACACGCTGCAGCCCAGGTGCGCCCTCATCCTCAGTGACCAGCAGGATGTCGTGGTCATAGAGGCGGGCGGTGTTGGCGATCACGGAGACGAACTCCATGATCGATGCCATGTGCAACTCGGGGATGAAAGGGATAACGAGGCCGATTACGCGCGTCCTGCGGCTGGCAAGTGCGCGGGCTCCTGCATTTGGCTGGTAGGTCAGCTGCTGGATGGCGTCCTCCACCTTTTTCCGCGTTTTCTCGGAGATGGGCCGCTTGCCGCTAAGAACATAGGAAACCGTGCTCTGTGCAACGCCGGCGGCCTGGGCAACGTCCTTGCTGGTGGGCATGTCCCGGCCTCCTTTGCGCTCTCTGCTGAACGGTCTGCGTGTGGTTCTGTGGTTCTGTGCTGCTGGTCTGCGTGCTTTGTTGTTCGTGTCGTCGATACGTATCGTCGATGCGCATCGAGATCGAGTATGACATGAGTCACTCGTCCCGCGCAATACCCCCATTCCGTCCCTCTCACACATCCACCGCCCTTTCACCGGATGTTCTCTCATTTCCTCACGCCTTTCGGCGGATGTTCTCTCACATCGCCGCGGACGAATGTGCTTAGCTGGCTCCTATGGACGGGACAGCACCGCAGTTAGGCGTCCACTGGGATGGCGCCGTGAACGCCTGGCGGATCGCGGGGGACGTGTACAGGATGGGTCGCCACGAGTGGGTTACCGAAGCTGGATGGCGCCAAATGTACGACGACGGCATCCGCACTGTCATCGATTTGCGAGCCTCGGGCGAGCGGCGGCAACGCGACACCGATCCCGAGGTGCCGTACGACGTGAAGGCTCGAATCGACGTCGTACATTGCCCCACGGAGGACCCGGACCATAGCGATTTTGGCGAGCTCTTCGGCCCGTACCTGAAGGACCCGGCGCAGTACGGCGAGTATGTGGGGCTGTTTGCCGGGAAGATTGCGGCCGTCTTCAAAGCCATCGCGGCCGCGCCTGGCAAGGTCGTGATTCACTGCTCGGCGGGCAGAGATCGCAGCGGGGTGATCGCACTCATGCTGCAACGTTTGGCCGGTATTGGTGATGCTGAAATCCTACGCGGCTATGAACTTGCGGCGCGGGGGATCAATGAGCGGCACCGAACCCACGGGGCACCGCATGCGCACGATCCCTACCTTTCAGACGAGGAGTTTGAGGTCTGGTTGGAGCAGAAGCGGGCTGGCGTGAGGGCCTTCTTGGGTTCGCTGGAAGTCGAATCGTTCCTGAGGGGGAATGGGGTCACCGATGCAGAACTGGCGGCGATCCGCGTCAAGCTGCAGTGATGTGAGAGAACGATGGCCCGAATCGTGCGGTATTTGAGAGAACGATGGCCCGAATCGGGCGGTATGTGAGAGAACGATGAAATTCCTGCTGTACTCCTCCGGGCATTCATGTACCCTGTATATATTACCGAACGGCCGGTCAGTAATGTTTGCGCTCCCGCAGACCCAATGACCGAGCCGATTTCACGTGCCTTGGAAGGACCCGTCGACGATGACCACTACCGCAGTCGCCCCGGAAACCACAGCCGTTGCAACCGTCCCCAGCTATGTCCAGGATTCCTGGTGGACTCCCGCTCCCGACGCAAAAACCGTCCCGGTCCGTGATGCCAGCACCGGAGAAGTCCTGGCCAACGTCAGCACCGACGGACTGGACTTTGCCGCCGTCGTACATCACGGCCGCACCACCGGCCAGGCCGAACTTGGAAAGCTGACCTTCCACCAGCGTGCGCTCAAGCTCAAAGAACTTGCCATGTACCTCAACGGCCGGCGCGAAGAGCTCTACGAGTCCTCGTCCCAGTCCGGCGCCACCAAGATCGACAACATGATCGACATTGACGGCGGCATCGGCGTTCTCTTCACTTTTGGGTCCAAGGGTCGCCGCGAACTGCCCAACTCGCAGGTTGTGGTGGATGGGCCGATGGAGGTGCTGTCCAAGGACGGTTCATTCGCCGGTGAGCACATTTACACCCGTATTCCTGGTGTCGCGGTGCAGATCAACGCCTTCAATTTCCCGGTCTGGGGCATGCTGGAGAAGTTCGCGCCCGCCTTCCTGGCCGGTGTTCCCACCATCGTCAAGCCGGCCACGCCCACGGGCTACGTTGCAGCCGCTGCCGTCAAGGCGATCGTCGAGTCCGGCATCCTGCCCGCGGGATCCCTTCAGCTGATTTCCGGCTCCGCCCGGACCATCCTGGACGAACTGGATTACCGCGACCTCGTCTCCTTTACGGGCTCGGCGTCCACGGCCAACTCGCTGAAATCGCACCGCAACGTGGTCCAGGGTGGTGTCCGCTTCACCTCCGAGACGGATTCGCTCAACGCCGCCATCCTCGGCCCCGACGCCGTTCCAGGCACTCCGGAATTCGACGCATTTGTCCGGGCTGTCGTCACCGAAATGACCGTCAAAGCCGGCCAGAAGTGCACCGCCATCCGCCGCGTGATCGTTCCGAAGGAGCTGATTTCCGACGTCTCCGCCGCCATTGGTGCACGCATCAACGAGCGTGTCGTCGTTGGCGACCCCCGCGCCGAGGGCGTCACCATGGGCGCACTGGCTTCGCTGGAGCAGCTCGCCGACGTCCGCGCGGCCGTTCAGTCAATGCTCGACGCCGGTGGTGAGCTTGCGTACGGAACGCTCGATTCGCCGTCGGTCACCTCCGTCGGCGGCAAGGTGGGGTTCGTGGAAGACGGCGCGTTCATGTCTCCTGTGCTCCTCAGCTGGGCCGACGCGGAAGCCGAAGAAGTCCACTCACTTGAAGCGTTTGGCCCAGTATCCTCGGTAATCGGATACTCGGATCTTGCCGACGCCATCCGCCTCGCAGCCCGCGGTTCGGGCTCACTGGTTGCTTCCGTGTGCACCAACGATCCTTCCGTGGCGCAGGAGCTGGTGCTCGGTATCGCTGCCCACCACGGCCGCGTCCACATGCTCAACCGTGAAGACGCGCGCTCGTCCACCGGTCACGGTTCCCCGGTCCCGCACCTGGTTCACGGCGGTCCCGGCCGCGCAGGTGGCGGCGAGGAATTGGGCGGTATCCGCTCGGTATTGCACCACATGCAGCGCACCGCCATCCAGGGCTCGCCGAACATGCTCACCGCCGTCACCGGCCAGTGGCACACGGGCGCTGACCGCAACTTCACCGTGGAAACCGAAGGCGAGCACCCTTTCCGGAAGCACCTCTCGACGCTGAGGATCGGCGACGCCGTTCGCTCCGATCTGCGCCAGGTGACCCTCGAGGACATCACGGCCTTCGCCAACTCGACGGGCGATACGTTCTACGCGCACACGAACCAGGAAGCAGCCGAGGCCAATCCCTTCTTCCCCGGAATTGTTGCCCACGGGTACCTGCTCCTGAGCTGGGCTGCCGGGCTGTTCGTTGAGCCCGCGCCGGGTCCTGTGCTGGCCAATTACGGCTTGGAGAACCTGCGCTTCATCACGCCGGTTGCAGCTGGCGACTCCATCCGGGTCACGTTGACCGCCAAGAAGATCACGCCGCGCGAGACCGACGAATACGGCGAGGTTGCCTGGGATGCCGTGCTGACCAACCAGAACGACGAGATCGTAGCCACGTACGACGTCCTGACCCTCGTGGAGAAGTGACCCCACCTTAAAAGCAACGCGGGGTCACTTAGGGCCCATGTTGACAGCCAACATGGGCCCTAAGTGACCCCGCGTTGCAGTTTAACCGGCGCTTGATTCCCGGAGAGTCAACCCGGGCGCGAAGTCGTGTTCTTTCGGGGGCAGGCCTTGAATTGCATCGATCAAGGCGTCAGCCATGGCAGCGCCCTGAAGGTTCAGCTTGGTGCCGACCGTCGTGAGCCTTGGCCGCAATTGCTCGGCCAACTGGACTTCCTCGCACGCAACAAGGCCGATTCGCCCGGGCGTGGCCAATCCAGCGTCGGCCAATGCGGACATTGCCCCCAAAGCCACGGAAACACTGGACGCCACGATGCCTTCCGGGTTGTCGGGGCCGGAAAGTAAGCGCTGCGTGGCGCCGCGGGCCGCGTCGGTGCTGTACTCGGTGCGGACAATGAAGTCCTCTGCATCTTCATGCCCCGCCTCGGTGCAGGCACGGAGAAAGCCAAGGGTCAGGAACGGCGACAGCACGGACGATTCGCTCCCGCCGAGCAGCGCCACGGGCCAACGCCCTTGGTCCAGCAAATGCTTGGTGGCTTGGTAGGCAACGGATTCGTAATCCGTGGTCAGAACCAGCGCACCCGTCCCGGCAAGCTGCGGAGTGCCAAGCAGAACCTTCGTACCACGGTCCTCGGCCTCCTCAATGGCGGCACGTACAGAGGCCGTATCGATGTCGTCACCTGTTGCCAAAATGACACCGTCAACACCCTGCAAAGGCAGGGATTCCAGGAGCCGCTCAAGGCGTGTGATGCTGTGGTCAAGGTCGCAGAGAAGGACGCTGTAACCGCGTCCTTCTGCGGCATGGGCAACGGCCTTTGCCAGCTGGCTGTGGAAGGGCTGGGCGATATCGCCCACCAGCAGTGCGATGGTGTTGGAACGTCCACTGCGCAGGCTGCGGGCCGCGCTGTTCAGCACATAGTTGAGCTGGGCGACGGCGTCCATCACCTTGGTGCGCGTCTCCTCCGCAACAGTCGATGGGGCGGTAAAAACACGCGAAACTGTGGCGCGGGAGACGCCGGCCGCCCGCGCCACATCGAGCATGGTTGCTGGTGCCGCGCTACTTACCGTCATGGGATCTGATGGTATCGAGAAACAGCGCCGCATAGCGACGTCCGTCGACACCGAGGGCGACGTCGATGCTGTCGCGGCTTAGGTAGCCGTGTGGCAGCGTGGTCTCGGATGCCTTTGTCCGGCGATCGACGACGGTCTGCCCCCGGGTCAAGAGGTTTGAGAGGCTGACTTCAACCCGATGGCGATGGGTCACAAGGCCTTCGGGATCGATCACGGCACAGACGGCCCCGGCGTCACCAATGCCTGCCGAACCGGGCGACGTCAGCCGGAAGTCATCCGCATTAACCTTCGCCAGATGAGTCAGAAGATGACCGCTGAGCCGGCATCCGGCGTCGTCGGATTCCCTCAGCAGCTCAGTGTCGGGTGCCTCGATCGCCACGGAATAGAACACGTCCAGTCCGTACATGGTGATTGGCAAGCCACTGCTGATGACGATCTGGGCTGCCTCGGGATCGTGCCACACGTTGAACTCGGCCACGGGCGACGCGTTGCCCACTGACGCCGATCCACCCATGAAAACGATCTTCCCGATGTTCGCCGCAACTTCCGGGTAGGTCCGCAGCAGCAGGGCAATGTTCGTCATCGGGGCGAGGGGCACCAAAGTGACAGGCTCAGGACTGGAGAGGATCTCGCGCCGCAAAAGTTCGACGGCGTGAATCGCCTCAGGCTTTCTGGCTGACGGTTCCCAGCCAAGATCGGCCATCCCGTCCCCGCCATGGACGTGGCCGGCGTCGCGGGGTTCTTCGAGCAGGGGCCTGGCAGCCCCCGCAGCCACCGGTACACCCGTGGCGCCGACAGCATCCAGGACCGTCAACGTGTTTCGAACTACTCCTTCCAAACTGGTGTTTCCAGCAACGCACGTGACGGCGCGCAGGTTCCAGTCAGGGTGGCGGGCAGCAAACATGAGGGCGAGAGCGTCGTCCACCCCTGTGTCCACATCAAGAATCAGTTGTCCCATGGTTCTACTCCGTGGATTCAATGAGCTCGGCGAGATCCTCGAGGTCCGGGGTGTCCCTGAACCGCAACACTACGCGATCCATCGCTGCCTCAGGGAAGGCAAACGGTGCCTCGTACTCCGCGGAAACTGTACTGACCGGGTCCGAGCCGATGTCCATGCCCCAGAACGACAGGTGGCTGGACGTGCCGCTGATTGTCGCTGCAGCAACCACCTGATCCCCATGGAGCAGTTCTGCCAGCGCTGCCCTGTCGTCCAGGGGAGTCAGGCGCAGGCCCACTGCCTGCGGTCCGCCGGACAAGGCAGTGTCAGACTTCAGCACATCGCGGGCGCCCAAGGCATGGTGTTCGAAGATCAGGACATCGTTGCGAACGTAGAGCACGTAGCCGCCTTGTTGGTTGCCGCTGGAAATTAGGACCCCTTCCATTCCCGGGTTGAATTCCCGGAGGTGGATGTGGAACTGAAGGGCGCGGTCGCTTCCCGTGATGGCGCTGGCCAACGGGACGTGGCTCTGGCCCGCCCTGAAAACGATCTCCTTGCGATTGACCAGGCCGGCCGGACCCCGGGCAGTGAGCAGCTCTACCAGGGTTCGGTCGTCCAGGGGGAACGCACCTATTTGCTCCGCCTGCTCCCACCAGAGTTTTTGTAGGGTCCGAAGCTTTTCCGGCTCGGCCCCGGCGAGGTCGTGCGCTTCGGCGAAATCTTCCCGGGTGTTGTACAGGCGCCAATCGTCCTGCTCGTAGTCCTGTCCGTGAAGATGTGCCGTCACGGCTTTCCACTCATCATGGCGAATGGCACGGTGGCCCAGCATCTCCCAGAATTGCGTTTCGCGGGGCTCCTTCACGGCTGCATCGACGAACGTCGCAACTGCCGACCCGCCGTCGAACGTTGTATCAGTCTCTATGTTGGCTGCATCCAGGAGGGTGGGCGTGATGTCGATGGCGTGCAGGAACTGGTTCCTGACCTCTCCCGCTTTGGAGATCCCCGCCGGCCAGGAAACGACCAGCGGCGAACGTACGCCGCCAAGGTCAACGAACTGCTTGTAACGGCGGAACGGCGTGTTGCCCGCCATGGCCCAACCCTCCGGATAGTGGGCGCCACCCAGGGGGCCGCCGAGCTGAGGCAGCAAGCTGACCTGCTCGACGGCGGGCCTGCGGACGCCCGAATACGGCGCGTTGCAATCGACATCGCCCGTGGGGCCGCCCTCGCGGGATGCACCATTGTCCGACATGACCAGGACGATGGTGTTCTCGTAAAGGTCCATCGCCCTCAACGCTTGAACAACACGGCCAATTTGGGCATCCGCGTGCTCAAGGAAACCGGCGAAGGCAGCTTGCAGGTGGGTGAAGACATCCTGTTCGGTACTGCTCAACTCCTCCCACGCGCGGACGTCTGCCAGCCGTTCCGTGAGTGCCGTGCCGTCCGGCACGACGCCTAGTTCCACCTGCCGCTTCAGCCTGTCGCTGCGGGTTTTGTCCCAGCCCTTGGTGAAGACATCGATGTACTTTTCGATGTACTCCCTCGGCGCTTGGAAGGGGGCATGGGTGGCCCCCAAAGCCAACTGGAGGAAGAACGGAGCGTGCGGACGGTACGTGGTGTGGTCCTTGAGGAAACGGATTGACTGTTGGGCCAGGTCCTCGCTGAGGTGGTAGCCCTCCCGGGCGGGTGGTTCAATGCTGTGGTTGTCGGCCACCAGCTCGGGGGAGTACTGGTCCGTGCAGCCATCCAGGAAACCGTAGAAGCGGTCGAAGCCACGGTTCAGCGGCCAGTTGTGGAACGGCCCGGCCGGCGTGAGTTCGTTCAGTGGCGCAAGGTGCCACTTACCGGCCAGATAGGTTCCGTAGCCGTTCCTGCGCAGTATCTCCGGGAGCATGGGCACGTCCGGACGGACGCAGCCGCGCGAGTTGGGGAAGCCAGTGTCTGCATCGGCCAGGAACCGCATGCCCACAGAGTGGTGGTTGCGGCCCGTGAGCAGGCTCGCCCTGGTTGGGGAGCACAGGGGGGTGACGTGGAAGTTGGTGTACCTGAGCCCTTCTTCGGCGAGTCCATCGATGGCAGGCGTGTTGATTTCGGAGCCAAAGCAGCCGAAGTCCGACCATCCGGTGTCATCAAGTATGACCATGAGAATGTTGGGTTGTGAGCCGTTGGCTGCTTGCTGCTCGGGCCACCAAGCCTCGGATTCGGCAACTGTGGTGCCGATGCGGCCGGGAAATTCCTGCTGCATTGCTGCGGTTCCGTTCTGTTTCGGGACGTGTTTGTTTGCTTTAGAGCTGGGAAGCAGCCACGGACGCGGGCGATGCCTGGGAAGCATGGACCACCTGGGTCTTGCGGGACGTCAGGTATAGCGCGCAGCCGAGGGCGACAAGCGCAACCAGCATGAGATATCCGGAGATGCTCCACGTGGCGCCGCCGGCGTTGTTTTGGAGGGCCTGGGCGATCAGCGGGCCGAATCCGCCTCCGATTACCGTGGCCACCTGGAACCCAATGGACATTCCGGTGTATCGGACCTTCGGGTCCAGGACTGCTGCGAAGAGCGTGGCCTGCTGGCTGAACAGCATTCCCACGATGAGTCCATTCGCGGACATCACAACGAACAATGCCAGGACGCTCTTGGTCTCCATGAGCCAGAACATGGGAAAGGCCCACAGCGCCAACGCCACGGTGGCGGTAACCAGAACCCGTCGTGGGCCGAAGCGGTCAGAGATGATGCCGGAAACGGGCGTGATGATGAGGTTGGTGATGGAAGAGGCAATGTTGGCCATCAAGGCTACCGTGGGGCTGATGCCCAGCGTGGTTGTAGCGAAGCCGATGATGAAGACGCCCTGCATGAAGCCCAGCGTGGTGTCGCTGACATGCACGCCAATCATCGCTAGTATCTGCTTCGGGTAGCGGCGCAGCGCAACGACCAGGGGCAGCTTTTCCTTGGCCGCAGGCGTGGCCACGGTCTTCTCGAAGTCCGGCGTTTCTGTGATTTTCAGACGCAGGATCAATCCAAAGATCACCAGGACTGTGCTCAGCAGGAACGGGATACGCCATCCCCAAGCGAGCAGCTCTGCCCGGGACAGTGTGCCCGTGAGAATTGCTACGACGCCGCTGGAGAGAATAACGCCGATGGGAGCGCCGGCCTGGACCAGGCTGCCGAAGAAGCCGCGCTTGGCTTCCGGTGCATGCTCGACGGCGAGCAGTGCAGCGCCGCCCCATTCGCCGCCGAGGCCTATGCCCTGGAGGAAACGAAGTGAAACCAGCATGATCGGTGCCCAGACCCCAACTTGTGAGTAGGTCGGTAACAGGCCGATGCCCACGGTGACGAATCCCGTTAGGAAGAACGTGAAGAGCAGCATCTTCTTACGACCAACGCGATCACCGAGGTGCCCGATGACGATGCCGCCAAGGGGCCTCGCAACGAATCCGACGGCGAACGTACTCAGTGAGAGGACGGCAGCCAGGCCGGGGTCGCCGCTGGGGAAGAAGACAGCCCCGAAAACGAGTGCAGCCATGGGGCCGTAGACGAAAAAGTCGTAGTACTCCAGCACCGAACCGATGGTGCTGGCACTGGCGGCAGTCCACGGTGAAGTCTTCGTGGGGGCCTTTGACGCATGGGTTGTATGTGGGGGGTTCATGTTAATCCTCGTCGCTTAACTGTAGCCATGGGATCGATCTCATCCTCTTCCCCAATGGACACCTTGTTTGTGATGAGATCGATCCCATCACGTTAGGTGATGTCCGTCACGCGTGTCAAGGGGTGTGCGCCGTGAGGTTCAAAACCGGTCCTCTCTCACATCCCACTGCTTTTTCCCGGTTCCACGCTCACATCCCGCGCGTTTCTTTCGGTTCCTCTCTCACATCCCGACCTGTTTTAGCGGTTGTTCCTTCAGATAACGACGAAGCGCGCCCCCCCATGCAGGGGGACGCGCTTTGTCTTGAGGGCTGATTAAAGCTGGTATTCGGCTTGTTGGCCGAGCGTCTCATGGATGCACAGAACGTTGTTCTCGGTATCCATGAACCAAGCGCACTTCTCTGCGTCGGTGGTGCAAATATGGTTATCGGTCTTGAGCTCAGGCTCGTCGTAATCCTGGAATTTGACGCCTTGGGCTTCCATCTCCGCAACAGTCCGCTCGATGTCCTCGACCTCAAAGCTCATGGCGGTATGACCGGAGTGCTTACCGTCCGTGACCGGCAACAACTGCAGCATAGGGCCGCCGTCGTTGCCAAATAGATCATTTCCGTCCCATGTCCTGCCGCGATGCGGAAGACCGAGCTTTTCCGCGTAGAACTTTCGTGCGCGGCTCAGGTCATCGACGGGCAGGACAGTTGTGGCTGTGTTAAGGGCTAGATGCATTTGGCCACCTCCTACGCTGAAAATTTTACGCTTGAGGCCCCCGGAAGGATCTTACGAATCATGTCCTAAGGTTGAACGATGGGACTTGGCCGGGCTGCGCTTGATGCGTTCCGAGGCCTAACCCTGCCCGATTTGGTCTCGGACCAGACGAGGCTCCTGTTCGTCGGCATCAATCCTGGCCTGCGTGCTGCTGCAGTGCAGGCGCACTTCGGTGGCGGCAGCAATCGCTTCTATCCAGCGTTATTTCGGGCCGGCATCGTCGATCGTCGGATCGATGCCTCTGCAGGGTTCCGCCCCGGGGACCTCAATCATCTGCTGGAACGTGGCGTTGGGATTACGTCCATAGTTGCGGAAGCTTCGGCGCGAGCGGATGAACTCACCCCGGAGCAACTCCTTGCCGGAGCCAAAGCACTATCTGCGCGCGTCGAACTTATGGCGCCGGCAATGGTTGCAGTACTGGGAATCGGTGCCTATCGGACCGCTTTCGCCCGGCCTAGGGCCACGTGGGGACGACAGCCGGATTCCCTTGGGCGTTCCCCGGTTTGGGTACTCCCAAACCCGAGCGGCTTGAACAGGCACGCGAGTCTTGCTGATCTCGCCGCTGCCTACCGTGAAGTCGCCGTCGCGGCTGGCATCGAACCGTTTCCTGGCCCGGAATAGCTACCTTGGTCGGACCAACCGGTGGCCTTCACAGTCCGTCAATGAGCCCGTCGATAATGTTGCTGAACCTCTCGGCTGGCCCACCTGTTTTGACCAAGACGCTTAGTCCGATAACGGACGCAACGAGTTGGCTGGCGACAGCGTCGGGGACCTGGCCACGGCACGGCGACAAAGGGTGAGAGAGGAAGCGTAAAAAACCCGCGGGATGTGAGAGAGGAACCGTAAAAAACCCGCGGGATGTGAGAGAGGAACCGGTGAGGGTCAGGCGGCGGCGTGGAGGCCGTCGAAGGCCATGGTGATGACGTCGTCGGCCAGCTTCTCGGGGGACAACGAGCCGCCCGGCTTGTACCATTCCACGATCGAGTTGATGGTGCCGAACAGGAGCCGCGTGACCGTCCGGGGGTCAATGTCCTGGCGCAGCGAGCCGTCTTCACGGGCAGCGGCTATCAGGGCAGCGACCTTGTGGTCGAAGGCACGCCGGCGTTCCAGGGCATCGCGCTCAATCTCGGTGTTTCCGCGCAGCCGCAGCAGCAGGGTGACGAACGGCAGCCTGTCTACCAGCACTGCAATGGTCTGCCGGAGCACGAACTCAAGCCGGGCATCGGCCGGCCCGGAGGTGGCTGAAGGCTCATCCAGGATGGCCTCCAAGCCGCCCAGGGCGTGGTCCAGGGCGAGCTTTAGCAGATCGCCCTTGGACGGCACGTGGTGGTAGATGGCTGACTTGGAGATCCCGAGGTTCTCAGCCAGGATGCCCATGGACGTTGCGTCGTATCCGTGGCGGTTGAAGACGTCGACGGCGATGCGGAGCACCGACTGCTGGTCGTAACCGGGCCGTCCGCGCTTGGTGGTTGTCTCAGTAGGCATGGTGGCATTTTCTCACGATCTCTAGACGGGCTGCCGGTCAGCGACGCCGCATGTCAGCCCTTTGGCCGCAGGTCGTAGATCCGGCGGAGCTTGCCGTTGGAACGCTCAAGGGAACCGGGCTCTACAACTTCAACCACGCAAGAAGACCCGACATGAATCTTGATCTGCTCGCGCAAGGTGCGGGCCGCCGTCGTGCTTGACTCTGCGGGGACGTTTTCGCGCCGCTCGATTTTCACGGTCAGCGAATCCATTCGCTTGCCTTCGGGGCGGGTGATTTCGAGCTGGAAGTGCGGGCTGAGCTCGGGGATGCGGAGGGCGATTTCCTCGATCTGGGAGGGGAAGAGGTTCACGCCGCGCAGGATGATCATGTCGTCGCTGCGGCCGGTGATGCGGCCCATCCGGCGGTGTGCGGGGCGGGCGGTGCCGGGGAGCAGGCGGGTGAGGTCCTTGGTGCGGTAGCGGATGATCGGCAGCGCTTCCTTGGTGAGGGACGTGAAGACCAGCTCGCCGGGTTCGCCGTCGCCCAGGACCGTGGAGTGATCGAAGGGATCGATGATTTCGGGGCGGAAGTGGTCTTCCCAGATGTGGCAGCCGTCCTGCGTTTCAACAGCTTCGCCAGCCACGCCCGGGCCCATGACTTCAGAGAGTCCGTAGATGTCCGAGGCCTTGATGTTCATGGTGGTTTCGAGCTCGTGGCGCATTTCTTCGGTCCACGGCTCGGCGCCGAGCACCGCGTACTTCAGCGACGTGGAGGTGGGGTCGATGCCCTGGTGTGCCATGGCGTCGGCGATGGTCAGCAGGTACGTGGGGGTTGCCAGGATGGCGTCCGGCTTGAAGTCCTGGATGAGCTGGATCTGGCGTTCGGTCTGGCCGCCGGACATCGGAATGACCGTGCAACCGAGCGCTTCAGCGCCAGCATGTGCGCCGAGCCCGCCGGTGAAGAGGCCGTAGCCGTAGGCGTTGTGGACCTTCATACCGGGTCGGACGCCGGAGGCGCGCAGGGAACGGGCCACCAGGGTTGCCCAGTTGGCGAGGTCGTTCTTGGTGTAGCCCACCACTGTAGGGCGCCCGGTGGTGCCGGAGCTCGCGTGGATTCGGGCAACCTCATTCTGGGGCACCGCGAACATGCCAAACGGGTACTCCAGCCGGAGGTCTTCCTTGGTGGTGTAAGGGAACTTGCCGAGGTCGCTCAATTCGCGGAGGTCGGTCGGGTGCACGCCGGCTTCGTCGAACTTGCGCTTGTACAGCGGCACGCGATCGTAGGCGTAGGCCACCGTGTGCTGCAGGCGGCTGAGCTGGAGTGCTTCAAGCTCGTCGCGGGACATCGTTTCTTCGCGGTCCAGGATGGGGGCGGTTGCCGTGGAGGCGGGCGATGTGGGCGCGGCGACGGTGTTCTGGGTCATCTGGAGTTCCTACTTCTTGGAGATGGTGCGGCTGCGGCCCCGGAACTCTGCAATGAGTTCTCCGGGATCTGGATCGGGGGTGGCGCCCGCGGCGCCGGGTGAAGCCGCGTAGATCTGGATGTCGTAGAGGCCGCTGCGGCCGGTACTCGCGCGACGGTTTGCGACGGCGGTAATCACCTGGCCTTCGAACGCCGGCTTGATGAAGTTGATGTCGACGCCGGACGCCACCGTGATGTTGGCAGCTTGCTTCGGCGTGGGGTTGGCCGGGTTGCAGGCCAGTGCGAAGGCTGTGTCCGCGAAGGCGAAGATCATTCCGCCATGGGCCATTCCGAATCCGTTGAGCATTTCCTGGCGGAGGTGCATGCGGATGGTGGCATGGCCGTCGTCGATCTTGAGGACCTCAATGCCCATCCATTCAGACGCGTAGTCGTTCGTCAGGATGTGGTGCGTTGCACCGGAGAGGGTTGTTTCAACCATGCGTCATTGCCTCCAGCTTTATTTACCGAATGTTCATTAGGTAATCCCAGATCGGCCCAACTGTCAAGACTGGACAAGCTCAGGGCCGGGATTTGGACGCGCCTAGTAGCCTCGAAGACATGCCCGAAATTGAGCTTCCGATCATGACCGAACGACTCATTCTGCGGCGTTTCGAGGCCGAGGACCTTGAGCGGTTCCACGCCTATCAGTCGCTGCCCGAAACCGCCCGGTACCTGCTCCGAAACGAACTGACCAAGACGCAATCCATGGAAGTCCTGGGCCGCTACGCGAATGCGCAGTTCAGGCATGAAGGCGATTGGGCCTGCCTCGCCATCGAGCTCCAGGACCGTCCGGGACTCATGGGCGAGATCGTCCTGAAATGGCTGGAGGGAACAGGCCAGGCTGAGCTTGGCTGGATCCTCCACCCCGAGGGCAGGGGGCAGGGAATCGCGACGGAGGCGGCGGAGGCTGTCATGAAGCTGGCGTTCGGCCAGTTGAACTTCCACCGCATAGACGCGAAACTCGATGCCCTGAACACCGGCTCCGCCGGTATCTGCAAACGCCTGGGGATGCGGCTTGAGGCCACCCTCGTGGACAACTGGCACTACAAAGGCCAGTGGGCCACCGAGAACATTTATGCGATCCTCGACTCCGAATGGCGGGCGCGCCAAGAGGGGGCTTGACGGCGTCAAAGCCCCAACGCGTCAGCCGCCGCCCACCAGCCAGCCAACCGCCAGCCAAGCGAAAAGGGCGCCGCACCCTAAAGCCGGCCCACCGCCGTCGTGCGTTTAATCCTGGATCGGCCAGGTCTTGTGGTGCTTAAGCTGTTCGGTGAGTTGTGCCTCCGGCAAAGGCCGGCTGAAGTAGTAGCCCTGCCCGCTGGTGCACCCAATGCTGAGCAGGAAGTCTGCCTGCTCTGCGGTTTCGATTCCCTCCCACACAGCACCGAGGCCGCACGCACGAATGAGTTGCAGGACTGCCGCGAGGAGGGCGGGCTGCGCGGGGTCGCTACCGAGTGCCGAGAGGAGCGTTCGGTCCACCTTGACGGCGTGCACGGGCAGGCGGCGGAGGTAGTCAATGGAGGAGTAGCCGGTGCCGAAGTCGTCGATCTCCATCTCGACGCCCAGCCGCCGGAGGCTGTTCAGCGTGTATCGGTCGAGGTCGTTGCCTTGAATGACAGCGCTTTCGGTCAGCTCCAGAACCAGTAGCGATGGGTCCAGCCCGGCCGAGGTCAACGCTTCGCGTACGTCCTCCACGAACTCCAGCCGCTGGAGGTCTGCGGCGGACACGTTGATGCGCATGTTGAAGTCGTGGCGTCCCGTCAGGGGGTCGCTGCGCCATCGCTGCAACTGCTCGACGGCGGTGCGCAGCACCCAGCCGCCCAGATCGGAAATCATCCCTGTTTCCTCGGCGATGGGGATGAATTTGTCCGGCATGATCATGCCGCGGGTTGGGTGGTTCCAACGGACCAGGGCCTCGACGCCTTCAATTCCGCGGGTGTCCAAGCGGATGATGGGCTGGTAGTAGAGCACCAGCTGCGAACCGGCGATCGCTTCCTTGAGCTCACCCACGAGTTGGTTGCGCAGTTGCCGGGCAAGGAGCATGTCCGAGTCAAAAACCTTCAACTTGCCGCGCCCATCCGCCTTGGATTCATACATGGCGATGTCTGCTTCCATCATCAGCTCCTCGGCGGTCTTGCCGGGATCTGCCATACGAAGGCCCATGCTGGCGCCACACCGTACATACTGGCCTTCGATCTCCATCGGACCGTCCATGGCGGCCAGGATCCGGTTGCCGATCGAAGCCGCCTTCGCTGCGGTAACGTCCTGCAGCAGGATCGCGAATTCGTCGCCGCCCATGCGGGCAACCATGTCCTCCTCGCGGACGGCGGAGCTGATGCGGGCTGCCACCGATACCAGCACCTTGTCTCCGATGGTGTGGCCCAGGGAGTCATTGACGCCCTTGAAGCCGTTCATGTCCATCAGCAGAATGGCCGGCCGCTGATTGCCATTGGGTTCCCTGCCCTGGGATTCTGCCAGCGCGGCGGAGAAAGCGGAGCGGTTGTGAAGGCCCGTGAGGGGATCGGTCATCGCCATGTGCTGCATTTCGCGGTGGGCCTCGTGCAGCTGCCGGGTGCGGTCCGCTACCCGCTGCTCCAGCTCTTCATAGACAATCTGGAGGTCCTCGGCCAGGAGGTTGGTACCCATGATCACGGCGTCGATCTCGTCGCGGGCATCGGAGATTTCAATCCTGGTGTGCAGGTCTCCCGCAGCAAGCCTGACGATGCCATCAAGCAGCAATCCCAGACGTGGATCTGATGCGGCATTCGAGTTTTCCTCGGACATGGTTACTCCCCGTGCGGTTCGCCTCGCCGCTCAACCATATCCCGGAGGTATTCGCGAACGGCCGAACTTCGATCAGGCAGCGCTGCCTGATCGAAAAGGCTCGCGGTTTCGCTAAAAGTTGCCACGGCTTCTTCCCGGCGGCCCAGGGCAAGCAAAGTCCTGGCCAGGAGGAAGTGCGACTCCGCGGAGGTTTGGGTGGCGAGGATCGAAGACCGGGCACACAAAGGCTCAAGGATGGTGAGGGCTTCCTGCATGTCACCGTTGAGGTAGTTCCAGTGGGCGCGGACCAGGGACATTTCCAAATGGTCCCGCTCGGAACCGCCCACGATGTCTGTAGCGAGCTCCGCCCGCTCGATGCAGCGGAGGGTGGCGGCATCACTCAGCCGGGCCTGAAGCCGCATTTCGGCTGAGGCGCGGTTGAAGCGGGCCCACAAGTCCACGTCCTTGGATGGTGACAGCCGTTCGGAAGCAAGATCGTGGTACCGGCTTCCATCTTCAACCCGGTTTGCCAGGAAAGCGACGTTGCCGATCACCCAATAGCCCTTGCCCGCGGTGTCTTCGTCGATGTCTTCGGTCAGCAGGGATTCCAGCTCCAAGCACTCACGCCAGGCATCGTCCAGCAGGCGGCTTTCGGCAAGGGAGGCAATGAGTGCGCGCTGTGCCAGGATCTGTACATAGACCAGGTCCGCGTCCCGGGCAGCCAGCTTGGCGGCGTCCGCGGCCATGGCAGCGGCCTCGGCCAGACGTCCCAGGCCCTGCAGGGCAACGGCGACCATGGTCCCGGCTTTGGCTCCAAGCTCAGGCGAGGACGCTGTGAGCTGGTGCTCGTTCAGTTCCAGTGCCAATGCCAGGTATTCATCGATCCTGCCTTGGTCCCGGAGGCATTCCGCCTGCAGGTAGCGCATGTTCCACCAGGACACTTCATCCCCGGCATCAGCGGCAAGATGTGCAGCTTCGCCGGCCAAACGAAAGGCCTCATCAAAGTGACGTTCTTTCCATTTGGCGCGCGCATTGAGTCCGGCTACAAGGTGGGGCGTTAATTGTGGACTCTGCATGTGCCCATTATCCATGTCCATGGTGAAGAAAAGCTCGTATAGTTTGCCACGTGACCTTTTTCAAGTCACACCGGTAATTCGCATCAGTATGAAAGGGCACAGCGGATGAAGAAATTTGCGGCAACACTGCTCATGGCAGCAGTTCTGGCAGTAACGGGGCTGGCTGCTCCGGCTAACGCCGAGCCTTCGCAGGACAGTAACAGCACGGCAATCGGCTGGTGGCCGAACAGCACAACCACCAAAACGAATACCACCACCATAGGTTGGTGGCCGAACTAAATTGGGGGAGCGCCTCTCAAGGCCAGATGACTCAAACTGATGCCCCGGGCTTTTGCTCGGGGCATCGGTTTTGTTGCGGAGTGTGTCGCGGATTAGTGACTTTGCGGTCAGGTTTCAGGCCAGCCGTTGACGGAGCTGTCAAGGCGAGGCACAAGACGCCATGAGGGCGTCAAGTGAGAAGGAAGGCGAAGTCAACTGGCAATTTGGGGATGTCAACCCGGCCCTTAGGGACCACCAACCGGCAACTCGACGGAAACCGTAGTCCCTGAGCCCAGCGTAGAGTCGAAGACCATCCGCCCCATATGGCGGCTGATGATGTCCTGGGCGATCGCAAGCCCGAGGCCGCTTCCGGGAACGGCGGCTGCCGTGGCGTTTGAGGCCCGGTAGAACCGCGTGAAGATGTGGGGAAGATCGTGTTCGGGGATCCCCAGGCCTGTGTCCGCCACCTTCACCAGTGCTGCACGGCCACCGTCTGCCGATGCAAACATTGAACTCGTGATGCCCACCCGTCCACCTGCCGGGGTGAACTTGATGGCATTGGCCACGATGTTGGTGAAGACCTGTTCCAGCTTGGCTTCATCGGCGGTAACCTCCACGTCCTCGGTTCCCTCGGTGAAGGACACAGCCACCTGCCGGGACTCTGCCAGCGGCCGCAAGGTGGCCACCACCACCTGGAGGAGCTTGGCAATATCCACCGGTTTGAGGTCCAGGTTGCTTCCGTCCTGCATGGATACGGTCAACATGTCCTCGATGAGCCGGCGGAGCCTGTCGGAGTTCCTGGCGATCACGTCCAGCATCTTGCTGATGCCCTCAGGAACAGGGCCGCCCGAACCGTCCCTGATCATGTCCAGGTAGGCCGTGATCGAGGTTAGGGGAGTCCGGAGTTCATGGTTCACCGTTGCCAGGAAGTCCGTCTTGGCCTTGTCCAACTGCCTGAGCTGGTGCAGTACGCGTTGCTGGGCGCTGATCAGGTGGCCCTGAATGAGTCCGTGCGCCACATTGCCGGCGACGTGCTGCATCAATGCGATCTCAGGCCGGGTCCAATCGTGCTGTTCCCCCACCGTTGTGAGAAGGATGATGCCCAACGCTGACCCACCTTCGCCCACAGGCAGCAACACCGATGACACGGGGTTGAGCTCGCACGACCACTCTTTCAGCGCCTGGGTGATCCTGGATTCCGGCTGGGTGCGGTGGTCTGTAACCGCCAGAACGTCAGCTTCGGCCCATAGCCTGTTGGCTGTCTCGACGATCAGGTTCTCGCTGTCGCCCAATCTGGCTGGCAGCATGGGCGTGCCCGGCCGGTTCCATTGGGAGCGAATGGAGGGGACACGTTCGTCCCGGAAGGTTGCAAACCAAACATGGTCCATTCCAAGGGCTTCGCCAAAACCCCGGACCACGTGCTCGGCAATCAGCTGGGGGTCGTTGGTTTGCCGGATGGCGGACGAGACGTTTCGTAGGCTTTCGCGTAAGGCTTCAATTTCTCCCCGGGACCGCGCACGCTCCCTGGCCCTGCCAATCAGGGTTTCGGCACGGTAGACAAGTTCATCGGCACGCACGGGGTTCATCACATAGTCCACAACGCCCCAGGCCTGGGCTTCTTCAAGGTCTACGGATTCGCCGGCGTTCAGGAGCAGCAGCACGGGAACGCCCGGATTCCGAAGACCATGCGCCAGGGAGTTCTCCACAACCACCACGGACGGACTTTCGGTTTCCAGCCGCGACGCCATGGAAGCGGTGTCTGCGGCGGCGAAAACTTCGAACCCAGCGGCTTTGAGCGCAGCCTTTGTTAAGGCCAAACGATCAGTGTCTGAATCCGCCACGACGGCGGAGCGGGAAGAGTGCTGCACATCGGCCCCGTTCTTACCCACTGAGCCCCCTCCGTTACAACGTTCGTTCACCGTAATTCCAGATTTGGCAACACACTATCAGCGCCACCGCGGGCTTCGGACCTGCAGGGCCATTTGATCCTCAATTACGTCGCCCTTCAGGGCATTGCGTCGGGGGAGGAGAGCCTTTACATTCGGAGCCGGATTAGACAGCCTAGAGGATGAGAGCCCGGGGGAGGCCTTGTCCTCCTGCTGTCCGCGAGGAAACGACAAGGAGACCAGTGAACCAACCAGCAGCACCGCAAGACCACCAAGAGGTGGCGTTCGAGTTGGAACTGGAAGAGTCCGGAATCCTGCGGCTGACGTGGCCACGCGGCTCCAGGATCCAGCAGGCGGATGCCCAGCGGGCGATGGACCGGGTCAACGAACTCTGTGGTGAAGCGCGCCACCCGATGATCGTGGACATGGCCACCACTGCGGACGTCACAAGGGGCGCCCGCTCCGTCTTCGCCAAGCCCTGCCAGGCCTCACGGATCGCCCTCTGGGGTTCGTCCCCCGTGGACAGGGTCATTGCCAACTTCTTCATTGGCATCATGAAACCGCCGTGCCCCACAAGGTTCTTCACCTCCGAAACAGAAGCCCTGCAATGGCTGAAAGAGCATTAGCGCCACTTATATTTGGAGCATGCTGTCCACGCTTCGGAAATATTTGCTGGTTCCCCGCCTGATCCGGCTTTCCTCGGCCGCGCCCAAGGACCCGCTCACGGCATGGGACCGCTACTGGGGAAACGTCCGATCCACCGGGGCTTCCGGCGATGTGTTGTGGGATTCCGGCAGCTCTCATGAACTTGAGGGTTACGTGCCCAAATTCGCCCGCATGGATCAGTCCCTCCCGGTGGTGGACGTGGGGTGCGGCAACGGCAGCTTCACGCGCTTGCTGGCCCAGCATTTCCCGCACGCGCTTGGGCTCGATTACTCCGCTAACGCCGTGAACCGCGCACGGCAAGAGGCGGGGGACATCACGACGGCGTCATTCGCCGTGTGCGATATGACGGCACCTGACGCTGCGCGGACTGTCGTGACGGCCCTTGAAGCTGCGGGCTGGACAGGCGATGCCAACGTGTTCATCCGAGGTGTATTGCACGTCCTGGACTCCAAAGGAAGGGCCGCCCTGGCCGCAAACCTGTTGCCCGTCGTCGGATCCCGCGGCAGCGTGTTCCTGGCCGAAACCAACTTCCCCGGCACCCCCGTTGATTACGTCAGCCACCTTGGCGCCACCCGCCACTCTATTCCTGCCCCGTTGGAGTGGGCCATCAAGGGCTTGCCGATGCCTGGCCGCTTCGGCGCCGCCCAGCGGGCCAAGGCGTTCCCGGCGGCGGACTGGAACCTCCTTGAGGAGGGCGCGACCAGTATCGAGACCCGGCCGCTGAGCAACCCCTCGGACCCTGACCTCATTCCGGGATACTTCGCCCTGCTCCGCGCACGCTAGCGCCGCGCCGGCTAACGCCCGCGCCGGCTAACGCCCGCGCTGCTCACCACGAGGAGTGGCACAGGATTCACTGGGGCCGTTGAATCGGAATAAGGTCCGAGTGCCGGTGAACAATCCGCCAGGCGTCGTCCTCGCGACGGTAGACCTGCGTCGTTCGCATGGTGTAGTCGTCCGGTGCGCCATCAACAATGGCCTGGCTGTGTTCCAACCCAACCGTGTAGGCGAGGCTGCCGCTGGCACCGGCCGCGACAACCTCGAACTCGAACCCGGTGGCGCCGTCGAACCGGTGGGCTTCCCGGCGAAACTTGGGTTCCAGATCAGTCCAGCCCGCTCCGGAAATGTGGGCACCGAACAGTGTGATGGGGTCAGTGTGGGACCACAAAGAGATGCGCGGTGCCACATCGCCTTTGTGCAGGGCCACCGTCATATCGCGCTGCTTGGGAAGGATCTCGGCCAGGAAGGCCTCGGTCTCCCTTCCCATAGCCTGTCTCTCGCCGGTCATGGGGCCCGTCCGGCCAGCGGGCAACGGAACGCTGGCCTCTCCCGCCGGGAAATCAGCGTGACGATGCACGATCCGCCAGGCACCGTTTTCACGGCGGTAGACGTGGGTCACCCGCAAGCTGTATTTCCTCGGAGTGCCCTCAACGGTGGTGGTGGTGTGCTCGTAGCCGACAGTGTAGGCAAGGTCCCCGCTGACGCCGGCCGCGATGATCTCAAGATCGAACGAATCCGAATGCGAGAACCACGAGGCGACGTTCTGGAACATGGGCTCAAGCTCTGCCCGGCCGCTGCCGCTGAGGCTCGCGCCGAAGAGCGTCAGCGGCTCGTTCTCCGACCACAGCGCGAGGCGCGGTCCGGCGTCGCCGTCGTGGATTGCACCGTCCGCGGCCAGCTGTTTCGGAACCATCTCGGCGAGGAAATTATCGGTCTCGGTAGACATGGCCAACTCCATTACAGTGTGACTGTTTTGAATACTGTTAGAATGCATCCAATGGGCGCAAAAATCAAGAGGCCGTACGACTCCACCCGCCGCCAGCAGCAGGCTGCAGAGACACGGCGAAGCATCATCACGGCTGCCAACGAGCTGTTTATCTCGCAGGGATACGGGCAGACCACGGTCAAGCAGGTGGCTGAGCGGGCGGGCGTCGCCGTCGAAACCGTATACGCGGCGTTTGGCACGAAAGCTGCGCTGCTCCGGCACGTTTGGTACGTCGATTTCCGCGGCGACGAGGCAGACGTGACCCTGTACGACAGGGCGGAGATGCAGGCCATCCTGGCCGAACCGGACCTGCCCACCAGGATCCGACGCCACGCCGTATTCGTCACAGCGAGCAATCGGAGGATTGCCCCACTCCTTGAGGCCCTCACGGGAGCAGCAGCGAGCGAGCCCGACGCCGTCGCCATGCTCGGCGAATGGGCCGACCGCCGCTTGGATGTGGCGACGCGCTACGCACACGCTGCGGCTGCCACCGGTCAGCTCGGCGTCACCGAGGAGGAATGCCGCGACGTGTTGTTTGCGACCATGGACGGCACGCTCTGGACCCGGTTCGTAGAGCAGCGCGGCTGGAGCGATGAACGGTTCTCGGACTGGCTTGGCGCGATGTGGATCAGTATGCTCGTCCGGGAGTAGCTACGCGCCGCTACTTGAGCCCCGCTCCAGGAAGAAGTTCCGTGGCGCCCAGCGAGTCGGCAACGAACGCGTAGTCCCAAGCCCGCTCCCGCCACTGAACGTACCGGCCGGACGCTCCGCCGTGGCCGCCGTCCATCTCGATCTTCATGACGATCGGCTCCGAGCCAGTGGATACCGAGCGCAGCGCCTGCACCCATTTGGCCGGTTCCACGTACAGCACGCGGGTGTCATTGAAGGACGTCACGGCGGCGATCTTGGGGTAGGGCACGCTCCGCACGTTCTCATACGGAGTGTAGGACTTCATGTACGCGTAGGCTTCGGGATCGGTGATCGGGTTGCCCCATTCCTCCCATTCCAAAGCCGACAGGGGGAGCTCGGGGTCCAGGATGCTGGTCAGCGGGTCCACGAACGGCACCTGCGCCACTACTGCAGCGTACTTTTCCGGAGCCATATTGGCGATGGCACCCATGAGCAGGCCGCCAGCGGAACCACCCATGGCCGCAATCCGGGAAGGATCCACCCAGCCGGAAGCAGCAAGCCAGTCGGTGGCAGCGATGAAGTCCGTGAAGGTGTTCTTCTTGGTGAGCTTCTTTCCATCCTCGTACCAGTGACGGCCCAACTCCCCGCCACCGCGTATGTGGGCAATAACCATGACGATCCCGCGGTCCAGCAGCGACAATCGCGCAACGCCAAAGCCCGGGTCCATGCTCATCTCGTACGAGCCATAGCCGTAAACCAAACCAGCGGCCGTGCCGTCCTGCTGTACCGAAGCGTGACGCAGCACTGACAGCGGAATCCGGGTGCCGTCGTCGGCGGTTGCCCACTCACGCGTGGCCACGTAATCCTGCCTGGAGTAGCCGCCCAGTACCGGGCTTTCCTTACGCAGCAGCAGCTGGCCTGAGGGCAGCTCCGACGTGGGCAGAACAAAGTCGTAGACGCGGGACGGTGTGAAGTAGGAGGTGTAGCCCATGCGAATCACAGGGGCCTCGTAGTCGGAACTGGAAACGCCGGCACTGTAGAGCTCTTCGTCGAAGGCCGGCTCCACTGGCGCGGCCTGCTGCGGCGTGCCCAGGCCTGTGAGCGGCAGCACCTGGACACGCTCGATGGTGTCCTTCCGGACGGACAGCACCAGGTGCGTGGAGGTGACGCCTGCACCGTTGACGCGGACGTCGTCGGAATGCCCGACGACGGTCCGCCACTGCTGCTCTGCCAGCGGCTTGGTGAGTTCGGACGGGTCAACCAGGCTCACCATCGAATTGATGGCGTCCTTGTTGTGGGTCAGGAGAAGGGTTTCCTGGCCATCCAGGAGGAAGGGCTCGGCCTCGTAAAGAACGTGCTCCGCACGCGGAATGACCGTGCTGAGCCCGGCGTCGTAATCGTCAAAGCGGAGCAGCCGGGTCTCGCTGAACTCGGAGCAACCGATGCTGAGCACAAGGTGCCGCCGATCGGAGGCGAGATCGAAGCCCAGCCACATGGCGACGTCGTCCTCCTGGTAAAGAACCTCATCCTCGGCAACCGGCGTGCCTAATACGTGGGCCTTGACCTGGTAGGGGCGCCAGGAATCGTCCACCACGGTGTAAAAGATGCGGGTGCCGTCAGGGGAGAAGGCCACGCCATAGAAGATGTTCTCGATGACGTCCGGCAGGAGTTCGCCCGTCCGGAGGTCCTTGATCCGCAACGTGAAGCGTTCATCGCCGGAATTGTCCACGGCGTATGCGTAAAGGTTGCCGTCGATTGTCACGGCAGCGCCACCGATGCTGAAGAACGGCTGGCCCTCGGCTTCCACGTTTCCGTCAAGGAGCACCTGCTCGCCCGGGATCTCCACGCCCGGCTCAACGGATGGCGGAGTCCAGTCGGCCACGGGGTCACCCGTATTCCGGGCAACTACGCGGCAATGGATGCTGTATTCCTTGCCCTCCACCGAACGGCTGTAATACCACCAGCCATCCTTCCGGCTGGGCACGGACAGGTCAGTCTCCTGCGTGCGGCCCTTGATCTCCTGGAAGATTGCTTCGCGGAGCGGTTCCTGATGGGCGGTCACAGCCTCCTGATAGGCGTTCTCCGCTTTCAGGTGCTCCACTACCTCTGCGGATTCCTTGTCCCGGAGCCACTCGTAGTTGTCCACGAAGACGTCGCCGTGGTGTTCGCGGCGGCTGGGGACGCGTTTGGCAACAGGAGGCCGGGGTGCTGAACCGTTGACAGGGGCAGCGGCAGGCGCGGAGGAAGTGTGGCTCATATGGCAACTCTATAGATGGCCTCTGACACGGAACCACTGATTTCGCTCAGAGCGCCCGCACATGCTCATTAAGGCCCGGACGGGAACAACTTGAACCTTCACGTCAGACTCGCGTCATGACTTGGGGTGTCTTCGCACTGCTTAGGAGGCGAGCACCGCTTGGTGCCGTTCCGATTCTTGGAGGGTCAGATGGGTTTGCTTCATGTGCAACGCCGAACCACGGGTTTTGCCTTCGATGTTGAGCTCCTTCTCTGCCTTCAACACGAGGGGGCACTGATTGTTGAGCTGCCCGTGGGCTGGACTGACGGAGAAGAGCCCCCCTTCCGCGACGATGGCCAGTAGCGGTAGCTAATCAGTGGATTTATCCGAACATGCCATAACCACCGCAGTGAGTTTGCGGCCCAGAGCTGGAAGCCGGGAAAGGACGCCGAACCGCGACCCCAACATAGCTCAAAACAGTGGCTTCCTGGCTGTGTCGGCGGGGCTGGTGGGTGTGGTGAGCTACGCCTGCACCTTGCTCATGGCCAACATGCTGGGGACAGCGGATTACACACAATTCGCCGCCGCCGCGATGATCCTGGGCGTGGTGGGGATCGTGGCCAATGCAATGGTTCCGCTTCCTCTGTCCCACGTGGTCGCCGTGCATCCGGAAGGGTCCGAAGAGCGGCGGAACGGCGTGGCCTTCTCGGTCTTCGTGTCCTGTCTGGCGGGAGTTGCCGCGGCGGCCATCACCGGCGGCGTGACTCTCGCGCTTGCCACCCCGGACCTGGCAGCAGCGGTGGCTCTGGCAGCCTTTGTCATTTTTGTCGTGAATGCGCCCGCCGGGTGGCTCCAAGGCGAACTCCGCTTCAATTGGTACGCAATGTCCACCATCGGCGAGGTTGTCTTGCGGTTGATCTTCAGCCTGCTGGTGATCCTTATGGCGTGGGGTGCCGGGGGAGCGGTCCTCGGTTTTGTCGCGGGGTGCCTGGCACCTCTGGTGGTGCCGTGGTCGTTCTATCGGGATCTCCGTTGGCGTCCGGGGGTGCTGCTTCAGAAGTGGCGGTGGGCCGAAACGAGCGATATTGCATCGGTCCTGTGCGTCGTGTCCGTGCTGGTGGGGACCGACGTCGTACTGGTCGGCTTCCTCGACAACGGCTCGGTAGAAGCAGCAGGCTTCCAAGCGCTCGCCACCATTGCAAAGGGGCCCGTTTACGTGGCCGCCGGGACAGCGCTGGTGGCATTTCCCTTGCTTCGCACCCCTGGAGTCAAGGTCAGCGAGGTGCTGGGCGCTTCCTTCGCCTCGTTCGGGCAGCTTGTGGTGGTGGCCTTCGCCATCATCGCCACGGCACCGCCCCTGATGTCCGGCCTCATAGTTCCGCCGAAGTATCACGGCTCCCTTGGACTCCTGCCATGGCTGGCGGCTTCCGGTCTCGGTTATGCCGTCCTGATGGTGCTCGCCACCATCCTCCTGGCCATGCGTGCCTACCGCCGCTGCCAAATCGGCCTCGCTTGCGCGTGTCTTCTGGTTATCGGCGGGCTGTGGATCGGCTGGCAGGTGAACGCCGTCCCGGGAATGGCCGTGGGATCTGCCGTCGGTGCGGTGACCGCTGGCCTCGTCCTGACACTATTGGCGCGTCCGGTGCTGGCGGCTACCAACCAGGGAAAGGGGACGGGCAGGTTCGCCATCCTGGCGTTCGCCCTGATCGTGGTCCTTGCCGGAGCCGCCCACCTGCAGCCCCTGCTCTGGTTGCTTCTCGCCGGCATCAGCGGAGTCACCGTTCTTGCCCACCAGCGCGGCATGCTGCCGCACAGGAACGACTTCAGGACCTCCCGACGTCGGCAGGCTGGCAGACGCAGCAAATCTACCGGCCGCCGGTCGAATAGGGCACTTCACCGACGTGCTTCTCCAAGAGGACGCCACTACTCCTGATTCAGCGGAGTTGTAAGGGGCAGGGAGCCCTCCAGAAATGTAGAGATGGGAAGACAGCTTTGAAAGTTTTACATTTGGGCTTTGAAGATCCACGAATGCCCGGGGCAGGCGGGGGATCAGTGAGGACGCACGAAATCAATCGCCGTCTGGCGACAAAGGGCTTCCACGTCACAGTGCTGACCACCCGCTATCCGGGCTGGCAGGAACGCATCGAAGACGGCGTGCATTATGTGCCCATCGGCTTCGGAACGGGCAGTAACCGCCTGGCCAGGCTAGTGGCCTATATTGCGCGGCTACCGTTTGAGGTATGGAAGCGCCGGTCAGCTACCGAGCTGGTGGTGGAGGATTTTTTCGCTCCGTTTTCGACCATGGCCGCACCGCTCTGGACCAAGCGCCCCACCATCGGTGTTGTCCAATGGCTGCACGCCAGGGACAAAGCACGGCAGTACAAGCTGCCCTTGCACTGGATAGAGCGACTGGGCGTGTTGACGCACCGCAGGCTGATTTCGGTTTCGCAGGGCATCAGTGATCGGTTAAAGGAACTGAACCCGGACCTGCATGTGGACGTCATCGGCAACGGCGTAGATCCCGGAGCCTGGAACAACCAACCCCGGCTGGGGAAGGATGTCCTCTTCATCGGACGACTGGAGTACGGGCACAAGGGCTTGGATCTCCTCCTGGAAGCCTGGGCCCATGCCTGCGAAAGGGTAGAAGGCAAGCTGCTGATCGCCGGTACAGGTCCGGACGAGGAACGGTTGCGCACGTCCGTCCGGGACAAGGGTCTATCCGGGCGCGTGCAGATGCTCGGGTGGTTGTCCGGGGAAAGCAAGTTCCAGGTTCTCAGCAATGCACGGCTGCTGGTAGTGCCCTCGCGGCACGAAACCTTCGGGCTGGTGGCCATTGACGCGCTCGCGGCAGGCACTCCCGTTATTGCCTTCGACATTCCTTGCCTGAAAGAGATCATCCCGCCGGGTACGGGGTGGGTGGTAGAGGCTTTCGATGTTCTGGCACTGGCTGATGAAATTGCCTCCCGTTACTCCCAAACGGGGCTGGAGCACGTGGCTGAGCAGGGGCGGAAGTTTGCCGCCGGTTACAACTGGGATGCACTCGCCGACAAGCAGGCGGAGGCCTATCGCACCGCTCTCACTGAACTGAAGAACCCTCAAACCCGGCGGCCACAAGCCGACCACGCCGAAAGGGCCTGAATGCCGCTCCGATCACGAGTCGAACACTCCATGGCGGGCGACGCCCCCTGGCTGTTCCTGTCACCGCATCTGGATGATGCAGTCCTGTCATGCGGCTCGCTTATTGAAGCCCAGGCCAAAGGGCGGCAGATCATCGTGGCCACGCTGTTCACTGAGGCCATGCCATCACCCCACACGCGGGCAGCCCGATCCTTCATGCGCCAATGCACCGTTCCGGACGCTGGGGAATTGTTCCAGGCCAGGCAGTCGGAGGATCGTGCCGTGCTGCAGGACATGGGTGTTCAATCCATCCACCTTGGCGAAGTGGACGCCCTGTTTCGAAAGCGGCGAAAGCCCCCATTGCTGGGGAGCAGCCAGTGGGAGTGGCTGCTCCCGGAGCTCACTCACCGCTACCCCACCTATCGGTTCGACATCGCGATGGGAAGGATCGCCAAGGGTGATCGGGCCCTCATCCGCCGGCTTCGCTCCGACGTCGCCGGACTCATGGCACAAACCAAAGCTCAGCTGTTGTTTTGCCCGGCAGGGGTGGGTAAGCATGTGGACCACCTGATCACCCGGGAGGTAGGCAAAGGACACCAGGACAACGTGGTGATGTACTCAGACTTTCCCTATGATCTGGCTGCCGGTCCGGACGAAACGCACATGTCCAAATTGGGCTTTGTGCCGTGGACCTGGGACACCGGACTCGATGCAAAAGCCGGGCGGATCAGGCAGTATCCCACGCAGGCAGATGCCCTGTTCCCCAGCGGAGTAATCCCACTGAAACCGGAAACGTACTTTGTGCCTGGGCACCTCGATGCCGATTAGCCATCTGGTTCACACACACATTTCTTCTGGTTCAGTACTTTTTCGCTTCACATAAGGGTCATTATGAATTCGCTTTACCAACTCCACGTCACTGCCTCGGGTGGGCGGGCGAGGAGGTCTGCACATGCCTCCCAGCGGGCATTGCGGGGACACTTGTGGGTTGCAGCCCTTGTAGGCTTGCTGGCCACGGTCTTCCGGGTGTTCGGTGTTCAACGGGCCAATGACGTTTTCATTGACGAAGTAACCTACGCGGACGTTGCAAGGCAGATAGCGGATGGCCACATGCCATCAATCCTTGGCACCCCGTTTTTCCTGCATCCTCCGGGTTCTTACGCCCTCAACGCACTGGTCATCCGCGTGCTGGGACTCCAAGGCAACTCCACGGACTTGGCGTTGCAGTTGCGTTGGGTTAATAGTGTTCTCGGAGCAGTTGCGGTTGTTGTCTGTTTCCTGCTGGTTCGCCGTCTTGTGGGTGTTGGACCTGCTGCCGTGGCTGGCGTCATTCTGGCCAGCGACCCGTTTGTCCTTCGCATGGATGGGCGGTTGATGATGGAGACTCCAGCTGGCCTGGCGGTATTGTCGGGGTGGCTATTGGTCCTGTTGCTGCTCGACCGTAAGTCGGGGCGAACCCGCCTGTGGCTTGAAATCAGCGCCGGATTGGTTTTCGGACTGGCCATCGTCATGAAAGACATGACTGCAGTGTTCACAGTGGTTCCGTTGCTTGCCGCGGTGGTCTGGCGTAGAACCGTGCCCCTCCAAACAGCCTTGCGAATCCTCGCCTGCTCCACAGTTCCCTATCTGGTTTATCTGGGTTTGATCGCTGCCAGCGGGCTGATTCCGCAGTTCGTTGAACAAAAATCGGTGGGCGTCCTGAGGATGATGGGCGTCGTTCAGATGACAGGCTTCAATTCAGTCCACAGCGTGAGCCTTGCAGACCGGCTCATTGACCTGGCCGGACGCTTCGGCACCAGCTATCTGCTTCTGGGCCTTTCCGTGGTGGCTGGGGCAGTGAGTGCTAGGTCTCCGCTGGTGGAACGGCGGGCTATTGGCTTGTTCTCGCTTTTTACCGGCTTGGTGGGTATCTACTCCGTCTTCTTCGGGGCGGCAGAGGAACAGTTTGGCTACTGTGTGGTGCTGTCTGCCCTGGTTTCGGTGCCCGTAGCCGCTGTGATGGTGGTGAAATGGCGCCCCCGCCTGCGGGCGCCCGTTGTGGCTGCCGCAGCAATCATGACCATACTCAGCCTCTTTCTGGGTGTTCAGGCAAGATCAGTCGTCGATGACGGGCTTGTCCGTGCCCGGGACTGGATGAACGCCGAGCTGCCCTTGTCCTCCAAAGTGGGTTTGACGTCAGTAACTGCTGAGTTCGCGCTCATGCCGCATGAGGGGTGGGAGGTCCTGCCATCCTTGCAGTCCCTGCATGACCGCGAGGCGCAGTATGTCCTCACACAGGGGAGGCAACTGAGTGAGGGGTACGGCTTCGCCGCACCTGAGTTCCTGGACTGGCTTCAGGACAACGCCCAAGCGGTTTTCACTTTCAGGGGACCAACGTCCGGTGACACCGTGGTGTGGCAATTGGACCGCGCAAAATTGGACGCCGCTGTGGCGGGAGGGCTGAGCTTCCCTCCCGTGACCGGCGGCTACCCGTGAGAAGCCTGCTTCGTGTGGTCTTGCTGTTGATGATGACAACACCTGTGATCGTCGGTTGCAGTGTGCAGACCCAGCCGGCGGCAGAGCTCCTGTCTTTTGGGGTTCTGGGTGCCACGTGCACTCCTGAACGCCTCGCAGAACTTCGCGAGGCCGGCGTATCCGTAGTGGAATTGCCCTTGGCCTGGGATCGGTACCAACCGGGAGCCGGAGGGGTGGACCATCACTACGTGGCGGAGGTTCGTGAACGACTGAACCGCTGCCATGAGGCTGGCATGGCTGTGGTTCTGTCCCCTGGTCTGCATTACGCGCCTGATTGGGTAAGAGGTCTGCCCGGAGGTGTGCTGCGGAGAAGTGCAGGAGGAACGCCAAAGGACCAGGGTTCCGAGCTCATATTCGGTGCCGATGTGCGGGATGCGGCGCAAAAGTACTTGGCTCGTGTTGCGTCGGACTTGGGGTTTGAGGGCGTAGCAGCAATACGAGTCGGGACGAATGCCAGCGGGGAGCTAGGGTACCCAGGGCCCGGTGACGGTGGAAATGAACGCGAGTACTGGGCATTTGGTGACGCCCCCCAGTACGGCATCGGTTTAGCTGAAGGCGTTGCGCCTTCTCCCATGCCGGGGTGGATTCCGGGCTCCAGCTCATGGCACGGGCGGTCCGTAACTGATGAGCAGGTCCAACGGTGGTGGGACTGGTATGCCGGATCTGCGGTGGACGCAGCCGTATGGCAGATACGCGAGCTACGGAAACTTGGGTATCAAGGGCGTTTGCATGTTCCCGTAGCGGGTCGGGGAGTCTTGCCGAATGACAAAGCAACAGCCATAAAAGGACGCTTGGATGGCCGGGCCGATCCGGATGGCGCCCAAGAACGCGGTCTGGACTACGCTGTTCAATTCGCTGCGCTCGCGGCTTTAGCGGGGGTGGATGTGGACTTCACGGGCTTGGATGACATATCGGCCGTGAGTGCAGCCGCTGCCGTTCCGCGGCAAGATCAGTGCCTCCCCACTGACGACGAGAGCATGCTGATGGAAGATGTCTCACAATGGTCCTCCCACAGGTACATCAGCGCCATGGCTCGGCGAGCCGGGCTGGGACTGGTCGGTGAAAACCCCGGTCCTCCGGATGCACCTTTCACCGGCGGCTCACCGCAATCGCACAGCCTAGCCGAACAATTGCGCACCGCTCCGGGGTACGCAGTGCAATGTGGGATGACGATGTTCCTGTTCGGCTTCGAAGAGAACCTCTTTGATGAGCAAGGCAGCGGTGTCACAACTGAGGACTACAAAGAAGTCATCCAGCGGTTGCAGCCTCCGGCTCAGCAGTGACGCCCCGAAACGGTCGGAGCTATAGGGGCGCGGCACCAAAGAAGATCCAAAGTTCACGTCACGTCCGCCGAGGTTCGCTCACTCAACGAATGGACAGCCTCGTCGCATCCAGGCCAAAAAACAGAGGAGATTGACACCCGTGCCTAAATTCAAACGCACTATTAACTTCGGCTGGCCCTCTCGGGACGTCACACGTCACGCATTGGCCGCGGCCGGGTATGCAACAGACGGTGAGCGCCGGAAAGGACGCGTTGCCCGCAGCACGCCCGCTATTAGCAGTGCTGTGTTTGTTCTTTGTGTCCTCGCGTCAACCGCTGTCCCAGCAGCAGCTGCTCCCCTTCAAGGTGCCGCAGCCTTGACGGTCACATCGTCGTCGTGTTCGTTAAGCGGTGCCACGGGTAGCAGTTCGACCAGCACTTATGGCGTCACTGCCACTCCGAACGATGCCCTCGACGATACTGCAAGTATCCAAGGCAGAATTAACGCGGCCGGAATTGCTGGCGGGGGAGTGGTAAAAATTCCTGCGGGCACGTTCATTATCAATGGCAAGTTGCGGATGGAGAGCAATGTAAAGCTTGAAGGTGTGGGCCCTGAAACGATCCTGAAAGCTGGTCCTTCGTTCACTGGTAACTACGGCCCCGCTGGCGGATATCCCATCGTGACGACAGCAGGTGCAGACAACACAACCCTCTCGAACTTCACGGCAGACCAGTCGGGTGACTCATTGAACGGGAATGTGTCTGGCCGCCTGAATGAGTACGTGATTGACGTCCGCAATTCAATGAATTCACTTGTCCAAAGCGTTCATACAAGGAACCCTTTTACGTACTCAATCGCATTTGTTGGTGGTCAGAAGTGGTGTGTTAAGGACAGCAGTACACAGTCGGCAACCGACGGAAAGTACGTCGAACTGGATGGCATTCATGCGATGAACACGAGCAACGGGGACATTGTTGGAAACGTAGTGGACCAGCGCAAGGGCACTGACGGAGACGACGGCATCGCCGTTCACACCTACGGCGATGAGGACGTTCATGACATCAGGATTGCCAATAACAACGTGCGTGGAGGCCGTCACGGCGCCGGGATTGACCTTGCTGGAGGATCCGGGGCCGTTTACAACATTGACATCACTGGCAACACCGTCTGGGGCTCACCTCGGGGTTTGCACGACGCCTACTACGACGGTACGAAGCAAATCCACCACATCCAGATCGTAGGGAATACCTTCAAAAACAACGACATCAAGTCCACCGGCGGGGCGGTGGACTTCGAGCGCCCGGTGACTTACGTGACGATGACAGACAACACGGCATGCAATTCAGGTGATTACCGCCTTCCGGCCGGCACCGGGAACGTAAATGCCCGCAACATTCAAAGCGCGGTGTGCTGACGCGCGGATGAAGCCGGGCAACTGCTGTGCATCACCCCCCAACACTGAAGTTGCTGGTCACTCTAAGCGGAGGGCATTGGCCAGGGACACCCGGTTCCTGCCCGCGGCCTTGGCTGCGTACAGGGCCATGTCGGCTTCCCGCAGCAACTGCTCGGTCCCCGCGCGGTGCCCATCAGCGAACGCCGACACTCCAGCGCTGATGGTGAGTATCCCATCGGGGTCGCCGGAGTGCTCGATCTGCAGCGCATGCACGGCCGCCCGGACCCGCTCCATCACAACTTCAGCCCCAGCCGCCGTCTGCTCCCGGAGGACCAAAAGGAACTCCTCGCCCCCAAACCTGTATACGCCGTCGGACTGGCGGACCTCGCCGGCGAGGGTCGAGGCGATGGCCACCAGGGCGGCGTCTCCTGCCTGGTGGCCGTAAATATCGTTGTAGCGCTTGAAGTTGTCCACATCCACCATCGCCAGACAGTAATCCCGCGAGTAGCGGTCGCTTCTGCTGTGCAGTTGGCCAAGGTCTTCCGTCAGCTTGAGTCTGTTGTGCAGCTTGGTCAGGGGGTCTGTGCGGGCCTGTTTGGTCAGCGCCGAACGATACTTGGCGAGGTCTGCGTGCAGCGAGGTGATCCGTTGCGCGGCCAGGAGGCGGATGTGCAGGTTGAACGGGTCAAGCGGTTTGGTGACGTAATCGTCCGCGCCGGCCTCCATGCCTGCCAGGACATCTTTTCGCGAACCGTGGGACGTCACCAGGATGACGTACGTGTAGGTGTCCTCCTCATGCGCGCGGATCGCCCTACAAAGATCCAGGCCGTTCAGCCCCGGCATCATCAGGTCCGTCACCACAGCTGCCGGGGCGTGTTCCTGGTAAAGCTCCCAGGCCGAGTCGCCGTCCACTGCCACGATGCAATCATGACCGGATTGCTCGACGGCGGCTTTGGTGATCATTCGGGAGATCTGGTCGTCGTCGGCGATCAATACTTTCATGGGGCTCCCAGTAGTGTGCGCTCAAGTGCCCCATCCACTCGAGCGAGTTCCGATTTTAGTTCTTCGAGTACATGCGTTCCGTGCGCTTCAAAACCCGGGACTGCCTCACGTCCAAGTCGTTCCAAGTCCTTGGCCAGGATTGCGGCACCCGTAGCGCCGATGTTGCCGGCCGCACCCGCGAGTTTGTGGGCGGCGGCCTCCACAGCGTCGGCCTGCTGGCCCTCCAGGCCTGAACGAATTGCCTCCTGTGCACGCTGGGCTTCTTCGCGGAAAGCCCGGATGGCGTCAGGCAGCAGGCCCAAACCGTCCGCCGGTCCAAGTTCGCGGAGGATCTGCAGCCGGTCCTCATCGAGGACGGTGACGTCAGGGTCGGCAACGTCAGCGAGGACAGCGGCCTCCGCGTCTGAACCATTTGAGACAACAACGTTCGACGGCGGTGCTGCCGCCCGCTGCTCCTGCGGCACCCACTTGGCCAGGATGTCGCGGAGCTTGTCCAGGTCAACCGGCTTGCTGATGTAATCGTCCATGCCAGCCGCGAAACACCGCTCGCGGTCCTCGTTCAGCGCCCCGGCCGTCATGGCAATGATGGGAATCCTCACGGTTTTGGAGTCACGGGAGCGAATGGTCTTTGTGGCCTCAAAACCGTCCATCACCGGCATGTGGCAGTCCATGAGAATGGCAGCGTAGTTTCCGGTGAGCGTCGCAGCAACGGCTTGAGCGCCGTCGTCGACGATGTCCACTTGGTAGCCGAGCCTGTTCGCCATCCCGCGGGCCACCAGCTGGTTGACCTCGTTGTCTTCGGCCACCAGAAGCTTGCCCAACCGGAGTTCCGGGTTCTCGGATGGCGACTCGGGCTGCGTTGCATAGGGGAGCGGGGCGCCTGCATTGCCGATTGTTCTCGTTGCCACGAGCCGTAGCAGCCGGTTGTAGAACTCGGAGCTCCGGACGGGCTTTGTGAGGTACTCGCGGATACCTGCGGAGGTGAGATCGGCCTTGTCCACTTGCATGGTGGAGGTCAGGAGAATGATCCCCGGGCCGCCCGAGCCGTTGCTCTCTTCCTTGATCTGGCGGGCCAATTCCAGGCCATCGGTATCGGGCATGCACATGTCCACCACGGCGATGTCATAGGGGTGGTGGTCCGAAACGGCCAAACGGTATTCGTCCATGGCAGTGCGCGCATCTGCGACTGCCACCGGCTGCATTCCCCAGCTTGCGAGCTGCGTTTCCAACACCAAACGGTTGGTGGCGTTGTCGTCCACCACGAGGACTTTTCGTCCCGCGAGCGAGGCAGGCAGGATTCCGGTGTCCGTAGCCGGAGGGCCGACAGGCAGGTCCAGGACAAACCAGAATTTGCTGCCCACACCCATTTCACTGTCAAGCCCTATTTCGCCGCCCATGACTTCGGTCAGCCGCCGGGAGATGGCAAGACCGAGGCCCGTGCCGCCGTAACGGCGGGTGGTGGAAGCGTCTGCCTGCGCGAAGGATTCGAACAGTCGGTGGTGGTCCTCAGTGCTGATGCCGATTCCGGTGTCACGGACTTCAAACCGCAGGGAGGCTTTGTTTGAATCCTGGCTCACTACTGAAACCTGGATCTCCACCTCGCCGGCTGGAGTGAACTTGACCGCGTTGGATGACAGGTTCAGCAGGATCTGGCGGATCCGCCCTGAGTCGCCCATGAGCCGTTCAGGCACGTTGGGGTGACAGTAGGAGATCAGCTCAAGTTCCTTGCTTTGGGCCTGCTCGGCAACCAGCCCTGCAACTTCTTCCACCAGTGCGCGGGGATCGAATGCCGTGATGTCCAGGTCCACTTTCCCGGCTTCCAGCTTGGAGAAGTCCAGGATGTCGTTGATCAGCGTGAGGAGGACCTCGCCGGCGCCCTTGACCCCTTGGGCGTATTGCCGTTGGACTTCGTTCAGGCGCGTGTCCAGCATCAGGGACGTTAGACCGATTACAGCATTGAGGGGGGTCCGGATCTCGTGGCTCATGGTGGCCAGGAACTCCGACTTGAGCCTGCTCGATTCCAAGGCTGCTTCCCGGGCGGCCATCAGTTCGGATTCCGCAGCTTTGCGTTCCGTGATGTCCCGGGAAATTGTGGCCACGCCCCAGATGCCCGATTCATTGCGGACGGGGGAGAGTGTCACGGAGACCGGAATGGTGGTCCCGTCCCCGCGTTTGCGTAGGGTTTCAAAGTTCTGGACGTTACCACTTTCGGCGGTTGTTCGGAGGGCCTCGTGTTCATCGTGCTGCAATTCCTCCGGGACAAAGAAATCGCTGTTCCGGCCGATGGCCTCCGCCGCCGTATAACCAAAAATCCGCTCCGCCCCCGGATTCCAACTGAGGATCTCTCCCTCACGTGTCTTGCCGATGATGGCGTCGCCGGAGGAGTTTACGATTGCCCCCAAGCCCTCCAGTTCGGCCGTGCGGGCCGCCACTTTGGACTCAAGGTCCCGCGTCAGCGTCACATTCTCGACGACGATCAGCACCTGCCGCACGATGACGAAGGCCAGGACAGTCAGGCCCGTGATCAGCAGGATCGGGTCTGCCAGGTTGATGGCCCGGCTGCGGTTGAAAAGGACTGCGCCGAAAACGGGAATGTATGGCAGAAGTTCCAAGGCGGCAGCATAGGTGCGTCCGTCTTTTTTGCTGCTGCTGGTCTCTGGAGCCAGTGGGCTGAGCCCAACCAGCAGGAAAGCTGCTACCCAGCCCAGTGCCAGGGGTGACCCCGTTACGCCTGTGACGCCTTCGGTGGTGAGCCGCACGTAGGTCAGGTCGGTCAAAGCGAGCACCAGGAAGCCCAGGCCAAGGCACAACCAAGGAAGGCGCCGGCCCCGGGCGGCCCGCATGGTCAGCACGATGAGCAGGGAGACCATCACCACGTCCACGAACGGGTAAGCCAACGTGGTCAGGAAGGCCAGTGGGTCAACGTTGCCTGCGGCGATCACTGGCCCCAGGACCGCACCCCAGGCGATGAAAAGAACGGCACTGGCCACCGTTCCGACGTCCAGGACCGTGCGGACAACTGACATGCGGACGCTGCCGCCTTTGGAAAGCATGACAAGCCCGACGGCGACCGGCAGCGCGTAGCCGATGAATCCGGCGTCGGAAGCTGATGGGAAGGGGTAGGCGTGGTCCAGCACTATGCCGTTGAAGGTCCAAAGTGCTTGGCCGCAGGACCAAAGAGCCAACCCTGCAACAACGAACCATCGGGCCTTTGTGTTGCCGTGGCCCCGCACAGCGGCACTGGTGTGGGTCATCAGCGCAGTCAGTGCGGCGGTAAGTATCGCCAGGTCGCCGGCCAGTTGGGCTGTGGGTGTCCCGATCCCGCTGCCGAGCCCGGCGGCCAAGAGGACCGCGCACATTCCGACTGCTACAAGGAAAAGCGGCATACCCTGCCTCGCCCACGAGCGCACCGGAAGAACCTCGTGCTTCACTCCTGCCACTGTACCCCTGCCTTCGAAAGTGGCCCCACCAAAGGCGAACAACGCATCTTGCCTTTGCGCTGAGGGAAGCATACGCCGGGAAACCCCCATCTAGGTAGCAGCTGAGCGCGTTTTGACGGCTCTAAACGCGCTCTAATGCGACGCAGTTGGGTCAGCGCTCCGGGGTGAGGGTCTTCGAGAACAGCACAGCTCCGTTGGCGTTGCGAAGGCTCGCGGTGAACGTGCCGTCCGCGGCGAGGTCCACGTGCCCGAAATATTGGTTCTCGCCATCCCGCGGGGATTCGCCCGGGAAGCGACCAGCCTTGCTGAACACCACTTCGGGTCCGAACGTTCCGTCCATGGCATTCGGACCAAACGAGCCAGCGTTGATGGGACCGGCCACGAACTCCCAGAAGGGATCGAAATCGGTGAACGAGGCCCGTTCGGGGGAGTAGTGATGGGCGGCGCAATAGTGCACGTCCGCCGTCAGCCACACAGTGTTCTTGACACCGTCCCGCTTGAAAGCACTCAGCACGCCGGCGATCTCCAGTTCACGCCCGAGAGGAGCCCCGTTGTCCCGGTTGGAGAGGCTCTCCTGGTTCACGGCCCCGTCCGGCACGATGATGCCCAACGGGAGGTCCGCGGCGATCACCTTCCATGTCGCCTTGGATTGGCGTACTTCCTTGATGAGCCAGTCCACCTGCTCCTGGCCCAGGATGTTGGTGGCATAGGGTTCTTTGCCGTCGGTGTTGGGGGACTTGAACGTCCTCATGTCCAGGCAGAAGACATCCAACTGGGGGCCGCGCGAAATCTTCCGGTAGATGCGGGCAGGTTGGTACTGGCCGGCGTCGAACGTTCCCGGGCGCCAAAGCGCCGCGGAGTCCGCGATCGGCATATTCTCCTGCCATGCTTGCCGGCCGCGGGCTGCGAGGACATTCACGTTGCGTTCGGTGTAGCGGGCGTCGTCCAGGATCTGGCCCGGGTACCAGTTGTTGTGTGTCTCGTGGTCGTCCCACTGGGCGATCACCGGAACCTCCGCGAACATGGCGCGCATATTCGCGTCCAGCGAGTTGTAACGGTGCCGGCCCCGGTATTCGGCGAGTGTCTCGGCGACCTTGGAGACTTCCTCGGTGACGAGGTTCCGCCACACCTGGCCGTCCTTCTCCGTGACAGTGGCAGCGATGGGGCCGTCGGCGTAGATGGTGTCCCCGGAGTGGATGAAGAAATCCGGCCGCGTTGCGTGCATTGCCTTGTACCCACGCATGCCGCCGATCTCCTCGTTGATGCCCCAGCCCTGCCCGGCCGTGTCGCCGGTCCACACGAAGGACTGCGGGTACGACGACGGCCTGCCGCCTGGGTGGGCTTCTTCAGGCCCGCCGTTCCCGGATGAGTCAGGCGCAGTAGTGAACGTCCCCTTGACTGCCTCGCCGAGGCCGTTCTCGTCCTCGAAGTTAAGTTCAAGGGCGAAGCGGGTCCCGGCAGGAAGTCCTTTGACGTGGATCTTGGCGGTGAAGTCGCTGGCTTCGGTAGCGAGAGGGCCTTGGATGGTGCGGCTGAATCCGTAGCGCCCCCGGAGGATTTCGCCGGCGCTGTCCACTGCCTGCAGCCGGGCGCTCAAACGGCCCGGACCCGAAGCACGTGACCAGAGGACAGCGGAGTCGGTGGTGACATCCCCGGTGGCAATTCCCGTGGGGAGTGTGAGGCGTTTGCGGAGCAGGGGGATGGCTGCGGGGGCGGGCGCGGCCGTACCGGTTGCGAGGCCGGCCAAAGCCAGGCCGGTTAAGGACGTTTTTACGAGGGTGCGGCGTGAGAGATGAGTCATGGTTCCACTGTTCCGGGCAGCAGTGAACAGAGCATGAGCCTGAGGTGAAGGAAACGGAACGAGTACCGGTGCCCGCCTAAACAAGTGGCCCATCCCGGAAAATTGCGTACTACCTGGTGCAATTTCCGGCAATCAATGAAAAAGACGAGTATCTGCTACTCGTGCGGTGCCAATGGCCAATTCCTAGCATTAAGTTCCCTAGGGTTTCTGAAATTCTGTTCCGCCGGCTCAGCGGTGGTTCGCTCCCTCGCACGTGACGAGTGGCGCTCCCCATAACACTTCTGCGCTATCGCATACGCCCCTCCCCTGGGACTTCTGCGTGCTCAGACCAAAGCCACGGATTCTGGGACATCTAATGAACATTTACAATGACGAGCTACAAACTACTCTGTCAAAGAACGCGCCCGGCGGCACCTTGCTGCATGGGTCGCGCAAAAATAAAGTCCTGTTGATCGCAATTGCCATCATCGTTGTTATAGGGCTAATTCCATTGATTTTTGGGGTGCTTTCTCAGGCAAGCAACCCCGCGGCTGATGTGGGCCAGAATGTTTCCACTGAACAACTGGCCACCCCCCAGGCCTCTGAGTCCAGCCCCGCCACGCCCGCTGCGAGTGAAGCAGCAGCTGCACCTGCAACCGAAGCCAAGGCGCCGGCTGCAGAACCTGCACCGGCCGTGGCCGCGGCGCCGGCTGCAGAACCTGCACCGGCCGAGCCTGCGCCGCCGGCGGTGGATACCAACCTCTATACGGTTGTCGCCGGAGATACCGTGGGCTCCATAGCTGCCCGGTACGGGGTGAACATGAACGAGATGCTGGCTGCCAATGGCTTGAGCGGCTACTCCGTCATCGTGCCCGGCCAGGTCCTGAAACTTACTGGACCAGCTGTTCCACTCATCGAGCCGGCGCCGGCCCCCGCCGCAGCCCCAGCCCAGGCCGCCCCTGCGCAGGCCGCTCCGGCGCAAGCTGCTGCTCCAGTAGCTGCAGGGTGGACGATCTACGTGGCTGGATCCGGAGGCCAGAGCATGGTGGACGCATGCATAGGGCCGATCCATTTCACTCCCACGGACGCCTACGCATTGTTCATTACCGAGCACGACTTCTGTGGAGGTTGGGCACGCTTCTCCGGTATCGGTGTGGGACAGACGGTTAACATCCCGGGCTACGGCACGTACACAGTGACCGGAAGAGGCCAGGTGCCCAACCCCGGAACCACCAACAATGTGGCGGCTGTCTTCGGCGGCTTCCCCGCGGTTGTCCTGCAGACCTGCATCCCCGGCACGAGCCAGATGTTGGTGATCGGACTTAACTAGTAAGGACAGCCAATCAGGCCGGCGCCGTAAGGCGCGCAAAGCGGAGGATGCCCAAGATGGCCGGGGCCAGCTCATCCTCCATCTGGTGGTAGACCTCTTCCGCTCGGCGGTAGGGGTCTACCACGTCGTTGTCGGCAGGATCGGCCGGCAGTGCCAGATGCCGGACGGAAGCGGCACGGGCGGGAAGAGCCCGCCAGAATTCCACGATGTCGCCCTCGGGAACAACATCGCCACGCGTCTCCAGGACGGCGAGCATCCTCGCAAATTCACGGATGGTGAACGTTCGCTTCAACAAGGAGGCATCCAGTTGAAGGACTTCGCCCCGGTGCCTGGACGTCATGGCCAGCACAAGGTCGGTTTCCCGGAGGATCTTCTGGTTCAGTTGCCTGGCCGCGAAGTTGTCGGGGCTGCCACGGAAGGTGCTGATCATCTTGGCCGACAGGGGTTGAATCGGCTCTCCCACCATGGCGCGCGTTCCGGCGCTGCGAACCTCGAATGATCCCGGGCTTGCGTGGTTGAGGCCCGCCTGCAGCAGCCGTTCCGCCACCGGGGAACGGCAGATGTTCCCTGTGCAGACGGTGAGGATCCTGAAGGGCTGGGGCGATTCCACGTGAGGCTCTTTTCTTGCGGGGGCTTGGGACGGCTCGGGTCCCATCCCAAGTTAACACGGGCAGCAAAGCGCGCCTTGTCACAACGCCCGGCTGCACCCGTGCGTTGTAATCAGCCCTTGGTGTCCCACTGAACGCTTGACTGAAAACGCCCCCTCCGCATATTCTGAACGAACGGTCGGTAATTTATTAGGAGCAACCATGGCATCGCAGAATCTGCAATCAGTGCCCGCTGAGCTGTCCCCGGAAGAGCAGGAGCGGGAGGCAGCCGGCAAGGCGTACTTTGATCGCATCATTTCGGAAGACTCGCGCATCGAACCGCGCGACTGGATGCCGGAGGCTTACCGCAAGACTTTGCTGCGCCAGATCTCGCAGCACGCGCACTCGGAAATCATCGGCATGCAGCCGGAAGCCAACTGGATCACCCGCGCTCCCAGCCTGAAGCGCAAGTCCATCCTCATGGCCAAGGTCCAGGACGAGGCGGGCCATGGCCTGTACCTCTACTCGGCAGCTGAAACCCTGGGCCAGACCCGGGACAAGATGATGGAAGACCTCATTGCCGGCAAGGCCCGGTACTCGTCGATCTTCAACTACCCGGCGATTTCCTGGGCGGACATGGGAGCCATCGGCTGGCTTGTGGATGGCGCAGCGATCTGCAACCAGGTTCCCTTGTGCCGTGCCTCCTACGGTCCTTACGGCCGCGCAATGGTGCGCATCTGCAAGGAAGAGTCCTTCCACCAGCGCCAGGGTTTCGAGATCCTGCTGGAACTGTCCAACGGCACGCCTGAGCAGAAGCAGATGGCCCAGGAAGCTGTGAACCGCTGGTACGCGCCGTCGTTGATGATGTTTGGCCCGCCGGATGATGACTCACCCAACTCCAAGCAGTCCATGGCCTGGAACATCAAGCGGTTCAGCAACGATGAACTGCGCAGCCGGTTCGTGGGAATGATGGTGGAGCAGGTCAAGGTCCTCGGCCTGACCCTGCCTGACAAGGACATCCGTTTCAACGAAGAAACCAAGAAGTGGGAGCACGGACCCCTGGACTGGAATGAGTTCAAGGAAGTCCTGGCGGGCCGCGGCCCCTGCAACTCGCAGCGCATCGAGCGCCGCCGCGAGGCACACGAAAACGGTGCCTGGGTTCGCGAAGCCGCCGTTGCCTACGCCCGCAAGCAAGCACAGAAAGAGAACGCAGCATAATGGCTCCTCACGGTAACCCGGAAGAACCGGCAAGCTCGGCCAGCGAGATCAAGCGCGAGGCCCCCAAGGTTGCGGCGACTACGCCGGCGGAACAGCAGCACCACGAGACCCCGTGGTCCCTCTGGGAGGTCTTCGTGCGCTCCAGCCGAGGCCTGTCCCACGTGCACGCCGGTTCCCTCCACGCCCCTGATGCCGCCATGGCACTGAGGAATGCACGCGATCTTTACACGCGCCGCAACGAAGGCGTATCCATCTGGGTTGTCCCGGCCGAGGCGATCTCCTCCAGCGATCCCGATTCCAAGGGCGCCTTCTTCGAATCGCCCCAGGGCAAGGACTACCGCCACGCAACGTATTACACCAAGAGCGAAGGCGTGAAGCACCTGTGATGACTGACAAAGACACTGACTTCGCCATTGAAGGCCACGGCGACATCTCCGTGGGTGTTCACGGAGCGGGAGCTTCCGGTGACGGTTCAGCCAGCGCCACCCGCATCACCCCGGGCAATGCCCTCCGCCCGGAAGACATTGCCCTTGAAGTACGGCGTGGACAGGTCAAGCCCAACGATGACGTAGCCGAGTTTGCCCTGCGCATTGGCGACGACGGCCTCATCCTCGCTCAGCGCCTTGGCCACTGGATTTCCCGCGCACCCGAGCTTGAGGAAGACATTGCACTCGGAAACATCGCGCTGGACCAGTTGGGCCACGCGCGCTCCTTCCTGACCTACGCTGGTGCGGCCTGGGACAAGTCCGAGGACGATCTTGCCTACTTCCGCCGCGAGCACGAGTTCCGTTCCGCGCACCTGTTCGAGCAGCCCAATGGGGACTTCGCGGTGACCATTGCCCGCCAGTTCATCGTGAGCTACTACCAGTACGAGCTCTACACGGCCCTCACCGCATCCAAGGACGCCACCATCGCGGCCATCTCCGCCAAAGCCGTGAAGGAAGTGGATTACCACCGCGACCACAGCGCCCAATGGGTACTTCGCCTGGCTGGCGGCACGGATGAGTCCCGCGCGCGCATCATCCAGGGCTTCAAGCTCGTGTGGCCATACGTGGACGAACTCTTCGAAGACGATGAGCTCACCACCCGCCTGGCCGAGGCTGGCGTGACAGTGCAGCCCTCAAGCCTCCGCGCCGAATTCGATCGCCTCACTGGCCAGATCATGGCCGAAGCCGAACTGGACATCCCTGCCGTTCCGCAAGCACTGGGAGGCGGCCGTCGCGGCAAGCACTCCGAATTCCTGGGTTACATTCTCGCTGAGATGCAGGTCCTGGCCCGCGAGCACCCCGGTGCGAGCTGGTGACCATCATGGCAACCCTTGCTCGTTCAAAAACACGCACCCAAGAGCAGCGGGCCTGGGACATTGCGTCCACGGTCTGCGACCCGGAGATCCCGGTCCTCACCATCGAGGACCTGGGCATTCTCCGCGGAGTACACGTCGTCGAGGTCCCGGACGCCCAGCAGCCCACGGACAAGCAGCAGCCCACGGACAAAGCGGACGACGGCGGCACCTCACGTACCGCCGTCGAGGTCACCATCACGCCCACGTACTCGGGCTGCCCGGCCATGGATGCGATCGGTGACGACCTGCGGAGGGCCTTCGAGAAGGAGGGCTACGCGAGCGTGCACATCAACCTGGTGCTCTCCCCGGCCTGGACCACGGACTGGATGACCGAGTCCGGCAAGGTCAAGCTGCAGGAATACGGGATCGCGCCTCCCACGGGAAGGGCTGCCGCAGGCGGCCACTCCGGTCCCGTTCGTTTGAACCTGGCTGTGAAATGCCCGCAGTGTTCTTCGCTGAACACCAAGGAGCTCACCCGCTTTGGTTCCACGTCCTGCAAGGCGTTGTTCGTTTGCCAGGACTGCAAGGAACCGTTCGACTACTTCAAAGTCCTCTAAGGAATTCCATGACCACCGAAACCCAGACGGCCAGCCGCCGTCGTGCGTCTTTCCACACCCTGACCGTCTCGGAAGTCCGGCGCCTTACGGACGACGCCATCGAGGTGACATTCGCTGTTCCCGCCGAGCTGGCCGGCCAGTATGACTACCTCCCCGGCCAGTACGTCGCGCTACGCACCACGCTGCCGGATGAGCAAGGTGAGCCGCACGAGGTCCGCCGCAGCTACTCAATCTGCGCAGAGCCGCGCAGCTTTTCCGATGGCAGCAGCGAGATCCGGGTGGCCGTGAAGAAGGACCTTGGCGGTGTTTTCTCCACGTGGGCCAATGCCGAGCTGAAGGCCGGCGACAGCCTTGACGTCATGAGCCCGCAGGGCGCGTTCATTTCGCGGCACGGCAAGGACGGCTCGTCGGTCCAGCACAACGTCATGAATTCCATGAACCACCCGGAAGAGCTGGCGGGGGAGCCCGGGAACTTCGTTGCGATCGCTGCGGGTTCAGGCATCACCCCCGTGATGGCGATCGCCCGGACGCTGCTGGCCGCCAATCCGGAGACCACGTTTGACCTGATCTATGCCAACAAGGCTGCCATGGACGTCATGTTCCTTGAGGAGCTGGCGGACCTGAAGGACAAGTACCCCTCGCGCCTGGCGTTGCACCACGTTTTGTCCCGGGAGCAGCGGATCGCCCCGCTGATGACCGGCCGCATCGATTCGGAGAAGCTGCAGGCCCTGCTGAGCAGTGCCATCCATGCCGAGGATGTGGACGAGTGGTTCCTCTGCGGGCCTTTCGAGCTGGTCCAGCTGTGCCGCGACACCCTCGCTGCCCGCGGCGTGAAGCCCGAGCACGTGCGTTTCGAGCTGTTCACCACCGGCCGTCCGGACCGCCCTGAGGGCAACGCGGGCCGTCCCGTTGTGGAGGACGAGTCGAAGGAAACCTACAAGATCACGTTCAAGCTGGATGGTTTGACCGGCGAGGTCGCCAGTCCCACCCACGCCCGTGAGTCCATCCTCAATGCTGCACTGCGTGTCCGCCCCGATGTTCCGTTCGCCTGTGCAGGCGGGGTCTGCGGCACCTGCCGCGCCAAGCTTGTGACCGGTACGGTGTCCATGGATGAGAATTACGCCCTGGAACAGGACGAGCTGGACAAGGGCTACGTCCTCACCTGCCAGTCCCACCCCACCAGCGAAGAAGTTACCGTCGACTTCGACGTCTAAGGAGTCCCCATGATCGAGCTCTCCATTGCCAACGGCATTGCCGAAATTGTCCTCAATGCCCCCGAAAAGCTGAACTCGCTCAACGAGGACGCGCTCGCCGAACTGGATAAGGCGTACGACCACGCTGCTGCCGCCGCCTCGCGCGGTGAGGTGCGGGCCCTGCTGCTTCGCGGTGAGGGACGTGCCTTTTGTGCCGGCCGCGACATCGCAGGTGTCACCCCCGAAACCGACGATGCGCAGGCGTATCTGGGCGGGCTGGTGGAACCGCTGTTGAAGAAGATGGCCGCGTTCCCGGCACCCACTTTTGCTGCCGCACATGGAGCTTGCCTAGGTGTTGGTTTAGGTCTCTTGCTGGCCACTGACGTGGTGTACGTGGCGGAGAATGCCAAGTTCGGTTCGCCCTTTGCCAAGCTCGGCGCCACCTTGGATTCCGGCGGCCACTGGTACTTTACCGAGCGTCTGGGCATGCACCGGACACTGGACCTGATCTATACGGCCGACCTCATCAGCGGAGCCGAGGCCGTGGAGCGCGGAATGTTCAGCCGGGCGATGCCGGATGACGCGTTGCTTGCCATGACCCGCGCAATCGTCGAGCGCGTAGCCACAGGTGCCACCGGTGCATTCGTTGCCTCCAAGGAACTCGTGGCCCACATCCGCGATCAGCGCATGGGACTCTGGGCGTCCATGGCCGAGGAAAACACGGAGCAGGCACGGCTGTGCAAGACCGACGACTACGCCGAAGGCTTCCGGGCGTTCCAGGAGAAGCGGGCGCCGGTTTTCAAGGGCTAACCCCGAGCCCCTGCCGCCGATCCCGCGCTTGTCATTGAACCAAATCCAGGACAGCGCGGACGATGCTGTCGGTGTCGATCCCGTGGTAGCGGTAGACGTCCTCGAGGCCGCCTGCCTGGCCGAAGGAGTCTACGCCGAGGTTACGGCTTTTGACTTGATGCACGCTGGCCAGGAAGGCGAGTGTGTGGGGGTGGCCGTCGAGTACGGTGACCATGGGGACCGCACGCCCGGAGGGCAGGATTTGATCCAGGATCCAGGACGGTGCGTCCGGATTCTGTCCATTGCGGCCCTGCAGGGCGTCGTAGAGCAGGCCAGGGCTCGTGACGCACACGACGTCCACGGGGGTGCCTTGGCCGGCGAGTCGCTCGGAGGCCGCAACCGCTTCCGGGACCATGGCGCCCATGGCGATGATCGTCGCAACCGGTGTCGCGGCCGTGCGCAGCATGTAACCACCCGCCACCACTTGGCGACGGCGGCGCTCACGGGCGGCGGGATCTTCCGGCACGGCAGCCAGCTGCTGATCGATGGGTTTTGTGGAGAGGCGCAGGTAGGCGGATGTGCCGTCGGGCCGTCCGAGTAGGGACATGGAAGCCAGCAGCGTCCACTCGACGTCGATGGCGAAGGCAGGTTCGTAGCTGGTGCAGTCGGGCTGTTCCAGGCCGATGGACGGCGTCTTGATGGACTGGTGCGCACCGCCTTCGGGTGCGAGCGTGACACCGGATGGCGTGCCGACCAGGATCGACTGGCCGCCGGCGTAGATGCCGTAGGACCACGGTTCCAAGGCCCGCTCGACGAACGGGTCATAGAGCACGCCGATCGGGAACAGCGGCTCGCCCCAGCGGCTCCAGGTTGCGCCGAGCTCGCCCAGGAGGCTGACAAGGTTGACCTCGGCAATGCCGAGTTCGATGTGCTGCCCCGTGGGTTTTTCCCGCCAGTGCATGACGGTTTCGGAGTCGTCGCTGAACCAGTCAGGGCGCTCTTCCACTGACCATACGCCCACCTTGTTCAGCCAGCCGGCGAGGTTGGTGCTGGAACTTACGTCCGGGCTGACGGTCACCAACCGGCGGGCGACGTCGGGCGCGGCACGGTTGACGTCCAACAGGGTTCGGCCCAGGGCCGCCTGTGTGGTGGCTGTGCCCGAGGGGGTTCTGCCGAAATCTGCGGGTACTGCCGGCGGGGCAACCGCAGGTACAGCGGTGCGACGAAGGGCTTCGGCTGTGGTCAGCACCAGCTGTCCCTCGGTGCTTAGGGGATCGAACCGCGTCCACGGTGTCTCCGGGTCCTCGCCCATCGTGTCTGCCAGTTGGCGGTATTGATCGACGGTGAGCAGCGACGAATGGTTCTGCGGATGGCCCTCAGTTGGCAGTCCGTTGCCCTTGATGGTGTAGGCAATGATGACGGTGGGACGGGTGTCATCGATCCGGGAGTAGGCCTCGCGCAACGCGGCGAGGTCGTGCCCGCCCAGGTTCCTGATGGCCCGGGTCAGGGTCTGGTCCTCGACGCCGGCAATAAGTTCAGCGATGGCCGCACCCCCTGCGCCCTCACCAGGGAGCCTGCGGCGCAGCTCTTCGGCGGAGCAGCGCAGCAGCCGTTGGTATTCGGGGTTGGACATGTCAACAATGCGTTTCCGGAGCGCGTCGCCTCCTGCCCTGGCCATGAGGTTTTCCAAGAGATGGCCGAACCGCACGGTGATGACCTGCCAGCCAGCGGCCTCGAAGAGGCGTTCTATCTTGCCCGCGGCAATGTTTGGCACCACCCGGTCAAGGGACTGCCTGTTCAGGTCTACGATCCAGACGATCTCGCCAAGATCCGCAACGTTCGAGTCCAGTACGGCCTCCCAGACGGCACCCTCGTCCAGTTCGGCGTCGCCGACGAGCGAGTACTGGCGTCCACGGTTCGGTGTGCCGCTCACGGTCTCGACGTACCGCCGCGAAATCGCACCCCAGATGGGGGCTGTGGCCCCGATGCCGACGGATCCCGTGGAGTAGTCAACGGGATCCGGGTCCTTCGCGCGGCTAGGGTAGCTCTGCAGCCCGCCAAACTCTCGCAGCGTTGTGAGGTATTTTTCATCCAGGCTACCCAGCAGATAGTTGATGCTGTGGAGTACCGGCGAAGCGTGCGGCTTGACCGAGACACGGTCTTCGGCGCGAAGCTGCCCGAACCACAGCGAGGTCATGATCGAGGCCATGGAGGCGCTCGAGGCCTGATGCCCGCCCACCTTGATGCCGGATGTGTTCGGTCTGACCTTGTTCGCGTGATGGATGATGGATGTCGCAAGCCACAGAATGCGGCGTTCTATCGCGGCGAGTGCGTCCAGCTGGGGATCCTCGAGGCGCGAGGCGGTCTTCGGCGCCAGGTCATCGGTGACTGGAGTCAGGTTCATTGCATGCCTTAAAGGGTGTGTGGCGGTCATGGGGGTGTGAGTATTTCTTGCGAGTACCTATTGGGCGATCAGTAGTCCGCGCTTGAGGACTCCAAGCGGCGTTGCCAGAGTGCTGATGTCCTGCATGGGGTCCGCCGCGGTGACGATGAGATCAGCCCACAGGCCGGGCCGGATGCGACCCACTTGCGCCTCGAGGCCGAGCATGTCGGCGGCCTCGCACGTCGCAGACTTCAGTGCATGCTGTGCTGCCAGTCCGGCGTCGACATAGCGTTCCAACTCGCTGGCAATGAGATCAAACGTGACGTGTGCAGGTCCTGCGTCCGTCCCAGCCACGATTGACACGCCAGAGTGCAGGAACCGGGTCACGTTGGTAAACCGCGATTCCAATCGCGCCACCGCATTGCGGTCCTGCGGGTTGGATAGCACCTGGTGACCCTCCCGCAATTGCCGGGAAACGATGTCCGCTGAGATGACGGTGGGCACAATGTGGATCCCGGCATCGGCCGCCCTGCGCAACAGATCGCGATCGGGCGCGCACTGCTCATCCGGCCCCAGCATGGAGGCGTGTTCCAACGAGTGCACGCCTGCCTCGATGCAGGCGGCCATCGAGGAACTGGCATGGGCATGGGCCGCGGTCCTCATGCCGTAGGAGCCGGCGATGACCACTGCTTCACGGAGCAGCGTGGGGTCGAACTCAAAGACCGCCGGACTGGTTCCGGGAGTAAATCCGCCGCCGCTGGCCATGAGCTTGATCCAGGTGGCGCCGGCCGCGTGCTGTTCGGCGATGATGGTCTCGACGTCGTGACGGGTGCGTACCTCTCCGCCCAGGTCGTGCCCGTGCCCGCCCACGCGGCAGATCGGCGCACCACAGTGAACCACCGTGGCGACGTCGGACGCCATGCCGAGGGCTGCCCTCATGGGGGCGAGCAGGTGCCTGGGTGTCCCGCAGTCCCGCACAGTGGTTGTCCCGGCACGAAGCGCAATCCGCGCATTCGCCACAATCTGCGCAACGATCTGTTCATCGCTGCTGCCCTGATAAGTTCCCTTCGGGTCATCACCGCCATCGAAGGCCAGGTGGACATGGGCATCCATCAGTCCGGGGGCCACGAACCTGCCCTTCAGATCCAGGACGCTGCCCATGTCCGGCTCACTGCCGGCTGGAGTAATGCGGGAGATCTGCCCAGCCTGGAGCCATACGTCGCTGAGGGAACCAGATGTGCCCGACTCGGGATCAACAACACGCGCATTGAGCAGCACGGTGACGTCGTCGCCTATCCGGGCAGCCCGGCTGACGCTGGACGGTAGGGGTCGATCCGTCACGTCAAAGGTGATGGTCATGTCAGTTGCTCCTTTTGCTTACGTGCATCGAGTAGGTTTCGTCCAGCAATTCGGTGAGCGCCTCAGCGGCGAGGCGTACGCCTCCCGTATCAACATCGAGATGGGTGACGGCACGAATCGTGGACGGGCCAAAAGCGCCCATTCTTACCCCGCTCTTCTGAAGCAAGCGGTCCACCAGCACTGCTGCGGTGACGGGGAAGTCCACCAGGTCAAAGAGGACAATATTTGTCTGGACCTTTAGCGGGTCGATCGAAATGTGGGGATGGACGGCCAGCAGCTCGGCCAGCAGACGGGCATTCGCATGGTCATCTGCCAGCCTGTCCACGTTGTTGCGGAGGGCAAAAGTACCGGCTGCCGCCACAATCCCTGATTGGCGCATGGAGCCACCCCACCGTTGCTTGAGCCGCCACGCCTCGTTGATGAAATCAGTGTCGCCGGCCAGCACCGCGCCTACTGGGGCGCCCAGCCCTTTGCTGAGGTCCAGCCAGACTGAGTCGAACGGGGCACAAAAGTCGCGGGCAGATACGCCTGTGGACACCACCGCATTGAGCAGGCGGGCACCATCCATGTGGGTTTTGATCCGATGAGCCCGTGCCACCTTCGTCACTGATGTGATGCCTTCCAGCGTCCAGCACGTACCACCTCCGAGGTTGGATGGCTGCTCAATGGAGAGCACCGCATTCCTGGCCGATGACCTGCCCTCCGGGCGAAGCGCCGCTTCAAGCCGGGCAACAGAGAACACGCCACGATCTGCCTTGATGGGCCTGTACATAGCCCCGGCCAGGGCGGGAGCGCCGGTTTCCTCATGGCACAGAGAGTGCGCACTCTCGTCAACAAGAATCGCATCCCCGGGCCTGCAGTGAAGGGCATAGGCGATCTGGTTGCACATGGTTCCTGATGGCAGGAAGACAGCCTCCTCCTTGCCCAGGAGCTCCCTTGTCAGGGCAACCAGTTCGTTGGTGGAGGGGTCTTCACCCTTTTGTTCATCCCCAACCTCGGCCTTTGCCATGGCCTGCCGCATGGCCTCTGTTGGCCGGGTAATAGTGTCGCTGAACAGGTCGATCCTGATGGGGTGGTTTGACCTGACCGGAATCATTGCGCGGCCTTTGCTGCCGTGGCAGTCCGGGGCTGGAACAACTTGTAGCCGTCCAGTGGAATGCCCACACGTACATGGGAGGCATCCGTGCGCTCGCGGGTTTCTACCACCAGGGCTTGCTCGCCGACGCCCACCCTGTAGCGGAAGTGATGTCCGTGATACGACCTCTCAAGGACGGGTCCGTTAACGGTCATTTCGTAGCCTTCGGACGACGCATCGTCAGGCAACAGCGCCAGGGCTTCCGGCCGAACGGAAACCACGACGCCGTCGGAACCAATTGAGGACGGTACGTGGATCGCTTGGTCCAACCCGTCGATCTTGATCGTCAGGATCCCCTTTGAGCGGGCGATCACTGTTCCCTCCAGCAGGTTGCTGGTGCCAACAAAATCAGCAACGAAGAGGTCCGCGGGATCGTTGTAGATCTGCTCCGGCGTACCAATTTGGCGCACTGTTCCGGCCGACATGACCGCAATCTTGTCGCTCATTGCCAGGGCTTCGTCTTGATCGTGGGTCACGAATACCGTGGTGACGCCAATCTTGCGTTGTAACTGAAGCAACCAATCGCGGGTACGTTCGCGCAACTTGGCATCAAGATTGGAAAACGGCTCGTCCAGGAGCAACAAGCGCGGAGGAAATGCCAGCGCGCGTGCCAGTGCCACTCGTTGTTGCTGGCCACCGGAGAGCTGATGCGGATAGCGGTCTGCCTGATCGGAGAGATCAACCAGCTCAAGCACTTCGTCGACGCGCCGGCGGAGTGCCTCGGACTTGAAGCGCCGGAGGCGCAGCGGATAGCCGACGTTGTCGCGGACCTTCATGTGCGGCCATACGGCATATGACTGGAAAACCACGCCGCAATCGCGGCGTTCCGGTGGCAGGAATGCGGAGGAGTCATGGTTGAACAAGGTTTGGTCGCCCACAACGATGCTGCCGCCGTCGGGCTTGAGTAGTCCTGCGATGGACCAGAGCGTTGTGGACTTGCCGCAGCCGCTTGGGCCAAGCAAGGTCAGGATCTGCCCGTCGGAAGCGGTCACCGACACGTTGTCCAGGACCGTCAGACGGCCAAACTTCTTGGTGAGATTGGAAATGACCAGATCAGGCATTGGGGCGAACTCCAAACAGAAGGCGTCCTGCGGCCAGGACAGCTGCGGTGATGACAAGTTGGATGACTCCGAGGGCGGCGACGGTGCCTCCGAGGCCATTTGCCGCAATTTGAAGCATGGCCAGTCCGAGAACCTGTGTTTCGGGGGTCACCAAGAAGACTGCGGCGTCGGCTTCGTTGAACATCGCTACAAACAGGAGGACGAACGAGATACCCATGGCTGGCCTCAGGAGTCGGATAATGATGGTTCGCATGGCTGTCCACCAATCCGCCCCGGCCGAGCGCGCGGCGCGGTCCAGGTCCGCGCCCAGCGCCGCAAGCGATGGATAGAACGCGGCGTAGCCCATGGCGAGCGCGCGGACCCCGAAGGCTATTCCAACCGCCCAAAGTGTTGCTCTGAAGGTTCCGGAGTGGTCGAGGATGGCAAACGTCCAGAAGAAGGCCATGCCTGTGATCAGGCCCGGGACGGCCCGCGGATACAGCACGATGTGCTCCAGGGACCCGCGGAACCGAAAATTGGAACGGTGGGCAACCAGTGCAATGACGGCGATGCAGGCGGTCGCGATGGCAGCGCCAAGTGTGGCAATCAGCAAACTGTTGCCGATCGCTCCGGTATAGAGCGGGTTGGTTAAGATCGCTGAGAAGTTATCCAATGTCAGCACGCTGAACGGGTTGATTGCCGGCGTCAAAAGGGCGGTCACAGAGGCGAGGACCACCCCGCTGAGCGGCACCAGGGTTGCACAGCCCAGGACAACTCCGACGACGGCGGACAGCAGCCAGCCGAGGGGGCCCAATTTAACAACGTTCGCCGGTCTGGATGACTTTCCACCGGTCGTAGTAAAGCGGGCGAGGTCGCCGGCCAGGCGGTTGCGAAGCAACAGCAGCAGAGTGACGGCGAGCAACAACATGACGGCTCCTGCGGGCAGAACTCCTCCACCGGCGTCGGGGCTTCCCGTCCACTGCCTGTACAGGTAGGTGGACATCATGTTGATGTTCTTTGACGTACCGAGGATGAGGGGGATCCCCAGCGTTTCCAACGCGAGCGCGAAGACCAGCAGCCCGGAGTTGAGTAATGCCGGGCGCAGCAACGGCAGAGTCACCGAGAGCAAGGCGCGGAGGGGACCCGCTCCAGCGCAACGGGCGGCTTCCTCGAGTGTCGAATCGCCTGAGGACAGCGTCCCCCGGGCAAAGAGGTAGACCACCGGCGAGCCAAGGACCGTACCCATGACCACCATTCCTGCAACGCTGTAGAGGTCAAAGGGAACAGTGAACGGTGTGTACTCTTCCAGCAGATGGGTGGCATACCCGTTCTTGGACCACATCGACTGCCACCCGACGATGAGCACCAGTCCAGGCAGGACCAATGGCAGGACAATCAGCGCAGAATAGATTCTCCGCAACGGGAGGTCTGTCCGGGCTACCAGCAAGGCCACCGTGGTTCCAACCACCACTGAGCCGATGGTGGCGAAGAGCGCGAACTGCAGGCTGTTGGCGACGGCTGACCACCAGAGGGGATCAGTGGCCAGTTTTCGGAAGTTGTCCAGGGTACCGCTGCCGCCGCTCTCATAGAGCGGGGTGGACCAGAGCGATGACCAGACGATCGGCACGATCGGGCCGAGGATCAGCAGGACTGCCAGGATCCAGACACCGTAGTGGATGGCTCGCTCCGGCAGCCATGCCCGCTTGAGGTTCCCTGCACCTGGCGGCGGTGACGGAGCCTTTGGGCCTGTAAGTGTGGGGCTGCTCATCGCCCGAATGCTTCTTTCCAACGGTTCTTGAAGGCCGGCGCGTCCGTGACCAGGGCCTCGTCCCACTGGGCAATGTTGATGTTCTCCGCACCCAATTGCTCCGTTACCTTCGCAAGGTTCACCGGGCAGTCCACTCCGTCCAGGTAGGGTGCGAATCCGCCGGCACACCCGGCCGTCTGGCCCGCCTTGTCAATCAGGAAGTTCACAAACACTTTGGCCGCATTGGGCGACTTGCCCCCGGTGGTCGCTCCGGCACCGCGGGGCATGAAGGGTGTTCCATCTGCGAAGAACCTGTAGTTCAGTACCTTCGCGGCCGCGCCGGTGATGAGTGGCCGGGTGGCGCCGGACTGGAAATAGGACAAGGTGTACTCGCCCTGCAGGAGTTTGTTGTACATGGGCCCTGCACTGGCTTCGACCTTGGTGTTTGGTCCGAGTTGCTCAAGTACCTTCCATCCAGCCTCTCCCGCCCTGGCTATGTATGCGTGATTAACCGTGTAGCCAAACTCCGTAGTGCCGTCATACGTAACGATCCTGTCCTTGAGCTTGGGGTCACTGGACATCTTGGCGAGCGATGCAAGGGAATCGGGTTGTTCGGATTCGGGCAGGAGGGTGGTGTTGATCAGTGCCATGACCGGGTTCAATTCCATCGCGAAGACCCCGGGGGCGAGTTTCGCGAAGTCGGGCAGCGGAGCGGCAGCAGGTGGTGTGAAGTCCTGGATGTCACCACGCTTGACCAGATCCAGGAAGTTCGCGCCCTGGAGGCTGACGATGACGTCCGCGGTCTTTCCGCCCGTGGCCTTCTCGTTGAGGTATCGCTGGAAGCTTTCGGTTCCACCCAGGCTGATGTAGCTGGCCTTGATCTCCGGATACTGGTCTTGGAAGGCGGCCAGGACCGGCTTCATGGACGCCTCATTCGCCTCGCCATAAACCAACAGCGAGCCTTCCTTGACGGCAGCCTCAAGGATTGCCGGATCCATCGCCGCGGCGGTCGGAATGTCAGTCTTGACCGCGTAGGCGTTCGGGGTGTCACTCCCGGTGCTGCAGCCTGTCAGGCTCGCGAAGCCGCAAAGGGCAGCAACTGCGACTAGTGCACGTCTTTTCATGTGAGACTCCTTTGTCACGGGACGGTGCTTGGGGGGGGTGGGGTGCTTGGGTTTGGGGTGCTTGGGTTTGGGGTGCTTGGGTTTCTCGGGGCGGTGCTCGGGGTGGGGGCCGTGCTGGGGACTGCTTCTCTGGGTCTGGCACCCACTTGGCGTCCCGTAAGTGAATATGCATCGGCCGCCGGGATGCTCGGGCCGGTGCGCGCATTGCGGGGAAACCTTCACGTTTCCCGCTAGGGTGAGTCACTGCTATCTGGCGGCAACTGGCTTATCCGTAAGTGAAGGGCAGTGTTTCGCATGTTGTTCTTAAACTTTGGCACGTGGCGGCCTATTGCGCAATAAGTGAATCTGACTAATCCTAGAAACATGACTAAGTCCTCCATCGCCCCGGAGCGCGGCACCAGGCCCCGGAACCGGCGCGCCCTGATTCTTGCTGCGGCAGGTGACCTCTTCGCGCAGAAGGGATACGCGCAAGTCAGCATGAATGATGTGGCCAAGGCCATGGCGGTTCAACCATCTGCCCTTTACCGACATTTTCCGAGCAAGGGCGAGCTGCTTCGCGAGGCAGTTGTGGCCAGCCTCCAGCCCGTTTTGGATAGCGTCACCCAAGCTCCGGACGGCGACCTGGAACAGTTGATCGCGTCGCTGGGCAGGGCGGTTTTGGAGCACCGGGAAAACGGCGTGCTGTGGGAGCGTGAATCCCGGCACCTCCCGCCTGCCACCCGCTTCGATATTGCCAGCGGCGTCAAGTTCGCGATCAGCGGCAAACTGCAGTCCGGCAGCCATGCGTTGCCCGCTTCCGAGGCTGACCTGCGGGCTTGGGCGATGTTTGCTGTGATGATCAGTGTGTCGTGGAACCCTCACCGGCTCTCACGGGTGGAGGAAGAGTTCCAGCTGGCCAGGCTCGCCCGCACAGTACTCGTCATGCCATTGCCCCCGATTGAAGCGTCGGGGAACCATCGGCGCACGCAGATTCCCATGCCGCGTAGCCGCCGTGAGGCATTGCTGGCTGCCTCAATCCGACAGTTCGCTGCGTTTGGGTTTGAAGCCGTGAGTCTTGACGACATCGCCGCCGAGATTGGAGTCACGGGTCCCAGCATTTACCGCCACTTCGACAGCAAGGCGGAAATGCTTGCCGCAGCCCTGCATCGCGCCAAAGAAGCGCGGTGGATGGACATGTGGCGCGCTCTATCTGAAGCGGCTGACGCATCCGAGGCACTGCAGCGCATCCTTTCCTCGTACATTGCTTTCTCGCTGACCAGCCCGGAATTCCTGCAACTGGCCGTGTCTGAACGTCCACACCTGCCCGAGGGGGACTCGCGGACCCTAATGGAGGCGGAGGGCGACTACATCACCGATCTCGCCTCGCTGGTGGAGGACATTTACCCGGGTGCCAATCCGGAGGTAGTCAGAACCCGGGTGAAAGCGGCGCTGCACGTGATCAGCAGCGTTGTCCGTACTCCCTCCCTGCGGGACATCCGGGGCATCCAGGAAATTCTCGAACACATGGTAAGGGGCCTCATAGCACCCACAACCGAGCAGGGTGGCTTGTCATGAAGAAGCGCTGAACCAGCCAGGGCAAAGTTCCCAGGGCCACCTCTACTCCGACGCCCTCCACTCGCAATGGTTCCCTCAAAAATGAGATCTTGCGCACAAAGCATCTCAGCAATAAGATAATGACCACTGAAGTAATCTGCATCACTTCAAAGCTCATTCTGAGACAGGTGCCCTAAGCAGCCCTGATTACCACGGTCCACGCATAGCGGGGCCGACTCTTCGCAAAATTACCTGGAGGCACAATATGAGTGCAGTGGTTGCACAACCATCGGGCGCGAGTTCTCCGAGGAAGGTCGCATTCGCGAGCCTCATCGGTACGACTATCGAGTGGTACGACTTCTTCATCTACAGCACCGCGGCGGTGCTCGTTTTCAACCAGCTCTTCTTCCCCGGCTTCGACCCCACCACCGGGACCTTGCTTGCGTTCTCTACTTTCGCGGCCGGCTTCGTCGCGCGTCCCATTGGGGCGATTGTCTTCGGTCACTTCGGGGACAGGGCAGGCCGAAAGCCGATGATGGTCCTCACCATCCTGATCATGGGCATTGCCACCGTTGCGATCGGACTGTTGCCCACATATGACGCGATAGGCGTGTTCGCCCCTATTCTGCTGGTGGTGCTGCGGCTGACCCAAGGGTTCGCGCTCGGCGGTGAATGGGGTGGTGCAGTGCTGATGGCTACCGAACATTCCCCGAAGGGTCGGCGGGGCTATTTCGGTAGCTGGCCGCAGGCAGGCGTTGCCGTGGGGCTGATCCTGGCCATGACGTTGTATATACCCCTGGAATCGATGTCCAAAGACCTGTTCATGGCCTGGGGGTGGCGGGTCCCCTTCCTGCTTAGTGCGGTACTGGTTATCACCGGCCTGGTTATTCGCATGAAGGTCGCGGAAAGTCCGGAGTTTGATCGAGTCAAGGCTGACCACGGCGTTGTGCGTCTGCCTGTAGTCGAGGTACTTCGGACACACCCCAAGCAAGTGTTCCTTGTGGCCGGCGCCAGCCTGGCACCGGGAATCTTCTTCTACCTGATCACGGTGTACAACTTTGTCTACGCGGGGAAGTCAGGTGAGCTGGATTCGACGTCGATGTTGGTCCTGGTGATCGTAACCTCTGCCATTGGCTTCGTGGTTACCCCGCTCGCCGGTGCACTCTCGGACAAATTCGGCGGACAACGGGTATACCTGTGGGGCCTTGCCCTCATCGTCATCGTTGCGTTCCCGCTGTACTTTGCCCTGGACGGCGGCACGTATGGCTTCATCGCCGTCTGCTACTTTGCCGCAACGGTAGCCGTCTACATCCCATGGGCACTGACGCCGGCATATTTCTCCACTGCCTTTGACGCAAAGGTCCGCTACAGCGGACTGTCCCTGGCCACTACTCTCGGAAATCTCTTCGGCAGCGCCATTGCACCCCTTATAGCCGGTGCCCTGTTTGCCGCGACGAATGCGTCCGTCTCCACATCGCTATACGTGTTCGTCGCCGGAACTGTATCGATCATCTGCGCTCTTTTGCTCGGAAGGGTCATCCGAAACAAGGCATCGCAGGTCCGGAGGCGCAGCGATGCGACGGGAGTTGACGAGGTCCCCACACCCACGTTTTCCGAGTGATTTGACACAAGCATTTCCAACAAAGGAAGGAACCACCATGAGCGGCAACAACCAAGAGTTCAAGACATTTACGCTGGAACGAGCAACACCCACCATTGGGGCGTATATCCATGGACTGGATCTACGGGAAAAGATCACCCCCGAATGCCGGGCGGAACTACGGGAAGCTTTCCTGGAGTACCAAGTACTGTTTCTCCGCGATCAGCAGATTACGCCGGACGATCAGATCGAATTCGCCAAGGTGTTCGGCGATCCCCAGGAAGTAAGTGCGTTCTTCCCCTCACTCCCCGAATATCCGCACATTGAGGTGCTGGAGTCGCGTGGCCGGGCTGCAGGAACCGACGTCTGGCACTCGGACTTGACCTGGCAGGCAACCCCGAATTCGGCTACTTGCCTCCATGCCCAGGAAATTCCGCCGTGTGGCGGCGACACGCTCTGGGCGAGCATGACCGCGGCGTATGACGCCCTGCCGGAGAACGTGAAAAGCGTCATTGACGGGCTTGAGGGAGTGCACGACTGGGAAAAGGAACTCACCGGCGTTGTCCGCCAGGGGCCCGACGGCGAGGCGCGCTACGAGGAAACGCGGCGGAAGTATCCACCCATGACGCACCCTGTTGTGCGTAAGCATCCGGAAACCGGCCGCAAGCTCGTCTACGTCAACGCCTTGTTCACCACCCGGCTCACGGGTATTTCCACGCAGCTGGGGGACTCGTTGAGAAACATGCTCACGGATCTGGCCAGAACCCCGGAATACCAGGTTCGTTTCCGTTGGGAGCCGAACTCCTTGGTGATCTGGGACAACCGATCCACCCAGCACTACGCGGTGGGCGACTACCACCCTCACTACAGGCTGATGCACCGGGTCACGCTGAAGGGCGACCGCCCGGCGTAGGGGTTGTTGGAGCCGTGCCGGGCGGCCCGTTGTGGGGCGCCCGGCTGGCTAATAAGGAATACAGGTTTTGTCCGGCGAAAGAAGGCTGACCAATGCGAGGCCAAAAATTAGGGGCGGGGCTGATAGCCCAGAGCCAGTCCGCCCTTCCACCATTTGTTTTGCATCGGCCTGCTTCGCTGGGAGAGGCGGTGGCTCTTACACGGCAACATCCAGAAGCTGTGATTGCGGCGGGTTGTTCGGATCTCGTGGCGCAATTCCGCGAGGGATTAGAGCCGGAGGTTCTGATTTCCATCCAACGAATCAAGGAATTGCGGGCAATATCGAATGAGGACGGGCTGCTGCGCATTGGTTCCCTGGTGAGCCACGCTGAAGGCAGCAGAAGCCCGGAAATCCTGTCATCCGTCCCGGCCCTGGCAGCAGCCTGGGGATCAATTGCCACAGTTCGAATCCGCTATCGCGGCACCCTCGGGGGAAATCTCCTTGCCCGCCGCTATCGATACGAAATGCCTGTCATTCTGTCGGCCCTGGGTGCGCAGATGCAGTTTCAAGGCGGAGATATTGCAGCCCTGCCCGTCTCATCGCTCTGGGATCCGGACCCTGGCAATGTAGGTATTCTGACCGCCGTCACCATCGATACCCCGTCCCTGCTGTGGTTCGGTTACGAGCGGTCAATGCGCCCCCTCAGCACGGTGTCCCTCACGGTCCGAAAGAACCCACAGGCCGGCCTTACCGTCACTGCCGTCTGTGGCAGTGAATACCGGCAGCCTTTTGTTCTGTCACACACTGCGGAGGCGACTGCCATCACCGAGCTTGACCCGGCCTTTGTGGGCGAGGTCCTGGCGGCTCAGCTTCCGGACGAGGCGGGCGACTACTCGGGATCCATCGACTACCGGCGACACCTTGTGGGCGTTCTCTGCCGCCGTCTTCTTGCCGAAGCAACCGGTAACCAAAGGAAAGGATAGCCAGCCATGAGCCTTGAATCACCGGAATCAAGCCAGGAAACATTCACCCACAAGGTTGAATTTGAGCTGAATGGAAGCCCGGAAAGGCATTCTGTTCCCACGAGTACTACGGTCTTGGATTTGCTGCGCAACAGCTGCGGTAAGCAAGGCGTCCGTGCTTCGTGTGAGCGAAGTGTCTGCGGTGCCTGCACTGTTTTGGTTGATGACCTTCCCGTGGCTGCGTGTTCCACGTTCGCTTTCGACATTGACGGTGCGCGTGTTGAAACGGTTGAGGGCTTGGCTGCCCAAGACGGCACTTTGAGTGCCCAGCAGCAGGCATTCAGGGAATGCGGCGGCTTCCAATGCGGCTTCTGCACATCCGGCATGCTGATGGTGACCACAGCGCTGTTGCGGCAAAATCCGCAACCGGACCGGGAAGAGATCCGGGACTGGATAAGTTCGAACACCTGCCGGTGCACGGGTTACGAGATGATCCTGGAATCCGTGGAGCGTGCCGCGGAACTGGCTGGGGCCAAGCAGCAGGATCAGGCGCCCGAATGAACGGGATCGTGATTCCTTTCACGCCGAACGATTCGCCGATCGTCGGACGCGACCGCCCACGCCTGGACAGCACCGCCAAAGTCACCGGGCGCGCCATCTACACAGTGGACATCGAGAAGCCCGGGATGCTTCACGCGAAGGTGCTGCGGAGCCCACACGCGCACGCCCGGATTCTCAGCATCGACGCTTCGGCCGCCCGCTCCCTGGCAGGAGTCACTGCCGTGGTCACCCGCGAGGAAATCCATGGCTTGCATTCCTACGGTACTTACGTCAAAGACCAGCCGATTGTTGCCACAGACGCGGTCCGCTACGTTGGCGACGTCGTTGCTGCTGTGGCTGCCGTGGATGAACGCACAGCTTTTGCGGCCTTGGATTTGATTCGGGTTGAGTATGAGCCGCTGCCGGCGGTCTTTGATTCAACAGCAGCAATGGATTTATCAGCCCCTGCAATTTTTCCCGATCAGCCTTTTGCGGCTTATCCCGAGTATGGCGATGGCGCCTCGGGCGCGGCACACACCGCCCACAACGTGAGCTACGAATTCCGCTACGAAACGGGAGACGAGAGCATCTGGGCAGATTGCGACTACATCTTCGAGGACACCTTTACCTTCTCCCGGATGAACCACATGCACCTCGAGCCCTTTGCCACCGTTGCCGAGGCAACAGCCACTGAAATCGAAGTGTGGACCTCCACTCAAAGCCCTTTTCCCATGCGCAAGGAACTGGCCAGGGTTTTTGGGCTTCCTGAAAACGACATCCGGGTCAACGTTCCGCTCCTGGGCGGCGGTTTTGGAGCTAAGAACGGCCCAAAAACGGAGGCGATCGCTATCCGGCTTTCGCAGTTGTCGGCTGGGCGGCCGGTTCGCTACTGCATGAGCACCGAAGAAGTCTTCCTGACGCTGAGCCAGCATGACGCCATCCTCACGGTTAAGTCCGGGCTTAAGGCAGATGGCGAGTTCATGGCGCGCCAGTCCCGGGTGCTGCTTAACGGTGGCGCTTACGCAGATGCCAGTCCACTGGTGGCAGAGAAAGCCGGGTACCGGATGCCCGGAGCTTACCGCTGGAAACGGATAGATTCCGTCTGCCAGGCGGTGATCACCAACACCGTCCCTGCCGGCGCCTACCGTGGTTTCGGCGCAACCCAGGCCACCTGGGCCAGTGAGCGCCAAGTTGACCTGATCGCCGAGCGGCTGGGGTTCGATCCACTGGAGCTTCGACTCAAGAACGCCAAGGAATTGGGTGAGGAGTTCGTTCCAGGAGAAACTCCCATCGATTCGGATCTTAAGCTTGGCCTGAACCTGGTGGCCGACGCTATCGGTTATCGCAACCGCCCGCGCTCAGGCAACCGTGGCATGGGAGTTGCTATCGGCATCAAAGATGGTGGTGGCGTCAACAAGCCTGCCCAAGCCAGGGTCAAGGTGACCACCAATGGCGATGTCTTTCTAAATTGTGGCTTGGTGGAGATGGGCCAGGGCGGCCATTCGGCGCTGTGCCAAATTGTGGCGGAGACGCTGGCATGCGATCCGAAGCGGGTGAAATATGCCGCAATTGACACCGACAACACCCCTTTCGACCAAGGCACCAACGCCTCATCCGGCATCGCGGTCATGGGTCATGCAGTGCTTCAGGCTGCTGAGCGGGTGAGGAGTTCCGTGTTGGACGTGGCGGCAGAACACCTGCTGCTGGACCGCCAATCGATCCGCCTGGACAACTGGCACATCGTTGGCGCTGACGGCACCACCTATGAGCTCCCGCCGTTGATTATGGACAGATTCGGCGGAACAGGATTCGAGTTCAGCGCGGACGGGTACTTTAAGGTCCGTGCTTCCAGCAGCGCACCCCTGGAAGCACCCTGCATGTTTTGGGAGATCGGTTGGGCAGCCGCGGAAGTGGACGTCGATCCGGAAACGGGCCGGGTGGAGATTTTGCAGCTGGTTGTCAGCGGAGATGCCGGCAAGGTGGTGAACAAGCTGGGTTGCCGCGGCCAGGATGAGGGCGCCGCGGTCTTCGGATTGGCCCAGGCACTCTTCGAGGAACTGCGGTACGACGACGGCGAGCTGCTTAACGGCGAGGCGCTCCTCTACCGGGTGCCGCTGGCTGAGGACATTCCCCGGCGCTTTTCCTCCATCACCCAGGAGCAGGGCCATGGGGCCGGACCTTTTGGGACCAAAGGGATGGGCGAGGGTGGCATGCTTCCCATTGCGCCGGCGATTGCCCAGGCCATCGCTGACGCCACCGGGGCACAGCTCACGTCGTTGCCTATGACACCTGAACGGGTCTACAACGGCATCCGCGCTGCACGTGCGCGTCAAGGTGGGGCTCACGGAAATGCGTGAAGTGATGGAAAAGCTGGAGGAAGCGCTGCTGACCGGTCAGCGGCTCGCCTTGGCTACGGTGGTCCGCACGGAAGGTTCCGCGCCGCGGGCCGTCGGAACGTCCATGCTCGTCACTGAAGACGGATCGCCGGTGGGCTCAGTTTCGGGTGGATGCGTAGAGGCAAGTGTGATCGAGGCGGCAGCCGATGTCCTGGCCAGCGGGGTCCCGGAGCTCCACAGTTTTGGCATTTCAGACGACGACGGTTTCGGCGTCGGTCTGATGTGCGGCGGCAGCGTTGAGATTTTCATCCAGACGTACGAACCGGCCGCCTGCCCGCATTTCGCTTCATTGCAGCGGGCTTTGGCTGCGAACCTGCCCTGCGCCATGGTCACCATCTTCGACGGCGAACCGGGCTTTGTGGGTCGATCCGAACTGGTCCCGCAAAATGCGGACATCGAAGAGCTGTTTGAAGGTACCGCCCTTGTTCCCGATGCGGTCCGCGCCGCCGGGGACGCAGTCCAGGAGGCAATCGCCTCCGGAACCACGACGTCGGTCCTTCTTCCGGCGGCCACCGGCACCGAAAAGCCGCTGTCCTTGTTGATCGATGTCTACCGTCCGGCCCGTAGGCTGCTGATCTTCGGGGCGATCGATTTCTCCGCCTCGCTGGCCCACATGGGGGCTTTCCTTGGCTTTCACGTCACAGTTTGTGATGCCCGTGCTGTGTTCGCGACGGCCGAGCGCATTCCTTCAGCCCATGAGATCGTGATCGACCAACCGGTGCGCTACCTGCAGAAAGAAATTGCCCGGGGAAGGCTGGCCACTGATGCCGCTATCTGTGTGTTGACGCATGATGCCAAATTCGATGTTCCGGTCCTTGATGTAGCCCTAAGACACGGTTTCGCGTACATCGGCGCGATGGGTTCACGCCGAACTGCCCAAGACCGCCGGGAGAGGCTGATTGGCTTGGGCCACACGGATCAGTCGATGGCACCGCTTCGCTCGCCGATCGGACTGGACCTTTCCGCTTCCACGCCCGCTGAAACGGCGGTTTCCATCATGGCGGAGATCATCGCCGCCAAGAACCAGACGTCAGGCCTGCCGCTGGCGCACACCAGCGAACCGATCCACAAAGGCGCGCTGGAGCGCGCAGGTTATCAGCTGCGCCCAGCCGGCCAGCCGCCGTCGTTCTGTTATTGAGGCTTCCCCCGGAGTCGGTTGATGCCAAATTAACTTAAGACCTAAATATCTTGACAGAAAGTATCTTACTACTGATATTCTTTTCCTATGACGTAGTTCACATGAATTCACGGCCTGGGCATAACAGACAGATGAACGGAAGCTGAAGATGAGTACAGACAGCCTTGATACGCGGGATGAAATCTATGTGGGCGGCGTCTGGACCCGAGGCGGCGGCGCGCTGATCGAATCGGTCAATCCGGCTACCTCTGAGGTTTTCGCCACCCTCCATGGGGCAACGACGACGGATGTGGACGCCGCAGTGGCTGCCGGCCTGAAAGCCGTGGAAGAGTCGGGATGGGCAAAGATGCTCCCCCACGAACGCGCTGCCGTCCTGCACCGCATCAGCTCGGCCATCGAGATCAACGCAGATCGCATTGCCGAACTGCAGACGCTGGACACAGGTAAGACACTCGTGGAAACCAAGGCGCTCGCCATGAGCGCGGCAGCAACCTTCCGGTTCACCGCGGCTGCACTGGAAACCATGGAGAATGCGCTGACGTCCCCTCGCGGGAACTACCTCAGCATGTCCACCTATGAACCGATCGGAGTCGTCGGGGCTATCACGCCTTGGAACTCGCCGATTGCCAGCGACGCACAAAAAGTGGCGCCGGCACTCGCGGCGGGGAACGCCGTCGTGGTGAAGCCGCCGGTCTGGGCTCCATGGGTTTCGCTGCTGTTGGCACGGATTTGTGAGGAGGCCGGCCTCCCGGCAGGTCTGCTCTCTGTCCTTCCAGGCCCCGGCCGCGTCGTGGGCGACGCGATCGCGCGACACCCTGATGTGGGCAAGATTTCCTTCACGGGCGGGACTTCCACGGGGCGCCAACTGGGCCATATCGCAGCCGAGAAAATCATGCCCATCACCTTGGAGCTGGGCGGAAAATCTCCCACCATTATTTTTGCCGATGCCGACCTGGACCAGGCTGTGGCCGGCGTGCTTTATGGCATCTTCTCCTCGAGCGGTCAGAGCTGCATTGCCGGCTCGCGCGTCTTCATCCAGCGATCGGTCTACGACTCCGTTGTCGAAAGACTCGTCAAAGGTGCCGAAGCCCTGCGAATCGGACCAGGTACGGATCCAAGCACCCAGGTGGGGCCACTGGTCGCCCATGCCCACCGTGACGCCGTGGCCGGCATGGTTGAAGACGCGAGGCTGGCCGGCGCCCGAATCCTCTGCGGCGGCACTGCCCCCAATGACTGCAGGTTGCAGGCCGGTGCGTTCTACGAGCCCACCATCATTGCCGGCGTGAGCAACTCGGACGTCATTTGCCAGGAGGAAATTTTCGGGCCGGTGGCAGTCGTCCTGCCGTTTGATGATGAAGCCGATCTCGTCCTTCAAGCCAACGACAGTGTTTTTGGCCTGGCGTGCGGCATCTGGACCGCTGACTACCGCCTGGCCTGGAGAACAGCCCGGGCCGTTTCGGCGGGCACGGTCTGGGTCAACACCTACAAGCAGTTCAGTATCGCCACCCCGTTCAGCGGGCTTAAGGAAAGCGGTCTGGGCACCGAAAAGGGCCGGGACGGCATTCGATCCTATATGCACCAGAAGAGCATCTACATCGACCTCTCGGGTGCCTCCATTCCATGGGCCGCCAACTAGCTGGACCGGCTACCACCATCCTGCGTTCGAAAGGTACGTCAATGAATGCTCACCCCTACAGCCCCGCCTTTGTAGCCGGGGGATTCGGCTTTGTCTCCGGCGCTTTGTCGGTGGATGAACGTGGTATTGCCGTGCCCGGACGCTCCGAAGCGCTGGTCGCGGCAGCCGAGAGACTCTCCGAACGACTCGGATCCGTCGGTATGTCCTTGGCGGATGTCGTAAAAACCACCTACTTCGTCACCGACGTGACGCTGCGGGATGAAGCCAACAAGCACTACGAGCTGCTGTTCGAGTCGCCCCGCCCGGCACGTTCGTTTGTGGAGGTGGCCTCCCTGCCTTATGGAGCCACGGTGGAAATCGAAGCAATCGCGCACCGGAGGAAATGAAGACCAATGAGTGTGGAAATTCAGAATCGCAGGGTGGTGACTCCTGCTGGCGCGGAGCCGAAGGTGCTGACGCTCAGGGTGCAGCAGAAAACCTGGGAAGCCGACGGCGTCATCCGGATTACGTTTGTTGATCCCGCCGGGGCGGAGCTTCCGCAGTGGCTTCCAGGTGCCCACCTGAGCCTGCACCTGCCCAATGGGCTCACCCGCGAATACTCCTTGTGTTCGGACCCGGAAGACTCCACCAGTTGGACGGTTGCTGTGCTCCGAACCCCCGATTCCCGCGGTGGCAGCAGACTGATCCATGATGAGCTGCCGGTGGGAACGCTCATTAAGGTTGAGGGTCCGCGCAACAACTTCGAGCTTGAACATGCCGGGCGATATGCATTGGTAGCAGGCGGTATTGGCATCACCCCCATCATTTCCATGGTTCGGCGGTTGGAATCGGTCGGAGCTGACTGGTCACTGCTATATACCGGCCGGTCACGTTCCACCATGGCCTTCCTGTCAGAGATTTCAGGCCTGCCCCGGCATCGGATCAGTATTCACGCTGCCGACGAAGACAACGGCAACTACGCGGATCTTTCACAGGCAGTCGGTTCGCTCCCGCCTGAAGCCCTGGTGTATGCCTGCGGCCCTGAATCATTGATGCAGGCTGTCGCAGGAGCCATGGCAGACGACTCGAAATTGAGGATTGAGCGGTTCAAGGCACCGGACATCGTGCCCGGACCGGAACTCGACGCGACAAGTTTCGACGTCATCTGCCAAAGCACTGGCCAGCGGATTGCCGTGGGGCCCGATGTTTCAGTTCTGGAGGCACTGAACGACGCCGGCATCAACGTTCCCAGTTCATGTGCGGAAGGCATTTGCGGAACCTGTGAAACCGGAGTCATCGAGGGGGACGTTGAGCACCGTGATTTCCTCCTCTCACCGGCCGAGCGCGCAGAGAACAAATCAATGTTTGTTTGCGTCTCACGTTGCCGGTCCCGGGAACTGATTTTGGATCTCTAGTACGAACATCACTCGACTGAAGGTTGATTTCCCATGAACTATTTCTCAGCAGAGCCTGTCTGCAATCTGCGGTCGCTGCGTTCCGTGTCCCTGAAAGTGCCCGATACCCGGCCAGCGAAGGACTTCTACCATGAAGTCTGGGGCCTCTCCACTGTGGAGGAGGACACCGACAAATTTTGGCTCCGCGGAACGGGTTCCGAACATCACATCCTGAGGCTGGAAAAGGGCGAGCAGAACGCCCTGGGCGGGGTCTCCTTCGCCCTGTCCACGCCGCAGGACGTTGACCGTGCAGCCACTAAGCTCACCGCCCTGGGGATTCCCCTGTTCCGTGAGCCCGGTCCTTTGGATGATGCTGCCGGCGGCTACGGTCTTCAGCTGGTTGACCCTGAAGGCAGGCTGGTGGAACTTTCCGCTAATGTCCACGCCGTAGTCAGCCAGGAGCCGGCTGGTCGGCGGGCCCTGCCACGCAAGATCGCCCATGTGGTGCTCAATACCGTGGATATTGATCGTGCCACGGCTTTCTATACGCAGGTGCTGGGGATGCGGATTTCAGACTGGTCCGAGCACCAGATGGCCTTCCTGCGGTGCAACAGCGAGCACCATGCCATCGCGTTCAACCAGGCTCCCTGGACCTCGGTCAATCATGTGGCTTACGAGATGCAGAGCATTGATCACTTCATGCGCGGCATCGGCAACCTGAAGCGACACAACATCGCGCCTCAGTGGGGGCCGGGCCGGCACGGTCCCGGCGACAATACCTTTTCGTATTTCACGGACCCCTCTGGCCTGGTTTGCGAATACACCTCCGAAGTTGCCCAGGTGGATGAGGACAGTTGGCTGTGCCGCACGTGGGAGCGGACGCCGGAACTCTCCGACCAATGGGGAACCGCAGGTCCGCCCACTTCAGCGGTCCGAAGCGCCATGGCCGGCGTTCCGGACAGCGGGTACAGGTCGCTTGTAGTCCCTGGACGCGAGGATTACTTCTCAACGGTGGAAGCTCCTGCCGCAGAAAAAGCCCATGCGTAGCAGCTCCTTGCCGGCAGCCGCCGAAACGGCGCCGATGGACACCGTTGCCGAACGCCGGAAATTTGTCCACGGGGTCTCCCTTGTTATCCGCGGGGAAGGGATCCCGGTCTTCCTCATGCACGGCATCGGGGGAGCCGCGTCCTCCTGTGGGGCCCTGGCCCAGTTGCTGAGCGCTCATGGATACCAGACGTTTTGCTGGGATGCTCCCGGCTACGGCGAATCGGCAGCGCCACCGAAAGGCTTGGATCATCCTGATTTGGTTCTGGACATCCTGGCCACCTTGAATCTGGGCCCCGCCCACCTGATTGGCACGTCATGGGGTGGCGTTATTGCCACCCGGATAGCGGCCCAAGCTCCGGAGGCAGTGCGGTCCATTGTGCTGGCGGACAGCACCCGGGGTTCGGGAATTACACGAACAGCCGCGGAGCGCATGCTTGCCCGCGTCCCGGAACTGGCCGCCGTCGGTCCTGAAATTCTTGCGGCCCGACGATCGGCAAAGCTGGTCTCCCCATCCGCCCCGGCATGGGTGGCCGAAGCTGTTCGGGCGGACATGGCTGCCGTCCGCATGTCCGGCTTTGCGTCGGCCGCCGCCATGATGGCGCAGTGCGACACCACGGACCTGCTGCCCCGGCTGCGGATCCCGGCGCTGGTCTTGGTAGGCCAGGACGATGTGATCACTGGCGTGGCGGAATCCAAGGTCCTGGCAGAGAACATCCCCGGTGCTGCACTGCGCATCATTGCCGGTGCAGGGCACGCCGCAGTGCAGGAAAAACCGGAGGAGATGTCCGCTGCCATCCTCGCTTTCTGGGAGGGCATCCAATGACGCGCCTCGTGGTAGTTACCGGCTCCGGGCGTGGGCTCGGGTTCGACATTGCCGAACGATTGGCAAGCAGTGGAGACCGAATAGTCATTGCCGAGAAGAACACAGACCTCGCCGAGCAGGCGGCCGCCACACTTCGCGGACGGGGCTTTGACGCGACGGCGGTCATCACCGACATCGCTGACAAATCCTCGGTGGCGGACCTGGCCGCTGCAGTCCAGCAGCTGGGCGGTGCGGATGCACTGGTCAACAATGCGGCATTGGCCGACGGCGTAGGTGGGGACACCTTTTGGGAACTGGACGAAGATTTCTTCCAAAGGGTGATGACCGTCAACGCCTACGGGACCTGGCTGGTCAGCAAACACCTTTACCCGCAGCTGGCACAAAGCCAGGCAGGCTCCATTGTTAACATCGCATCGGACGCAGCGCTTTACGGCTCCCCACGGCTGGTCCACTACGTCGGATCAAAGGGGGCTGTCCTGGCGATGACCCGGACAATGGCCCGCGACGCGGGACCAGCCGGAGTCCGCGTCAATGCCGTCGCACCAGGGCTGACCCGGGTGGAAGCCACCGAGTCAGTGCCGGCCTCGCGCTACCGGCTCTACGAAGAGAACCGCGTCCTGCCCAGGGACCAAGAGCCCAAGGACGTGTCCGGCGTCGTCCAGTTCCTGCTGTCCGAAGCCGCAGGCTTCATCACCGGCCAGACCATCGTGGTGGACGGCGGCTTCGTGATGGGCCATTGAAGTCATTGGCCACTGAAGTCCTGCATTACTGAACCGCCCGCAGCGGAAAACCACTAACAAGGAGTCCCACAACATGGACCTGCAACTGAAGGACCGCACGGTGGTTGTCACCGGGGCGAGCTCCGGCGTCGGCCTTGCCACTGCCCGCTATTTGCTGAGCGAAGGTGCGCAGGTTGCTGCCTGTGCGCGCGATGCAGGCCGCTTGGCCGCAGCATTCGAGGAGTTTTCGTGGGCGGACAAGGACTCGATCTACCTTGCTTCGTGCGATGTCACCGACCAAGATGCCACGAACAGGTTTATCGCGGGCACTTTGGATCGGTTTGGTGCCGTTGATGGACTGGTCTGTAACGCTGGCCGATCCTTGATGGCAACGCTCCAGGAAACCACGGACCAGCAGCTGCGTGATGAGTTCAGTCTGAAGATTTTCGGCGTTTTGAACATGGTACGTTCCGCCAGATCTGCCTTGAATGCATCACCGCACGGCTCGGTGGTCAACGTCAATGCGATCCTCGCCCGGCAGCCCGAGTTACGCCTGGCTGCCACCTCTGCTGCCCGCGCCGCACTGCTTAACCTCACGCATTCCCTTGCCGAAGATCTGGCCGCAGAGGGAACGCGGGTGAATTCGGTCCTGCTCGGTCTGGTGGACACCGGGCAGTGGCGGCGTCGCTTCGAGGAAGCCGGCTCTGAACTCGACTACGAGGCGTGGAGTGCCCAAATCGCCGGTAACCGCGGCATCAAGCTGGGCCGTTTCGGCACGGCTGAGGAGGTGGCTTTCCATATTGTCTCCCTGCTTTCGCCCCTCAGCGGATACACCACAGGAGCAACGATCGACGTCGGCGGTGGCGTTGGGCGCTATGTCTAGCCAGCGGAACCTCATCAGGAAAGAGATCCAAATATGTCAGTGACACAAGAATCAACGGTCCCAAGGGGGCCAACGGGCGGTGACGTCCTGGTCCGTGTGATGCGCCGTCATGGCATCGATACGGCTTTCGGCGTGATCAGCATCCACAATCTTCCCCTCGTCGAGGCCGTGGACAGGGAGCTGAACTTTGTTGCCGTCCGCCACGAGGCCGCTGCAGTCAACGCTGCTGACGCTTATGCCCGTGCCTCGGGCAAAATCGGCATTGCCCTCACCAGCACCGGCACAGGAGCCGGCAACGCCGCAGGTTCCATGGTGGAGGCGCTCACCGCCGGAAGCCGTGTGCTGCACATTACCGGCCAGATCGACAGCGAATTCATGGGCAGCAACCGTGGCGTGATCCATGAGGTCCCACGCCAATTGCAGATGCTCCACGCGGTCTCCGGCTATGCCCGCACCATTTTTAACGGCAAGGATGCCGAGGCGGATTTGGAGGAGGCAATCGCACACCTGCTCTCCTCTCCTCACACACCGGCCAGCATCGAGTGGCCTACTGATCTGCAGTACCTTGCCCACCCGGAGGATCAGCGCCCGGTTGATGCCCAGGTGAAGCCTTTACCCGATTACGACGCCGATGCTGTCGCCGAAGCCGTTCGGCTCCTGGCCGGTGCCAAGCGACCACTGATCTGGGCCGGGGGAGGAGCGGCCGGCGCGGAAAAGGAACTTGCAGCTCTGCTGCACCGTCTCGGCGCGGGATTGCTAACCAGCAACTCCGGCCGGGGCGTGGTTCCGGAAGACAACCATCTTGTCATCGGGAACTTCGCCACCACTCCCGCCGCAGTCCGGCTGATCGAACAATCTGATCTGCTGTTGAGTGTTGGCACGCACTTCCGTTCCAACGAGACGAAGCACTATTCACTCAAACTGCCCGGCACCCACATCCAGCTGGATCTCAACCCTGAAGCCGTGGGCCGGGTGTATCCGGCCACGGTGGGTCTGGTGGGCGACTCCCGCGCAATACTGGAGGCGATGGTCACCCAGCTGGGTAGCCATTCCGTGGATCCCGGCTGGTCGCAACAGGTGAACGACGTCCGCCTTGAGGTACGGGCCGAGCTGACTGAGTACATCGGTGGCTATGCGGAAATCTGCCACAGCCTCAGGGAACGCCTGGACCGTAAATCCGTTATTGCACGTGATGTGACCATACCCTCCAGCCAGTGGGGCAACCGCCTGCTGGAAATGTACTCCCGCGAGACCAATATCTTTCCGCTAGGAGGCGGAATCGGCCAAGGTTTGGCCATGGGCATTGGAGCAGCCTGCGCCCGCCCGGATGTTCCCACGGTAGTTATTGCCGGCGACGGCGGCCTTGCCGTTCATCTGGGTGAACTCGCCTCCCTTGCCGGTTCAGGGGTCTGGTGCGTGGTGTTGGTCTTCAACGACGGCGGCTATGGGGTGCTGCGCAATATGCAGAAAGCCAACGGCTTCGCGGAGGCAGGAGTCAACCTGCACACACCGGACTTTGCTTTGCTCGCGCAGTCACTGAACCTGCCATTCTGGCAGGTGCGCGGCCCGGGGTCCTTTGACGCGGCCTTGGTCGAAGCGCTCGCGGTGCGGGGGCCAGCGGTAATCGAGATCGACGTCACCGCCTTGGACCCCGTCCCGGGCGCATTCGTGCCGCCGGTGCACATACCAACCCCACATCAGTAGAGGAGAAGGGGAGCACATGAAATCAAGTACGGAAGTAGATCCGCGCCCCGGCCATGCGCCAAGCGACACGATGGAACCCCACGATGTCATGCCACAGCATGACGTTATGTGCTTGCACGGTCGGGGGGGAGCAGGCGAATGGTTTGCCCATCAGCTTGACGCTTTGGGCGCCCGTGCCTGGGAACCCCGAATCGGCTTTAGCTTGGACGTTACGGGACCGCCTGGACAGATGGATGAGTGGGTTGAAGCCGCCTCGTCCGCGCTTCACGAGTCAACGGAAGGTCCTGCGCACATTCTGGCCACCGGAACAGCCGCATATGGGGCCATAACCCTAGCCGCGCTGCACCCGGAACAGGTCAAGAGCCTCATCCTCGGTGACCCGCTGGTGGACATGTCTGTCGACGGATTTGTGGCCACGCTCCGGCGGGTGCGGGCGCCGTTGTTGGTCATCGCCGCCGCGCCTGACATCGATACCGATATCTCCGTACCGCAAAGCATCGCCGGCGGCATCAGTAACGGGGTTTTCGTCATCATCGACAACACCGCCGTTCCAGCACATCAAAGCCGATCCCACTCATTTAACGAGTGGAGCAGGTCATTCATGAATATCGCTGAAGGTCTGCACACTGTCACCGAAACACAGGAGGAACACAGTGCCTGAACAATATCTTGAAGCCAACCAGTCCCGCTTGGGTCCGCCCAATCCTTATGAACTGAAGCTGGCCGGGGCCCTGTCCGAGATTTTTGCCAGTGGCAGCCATGAACTGCCGGCAATCGTCGCGGGCCTGAACAATCTGGGCCTCAACGCCCCGGACGGTGAACCCTGGGATGAAACCCGATTCCGTTCCGAAATGCGACGACTGGGAGATTAGGACATGACAACTGCAACTGCAACTGCCACCGCAGCAGCCGGAGCCAGGGCCGGCAGGGCCAAGATCAAAACTGTTGTCGGCACGCGCCGCCAACTCGACGCCGCAGAGCTGGCTGCAACGGGATTGAGGGATCGCTGGTATCCCATTTACCCGTCGCGATTCGTGGGTCCAGGCGACATGGTTAAAGTCCGGCGGCTGGGCGTGGATTGGCTGCTGTTCCGTGACGCCAGGGGGCAAATCCGGATGCTGGAGGATCGCTGTCCCCACCGCAGCGCCCCTTTGTCCGTCGGCCAACACTTGGGGGACCGGGTGGCTTGCAAGTATCACGGCGTTCAGGTGGACGGACACGGCACGGTGGTTTCGGTCCCAGGCATGCCGGGCTGCGCGCTTGAGGGCAAAACAGTGACGGCGTCGTTGGCTGTGGAGGAAGGCGCTGACATGATCTTTGCCTTCATGCCCTTGACCGAGGACTCGGAGGTGACGGAGTTCAAGCTGCCCGACCGCCTGGACAACCCCGAGGTTTCCTGGTTCTCCAACTACGCGGAATGGAATAGTCCGTGGCGTTTCTACATGGACAACGTGTTGGACCCAATGCACGGTGCGTTCCTCCACCGTGACTCGCATTCGATGTTTGGCGGTGATACGAGTGCCCGCTTCCGCATCCGCGAGACCGATCGGGGATTCTTCTTCGAGAAGACTGACCAGCGAGGCAAGAACTTTGACTGGGTGGAGTACTGCCGTGAATCCATGGATTACGTGGACCTGGAGATCCCGTACGCCGATTCGGCAGGCCCCGGGGGTTCTTTCGGGATCGTAGGGATGTCCACTCCCATCGATGCCCAGACCTCCGCCGTCTTCCATTGGCGTACCCGGACCGTTTCCGATTGGGAACGGGACGTCTGGCGATTCATGTATAAGACAACCCTTGAAGCAAAGCACTGGGTGGTCTTGGAGCAGGACCGGGAACTGTTGGAGGCGCTGGCTGCGGATGCCGATAAGGACGAGCACTTGTACCAGCACGATCTTGGGGTAGCCAGGATCCGTCGGGTCCATGATGCCGATGCCCAGAAGCAGGCGGCCATTCTCTCAGAGGGACTCGCCTAGCCCGTCCTTCAGGTTGGTGATTCCACCGGCCATTGGATGGATACAGCAAAGAGCCTGCAGCTCGAAAATCTTCGAGCTGCAGGCTCTTTCTGGTTGCCTTGATGGAGTTCTTCCCATCCCAAGCAATCCAGCAAAACAGAACCCGGGTACCGGCCGCGTTGGCCGGTACCCGGGTTCGTGAAGATCTAGCGGGTCACGCCATACATCTCCGAGGTAGGGGGATAGAAGGGGATCTCCGGCTTCTTGGCGCCGATGATCACGCAGATAATCGCGTCTTCATCGCTGACGGTGCGCAAGCTCCGGGGAACGCCTGCCGGCACCCGGATCAGATCGCGGTAGCCCAGCACGCGGCTTGCCTTTTTGTTGCCGTCTTCGACGTCGTGAACGCTGAACTCCACCTGTCCTTCGAGGACAAAGAACACCTCTTCGACGTCCGGGTGCGTGTGCTCGGGACCTACACATCCGGCGGGCAGCACCATGTTGGAAAAGGTGAAGTGTTCCGCCTGCAGGATGTTGTTGTCGTCAGAGTGGTCTCCGGTTGCTCCGGAACCGATGTAGCGGACCTGTCCGCGTCGGAATTTCTCACCCATTTTGGTCTGGAATTTCAGGGTATTGAAGTCAACAACCCGGCTCTCACGCGAGGCGATAGCCGAATCAATCAGCTCCTCAAGTTCCGGTAACTTGCTGTCGATAACGTCGCTCATGATGGACCTCTCTCGGATGGTTATTGCCAGATTTCGCAAGAGCCAGACGCGGAGTGAATCTCCCTCGACTCTAACTATCTCAAGACTAAGATATAATGGATCACACTGCAAGATGTCGGTGGAAAGTGTGCGAAAATTGCCGCACGTATTGGGAAGCTCAGTGTTAAGATACTTAGACCGGACGAAGGAGAGACTGCCCATGACCACCGAATCGCGGAACACTGACATGGACGCCGTGGACGCCATTATTGAGGACTGGCACCGCGAGCGCCCCGATCTTGATCCCAGGACCATCGGCGTCTTTGGCCGCCTGCAGAGCCTGGTGGCACGGCAGCGGGCTGTTCAGGATGTGAACTATGAGGAGTACGGGCTCACGTTGGCATCCTTTGATGTTTTGGCGAACCTGCGCCGATCCGGCCCGCCGCATCGGAAGACGGCCGGTGAACTGGCAAGTTCATCCATGCTGACCACAGGTGGCATCACCTTCCGGCTGGACCGCATGGAGGAACAAAACCTCATTGAGCGGGTTCGGTCGAAGGAGGATCGTCGCGTTGTCTACGCCCAGATGACGGACCACGGCAAAAAGCTCATTGACGAGGTCATTTCAAAGCATCTGGAAACGCAGCGCAATATGCTCGCCGGCCTGACCGCCAAGGAGATCGACCAATTGGCGCTGCTACTGAAAAAAGCTGAAGCCTCCATCGTCGCCTATGACCCGAAGGCTTCCTCCGCGGACGAACTCACCCTGAACGTCTAGACGATCACGGCGCCGGTTCGTCCATCCACTCCATCAAGCAAGGAATCGAATGAAGCCAGGAGCCCGCAGGATCGGAATAATCGGACATGGAGCCATTGGGGCCCGTGTTGCTGCTGACATTGCCGCTGGAAAAGTCAAAGGGGCCACCCTTGAAGGAATCATTTCCCGCAGCGCCATAGACAACGCGCCGGCTCCCCGGCTTGAGATTGACGAAGCGTTGGAGCGCTGTGACCTGCTGGTTGAATGCGCAGGGCAGGAGGTCTTGATAGACCATGGCGAGGCGGTGCTTTCTGCGGGCGTAGACCTGCTCGCTACCTCATTGGGGGCGCTTGCGGACCCACACCTCTCAGCGAGGTTGTCGGCTGCAGGGCCCGGCAGGCTTTTCTTGACCCCGGGCTCCATTGGTGGCCTGGACCTGTTGGCGTCGGGCGCCCGCGCAACAGGCTATGACGCCGTCAGGATAACCACAACCAAGCTCCCGGGTTCCCTGATTCAGCCGTGGATGGACGAGGTGGAGGCCGATCGCATTCGGAACACGTCCGGTCCCATCGAGATCTTTTCCGGTCCCGCAGCCCAGGCCACGCAATTGTTCCCCAAGTCGCTTAACGTGGCAGCCGCCGTCGCCCTTGCAGTAGATGACTGGGACGCTGTGGCTGTGTCGGTGAGGGCCGACCCGGCGGCCGAGCTGACGACGCACTTGATCGAGGCTTCCGGAGGCAGCGGGAATTACCGTTTTGAAATCTGCAACAAAGTATCGCCGCAAAACCCGCGAACCAGCGGCGTTGTGCCGTTCGCTGTGCTCCGGTCCCTGGAACTGATCATCGGCGCGCGCGGTGGAATGATTTAGGCCCTGAACCGCTCGCCGAAGCTTGCGCTACGGTGGTCCCTTCCCGCATCGCTATCCTTGAATGATGAGCGAACTTGCGCATTCCACCATCGCCCTTGAGGGCCATTTCGCCCGGGACTTCCCGGAGATGGCTATTCCGTGGCGGGCGGAAGAAGCGCCTGATCCGCAGCTTTTGGCACTCAACGAGCCCCTCGCCGTCGAGCTCGGTCTTGATCCTGGTTTCCTTCGCAGCCCGGAGGGCCTACGGCTGCTGATAGGTAATGCCCTCCCGGAAGAGGCAACCCCGGTGGCCCAGGCGTACTCAGGCCACCAGTTCGGTTGGTACTCGCCCCGTTTGGGGGATGGCCGGGCCCTTTTGCTGGGGGAGATCGCTGGCACTGACGGGAAGCTCCGCGACGTCCACCTTAAGGGCTCGGGGCGGACGCCCTTTGCCCGCAACGGTGACGGCCAGGCGGTGGTGGGTCCCATGCTTCGCGAATACATCGTGAGCGAGGCGATGCATGCTTTGAACATTCCCACCACGAGGTCCCTGGCGGTAGTCGCGACGGGCCGTCCGGTTCAGCGTGAGACCCTCCTGCCGGGCGCAGTTCTGACCCGTGTTGCCAGCAGTCACCTGCGAGTGGGCAGTTTCCAATACGCCAGGGCAACCAACGATATGGATCTGCTGCGCCGCCTTGCCGACCACGCGATCGAACGCCACCACCCGTCGGCGGCGGGGGAAGCCAACCGCTATCTCGGGCTCCTCAAAGGCGTGATTGCGGTCCAAGCGAAACTGGTGGCCCAGTGGATGCTCGTCGGCTTCGTGCATGGTGTCATGAATACCGACAACATGACCGTGTCCGGCGAAACCATCGATTACGGTCCGTGCGCCTTCATGGAAGGCTTCGATCCGGGAGCGGTCTACAGCTCCATCGATGAAACCGGACGCTATGCCTATCGCAACCAGCCGCTGGTTGCCGAGTGGAACCTCGCCCGTTTCGCCGAATCACTCGCTCCCCTTATTCATGAGGATGACGAGCAGGCGGTGGCCCTTGCCGTCGAGGCACTTAACGGATTCCGCCAGCAGTACAGTGCTACCTGGTTCGACGGCATGAAGGCCAAGCTTGGGCTACCTCAGGGAATTGACGACGGCGTTGCCTCACCTTTGGTGGATGACCTGCTTGAGTTGGTTCAAGAGTCACGTGCGGATTACACCTCGTTTTTCCGCAGCCTTGGCAAGGCCGCCCGCGGGGACGTTGAACCTTCCCGGGGCATGATCCTTGACCTGGCGGCGTTCGATGCCTGGCTGGAACGCTGGCGGGCTGTGTCTCCGGATGCCGATGCCATGGACCGCATCAACCCGGTCTACATCCCCCGCAACCACTTGGTCGAAGAAGCCCTTTCGGCCGCCACGGAAGGGGATACCGGGCCAGTTGAACGCTTGCTTGAGGCAGTTGAGGCCCCATTCAGCGAACGCCCGGGCCTGGAATATTACGCCGCGCCCGCTCCCGACAGCTTCGGGCCATACCGGACGTTCTGCGGCACTTAGTTCGGTGCACGATATTTGAATTTCAAAGGGTTTCAGGGGCACGCCGTTTCCGCATACCGGGCTTGCGGCACGACCCCTCCCAGCAGGGGTCGCATTCTTCCTCTGTTATTGACCTACCTGCCCGCACGTGCCGTTGAGCTTGAAGTCAGACCAAGCTGGGCTCGTCTCGGTGAATCCGTTCGTCGTGGCTGACAGGGATGCAAGATCACTGTTGGTGGAGTGATGGCCATATCCTGGGGTCACGCCCGGAACCTCAGCAACGTCTCCCAGTGGATGGTTCTCAAAAGCGGTTTGGCTGGCACAATCAAACGATTCGACTATGGGGTGGATCGTTGCTGACGCAGCCGGCGCGAGTCCTAAAGTTCCCGCGAACGCAATGCCAATAATTGCGAGTGATTTAGTCGTCAGGCTCATAGTATTCTCCTCCGAAGACAGGAGCGTCGGGCGGCGCCCCGAGCACCATTAAGCTCCCGCCCAAGACGCAAGGCAAGACAGCGAAGGTTCCCACCCGGGTCTGGGGGAGCTACAGGCCGCAGCTGGTACTGCTCCTCCTAAGCGGACGTGCTAGCTCCGGATGGTTTTTAGGGCCGTCGACCACGCAAGGACTTGCTCAATGAGGACATCCAGGTCTTCTTCCGCCGTTGCACTCGGGGTGAACGTCGTGAAAGCTTCAAAGTCCGTAGCGAAGGGCAGTGCCACTTGTGCCCGGACGTCGGCCATTTGGAGTTCGCCGGATATCAGACGAAGGTTTTCAACCGCGCGCACCCCACCGGCACTTCCGTAGGAGACAAAGCCAGCGGCCTTATTGTTCCATTCGGCGTAGATGAAATCGAGTGCGTTCTTCAATGCCCCGGGAACGGAGTGGTTGTATTCGGCCGTGACAAAGATGTAGCCATCGAATTCCGCTACTGCGCGTGCCCACGTCTTGGTGTGCTCGTGTTGATAATTCCCCATGGATGGAGGCATTGGCTCATCCAACAACGGCAGCTTGTAATCGGCCAAATCAAGCAGTTTGTACTCGGCGCCGCCTTTGGCCACCGCCCGTTCAATCACCCAATCGGCCACCTGCATGCTTCGCCGCCCGGGACGGGTGCTGCCCACAACAACCGCGATCTTAACCATTTCGATCACATCCTTCAAAAGGAACTTTGAATGGATTTATAAAGTTCTCAACATCGGGACAGGCCTCTTTCATCCCTCGGAACTGCCTCCTCGCTGCGGGCCTCATCGGATCCTTGCCCCACAACATATCGAGGTCTAGCCTAAAAGCGGGAGCATGGTCCAGAGGTGGGCAGCAGCCTCCCTTTCTTGAGGAAACAGTCGATGTCGATCATCTCTGATCCCTACCTCCCGGGCGGTTTTCCATCGCCGGGACGAAGTCGATCGGACTATCCTCAGGCGCTCCACTTTCCGGAGATCACAACCATTCTGAACCGACGCGTACTCCAGCGCGCCTCGGAGGCCTACCGCTGTCCGATGTTTGCGGGCAGCTCCAACAATAGGAGGAAAAATGGAAACCGTCGAAGAAACCATCGATGTCGCCGTCCCGGTACGCACGGCCTACAACCAGTGGACCCAGTTTGAGTCCTTTCCCCAATTCATGTCCGGTGTAGAGTCCGTGACTCAACTGACTGACACCACCAACCATTGGGTCACCAAAATCGCTGGCGTTGAGCGCGAATTCGATACCGAAATCGTCGATCAGGAGCCAGATGACCGAATCGCCTGGCGCAGTACCGACGGGAACTCCCATGCCGGCGTCGTGCGGTTCACCCGGATGGATGATAACCACACCAAAGTCAACGTCCATTTCGAGTGGGCACCGGAAACCTTTACCGAGAAGGCAGGTGCGGCCTTGAAGATCGACGAGATGCAGGTTAAAGCCGATCTGCGGAAATTTAAGGACTTTATTGAGTCCCGGGGAACAGAAACAGGTGCTTGGCGCGGTGAGGTGGAGGACAGCGGTCCGGGCGGACAGCTTTAGAAAACCCGCTTCGAACGGCTCGGAAAGCAGTATCTCATGCGAAGAGTTCCAGCGCTTGGAGTATTGGCAGTTGCGGCAGTGGCTTTGGCGGGGTGCAGTGGGGGTGGGGGCAGTGCAGCAAGTCCTTCATCTACCACCACGTCGTCAGCGCCAACCTCGGCCTCGGCGCCGGCCCAGGAGAAGGTCTACAGCGAGGATGAATTGCGAGAGCTCATCTCCGGCATGAGGGATGGAGATGGCAACGAACTCAAGCTCTATTCCAAGGAGCAGGTAGACCAAGGTGGCAAGATCGCCGATCTGCTTTTGAATACGGCCAGTGTGGATCCCGAGGATTGCAAGGACATCGCCACGGCTGGGCTGGTAGACAAGGTTGAACACGGAGATGTTGCCGTGGCCCTGTCTGACAGTGATCAGCCCAGGTCCCTGTCCGCGCAATCCGGCAGCGAAGGTCCTGACGCGGAAAAGGTTCTCAAGGACATCAGCGGAAACATGGACAAGTGCGCAAAGTTCACTGTGAAAGCTGTTGGCCAGACTTATGAAGTCTCCAGTGAGGAATTGGACGCCAAGACGAAGGCAAAGGAAACGTTCGGAACAATCAGCACCCGTTCCGACGAAAGCCAGAAGAAGCTGATGCAGGTTTCCGCGGCCGACGGGAGGTTGCTGGTGGTGGCCACTAAGAGTGGGCCAAGCCTGGGCGATCCTGACCAGAAGGAACTCGAAGACCTGATCAACAAGGTGCTTGCGAAAGCCGAGGGCGGTAGCGAAACTCCCGGTGAAATGATGAGCAGTTCTTCCGGAAGCATGACCAGCTCGCCCAGCAGCATGAGCAGCTCGCCGTCGTCCAAATCGTTGACACCGACACCAACCATGAGCACCTCGGAGGGCAGCGTTACTTCCTCATCGTCGCCAAGCACATCTCCTTAGACCGTTCAGGGTGGGCCCAATTGACTCAGGGCCCATCCCCGTTTGATCTTCTCCGCAAGCGCTTGCGTTAATCCGGCGTTGCCGCTACCGTCATTCCCATGTCGTCAACAGTGGATGCGGTTGCGGAACGTGCGAAGGTCTCGGTATCAACGGTTTCGCGTGCCTTGCGGGATATGCCGGGTGTTTCGCAAGAGACGCGCAAGCGCGTGCAAAGTATCGCGAGGGAATTAGGTTATGTTCCCTCGCTTGCTGGTTCCCGTTTGGCGACTGGCCGGACGGGAGCCATCGCGATTGTCACCCCCAACCTCTCCAAATGGTTCTTTGGGCAGGTGCTGGCTTCGGCGGGGCGGGTGCTTCGCCAGGCAGGCTTTGATGTCCTGTTGTACGAACTTGCCGATACTGCCGCGCGGGAGCGTTTCTTCGCGGGGTCAAGCCTTGCCGGGCGAGCTGATGGCGTGTTGATCTTTGCGTTGCAGCCAACTTCGGCGGAACTGGCCACCCTTGAAGCCCAGAACTTGCCGCTCGCGTTTTTGGGCTCGGGAACTCCTGGCAGGTCTGGTGTTCGGGTGGACGACCACGCGGCGGGGCGGGCAGCAGCCCGGCACCTCATCAATTTGGGGCACGAGCGCATCGCCTTCATCGGAATTCGCGAGGCTGCAGACAGCACGTTGGGTGGCGTCCCGCCGGCAAACCGTTTGAAGGGCTACCGCGAGGCCCTGGCCGAGGCCGGGCTGGAGTCCGGCCAGGACCTTGAGGTCCACGAGGAAAATTCAACGGCCGGCGGATCGAGGGCGATGGCCCGTTTGTTGTGTGCGGAAGTAGCCCCTACCGCAGTCTTCGTAGCGTCCGACGAAATGGCTTTCGGCGTGCTGCACACTCTCAAGGCGACAGGAATCGATGTTCCGGGCCAGATGTCGGTCATTGGCTTCGATAACCATGAACTCTCCGGGATTCTCGACCTGACCACCATGGACCACTCGGTCGCCCTGCAGGGGTCCGAAGCCGCGCGTCGGTTGCTGGCTTTGATAGGGCACGACGCCGGTGCGGAGCCGGATTTGGTGCTGTCCGCCCAACTGATTGTTCGCGGCACTACAGCGCCGCCATTTCCCTTGCGGGGCAGGCGCACTGTCACATCACCTGACTAAGAGTCACACCCCACAGCCAACAGTCACACCTTTGAAAGGGACTTAACCCATGGAATATCGCAAGCTCGGCGCCTCCGGCATGTACGTCAGCGAACTGGCCTACGGCAACTGGGTCACCCATGGCGAACAGATCGACCAGGAGGCGGCAACATCCTGCGTACGGCAAGCACTGGATCTTGGGATCACCACGTTCGATACTGCCGATGCCTATGCGGGAACCCGTGCAGAATCGGCCTTGGGCGAAGCCCTCAAAGGGGTCCGGCGTGAAGGCTTGGAGATTTTCACCAAGGTCTATTTTCCAACCGGTGAGGGGAAGAACGATCGTGGGCTCTCGCGCAAACACATGATGGAGTCAATAGACGGCTCGTTGCGCAGGCTCGGTACGGATTACGTTGACCTTTACCAAGCCCACCGCTACGACTACGAAACGCCGCTTGAGGAGACGATGCAGGCATTCGCGGACATCGTCCGGGCCGGCAAAGCACTCTACATCGGAGTTTCCGAATGGACTCCGGACGAAATCCGGGCCGGTGCCGCACTCGCCAAAGACCTTGGTATCGGGCTCGTATCGAACCAACCCCAGTACTCAATGCTGTGGCGGGTCATCGAGGAAGAAGTCGTACCCACCAGCGAGGAGCTCGGCCTGGGACAGATCTGCTGGTCCCCGTTGGCACAGGGCGTCCTTACAGGCAAGTACATTCCAGGCAAGGGGGCGCCCACCGATTCGCGCTTCACCACGGAGGACGGGGCTCTGAAAGACGAGCACAAGTTCATGCGCCCGGAGGTGCTGGAGAAGGTCCAGGAATTGCAGCCCATTGCCAAGGAAGCAGGACTGTCCATGGCCGCCCTCGCCGTGGCCTGGGTTTTGCAGAACAGCAACGTCTCGGCAGCGATCGTTGGGGCCTCCAAGCCCGAGCAATTGGTGGACAATGCCACGGCGTCCGGGGTTAAGCTCACCACGGAAATCCTCGCCAAAATTGATGAAGTGCTGGAGCCGGTGATCGAGAGGGACCCTGGAAAAGTCGAGTCATTCCTGACCCGGCCCTAAGCTACATGCTTCAGCTTTTCCTGAATCGCCGTTCGGAGCGATTCCAGCTGCGGCAGGCCTCGGGGGCCGTCGATGGTTGGATAGATCCGGCAGCTCAGCGCGGGGGCTCCGAGGACCGGAAAGAGGTCCTGTCCGTCGATCCGGAATGTGGGGGAGCCGTGGAAACCGAGCGAGGCTGCTTCCTCCTCGGAGTCCACCACTAAGTGCACCATGCCGGAAACCCCGGCCAGCCTCAGTGCCCGCTCGAAGAGTTGCTGAGCGGCCGCAGCATGGGGGCATTCAGGAATTGTCAGCAGCTCCGCGCCCATACTTGATTATCCAACACACCGTCCCTGAGGGGTTGACGTGTGCGCTTTCATCACCGGGACATATCGATGCTGGTTCCCAATCCATGAAGGACCGCAGCGTCGTACAGCAGCCGGCCGATGGCCAGGTCAAGCATGCCGATTCCCACCGAATTGAAGAGCGTAATATCGTCCTCGCTTTGGCGGCCCATCACGTCGCCGGCGATGACCCCGCCGAGTTCACCCTCGACGTCGTCTATCGTTATGACTCCTTCGGCCACAGCCATCATGAGGTCGCCCGACTTCTCAATGGCAGTTGGCATGCTGTCCACGAACACTCGTGACCTTCGCATCCCCTCCGAATCGATTTCCCGATGAGTGGGGCGAGGCCGGGCGCCGACAGCATTGACATGCAGTCCGGGACGGAACCACTCGCCACGAACCAAAGGCTCCTCGGACGGCGTCAGGGTACAGAGCACGTCGGCTTCCTCCACAACGTGCTGGACACTGGACGCCCTCACGAATTCGATCTGGTGGTGCGCGGTCCTGGCCTTGAACGCCGCGAGTGTAGACGCGCTTCGGGACCACATCACTACCTTCCGGATGGGAAGAACCGCCATCAACGCTTCAACGTGGGCGATGGCCAAGGCTCCTGCACCAACCAGCCCCAGAGTTGAACTGTCAGGGCGGGCAAGGAACCGGCTGGCAACGGCGCTCGCGGCTGCGGTTCGAATTCGGGTGGGCACCCGCCCGTCCAGAAGGGCGAGTGTTTCACCTGTCCGCCGATCGGCCAACAGGATACTGGAGCGCTGGGTAGGCAGCCCTTCATGGTGGTTCGCGGGGATATCGGAAAGAAGCTTCACTGCCGCCAGCCCTTGGCTTTCTGCCATCCCGGCCATGAGTAGGTAGCGCGCCTCCGACGACGGCAGGTGCAGAGATAGCGGACCGGGCTGAAGGGCAGTGCCGCGGGCGATGTCACCAAAACCGCGCTCGACGGCGGTAATGGTTTCGGTCATGCTGGCGAGGGACTCGAGTGTGGATGCTGTGAGAACAAGTGTCATGGGTGCCTCTGTGTCCGGGGGTGGAAGGAGCCAGGGGGTCTGGCATTTTGCGCACGGCGGGAGGGGAGCCTTCCTTCGAGCTGGGCAATGGCAGGGGCCCTGCTGTGCTCAATGTGGGCGACGGCCAAGGCCGAGGCCAGTTCTGCTTGCCCCATGCATATCGCTTGGCACAATGCCCGATGTTCCTGGCACAGCACCGCGGCGTCCTGTTCCACCACATTTCCGAAAAGCCAGCGCATGCGGTTGGCGACCGGCCTTATGACGGAGGTCAGCAGCTCGTTGCCCGTCAGCCGGAAGATTTCGTCGTGAATGGCGATATTTGTCCGTGCCCTCAGATCGGCATCCTGGCTGTCGATGAGCGATTCTGCATGTGCCATGACCGTGAGCAGCTGATCGGGAGCGGCACCATCGGCTACCTGCCTGGCGGCAATGCTTGCTGCTGAGACTTCAATGCTGAGCCTGATATCGAATACTTCATTGACGTCCTGAATGGTCATTTGTCGAACAACGGCACCGTGCCGTGGCCCTGTGGTGGTGTAGCCGTCGGCCTCGAGTTGCAGCAGGGCTTCCCGGACCGGCACACGGGAAACGTTGAGCTCAGAGGATAGCTCCCGCTCCCTGAGCCACGTCCCGGGCGTCAGGTCCCCGCTGATAATCCGGTCTCTGATGTGTAAATAAGCCAAGGCTGTGCGTGATGCTGAAACTGGAACATCGTCCAGGGCTTCACGGTCTGTCATAGGGTCGTGTTCCTGTTCTGGTGTCGTGGGGTCCGGCGATCGCCGGACCCCACGCTTTCACTTGACGTGGCGAAGGAAATTGGCTGTTCGATCGTTGGATGGATGGTCGAGTACCTGTGCTGCCGGTCCTGATTCGACAATCCGGCCTTCATCCATGAACACGACTCTGTCCGCGACTTCCCGGGCGAATCCGATTTCGTGGGTCACGATGATCATCGTCATCCCTTCCTCAGCCACCCGCTTCATGACCGCCAGTACGTCGCCCACCAATTCCGGGTCCAGGGCGCTGGTTGGTTCGTCGAACAACATCAGTTGGGGTTTCATGGCCAGCGCGCGGGCGATTGCTACGCGTTGCTGCTGCCCGCCGGAAAGTTGCGCTGGATAGGAGTCTCGTTTCAAGGACAAGCCAACCTTGTCCAGCGCATCCAGCCCTTGTTTGATTGCCTCTGCTTTGGGGAGGCCGAGGACTTTCCGGGGGCCATACGTGACGTTTTGCAGGGCCGTCATGTGATTGAAAAGATTGAAATGCTGAAAGACCGTCCCAATCCTCCGACGCATCAGTGCAGCTTCTTGTTCGGTGTGTTCGTACAGCTGTCCCTTGTGGGTCTTGAATCCCACGCGGTCGCCATCAACGTTGATGGTGCCGGACTCGATTGCCTCAAGTCCGTTGATGCACCTGAGCAGCGTGCTCTTGCCAGAGCCTGACGGACCGAGGACGCAGACAATTTCGCCTGGCTCCACCGTCATGTCCACTCCGCGAAGAATGTGGTTACGTCCCAGCCATTTGTTGACATCCCGGGCTTCCATCAAGGGTTCCTGCATTTGAACTGCCATCATGGCTGTCCTGCCTTCCGGATAAGTGCCGATTGCTGTTCCGGCACGGCAGCACGGCCTATGAAGAGTTGCCGAAATGAGAGGCCGGAGGATGCTCCCTCCGGATTGAACTTCCGCTCCAGGAAGTACTGGCCCACGCTGGCGAGGCTTACCAGGATCAGGTACCAAACTGTGGCGACGATGAGCAGGGGAACTATCTTGAAGTTTTGTCCATAGATCAACTGGGTTTGGGTGAGCAGGTCGCTGCCACCGATCGCTGAGACCAACGAGCTTGCCTTCAGCAGTCCGATGAATTGATTTCCCGTGGGCGGAATGATGACCCTGATGGTTTGGGGCAGGACGATCCGGCGAAGGGCTTGGCCCCGGGTAAGGCCGATGCTCAGCCCCGCCTCAGTTTGGCCTTTATTGACCGAGATGATGCCGCCTCGAATAATCTCCGCCATATATCCGGATTCGGCCAGAGACAGGGCACAAAGGCCCGCGGTGAATCCTGAGATCAATTCATTCGTGTCCCTCCCCAGGATGGTGGGGTAAAGCACGGCGAGATTGAACCAGATGAGGATCTGCACCAGCAGGGGTACGCCCCTGAAGAACCAGACGTACAGTTTGCCTACGGCTGACGCCACGCGGTTTCTGCTTTGGCACATGAGGGCGACGCCGAAGGCCAGAACCACCGAGATCAGCATGCTGAAAACCGCGAGTTCCAGCGTGACTGCTATGCCCTTGAGTATGGCTGGATGGAACATGAACTGGCCCACGCTGGCCCAATCGAGCCTTTCATTGCCGGCCTGCGTCCAACAGAATGCGCCGATGGTTGCCAGGATCAGGGCTGCGGAGGCCCATTGTCCGTATGGTTTTCGCCTTCTTGCCTTTTCTCCGGATACTCCCTGGGGCTGGTCCGAACCGCGTCGGGGAGTTGTTAGTGGGGAACCGGTCGCCAAATGCACTTTTGTCAGCGCTTCATTATTAGTGGTCATTTGGCGAGGTTGATTCCGGGCTTTGGCAGATCGATGACAGCAACATCCCATTTCTTCAGGATCTCGTCATACGTGCCGTCAGCATGGATGGCCTCGGTTGCCTTGAGGAAGGCGTCGCGCAATTGAGGGGTCTGCTTGTTGAAGATCATGCCCAGGAAGACCTTTTGCTCGAAATTCACCGGCACGGACTCCAGCTTTCCAGCGGTCTCCCTCTGTACTACGGATACGGCCATGTCGGGCCAGAACATGGCGTCCACCCGCCCTGAGGTTAGCGCCAGGTTCTTATCGCTTCCGGTAGGAAAGGTCACCAGTTCCGGGGCAGGCTTGCCTTCGGCGGTGCAGGCCTCGGCCATCAGTTTGACCAGGCGTTCGTCGTCGTTGCCCTTGACCCCGCCGATCTTGATTCCGCAGCCGCCGTTGACTTCGCTGGTGATCTTCTTTGGGTTGCCCTTGGCCACCATGAAGACGGTTCCTGCCACTTGGTAGTCTACGAAATCAACTTTTTCCTGGCGGCCGGGCCGGTCCGTCATGCCAGCAATGGAGGCGTCAAACTTGCCGTTCTGCACGCCCACCAGAAGCTGGTCGAAAGGGACCTTCTGGTAGGTGACTTTAAGGCCCAGCTTGGCTGCCATCGCATCCATCAGGTCAATGTTGAATCCCTTGACGCCGTCTTCGCCGATCGGAGTGTAGTTGGCGGGTTCAAAGTCGGGCTGTGTTCCGACGGTGATGGAACCCTTTGCTTTGATGTCTGCGGGGAGCAGATCACTCAAGGTGGCATTACCGCTTGCTGCCGGTTCCACCTTCGTAGCCGGCTGTGCGGCGCCACCACAGGCGGCGGTGCTTGCGACTATGCCGACGAGAACTGTCGTTACAGCGACCTTCTTCCAGTATTCAGATACCTGGGGAGCAAAGTTCTTCATTGATCTATCTCCTAATAATTTGAAGGGAACTACTTGGTCTTGAAGGGAACTACAGGGTCAAAAGTGGGCAGCACGGAATATCCCGGGTGTGAACCGCGGGATGTGCGGGGGAGGGGTTAGCGGAGGGAAGCGGCGGGTATGAGGTCGCTGCGGGGCTCGTCGACAAAGACTCCGTCGGCTGCCATCTGGTCCCAGATTCTCTGGACGACCTTGCCGGCTTTGTGGACCAAGGCGGCCTCGTCAACGATAGTCAGGGCGCCGTCGCGGACCTGCCACTGTCCGTCTGTCATGACATTCCTGACAGAGAGGCCATTGGCGTACATGAGGTGGTTCAGGGGTTCGCGCGGCACGGTTCCGACGCCGACGAACATGCCACTGACGTCGATGCTCGTGAGGTCTGCCTTCGCTCCCACGGCGATGCGGCCCAGATCTTCACGGCCAAGTCCCCTCGCTCCGCCCAGCGTGGCTGCCTCGACGGCGGTCCAGATTGATGGGCGGACCATGGGCACAGGAGTGGAATCACCCAGGAAATCGGCGCGGATGCGACCGTAGATGACCGCCATTTTCAGGTTCTCGATGTAGTCGTTGGAGTGGGTGTCCAAACCGATGCCGGAATTGACGCCCGCCCCCAGCACTTCCGGCCACGGCCATTGCGCCGGCGTTACTCCCGCTCCCGTACCGGAAGGGCAGTTGGCAAACGTGAAGCTGGAGTTCGCCAAAAGGGGGAGGTCACGCTCAAAGTCGATACCCAGCAGATGGGCCCCGAAGACGCGAACGGAACCATCGAAGATGCCCATGCTGTGCAGCCACGGTATTTCATCCTGGCCCCACAGCCTGTTCATGGCTACCTTGTCTGGCTGAGGCGCGCGGCCATATCCAGCCTGAAGGTGAATGTGCAGGCCGTGCAGCTCTTGTGCTGCCGACTTCATTGCCGCAAAAGTTTCCGGTGTGTGCACAGCGTTGGTTGCCGGCGCCATCATGGGAAGGATACGACCATCGTCAACGCCGTTGATGCTGCGGGCGTAGTCCAGGTTTTCCTGGATTTCGGCCAGGGTTTCCGGCACCGAATCGAACAACGCTTGATCGTCCGTACCCCGCTTCCATATGGGCAGGATCCGCTTCATTCCCGGGACAGCGCCTGAAGGGTAGCCCCGGATGCCAAACTCGCGGGCAACCCGGACGTATGACTGCATTGAGCGCAGGCCCTTGGACATTTCCACTTGGGTAGTACACCCACCGCGAAGAATTTCAGCCAGGTTCAACGCGGTCATAGTGTCCAGATCTTCGTCCGGAAGGTCTTCAAGGAGCACCATGGCTTTGAGGAATTGGCGCCCCTGCCGCAGCGGCGCCCCTTTGCTCATGGGAGTCAGGTTGCCTTCAACGTAGCCACGGGTGGCTGCGCCTCCGGCTACATGGCTGTGCATGGAGATCAGTCCCGGAAGGAGCAATTGTCCCGGCATATCCACGCGCTCGTCGGTGCTGCCCGTGCGGGGCCTGACTGCCTCAATTCGACCGTTCTTGACCACAACCTCGTGATCGGCCAGGAGAACCATCTCGTCATTGATATGCGCCAGGAGCCAACTCGGGGCCAGAACCAGTGGACGGCTTTGGTCACGGAAGCCGTCAGCTCCGAATCCCCGCATCTTCGCCAGCGCAGACCCGCGCTGCACTTTGTCCTCCAACAGCCCTGTTTGAGCCAGCTGGTTCCTGACTGTGCGGGTCTCGCCCTCGAGCCCCGCATCGCTTCCGCAGTTGGCACAGCCAGCTCCGGCCTGGTTCGAAACGACTTCTACTTCTGCCATTCGTCTTCCCTCATCGTCGAGGCATCCAGTCAAGTGGATGCCGAATAGCGCCGACGGTATACCAAACTTGAAAGAAGCGTCAATAGGGCTGGGGAATGTTCACTTATTTCTGCGATCATCACCCCATCACTGGTGACCTTGGCATACCAACCAGCCTCTTGCGCTCATGTGAGGCTTGGGCTATCGTGGCTAGATAGTGAAATTATGACGATCGTCACGATATCGATGAAGGAGATTGCCGCGGTCTGGCGGGCAGGCTCGATCTGCACCTGATATTGGATCTGCACCTAGCGAGGAACAGTGACCGTCACAGTCGTGCCGGAACCCGGCCGGCTGTTCAACCCGATGGTTCCACCGTGGGCTTCAACAATGGCTTTGCTGAGTGGTAAACCCAGGCCTGCCCCCGGTATTGCTGATTCCATTCCCTGATCGGCCCGGAAGAACTTGGTGAAGGCTTCGTCTTGTTCTTGTTCGGTCATGCCGATTCCGTGATCGCGGACGGATAGCTCTACCTCGCCGTTTTTTCCCCGGAGGCCAATGACCACTTGTGTGCCTTCGGGAGAGAACTTGATCGCGTTGGACAGCAACTGGTCAATGGCCTTGGAGAATTGACCGGGGTCCACATCTGCAGCGACGTCTCCATGGATTTGCAGAGCAATGGTGATGCCCCTTGCGGCGGCGGCCGGCCTGGCGTTCTTGACCGACTCCTGGAGCAGCTCGGAGACGTTGGTCGGCCGGCGACGCAGTTCGAGGTCTTCGGAGGCGACAAGGAGCAAATCATTGACGAGGGTCAGTAGGCGTTCCGCGTTCCGTTCGATGATGCCCATGAACGCAGGATTCGGCTGGTTGGCGAATATTTCCAGGTAACCAAGGATGGACGTTAGCGGAGTCCGAAGTTCGTGGGAGATAGTGGCGACGAACTTGTCACGCGCTGTTTGCGCCTTCACCAGGGCTGTGACGTCCGTGAAAGCAATGATCGAACCCTTCAATTGGCCCGATTCGTCGAGCAGCGGCCGTGCGGCGGCCGAAAAGGTCCGCTGCTTCTCCCCATCGCCCACCCGGACGAGCCTGTTGGTGAAACTGGCGCCTCGGACGGCAAGATCGGCGGGACTGTTCCGCTCTTCGGCGGACGGCCCAGCCATAACCGTGAAGGGGTTTACGGAGTCCGTCGACTCGTGAACCCATGAACGATCGGCCCGAAGGCGGCGGTTCGTAAGAATGTCGGCACCGTTTGTGTCCATGGCCCAGACACCGACGTTGACCGTTTCAAGGACTGTGTCCAGGAGCTGCGCGTGATCTTTGGTTGCGCCGTGGAGTCGCACCAGTTCTCGATCCTTACGGTCCAGACGCTCGCCATGTTTGATCAGCCCGCGGGCAACAGCATGCCCGGTGATGGCCAAACCCGCCATGATGACCGGGAAGACAATCATGCGGACCAACTCTGGCCGTTCAACTTCGTGCCCCAATAAGAACGGTGAAGCAACGGTGGCGCAAAGCGGTGCCAGGATGGCGAAGGCAACGCGCACCTTGCTGACGCTGACAGACAGCCAGATCACAGGAAAAGCCATGACAAGCCCCACCACGCTGAGCACCGGACCGCCGACCTCGCGGAGTAGGCCCAGAACGAGACAATCCACTACCGGGATGAAAACGAAACTCCAACTGGGAAGACGGTTCCATGGAAGAACGAGGCATGCAGTCAGGATCATGACGTGCAGGAGCAGGACGACGACGAAGACAGGGTCGAAGAGGCTGCTGGCGTTGAACAGGATTGCTAGGAAAACAATCAATGTGGCCATGACCATCAAGGGCAATTGGCACAACACAACCGCCCTGCGCCTACCGATTCTGTTGAAATAGTCCTCCAGCGGCAAGAAAACGCTATCCCCCATAGCCAAGCACCTTCCATCCCCCCGGATCTGAAAACCAAGCCCTGCTGCCCAGCATAGTGATTCACAGATCAGCAAAGACAACGCGCGGTACGAAAGCACAGGAATTTCTGGAAAGTCCTGCCACTCCAAGACCAAGTACCCGGCAAGCAAGCAAGTAGTGGGGCCGGCTGGAAACGAGTACTCACTACTCGTGACGGGGCCCTTCTGCAGCCGATTCAATTGAGCACAGAGGATCTGAAATGACGTTTGTTGGAGGGGTTACGTTGAGTACAGGAATGGAATCGGCAGCAGTGTTCGCGGGGTCGCTGCCCGGGCTTCTCCTTATGTCCGTGGGACAAATAATGGTAGTGGTGTGCCTGTGCTTCGATATGGTGCGTGCGATGTCCATACCCAGTTCACGCCCCCGGTACGTGGCGAATACGATTTTCAGGACCTTGGCGGTTCCTTCCATCATGGTCATGGGGATCAGCGCGCTCGCTGAAGCGGTCACCTGGTCATGGCTTCAGGTGGCCATGTGCATGGCCGTGCTGGTGATGATCATCTTCCGCTGGCACTCCGACAAGGATGAAGACAACTGGTGGAAGGGCAAGGGCAAGAAATTGGCCCGGTGGGCGCGTAAGCAGCTCTCGCCACCACCCGTGGTTGCCCCTGCAATGGGCTGACAAACCTCAACGATAAGGCCGTGCCAATGGTGGCGCGGCCTTATTTTGTGGGGGCAAAGCGAGGGAATTCCTAGGTTTAGCGCAGGAAATACGCAGGTTCCAGAGGCTTTCCACAGGAAGTCCCAAGGACTCCGATATGGGCCTCTCTCCGTTGCTACGTTGGTTGGGAGCTGGTATCGGGCCAGCCCACATCTCCCCAACTCGCTCAGGAGTTTTCAAAATGTTTGCTACCTTCCGCACCATCGCATCCCGTGCCCGTCGTGAAGAGAACGGCGCTACCGCCGTCGAATACGGCATCATGGTTGCGCTCATCGCCGTTGTCATCATCGTTGCTGTGACCCTGCTCGGCGGGAACCTCGTCGAGACCTTCAATAGCTCAGCCTGTGCCGTCAAGGGCGGCACGTGGACAGCCACCACCACTGCCACCTCTACAGTCCCGTCCGTTCCTGGCAGCTGCTCGAAGTAGTCCGGCTCACAGCGGGTACCCGGGTGGGTGGGTCGGTGGCCCCACCCACCCGCTCCTCTTTCCACTTTCGATGAGAAGGCAGATCCACATGCAGAGGACATCAGAACGGGGTGCAGTAGCGGTTGAGTTCGCACTGCTTGCACCCATCCTGATCCTCCTGGTCCTGGGGATCATGGAATTCGGACGGGCCTACAACGCGCAGGTCTCGCTCACGAACGCTGCCCGCGAGGGCGTGCGCGTGATGTCCATCGCGAATGATCAGTCGGCAGCCAGGACCGCGGCGAAAAATGCCGCTGTAACCCTGAATCCCAAGCTGGCAGATGCGAACTTCACCTTCAGTGCCACCAGCTGCACGTCCGGCGCGCAGATGTCCGTAACCGTCAAATACACACTCAGCACCCTCACGGGAATCGCAGGACCGTTCCCGATGCAAGGAGTAGGGGTGATGGTATGTGGCGGCTAAAGGGCAATGACGACGGCGAACGCGGAGCCGTTGCGGTCCTCATAGCTCTGATTCTGGTTGCGTTACTTGGCTTTGCCGCCCTGGCTGTGGACGCTGGAATGCTCTACTCGGAAAAGGCGCAGGCGCAGAACGGATCCGATGCAGCGGCCCTGGCCGTGGCGGAGAAATGCGCCGCCAATCTCAGCGACCCGAATTGCTCCGCTACGTCCCAGATCGCCAAGGACATGGCCAATAAGAATGCCATAGACGGCCTTGGAAACATCAACTCGGTAAACCTTGATCTGACTAACCGGAAGGTAACCGTGTCCGCCGGCTCCCAGCAAGCGGGCGGCGCTCCAAATGCCGTTTCACTGGTCTTCGGCCGTGTCCTGGGCATGAATACGGCGGACGTTGTGACGTCGTCGTCTGTTCAGTGGGGCAGTCCTCGCGCTGGAACAACTCCCTTTCCCCTGGCGTTTTCGATCTGCCAGGTGCAAGGGTACGTTGGCGGTGTCCAGCAGCTTTTGCAGGCTCACGGCACCGGCGCCAATCCCAGCTGCAACTACGGGCCTTCAGGCGCGGCAGTACAGGGCGGGTTCGGCTGGACTGTCCAGGATCCTGGCGTGTGCGGTGGCACCATTGACCTGGCGCTCAGCGAAGGTGGCAGCGCCCCCGGGAACAGCGTGCCGCCAAATTGTTCCTCAACCCTGAACAAGTGGGCAGCCAGCATCAACGCCGGAAAAGACGTCATTGTGCTGCTTCCGGTTTTCAATTCCGTTACGGGCACAGGCAGCGGAGCCATTTACCACTTGGTCTCGTTTGCCGCTTTCAAGGTGACTGGATGGAAGTTCAGCGGCGGCAGCAGCCTCCCGGACACTTTCCACAACGAGAGTCCATATGTTTCTTCCTCGCTGTCCTGTACCGGAAATTGCCGGGGGATCGTGGGGAGATTCGTCAAGTACGTATCGCTGGCTGATGGCTATTCCTTGGGACCTGTGGATGCCAATGGTGTCACCGTAGTGCGCCTGACCAGCTAGCCTTTCCAATTATTAAGCACAGGAGTGTTAAGTGAAATCACGCTTATTGGCAGGATCGGCAGCAGCGCTGCTGGCGGTCATAGGGGTGATCCTCGTGTTCGCTTATGCGCAGGGCGCTGATCAACGGGCTGTCCAGAATCTTGCTCCCGTTGATGTCTTGATGGTCAAGGCTCCGATTCCCGCAGGCACGCCGGTAGAGGCCATGAAGGCATCCCTTGCCGCCCAGCAGCTTCCGCAATCATCTGTCCCCGCATCAGCACTGAAGACGTTGGGCGATTCGGCGGGCAAGGTGGCCGCTGTGGACCTGGTACCGGGCGAACCATTGGTGGCCGAGCGTCTTGTAGCTCCGGAGGCATTGAAGGCTCCGGGAAACGTTGCGGTGCCTCCAGGAATGCAGGAAGTTTCGTTCCAGCTGGACCCCGTGCGAGTCGTAGGGGGACGGATAGTTCCTGGTGACCACATCGGGATTTTCATTTCCATGGAGAGCGGTGGAATTGAGTCCAAGCCGGATAAGGAAACCACCCAGTTGTCCATTCACAAGGTGCTTGTGACCGCAGTGCAGCGTGCCCCCGAGCCAGCAGCCACAGCCCAGCCCAGCCCTGCCCCGAGTTCCGGGACCCAAGCACCTGATCCCAAGGACAGCACCCTGCCCACTGGTTCCCTGCTCCTTACCGTGGCAGTGGGCGACTCGGATGCAGCCAAGATCGTTTTCGCCGCCGAGTTCGCCAAGATCTGGCTGAGCAAGGAGCCTGTGGACGCCCAGGAGAGCGGACCCAGAATCATCCAACGGAGCGAGGTGTACAAGTGAGTCGCTTTGTCCTGATAACGCCCAGTGCTGAATTTGATCAGCGGCTACGTCAAGCCGTTGCCGGCGGCCTCCCCGGAAGCGTGCAGACCTTCTTCACCAGCGTCCTGCCCGTTGACCCGGCCGAGCTCTTCGGCGCCCTGGACCAGGGACAACTCGAGGTGCTGATCCTGGGACCGGACGTGCCGGTTGAGGAAGCGATGCGCCTGGCTACAGTCCTTAACGTTCAGGTGCCGGAGCTCAGCGTACTTCTCGTCGCTGAGCCGCAGCCGGACTTTATCCTCCAAGCGATGCGGTCCGGCATCCGCGACATCATGAGTCCGTCCGCAGACATGGCCGAGATCAGGGTCACCCTGGAGCGTGCTTGCCAGTCCTTCGCCACCCGTCAGCGAACTTCGGAACCTAAGCCGGCAGGAGCACCTAAGGGACTGGTGATCGGCGTCTTTTCTCCCAAGGGAGGCGTGGGAAAGACGACCATCGCCACGAACATTGCCGTGGGGTTGGGCAAGATAGCGCCGATGAGCGTAGTGATCGTGGATCTCGATTTGCAGTTCGGTGATGTCGCCTCAGGGCTCTACCTCAATCCGGAACATACGGTTACTGACGCGGTCACGCCGTCGGCCAGCCAGGATTCTTTGGTGCTCAAGGCATTTCTCACGGTCCATCCCGCGAGCATTTATGCTCTGTGCGCGCCCAAAAATCCTGTTGAAGCAGATGAAATTACTCCCGAACAGGTGGGCCGGCTGCTGGAGCAACTTGCCGAAGAATTTCAGTACGTGGTGGTTGATACAGCCCCGGGCTTGCCTGAAATCGGCCTCGCGGCGTTGGAGCAGTGCACCGACGCCGTGTGGGTGTCAGCCATGGATGTGCCAAGCGTTCGGGGCCTGCGCTCCGGGTTGGACATCCTTCGCAAGCTGAATCTGCTCCCGGAAACCCGCCACGTGGTACTCAACATGGCCGATTCCAAGTCCGGGCTGTCCGTCCAGGACGTTGAATCGACCGTTGGTGCCCCCGTAGATATCAGCATTCCCCGATCAAAGGCAGTGGCGCTCTCCACCAACCGTGGTATTCCGGTGCTGCAAGAGGGGGCGAAGGACCCAGCAATCAAGGGCCTGAACCATCTCGTTCAACGGTTCAACCCCGCATGGCGGGCCACGGCCCAGCGAAAACTGCACAGAAGGGTGGTAGTCCAGTGAAGCTGTCCGAACGCCTGCGTGACGCCGAGGAAGAATCCGCGGCTCCAGCCACTGCGCTTGGACAAGGATCCAAGCCACTCTCGACGCCGAACCCCACCTTTGCGCAGGCCGCCCAGCAGGCCAAACCGAACCTTCAAACGAAGGCCACGGTCGCGTCGAAACCCCACCTCTCAGTGAAATTGGCTGATCATCCTGACGCGCCGATGCCAAAGGCCCAGCAGCCGGTGGACGCCTTCGCTGCCCTGAAGCGACGCGCCGCAACGGCATTGTTTGAGCGTCTGGGTGCGAGGTTCAACGATTCAACGTTGAGTGAGCAGGAGTTACGGACGGCTGCCCGGGAAGAGCTGACCAGGATCATCGACGCCGAGCAGGTGCCGCTCTCTCCTGAGGAGCGCAGCCGGCTTGTGGCGGATGTGGCCGATGATGTCCTGGGCTACGGGCCACTGCAGCGCCTGCTGGATGACCCGGAAGTTACGGAGATCATGGTCAACAGAATGGACCAGATTTACGTCGAACGGCGCGGCAGGCTGATCCTCACTGATTCGGGATTTAGCTCCGAAGACCATCTGAGAAGAGTCATCGAACGCATCGTCTCCAAGGTGGGACGCCGAATCGATGAGTCGTCACCGCTGGTCGATGCCCGGTTGGAGGACGGCTCACGCGTCAACGCTGTGATCCCGCCGCTTGCTGTTGGCGGTTCGTCCCTGACAATCCGAAAATTCAGCAAAGTGCCCTTGACCATCAGGAATTTGATCGACTTTGGCACACTCACCCCTGAAATCGCCGAACTCCTGAATGCCTGCGTCAAAGCGAAATTGAACATTATTGTTTCCGGCGGTACCGGAACCGGCAAAACCACGTTGTTGAATGTCCTGTCTTCATTCATTCCTGAGGACAACCGAATTGTGACCATTGAGGACGCAGTGGAGCTGCAGATCCAGCAGCAGCACGTGGTCAGGCTTGAGAGCCGGCCCCCGAACACTGAGGGCAAGGGCGAAGTCACTATCCGCGAACTGCTCCGGAACTCGCTCCGTATGCGCCCGGACAGGATCGTGGTGGGCGAGGTGCGCGGGGGAGAGTCGCTGGACATGCTGCAAGCCATGAACACCGGGCACGATGGGTCACTCTCTACGGTGCACTCGAATTCTCCCCGTGATGCCGTGGCCAGACTTGAAACGCTGGTTCTTATGGCTGGGATGGACCTCCCGTTGCGGGCGATCCGTGAGCAGCTTGCGTCCGCGGTGAACCTCATCATCCAAATTTCGCGTCTCCGCGATGGCACGCGACGAATCACGCACGTGACTGAGGTCCAAGGGATGGAGGGCGATATCGTCACGCTTCAGGACGCTTTTGTTTTCGACTATTCGGCCGGCGTCGACGCTCACGGTAGGTTCCTCGGCAAACCAGTTTCCACCGGCATCCGTCCGCGGTTCATCGATCGCTTCACGGACTTGGGCATTCATGTTTCTCCCGAGCTTTTTGCGGCTCCACTGACATCGACGCCGAGGACGTGAGCGCGCCATGATTCTTTTCGTCGGGCTGGCCCTCATGCTGTCAGCCATCGTGCTGTTCGGGGTAGCTGTTATTTTGCCAAAGACCCCCGATGTTCCGCTGGACCGGCGGAGGCCCTACCAGCTGCTTCCCGGTTCGCATCTGACGCGGTTCACCGGGTCAACAACGGACGCACTTCATCGTGTGCTGACGCAGCGCAAAGTTCGGCTTTTCAACCGCGAACAACTCGATGACGCGGGTGTGCGAATGAGCCAAGCGGACTTCGTCGTCCTGGTGATCGCCGGCGCGGTGGTGGGAGCCTTGATCGGGCTGATTGTCGGCGGCATTCTCTTCGCGATTCTCCTCAGCATTTTGGCACCCTTCGTGGCTCGGCTGGTTCTGAAGTTCAGGGCCGGCAAAAGGCGTGACAAGTTCGATGATCAGCTTGGCGACACACTTCAGCTTCTTTCCGGCGGCCTAAGGGCTGGCCACAGCATCCTGCGCGCCATCGACGCCGCTGCCACGGAATCAGTCAGCCCCACATCCGAAGAAATGCGCAGGGTCATCACGGAGACAAGTCTGGGACGGGACTTGCAAGCGTCCCTGAACGATACGGCGGAGAGAATGCGGAACGAGGATTTCGTCTGGATAGCCCAAGCAATCCAGATCAACCGTGAGGTGGGTGGGAACCTCGCAGATGTGCTGGACCAGGTGAACGACACCATTCGCGAACGCAGTGAAATCAAAGGGCACATTAAATCCCTGGCCGCAGAAGGAAAGTTTTCGGCCTACATTTTGATGGCCCTCCCGGTGGGAATCGTGTTCATGCTCATGATCGTCAACCCCGGCTATATGAACGTGATGTTCACCAATCCGCTGGGCTGGGTGATGATCGGAGGTTCCGTCATCTTGATGACCATCGGTGGTCTGTGGATGCGCAAGATCATCGACTTGAAATTTTGAGGTGAACCTTGCACCCTTTCCTGCTTTTATCCTTGTTGCTCGTTCCGTTGCCGAGCGCCTATTTCGCGTGGTCCCTCCTTTCAACTGACCGGAGGACCCCGCGGGCAGTCCGTGAGCTCCTGTCGCGGGGTCAAATCGCGATTGAAGTGGAGCAGCAGAGCAGGAGCGGGGCATTGGAGCGCCTGGGCTACAGGCTTACCCCCGGAAGTTATGTCCAGAAATTGGACAGGCTACTGGCCTTGGCTGGCCGTCCCACGTCACTCCCTCTGGGACGTGTCCTTGCCGCCAAGCCAGCACTTGGCCTTCTCGGCGCGATTTTTGGTGTGTTTATCACTACCACCAGCCAGAGTGGACTCATCAAGCTTGTGGGGATCTTTGTGGTCCTGCTGGGATATTTCATTCCGGACCTGATGCTTTACAGCAAAGGTCAGGAGCGGCAAAAGAAAATCCAGTTGGAACTCGCCAACACCATGGACCAAATGCTCATCTCCGTGGAAGCCGGCCTCGGCTTCGAAGGAGCCATGGCCCGCGCCGGAGAAAACGGCAAGGGACCGCTGGCGGAAGAACTTGTCAGGACACTCCAGGACATGCAGGTTGGCAGGAGCCGCCGTGAGTCCTATCTCGCGTTGGCCCAGCGGACCAATATTCCTGAGCTTCGAAGCTTCGTGCAGGCGGTTATCCAGGCCGACACGTATGGGATTGCCATTAGCCGCGTGTTGAGGGTTCAGGCGAAGGTCATGAGGGTTAAGCGCCGGCAACGCGCCGAGGAGAAAGCCATGAAGCTTCCGGTAACAATTCTCTTTCCCCTGCTATTCTTCATCTTTCCAGTCCTGTTTATTGCCATCCTGGGACCAGCAGTGATCAATACCATAACAACCCTCAGTGCTGGCTGAGCAGGAATAACGAATTTGTGTAATAAAAGGAAACTCAAGAAATCAGGGGGAGCTAAGGATTTGCTCAAGATCAGCACAAGATCGGTTTAAATCTGAGTTCAGGAAGTAGCATCGAGTTATGTTCAGTTCAGATTTCAGTGAGGTCGACGAGCGTGGGGACTCCGACCGTACCGGACAGACGAAAGGCTCCACATGGATGCCCAACGCGTCCGGACGGCCGATACTGGACCTCGCGGAATTCCAACTCTTGGAAGATCAGGTGGGCGATCCGCGCATTGCGCGCATATTTGCAAGCGACTTCGCGAGGCTCTGGCCAACACGTTACGGAAACCTCGCGGCCGCCGTCGAACGTGGTGACGAAGCGGCGGCAATGGACACAATACTTAGCCTGAGAACATCTTCAGCGATGGTGGGGGGCATTCGCCTTTCGGTTCTCGCAGCCATTCTTGAAGGACACCTTCTGAACGGTGAATTACGCAATGCCCAGACTCTCCTTGATGAGATTGCCGAGTGTGGTCAGCGCACTGTCAAGGAGCTCAAGGAAAGCTACGTACTGAGGAAAGAAAGCCCGGAGCCGGATCCCATCTCTTAATCGGGCCTTTTCGGGGCAAGTCGATAGCCGACTCCCCGGATCGTCTGTAGAAACCGGGGAGACTGTGAGTCTTCGTGCAGCTTTCGGCGAAGATTTCCAATGTGGGTTTCAACAGCCCGTTCGTCGGCCTCGCTGATATATGCATCGTCGTCGTAATAGTCGCCACGGGCAGCCCGAACCAAGTCAGCCCTTGTCCGAACTTCGTCCGGGTTGCGGAGCAAATCAAGCAGCAGGTCGAATTCGCTCCTGGTCAAAGTCAGGGGAGAACCATCAAGGGCCACTGCCCGGGATTTGTAATTCAACGACAATCCATTGTGTTCAAGGACCGGATCGTTACGTCCATTCGAACGGACCAAGCCGGATTCGTTGGCCTCCTCGGGTAAGGACAACCCAACGCCCACGCGGGGCCGCCGCATCATCGCTGTGACCCTTGCCCTTAGCTCGCGTGGCAGGAATGGTTTCTTTACATAGTCGTCGGCACCCGTCAGGAAAGCGGTGAGAGTATCCGGTTCGTCGCGGCGTGCAGTGAGCATGACAACATACGCATCACTGAATTGCCGGATCCGCCGCAAAACCTCATGGCCATCCATGTCTGGAAGTCCGACGTCCAGTGTCACCGCCACGGCTTGATGATGTCGGACAACCTCGACGCCTTCGCGTCCAGTCGCGGCGGAATGGACTACAAATCCCGCCTCTCTCAGGATGGCGCCCACCAAATTCCGGACGTCCTCATCATCCTCAATGACTACAGCAACCCCAGGCTCGCTCATTGATTCCCTCGAGTCGGCGCACATCCCCGCAAGCCCAGCGCAAAGCGGGAAGTGTCACCCAATACGTACGATACAAGCATTCAAGTTTTATAGCACCTAATATGTGCAATATGCGCCGTCACAACGTTCCGGTTTTACGCTCCGCCCCCTGCTCTTCCCGGAATCGGCGCGAAACGATATTTGGTCCGTGTCCCCCAAACGAAGGATTCTGCCTTGACTGAGCAGCCTTTGCTTCGCACAGCCGCCCGCATCTTTAGAAAACTGACGCCCAGAGCCCGGGTAGCCGTCTGTGAATTGCCTTTGACTCTGGTAGTCGGAGGATTGTTCGTCTCTGCCCCAGCCCTTTGGCCAAGCCTCATGCAGAACGGGTTGTTTGTCACCGGAATCCTCATGCATGGGATCCTTTTCGTGAGTTGCTTCCTGGTTCCATGGGAGCGTCTGGCGCCGGGCGCCAGCCTGGTCATTCCGGTCCTGGATCTGGTTGCCCTCGCATTTACGCGAAGTGGTGCCTATGGCTCGCTGCCAGGCCTCGTGGTTCTGGCACTTTTTCCCGTGATCTGGTTGTCCGCCTCAGGTCTGAGAACCAGGTCCAGCCTCATCATTAGTTTTCTGGGTCCCCTCGTCATTGCCCTCCCGCCATTCATTTCGCACCTGCCTAAGCCGCCGTCCTCCGACATGTTCTCGGTTACCGTCCTGCCCCTGGTGATGTTGGCGGTGGCAATTACCATCCGGCTCTCGGGCTCGAATGCGCGGATTCAGCAACAGCGTGTCAGGCAGCGTGACCAAGCGCTGAGGCAATTGCTCGCGGCCAGCAGGGATCGCGAAATGCTGCTTGCGACGATCCTGGACACCATCGACGTCGGAATTGTCGCCGTCGATTCCAAGGGCGAGACGCTTTTGACGAACAACCAACAAAAAGAATTCCAGCGCGTGGCGACTCCATCCCGGTCCGGAGCGGCGCCCACACGCGAGGAGCTATTGATCTTTGGCCAGGATCGGCTGACACCGCTTCCACCCGAAAAGAGCCCCACCCAAAGGGCAGTCCAGGGAGAAACGTATTCGGATTACCTTGTGTGGTTCGGTACGGGAGCAGAACAGCGGGCCATTTCCACCGCCGCGCGCAGCATGAAATACGGCGTTGATGAAGGGTTCGGGGGAGCCGTGATCGTGTTTCGCGACGTGACCGACGTCGTCCAGGCCCTCGCGGCCAAGGATGAATTGGTTGCCAACGTTTCCCACGAATTCGGATCGCCACTCACGTCCATCCTGGGCAACCTGGACTTGGTGCTCCGCGGAGATGAAGAGCTCTCGGACAGGGCGCGGACCCGTTTGGAAGTCGCCGAACGCAACGCCGAGCGGCTCCGTGCCCTGGTGGATGATCTGCTGATGTCAGCCGCCGCAGTGGAGAGCATCCACCTACGGCGTACCGACGTGGCCGGCCTGGTTGAAAACAGCTTGGTGTCAGCCCATGCGCAGGCTGATTTTGCCAATGTGGGCCTCGTGGCCGACGTACCTTCACCCCTCTGGGCAGATGCAGATCCACTGAGGTTGGGTCAGGCCCTGGATAACCTCGTGTCCAACGCCATCAAGTACTCCCCGGGTGGCGGACGCGTCACCGTGAGGGCTGCCCGGAACGACGGGTGGATCCAGCTGGAAGTTCAAGATACCGGCATGGGGATGACCACGGAGGAGACCTCGAAGATTTTCACGCGCTTCTTCCGGACTGGTGCCGCCCGCCAGGCCGCCATTCCGGGCGTTGGCCTGGGATTGTCCATCACCAAGTCCATCGTGGAACGGCATGGCGGCAGTATCACCTGCACCAGCAAACCCGGGAGAGGCAGCACCTTTACGGTTTCGCTTCCAGCCACGCCATCCGAGGAGAATATGAAGGCCTAAGCCCGTTCAGTGCATAAAGCCGCTACCGTCCCAGTCGCGGTCGTACTTACCGCACCGCGTGCAGCGCCTGTAACGGCCGCTGCCATCTTCTGCCGACTCCACGTGCCAGGCGTGGCCCAGGTTCAGCTTGCACAAGAGCATCTTGAGCATGGCGCTCTCCATTCCTAAACACGGGCGAACCAGCGAACCGTGATTGCTTCGTGCCCCCTCAGTTTAGGCAGTGCGCCCATTCGGCCGGTAGGGCATTGGGGTTCAGGCATGCAGGTTCCATGTTCTGGAAAGCCCTGATGTCCGGACTCGATGTCGTAGTCTGATGCGTAGTTGGGCCAGCTGCTGACGAACGGGCCATGCCGGTTACTTCCATTGGGGGAATTGATGACAAATGACACGGATGGTGCGGCTTACGGTCAGTCGGAAGTGCCGGCGGTGCCGCTGCAACGGCCGCAGCCCTTCGCGCCGCCGGGAGTGCCTGCGGGCTCGCCTCCGTATGGGTCGTCGCAGCCTTTTGGAGCACCCGCTGCTGCTCCGGCGCCACACCATTACCAGCAGCCGCCCTCCCTGCAGCCGCCCTTCCAGCAGGCTCCATTCCAGCAGTCGCCTTTTCCGTACCAGCCCTACTACCGGCAGCAGCCCTTCCAACGTCCAGGCTTCGGACCCCCACCTTTCCCGCAGAACCCTCCGCGGGAAAATTGGTCCAGCGGTTCCAAGAAGCGCATCGGTCCCTCCTTTTGGATCGTGTGCACATTGCTTGCCCTACTTGCCGTGGCCAATGCTGTTACAGGGAATGGCGAATCGATCCTGATCTTCATCGGCCTGGCAGCGTTGCTCACCGGTCTGTATTCGCTCATTTTCAAGCGGCCCTCTTGGGCTGCGCTACCCGGCAAACAGGCTGCGATAGTGGTTGCCGTCGCGGGAGCCGCCTCGCTTTTCCTCGGCGTGGTTGCTGCCGGGACTGAAGCGGCTCGTGATTCGGCAGTCGCCGCTGCTCAGCGAGCTCCGAGCACCACACAAGACAGGCCCGGAGACGGGACCATCCAAGACGGAATCATCCAAGACGGAACATGGATTGTTGGGCAGGACATCGCCCCGGGCACGTATCGAACCACGAAAGAAGTCACGGGCGCCTGCTCCTGGCAAATCACGCGCCCGGGCAGCACTGATAGCTCTGAAGGAGCTGTCACCAGCGGATTTCCCATGCTGAAACTGGTCCGCGGCCAGAGGCTGATAACGGAAGGCTGCGGAGGCTGGACGAAGCAATAGGCTCCGCCCAGCAATTGCCCTGTCCGCGGACTGCCCGACGCCAGTGCTGCTATCCGTCCGCCTCGAGCCGCTGCTTAAGCCGCCTGTGGCTCGCTGGGGCACCCCGCGCCGCGAGCTGACGTACGGCGGGTACGGGGGCCTTGCCGAAGCCGTGCCCCTCGAAATCGAGCTCAAATGTCATCCGGGACCTTGCGCCGTCGTCGAGCGGTTCGACGTCGATGCTCGCGTGAGGGCGGATCGGGCCCGCAACCCCGTGTGCGGCGAACCGATGGGGCGGCTCCACCTCCGTGATCTCCTGGGTCATTGTTCGCTCGTTGGGTCCGATCCGGCGGGTGGTGGTGAACCGCGACCCGACTTCACGGCCGTCCGGGCCCTCGAAATGCACCTCCAGGACGTCAGCCTGCCACTCCGGGAAACGCAGCACGTCGCTCGCATACGCAAAAACCTCATCAGGTGGTCGGTCGATTTCTATGGTGTGCGTGAGTGCTGACATGGCTCCTCCTTCTCCTCCATCGTCTCTCGATCCGACCGAAAACGACGTGGCGAGTGCGGATCCCTGCTGGCGCAGCGCGAGGCGATCGCAGCCGATTCAGGCTTTGCATTCGGACGGGTTTTGCCGGACATGCTCCGGGTAGATAATGCTGTGACTGTGAAGATCATGGGTTAGCCCCCCGTGCCACCCAGTCCGCGTTCGTTGAACGCCACACCGCCGCGGCCACGAGCGTGAGCCCGACGATCTCGAGCGCGCCACCGGCCACAGCGAACCACTCGTTGCCGACGATGATGTTGATGACGTGGCCGATGGTCCAGCAGATGATGAGCGCGCCCGCCCACCGCCCTCGCGGCCAAGGATGCTGCCGCTCACTTCGCTTTCGGGCCCTTCCGCTGATTCGTCTTATTAGCTCGGTGCTGGGTTTACCGAACACGTCAGGATTGGAGTTCCCCATACACCGTAGCCGCTTGTGTCCGTGCGGGTGTCGGTTATCTTGACGCGCTGGACTCCGTCCAGGGGAATGGTTTGCCGTTCTGCTGATTGTGTCGGACCACTTGTTACGGATAAGAAGATTTTGTCGTCAAGATAGATGTTGAACGTGATGGGCTTACTCGATGTAAGTGTTTGAGAGGCTTGACCGAACGAAATCGTGAGCCTCGTACATAAGCCGCGAATTTCATAGGTCCGGTAGTTTTCCTTCTCGCCATTACCCGTAGAGAGGTAGCTTTCAGCAAAATCAGTGTCACCAATGCTGTGCCGGCCAGGTCCCACTACGAGTCCGGCATCAACGGCTCTCACATCGCGGAGGGGGATCGTCTGCAGCGCGGAAACGCCGGTACCACCATTTGGTGGAGCGGGGAGAATTGCAGATTCCGTAACTGTGTTCCCGGGACGGGAAGTTGCTGTAGAGCGTCCTGTGTTTGGGTTCCCGGTCACGGTGGGTGTGGCAAGCTGGCGGGTCTGCTGTCCGTCGCCGGGTAATTCGTCGGGGACCGTAGGATCCGGATCCACTGAAATGTTATGCAACCACAGAGCGAAAACTCCAATGACAACCAGCGCAGGGATGCCCAAATACAGGCTCTTCTTGACTCTGCCTGCCCGAGGGCCATGCAGTCCGGAATTTCGTGTCAGGGTTGGCTTGGTTAAGGGAGCGAACCTTGTTGGGATCGAATTTCTTGCGCGACGAAAGAGGGCAATGCCGTGGCTTGCGCCGCTCCACTTCCGCCGGACGGCTGCCTGGACACGTAAGGTGGCCAACAACAGGAAGATTCCAGCGACTGCGACGGCAAGGGGGCCCGGCCACCATACGGGCATAGCGATTCCAATGAGAGCGCCAGTCCCCAGGCCTATGAGGCCTGTGCCCAGAGCGGGCACCCATTTAGGGATAGGCATCCTCCCCGGGGAAGAGAATGCTATGCCGTCTTCATCTTGAATTCTTGAGGAGTAATTGGAAAGGATCGAGACAGCGAAAAAGCGCGAAAGTTGAGGTGAGCGGGCTAGGTCGAGTAGCCAACCACGTTCCAGGTCACAGGCTTCAGTTAAGTGGGACAATGTCGCCTCGGCTTGCTGAATTGGCAAACGGCTGAGAACTTGTCCCCAGTCAGATGCTGCGGGGCGATGAAGCATTTCTGACCTAAGAATTTCTACGACACGTTCTGGATATTTGTCATAGAGGCCCCTTATTTCATCGGCATAAGCCCGCGCATACTGAGGGTCATCGAAAGTTCTGGTCACAGCACGGCGGCGCACGATGTTCCACTGCCCAGTAGATCGGATGAGAGGCCGGCATTCCGCTGCCCTCTCTAGATCGACCCCGTCCAGCTCGTTGAGACGCCGGTCCAGGATGAACGCGTAATCGGTGATCATGGAGTCCTCCAGCGTTCCCTGATCGATGCGCGGTTTGAGCGTCCTTGTCCATACGGCATCGTACATTTCTGCAAGGGAGCCGCCTGCGGCCAAAAAAGACTGACCCGCTACGGTGTTGGAGACAGGACTATTTTCGCCGCTTGGGACATTTGCCAACGAGCCGAGCAGGTGTTCCCGGAAGTCTCTACGTTGGTCTGTGCTTAATCTTCCCTCCCTCATAGCGATTGCGATTTGCGGGGCGATGGGACGATTTTCTGCGATGGTCTCAACAACCCTTTCCATGGTTCGGGGTTGTTGTAACCATGGGGAAGAGGAAGCTGACTGCAAAATAGTCAAAACTTCAATATCGTCGAGGTCTTCAGGTCGCCGCGCCAGAAGAGATTCTGTTCTGAGATAGTTCACTAATTGTGTGATTGTCTCGACCGTGTCTGGAAACCGGTCACCCGAGGCGGTTTGCGCGTGCAGAAGTGCCCGTCCTAACTTGCCAAAACGGGTCGTGCGCATCTTGTCGGTGGCATCTAAAGACCACATCACCTGATCACGATGAAGCGACCTGCAATCACTGAACGCGCGCGATACAAAGACGACGGCGCTGTCGCAGGATTCGGGCCGGGCATCGAAGGTGGAGAAACTTACATCTCTGAGCATGCCGGAGGGGATCAAATTCAGGGCTAGTGACAGGATTCGGGCGACCGGGAGGTCGTAGTCTGCTTCAATGACCGCTCGCCGCCCCGTTTCAATGTATTCAAGCAGGCAGCCTGCCACGCCTGTAACATAGTCCGCCAGTCTTTCGTCATCGGATTTCAGTGCCAGCCGGGGAGGGAATACCGGTAGTTCCAGGTCGATGCGTGGCAAATCCGTTTGCGGACGGGCCTCTATGGGCCAATCGCGTGCGATCGACGCGGACTGCGAAATTGTGAGTGCGGATGCGGGGTCAAGGCTGTTAGTGGGGTCGCACAAGGCATGAACCATGTAGCGTCCGTTCCGCCCATTTGCATCGAGTCCCAAGTACCTCTTCACAAGAAGGATCGTTCCGAGCTGGACGTCGACTCGGTAGACAACAGCCTCGGGAGCTGGAATGCCGCGCAAAATCTCCGAGCTTGACCCTTGCGACAAGTAAGCCACTTGGCCGCCCAGTCCTCCTTGCAGATGTTCGGGGCGTACGGGCCATCCCGGCGATTGGCCGACAACTCCGAACCCTGGTCCTGTGAGGGTGTGTACAGCCCATGTATAGATCAGTTGCTCCATATGGATCACTGAAGGCCGCGTACCAAGGGCCCAAGGTTGGCGTGTCATGGCTTCGCCTCGATGAACCCAAGTTCCCATAGGGCGATGATCAGCGGGTCAAGGCAGCGGTTCGGTGCTCCAGCGATGGATGCGGATGCAGTGCCGGAGTCATCATCATCGCTTCCGGTGCCGCTGACGGCAACACAGCGGCCTTTTCCGTTGAAGCTTTGTACCTTGTGCAACAGCGTTTCCCCGCCCTTGTCGATGATGTAGGGGACCAGCTCATCTGTTTCAGCATTGAGGTCCGAAATTACCCCCCGTACTCCACGGTCGTATTTGCGTGGCTTCAGCACATCCACAGGGAATCCAGTAGTCTCACCGAGCTGGTCCGCCTTGGAGAGCACGAAGATTGGCACTACGAGTTTTTGGCGTCTGCGCATCTGTCGGGGACTGCCCTTGGCCACATCGACGGCGACCTGGATTTTCTCGCGCGTCAGTAGTTTGCTCTGCGTGGCCCGCCGACCGCGCTTCCTAGCCTCGGCTGGTAGCTTATCGAGCGTCGCTGGAGGAGCAAAGAATAAGAGGACATCCGTGATGTGGGCAAAATGATATTGGTTTTGGGCCTCCTCTTCGGTTTTTCCCTCTTCGCCCGATGTGTCGTAAAGGAGCACGTTTACCTTTCGACCGTTGACCTCGAGTTCAAGGACAAGGGGCTTCCGAAGAGGTTGACCGGAAAGAATGGGGTGAGTCGGCTCGTTCTTGTTTAGGTACTCATCCTTATAGGTTTGACGCCAACCGGGCGCAAGTTCGCCCGTAATCCCGAGGGGTTTGAGCGTATTTTCAAGCTCCAGTTGGTTGATCAAAGCTTTGACGAAGGCTGTTTTCCCGGCGCCGGACTCGCCCCATAACGCGATGACAAGCATATCCCGGTTGTGGGAATCGGGCGGAAGAAGATGCCCTTCGGGGCAATGAAGTTTCCAGCCGTTCTCGCGCCACAGCTTATATTCCCGTTGCTCCGCCGAATAGCTTTGGAACATCTTCCTGCGTGGAGGAGCGTGTCCTACGGTTTTTGTGTATGGGTTTGACCAGATGCATTCCTCTGCGGTGAGGTCGGGCTTGAGGCATTCCGTGCACACATATCGGTTACTTGCCATCGTTCCTACTTTGAAGGGGTGGGGGTCGAGGTTGGGTCTGGCGTGGAAGTGTCTTGGGGCGCTAGGCGGACTCCGTCCAGAAGTGTCTTGAGTGCTCGCCAGCCGGAATCGCCGGGATCTGGTTCTGTGTCCATTACGACGACGATCCGGAGCTGCCCTTTGGGGCCATCAACCAGCTTCGAATAGAACGTGTATGAAGGAATCGCCGGGTCATCCGGGTTGACCGGGAGCGAGGTCCAGCCCTCATACTCAGCGTCCGGTGTACCCCAGGTGTACTGCTGCTGGGGTGGCTCGAGGCTCACAGTTACCCCTTTTTTGGAGTTTGGCAGTTCGAGCCGAGCGGTGGCCAAGGCCCCTCGAGTTCCCAGAGGTGGAGCAGTGTATTCCTTCGCGGGCTGGAGGGCTTCGCTGAAGGGAACAACAAATCTCTCCAGGGTGAGTCCCGCAGCTTCCAGCTGTTTGGGGTTGGACCGGAAGTACACGTTGTCGAGGGAAGAATCATCACCGAACTTCAATCCTCCTAACAACGTAGCGATTCTCATGTCTATCTCCGCTTGATCCGCAACTTTGCAGCCTCGCTGCACCACGTACACACTTGCCCGTGTTGTTCCGTAGCGGCCCACGTTGTCAGGTTTTCCGTTCTTAACGGCATACGCGACGTATCTGTCAACGGAGCTCACATTGCCGTTCGCAACGGTTTCCTCGGCGGAGTAATGCCAGTAATGATTTCCTTCGTACAGGGCTCGACGCTGCTTGTTGTCATCTGTTTTCCGGCTCAAGGTGACGGTTTTGATCGTGTTGTCGTCCTTGTCCAAGAGTGGGATGCCTGGCTGCTCTGCTGGAGGTGGCGGAGTCGGCAATTGCGAACTGACCAATACGTATGAAGTAACGCATCCGTACTTTCCGTCCCGAAGGGCAACTCTCACAGTCGCCGCCGGATCGTCCAGTGAACTGACGAAGGGTGTGCCTAGCTTGAGGCTCTTCCAGGCTGCGTCCGAGGACGCGGATTGCGTAACCACGGTCCAGCCACTTGTGGAGGGGAGGCAGACTCTGCGGGACACTGTGCCAAAATCCACAGGGCTGGGGCATGACACGCTTGTTCCGAGGGCTGTGGTGGTATTTTCGCTTTGAATCTTGGTTGTGAGCGCTCCACCAATCAGGCCAGCCGCCGCCAGTCCGAGGACCGCAAACGTTGCGATGCGCATCGGTCCGCGCTTGCGCCGGTAGAAAATGAGGGCGCCCACTGCACACACGGCGACAGTTATGGAGGCAACAAATCCCCATTGCCAGAGCTGCCATTGGTCAAGGGCCCAAGGGAGGTCGGTATTCGAATAGAACCACTCCTCTACTACCTGGATCGTGAGGCGGGGGCCGATCAGTACAAGCGCGATAAAAACACCGCCACCTAATCCTGCGCTTGCGGCAAAGCGTGGGCTTGGGACCCTTCCACCTCCTCTTTTGTAGATCATCAAGCACACGGGGAGCACCATGGCCGCAATGATTGTTTGCGGGATCGACCACCAGCTACTAAACCAGTCTGTTTGATCGCTGTGCCCAATTCCCCAAATGATCCAAATGATTGAAAACACCGTCGCAGGTATAAGTAGTGCCGGGAGGAAGGTCCACGCACTTATGCCACGCACCACGAGTTTCCAGGCCGCCCAGCGGTCATAGCGCCAGAGAGCAGACTTTGCACGCTTCCTGGGCTGGGGGTTTTCCGGGATGTGCCATGCGGAAAGATCCTGCCGCGCCTCGCTCTGTACGACGATACTTTCCGGGAGATCCTTCGGATTCGCGCGGTCTTGAAGCCGTTTCCCTTGCCGGGACCTGATGCGTTCCAAGGCGCTGTGAAAGGACACGGAATCTATGGCCTGCTGACGTTTTGACCGATCATCCAGGAGGAGGCCCCTGAGAACCAGGGAGAGGTCCGGATCCAGCGAATTAAGGACCAGGGTGTCAGGCCGGATCTGGTAACCGTTGTCTACCAACCAGTCTTTTGGGTGGTTATCGAAGTAGCCGGCCCGCAAATGTCCCTTTAGCCAGACCGTCTGGCCGTCCGTGAGCAGAATGTGGCAGGTCGCTGCGATACTGAAGAGGTCGTCTATGAGGCCTTCATGCCGGCGGTCAACGAGAACCTGCCGGGATGTTGTAGCTCCCATTCCGGTGCTGGTCCCCGCCGTGATTGGTCCATTTGCGAGATAGGCGTGGTCGAAATCGCCGAGTATGACATGATCCGGAACATCCGTCGAAATGTGCTTTAGGGGTAGCAGAATGTTGCCCGGGTGGACATCCCTCGCGTGAACTCCGTGGCGGCTAAGCTCGGTGACGGCATCATAGGAGCACAGGAGAACTACTTCAATGAAGTCCTGAAGTGTGCGTCCGCTCAATGTGTGCGCGAAGGACATGCTGTCTGGACCCGCCTGCTCAAAGACCGCCTTCCATGTCTCGTCGTCCCTGGTATCCCATCCGTAGCACCTGAGCAGCCAGCGACCGTGGCCCCGGGCTTGCACCGGCGTGATGATGTCGTATGCACCCTTCTCGCGTGCCCGCCTTACTCCGTTGGCGTGCCGTTCATCCTCGGCTTCTTTTCCGCGCCTTCCCGTGGGGTTAAGGCCGAACTCTTTGACCACAACCGACTGGGGTGCCCCTGGGGGTCTGTTTTGGGGCGGATACCACGAAGCGAGGTAGGGCGGGCGCGAATGACTTTTGTTCACCCTGTTCTCGGGTGTGGCGCTGTATCTCACTTCGTACTTGCCTACGATCGCCTGAGCCAAGGGCGACTGGTTGGGGAGCTGATCCGTTGCCGGCAGGTTCATCGGGCTTATCCTTTCGTGAGTCGGACAGACGCCACTACGCAGGTCGCGTTGTCCTTGAGTGAGTGGGATGCTGCCCGGCGGAGAATCTCGTAGCCGATGGAGGCGGGGCGTTCATCGCTGTGAACGATTTCGATGAGATCGCGGTCCACGAGATTCGTGTGCACGCCATCGCTCATGAGGATTACTATGTCTCCGTCCTCCGCCTGAAAGTGCACGAGTTCCGGGGCAAAGGAATGCATCGGAGCAATGTATCTGTTGAGCTGGTACGGGTTGGGAAGGCCTTTGCTGCCGGAAGGAGCAGCTGCGGATACGTTGTGCAAGGGGTTTACGTACATCAGGCGTTCGCCACGGATGAGGACACTCATGCTGTCTCCTGCATTGGTGAGCCAAAGTTCACCGTCGGGGGCCAGCACCGCAGCCGACACAGTACTGCCGTCCTCATGGCCGTGTCGGAGCAGCTGGTGCCCTAATGCGTCCGGGGCGCGACGAAGCGCATCCTCCAGTTCTCCTGCTCGAACACTGGCCGGAAGTTGGCCGTAGTACTCTGCGACCTCGGCGGCGACCATACCCGGTCCCGCACCGCCACCCATTCCGTCCGCAACCACCGCAGAGTACGGGCCGAATGCGAAAGCATCGTTCTGCTCCGCACGCGGTCCCGTGAGCTGCGTACCTTCCGCGACGAACTCGAAGGCCCCATCAGCCATCGTGTACTCCTCCATGGGACAGACGGCCGTGTTTCAGGGCGTTCCCGTTCATCGTTGCCGTCTCCTAAGCCGGTCTTCCACCATTGGGAAGCATTCGGCTATCGCCATCATGATCTCCGGTGTAACTACGCTGTGTCCGATGAGCGTCTTGGTAGCGCGGTCGTACCACTGCGTGGGGACGATACCTAGGTCAGGCATGGGGAATACCTCATGGACGGTGTAGTTCCCTAGGCCCATGGCCTTGGTGAGCTCGTGCGAGAACGCGGGAGGCTTCCAGTATTGGGTGGATTGAGCCATGGGTCCCCGGAGTTCAGACATCACAGCTTGGAGCCATTTACCTCGTGCTCTGGCCTCTAGCCGTAGGTGCGGGTAGGCCTCAAAGAGGCGGGGGCGTTGGCACAAGATGGTGATGGCTGCGATGGCCTGTGCCCACTCGCCCCATTCTTTTGGATTAGGGCCGAACAGTTTGACCTTGATGTTCGCCACTGCCTCTTGGCGCCTCTGCCACAGTGGGAGTGGATCGGTGGTGGGGGCCAAAGCGTGCACGCTCGGCGTATCCCCAGTGGACGTGATGTATGCGTCCATGACGTCTTCCCACTGGTTTGGAGAGCTTTCCAGCTGAAGCCTTACCTGCTGGTTAGCCTGGATTCGTACTGGGGGAGTAAGGGGCTTAACCGCTGCACCGCCGATAACGAGCCTCCATCCGGGCTGCGAAGCCTGGCATGAAACGAAAAGCTCCCACGGGGATCCCTCACCGGGTTGGGTTGCCTCGAATACCATGGCTTTGTTCGGCATCAAGTCTCCGAAGCCCGAAGCCGCAGGCACTTCCACCCGAATTGAAACGTCGCTTTGGTCCGGGGCAACACCGTGCTTTGTTGCCCGTCCTATGATAAGTTCCCTGACTCTTCCACCCAGCTGCAGGACGCCGTTCGTCATCTCGGTTGGGAGCGTCTGATAGTCCGACGCCAGTGAAAGGTTGCCGTTACGGGACCAGGGTGGGTCATGTTTCGACAGTAAAACTACATCGACCTGAAAAACCATTGTTATACCTCCCCATTGGTCACAGCTGGGCAACGTGGTTGTGTCGGCGGCATTTGTTGAAGGGACCGTAGCACGCTTCCTGCTACGGTTATGGCTTTTTCGTTAATTGAAGGGTCGGCGCCATGAATGTGCACGGTGATGACAAATCGCGAGTCCAAAATTGCGCTTACCCACCCTTCGATCGACTGCCCTGAAACACCGCTCTCCGCAGTGCCTGTCTTTGCTGCGATGTCCGTGCCGGCGGCGAGTGAGGCTTTCAGTGCGGAGGCCGTACCGCTGCTTGCCGCATCCCGCATTCCGTCCATAACCTCACCTGCCACCCACGCAGGGAGCGGCTGGTGGCCCGCCTTTGCCTCCGTGAGAGGCCGCCAGCCACTGGTATCGCAGTAACCAGTGATAATTCGGGGCGGAGGAATTGTTTGGCTTCCCGACGCTGTTGAAGCGGATTTGGCGATACTCATGGTCATGGCCGCGATGTTCAGTACGTTGCCCGTTACGCTTTCCTGTCCTATGCCAGTGCGAATTAATTGATCTTTGCTGATCGATTCGCCAAGCCCGGTCGAAAGCGGTGCAGTATTGCCGCCGTCGTAGTTCAGTTCGTTATCAGCGCCAAAGTAGTTGGCCGCGATCTCCGCAAGCCGTTGCTGACCCAGTTCACCTGCGAGGTACCCCGCGGTGGTGTTGCAGGACCGGGACAACATGGTTCTGATAGTGGAGTCCGGGCAGGCCGCGCCACCGTGGTTTTTCAGTATCCCGTTGCTCATCGGTAGCTCGCTTAGGGAAACCCCTGAGGGATCAACGTGTTCAATGAGAGCAGCGGCGGCAGTCACGATTTTGAAAACTGACCCCACGGCGTAGGCCTGCCGACGGGATGGCGACTCGGCAGTTGCCGCTGATTCGCCGCTGTTAGGCTCCGGTTGGTTGCTGGCGAACAAGGCGAGGACTGACCCGTCGTGGGAGTCGACGATCGCAACCTCGCCGGTGGAGCTCCCCAATGCAGTTTGGGCAGTCCTTTGCAATCCCGAGTCCAGGGATGTGACCACATCTGCCGGTCGGCATTGCGCGGGCCTCAGCAGCTCGGAGAGGAATTCCCACCACAGCTTCCGGGCACCGCAGACCAGGTCATAACCTGCCGTGCTTTCCAGGCCATAAGCGTAGCCATTCTTAAAGTGCGCGCCAACCTCCGAATAAGTGGCTCCCGCCGGATACACCCTGAGCCCGTCTTTGTTATCGGTCGCTATGATCTTGCCGTCGGCCGTAAGAATGTTGCCACGTGCGAGAACCATTAGATCCGGTGGGGTCAACGTGACAGGCATCAAGGATGTCGAAACGGACAGCACGATGAAGAGGAAGGCTGACCAGCGCGCTGGAAGCACAATGTTCATGTGGCGTCGCCTTTGACCCTGTAGGAGGTCCGGGCTTGCTGCGGAGACTATTACACCTGCCACGATCATCGTCGGTATGAACGCTGATCCCGTAATGGCAAGCGCCGGGGTGCTGATTCCTGTCAGTGGGATGGCGCCAAGCGTGCCGAAGAGGGCAAGTGTGCACTGAACCAAGAGACCGAAACCCAGCCCCGAGGCCAGCAATTGCTGGACGCCTCGGGTTGTATCCACGCTGGCCAGCAGCCGGCTAAGGGTGACTATCAGTATGGACCCGACGACGGCCAGGACGGCAAGCCCATAATCTGCTGCAACGGCCGCGGGTACGTAATCGCTGCCAACTTCGGGTACCCAGGGGATCAAACCCGACGAGCCTGTTCCCGCGCCGAAGAGTCCTCCGAATTTCATGGCCCGAAGCGCTGCATCCAATTGACCCTCTGGGTGAAGTACATCCTCCATGCGCTGGGCCGCGCGTTCCAGGACTCCGGCCGCGGCCAGTCCGAGAGCTGCGAGGACAACTCCGAAGCCAGCTAGTGCAGCGAGACGGCGCGTTCGTGGGCGTTCGAAACGGTTGGCACTGGAAGCGATGACAATCCACGCCAAGGCTGCCAGCGTGACGCCGGCGGGTCCTTGATCGACCACAAAGAGAAATGCGAGGTAAGGCAGTCCTACGGCAGAAGCCACTGCCAGGCGGCGCCACCACAGAGTCCCGGATTGTCCGGCCCGGCGCGCCTCCAGCAGATCAAGGAGCACCAGGCCCATCCCGATGATGAAGGAGATCCTGGTGAATTCGCCTATTTGCAGGCTAACGCCCAGTCCTGGCACGTTGACTTGACCGTTGTCGATGTTTCCCAAGCCCGCGGGGGCCAGACGAGCCAGCAGGCTAGCCACAACGAGGCCTATGCCCAGTCTGTATAGCCTCGAAAGGGGCCAGAACCGGTTGGAAAGACGCTTGCCCATTGCTGCCGTGGCCATGAAGGCTGCCGCGCCTGCGACCAGGAGCATCATGACTTTGACCGGATCAACACCGAGCCGGACCTGTATCGCAGACCCAAGGGCGGCAATGGACCAGAGGATTCCGATCTGGGTGCGGGCCGATCCAGCTGCAAGGCAGCTTAGAGTCGACGACAGGCTGACCCCAACGACCACGAACAGCCAAAGGGGGTGTGAACCTGCCACTGTCGCCGCCGAAATCGCCAAACAAAGGAGTCCCCAGAAAATCGAAGGACCAACGCGAACCCGATTCGTCACCGTACTCAGTGCCCGCACCTTGGCACGCAGATCCGGGTACCCTCGAAGTGTACTTTCAAGCCGGGTCATGAACGGTCCTGGTCAAGAACGTCGAGTACGCGCACCTGGATGGCGAGGTCGCCGGTTAGCGCGAGCGAATCGCCGACAGCAACGAAGGTTGGCTTTCCCTTGTCCAATCGCTGCCAGTTGCCGTTGACCCCGTGCCAGGTGCCCCATGTCGACTTGTCTGCCACGTAAATGCCCTTCTCAGCGAAGGTCATATCCATGTGGATACGGGATACGCGTGAGGACTCAGCAGGCACTTTCAGTTCGCACTCCAGGCCGCGTCCAACTTTGATTCCAACGGGAGCTGTCCGGGCCGGAACGTCAACGCTGCTGATGACAGCGTCGTCAACACTTAGATGCACCGAGTATCGAGGTGCCACCCCTTCCGTCGGAGGGATGAAAGCGGCAGGTTCTGTTGAAGGAATAGCTTCTTGGGCCGAAAACTGGCGGACCTCCTTGGGACTGTGCTCTATGAGGCTGGGTCCGCTTTGTGGAGTCGGTGTTATGTTGCCTACGGCGTCATCACTAGCCTCGAAAACCGGGACGGCATTGGGATCCCGCGTGGCGAAGACTGCCATGGGCCCGCGGTGGAGGTGAAATGACAGTTGGGGGCAACCCGTCCACACCCCGCCTGACCGGCGGCCGTATGCGCTGCCTTGCTCGTTCGCTTCCTTAATCACAACGGAAGCAAAGTGGGCTAACTGCTGACGGAGCTGGAAGTACTGCTCGCCTTCGCAGCGGATGTGAACCTGGTCTGCGCAGGTAAGAGGCGCACCTTCATAAAAGCTCTCACCAATCGTGCCCATCAAAGCACTCACGGTTCGGCTCTTGAGATCAGAAGGAGAAGCTGAAAGACCCAGCCACTCCGCCACCCTGGCCGCAAGAGCCAGGCTCATTTTTGTACCTTTGGCGGGACGCCGGTGGCGGCGCCGCAGAAAAAACGTGCCGACCAGAATAACGATGATCAGCATGATCCAAGGCGTTGGATTCGCAACTTCCATGACCTTTGTCCTTTCCGCGGGGAGGAACTGATATAGATCATGGTGCTCCTGTCTTTAACGACGTCGAAATCGAAATTTCGACGGTCGCCGCATATCAGGTGCCGGTTATCACGGGCCCTACAAAAGGCAAAGGTGGAAGGCTACAGCCGTGATTCGGCCGTCGCCGCTGCTCCGCGAGTTCCGAGCACCACACAAGACGGGAACGGAGACGGGACTATCCAAGACGGAATCATCCAAGACGGAACATGGATTGTTGGGAAGGATATCGCCCCGGCACTTATCCAACCACGAAAGAAGTCACGGGCGCCTGCTCCTGGCAAATCACGCGTCCGCCTCGAGCCGCTCTTTAAGCCGCCTGTGGCTCGCTGGGGCACCCCGCGCCGCGAGCTGACGGACGGCGGGCACGAGGGCCTTGCCGAAGCCGTGCCCCTCGAAATCGAGCCCAAATGTCACCCGTGACCTTGCGCCGTCGTCGAGCGGTTCGACATCAATGCTCGCGTGAGGGCGGATCGGGCCCGCAACGCCGTGTGCGGCGAAGCGATGGGGCGGCTCCACCTCCGTGATCTCCTGGGTCATTGTGCGCTCGTTGGGTCCGATCCGGCGGGTGGTGGTGAACCGCGACCCGACCTCACTGCGGTCCGGGCCCTCGAAATGCACCTCCCGGACGTCAGCCTGCCACTCCGGGAAACGCAGCGGGTCGCTCGCATACGTAAAAACCGCATCAGGTGGTCGGTCGATTTCTATGGTGTGCGTGAGTGCTGACATGGCTCCTCCTTCTCCTCCATCGTCTCTCAGCTCACGCGAATCCGACCCGGTAAATAAACGCTGATATCAGCCGCGCTTTTTCGCAGCCATCTCTTCCGGCCCGGGTAGCGCCTTGGTGGTGCGCCACGTGTCCAGGGCAATGACCGCGGCCAGAATGATGAGTGACAAAGAGACGGAAGCGACGACATCCGTCAGCCAGTGGTAGCCGAGGTAAAGCCTGCTGATGGCTTGGGTAACAATTCCTGCGACGGCGGCGCTGAAGCCGGCAATGACCGCACCTATCCTGCGGCGGCGGGAAAACACGAGGAATGCCCCCACAAGAAGGAAGTCGGAGGCGCCGAGTACGTGGCCCGACGGAAAAGAGTAGGTGCTGTCAGCGCCGAGCACCATGAGATCCATGGGCGGTCGTGGCCGCTCGACCAAACGCGTAATGACTTGGGCGAGGAGCACGCCGGTTAGCATTGCCCCGGCAAGCAAGAGAGGTCGCCAGAGCTTTCGCGCCCTGATTATCCAGATCCCCGTCACGGCGGCCACGATGATGGGCATCACTATGGGGCCAAAAATGGTGGCGAGGACAGCCATGACCGTTGTCGCCGCCGGTGAGCGTTGGCTCACGAACCACGAGCTGACCGTGGCATCCACCGTGGCCAGATCTATTTTTTGCTTTACTTCGGCGAGGATGAGGAAGAAGGATCCGGCGCCGACCAGCGCGAGGACAACCGCGATGATATAGAGGACCTTCTGACTCCGCGGTGCAACGAATCGTTCCGGGATGGTGAGCTTATCGTGAAGCACTCCGGAGGTATCTCCAGGGTCTCCGGGGGCGTTCGACGGCGGTCTGTCCGGTGAGGGCATAACAAAGGATATCCGTTGCAGCGGGCAATGGATGGTCTCGCTGGGATCCAGTCTCGCTCTTAGAGGTAATCCCCAACGTGGTCCCGTGCGATTTCCAACAGCGTTGTGTGGAACGCAACCTCGGCCGGGGCGTAGACCTTGTCCTGGCGTTGGGCGAGGAGCACCCGACGCAGTGGGGCGGCAGCGCCGAGGCTCAGCACCCGGACGTCCGGGTGCTGGAGTGCGACGGCGGTTTTGGGCACCATGGCCACGCCCATTCCCACGCTGACCATGGCCTGCGCTTCCTGATAGTCGTTTGCCAGGAATCCGATGGTCGGCTCGAAGCCGGCTTCGTTGGCCGAGCGCCGGAGCACTTCCACCACAGGATGGGCATCCGCACGAACGATCCAGGACTCCTTTTTCAGATCCTCCATCTTTACTTCGTCGAGGTCGGCGAGGTGGTGTCCTTTGGCCACGAGGATGACCGTGCTTTCCTGGAAGACTTCGGTTGTCCGGATGGCGTCGTCGTGGAAGCGATTCCAAGGGTAGTCCCAGAGCAAACAAAGGCCGGTCTCCCCGGATTCGAGGTCTGACACCAGTTCCTCAAAGCGTGCGCTTCGGACTGAGAGGCTGATGGCCGGGTATCGCTTCTTGAACGCCCGGATCACCAGCGGCAAGAACGATCCTGCCAGGGTGGGAAACGTGCCCACTGTCAGGGAACCTCGTCGAAGGCCGGCGATCTGGTCGAGGTCGTTCCGGGCGGCGCGCATCTGCCCCACCATCTTGCGGGCGTGCCCGGCGAGCACCTGGCCCGCTTCTGTTGGCACCACGCCACGGGAACGGCGGGTAAGAAGCGGTTGGCCTACTTCCTGTTCGAGCTTCCGTAATTGTTGGGAAACCGCGGACGGCGTGTACAGCATGAGATCGGCCGCAGCAGTGATGGATCCCTGCTCCACCACTTCAACCAGCAGAGCCAACCGCCGAATGTCGAATAATTCCTGGCCGTGATCATTAAGCATCAGTTAACTCTCCTCTGATTTTGGTTCATTCTATGCAATGCGCCGCGATTTCCCCTAGCTGTAGCCAGCAAAAGAGCGAAAACCCAGAAGGCAGACAGCCTTCCAACGTTCCCGTTACAATGAATGAAGCATCCCTACATGCCCCATCAAATATCCAACATTGTCTTCATTTGTGATCCGGATCATTCTTCTAATAGGCCCCTGAAACCCAGAGCGGCATGAGGAGATGGACGGATTGCCATGAAGATTGAAGCGGAATGGATGCGTGGAGGCACCAGCAAGTGCTGGGTCTTCGAAGGTGAACACCTGGACGAAACCCATAAGAACCTGGACTCTTTGCTGCCCCGGCTTTTCGGAAGCCCGGACCACCGCCAGATTGACGGCGTCGGAGGATCAACCTCCACCACCAGCAAGGCCATGATTCTGCGCCGTCCCGCCGACCCGGCTATCGACGTCGAGTTCACCTTCGCCCAGGTCGGTATCGAGGAAGCGGCTGTGGACTGGGGGAGTAACTGCGGAAACTGCTCCGCGGTTGTTGGACTTTACGCGATCGAGAAGGGCTGGGTCACTCCCAGCGGCGACAACACCCGGATCGTCACGCGCAACACCAACACTGGCCAAATCATCATCCAGCGCGTTGCCACCCCGGCGGGCGCTTTGCCGATCGTCCCGGATGCGGAGATGCCCGGCGTCGTATTTCCCGGCTACCGGGTGGGTCTGGGCTTCAAGGATCCCGCCGGAAAGACGACCGGGAAGTTGCTGCCCACCGGTGAACCAACGGACACGATAAGTGCCGGCGGCACGCGCTGGACAGTTTCGATGGTCGACGCCGGAGCTCCAGTTGTGATCGTCAAGGCTGAGGAGTTGGGCCTTGACACCGCCCGCTTCGAAAGTTGGCAGGCGGGCGTGAAGCTGCAGCTGGACACCCTGGACCAGATCCGGCGGCAGGCCGCCGTCCGCATGGGCCTGGCCCCAACAGTTAAGGACGCTGCCCGCGCTATCCCCAAGCTTGCAATCGTCGGAGCCCCCGGCGCGGGGGACAACGGCATAGCGGACACCGGCATAGGGGACGCCGGCGATGTCAACGTCATGATGCTCTCCATGGGCAAGCCCCACCCTGCCCTGGCCATTACCGGAAGCATCGCCCTGACGCTTGCAGCAAGCACCCCAGGAACTGTCCTCAACAGCATCACGGGCAGCGAACCGCGTTCCATCCTGCGGCTTCGGACTCCTGCGGGCGTGATCGAGACCTGGAGCGAAGAGCGCGACGGGTCCCTGTTGGTCGGGGTGGACCGTACGGCACGCACCATCGCCACCACCACCCTGCATCTCCCGGAACTCCTCGGCAGCGCCGTCGAGCCTTCCTTCGTATCAGCCGCCCATTGACATTGGCTGCCCAGACAGCCCACTCAACGAGGAGTAAAGATCATGACTAAGACCGATTACCAAGCCGCCCCCACATCAGTGGATGATGTCCAGGAGGCTGGTTCCAAACGTCCCAACCGCAGCCGCCGTATCCTGCTGATAACAGCAGCCGTGATTGCTGTCCTGGGTCTGGCCGCTCTGATGTTCGGGGGCGCCATTTTCAACCCGGCGGCCACCTCGGGAACGGAGCCGACCTTGACCGCTACGCAGATCATTCCCTTGGTGATCCTCGTGGTCATGTTCGTTGTCGCTACCAAGTGGCCCCTGAACATCGGTGTGATGGGGCTGGTGGCCTCGTTCGGCGTCGGGTATTTCATGCTGGGCATGACCGATAAGGAAATCCTGGCTGACTTCCCGGCCAGCATCGTCCTGACGATCATCGGCGTCACGTACTTCTTCAGCATGGCAAACCGCAATGGAACCATCGACATCATCGTGCAGAATTGCGTGCGCCTCGTCAGGGGCAAGACGATGCTGCTGCCGTGGGTTTTCTTCCTCATTGCTGCCGCGCTGACCTCGCTTGGCACGTTCTCGCCTGCCGCCGTCGCACTTCTTGCACCTGCTGCAATGGGGTTCGCCTACGAGTCGCGTATCCACCCTGTCCTCATGGGTGCCTTCGTCATCAACGGTGCACATGCAGGTGGTTTCTCGCCACTCTCGGTTGCCGGCGTCCTGGTCCACAACATCGCCCACGATAACGGCTTCCCTATTTCCCAGGGCGGACTCTTTGCGGCGAGCTTCGCCATCAACCTGCTTCTCTCGGCGCTCTCCCTGGCTTTGTTCGCGGTCCTGGGCAAACTGAAGGATGGCACAGGGGTCCAGAACCTGGACCTGGAAACTCCCCGCACCACGCGGCCTCATGGCCAGCAGATCCTGACGCTCGTGCTGATCGCTGTCATGCTCGTCTGCACTTTGGGCTTCCGGATGCCCATTGGCTTTGTTGCTCTTTCCGCCGGCCTGCTGCTGGCGCTGGTCAACATCAAGGAACACCGGACGTTCATCGGCGGCGTTTCCTGGTCCACTGTCCTGCTGGTGGCCGGCATGATCACCTACGTCTCCCTGCTGCAGCACGTGGGCGTTATCGACACCCTCGCAGAGATGGCGCTGGCTCTGGGCGCACCGCTGCTGATCGCCTTGGTTCTCTGCTACGTGATCGGCGTCGGCTCGGCATTTGCCTCGTCCACCGCACTGCTGACCGCGTTCATCCCGCTCGCCGGACCGCTGCTGGCCTCCAGCACGTTGAGTGCGTCAGGAACGGTCGCTGCTCTTGCAATCGCGGCAACTGTGGTGGATGTTTCGCCCTTCTCTACCGACGGCGCACTGATCGTTGCCAACGCCCAGGAATCAGACCGTCAGCGCGTCTACAAGCAGCTGATGATCTACGCAGGTGGAGTGGTCCTGGTGGCGCCCGCCATGGCTTGGGCCCTCCTGGTTCCGACAGGCATCCTCTAAACCGCAATCTTTAACATGACTGCCGGCAATTCCAAGCTGGCACGCGGAGAGACCCATCCTGCATACCAACGCAACAGGTAACCCGAAAGACGGGCGCAGGGCTGGATCATCTCAACGCACCAGAGGCGGGGCCACCTATCAGGTGGCTCCGCCTCTGTCGTGTAGGCAAAGCTTACGACGGCGGTGCTGCCGCCGCCGCGCGCGGAGGACCCGCTCTTCGTGGAGCCCAACAGTGCTCAATGCACGCTCAGTACACAATTGCATGAATACATCAGTCGCTGTACTTTAACCATATGGAAACCCTCACCCACGCTCCAGTGCTGGCCCGCTTTGGCTATGCAATCTCGGACGCCACCAGGGCACGCGTACTCCTGGCCTTGGCTGACGCGCCGGCTTTCCCGTCGGAACTTGCAGATTCCCTGGGCGTTTCCCGCCAGAGCATGTCCAACCACCTGACCTGCTTGCGTGGTTGCGGCCTGGTGGTCGGGGTTCCCGACGGGCGCAGGACCCGCTATGAACTGGCCGACGCACGCCTGGGCCACGCCATCAAGGACCTGATCGGTGTGGTCTTGGCTGTGGACCCCAACTGCTGTGCTCCTGATGGGACATGTGTGGCATGAGTACCGCCGTGCGGGAAGCAGCAGAACGCAGAACCGTCCTGACGCGTCGGATCAGATTCCTCGCTGCCGCCACCATCACCTACAACGTGATCGAGGCGGCAGTGGCACTATGGGCCGGCGGTGCAGCGGATTCCTCGGCTTTGATTGGTTTTGGGCTGGATTCGGTGATCGAGGTGGCCTCCGCGGTGGCATTGTCCTGGCAGTTCTCCGCCAAGGACCCGGAACGCCGCGAGCACTTAACCCTGCGGATTATCGCGATTTCCTTCTTCGCCCTGGCCGCCTTCGTCACGTTCGATGCCATCAGATCCCTCACCGGCGGGGGAGAGGCCCAGCATTCGACCCCAGGCATCGTCATAGCCGCCCTCAGTCTGGCGATCATGCCCGTTTTGTCCTGGGCCCAGCGCCGAGCCGGTCGTGAGCTCGGCTCCAAGACGGCAGTAGCTGACTCCAAGCAGACATTGTTGTGTACTTATCTCTCTGCTGTGCTGCTCATTGGCCTGGTCCTGAACAGCACGCTGGGTTGGTGGTGGGCTGATGCCGGCGCAGCCTTGGTGATTGCCGCCGTCGCCGTCCGCGAAGGAATCAACGCGTGGCGTGGCGACGTGTGTTGCGCTGTGCCCGCCGCGGCCGTTAGTAATGAATCCGCCGAAGGCTCCAGCTGCTGCGCGGAATGCCGGACCCCGACGGATTCAGCCAAGATAGTCGTGGAATAACCCGCCCGGGCGTACGCTGGCCGCATGGAGTCCGAGGTCAGGACCGTCGCTTTGCGGACCGGGATCAACGTGCCCTGTTTTGTGCAGGGTCACCTCGCTGAAGGGAACGACGACGGCGGCGCGCCCTTGGTCCTGCTGCATGCGTGGGGTGAGTCGTGGCGGAGTTTTGAGCGGCTGATTGCCTCGCTTCCGCCCCTTACTCTGGTGGTGCCGGACCTACGCGGCCATGGTGGTGCTGACAAGCCTGAAGACGGGTACTCACTGATAGCCGTTGTAGAAGATGTTCTCGCCATGTTGGATGCCCTGGGTATAAGGAGGGCTCATGTGTTGGGTTCATCCAGTGGCGGATACGTCGCGCAGCAACTCGCTGCGACCCATCCTGAACTCGTGCAGTCACTGATTCTGGTGGGATCGCCGTTGAGCCTGCAAGGGAAACCATTGTTTGCGAACGAGGTGGATGCGCTCACTGATCCGATTTCGGAGGACTGGGTCCGGGAATCTCTGTCCTGGTACCGGTTGCTGCACCCTGTCCCCGCTGCCTACATCGAGGACAGGGTGCAGGACGGGTTGGCCATGCCGGCAGCCGTTTGGAAGGCTTCCTTGCGTGGCTACTACGACGCTGTCCCGCCAACCGAAGCCGGAACCATCTCAGCCCCGACGCTCATCCTGTGGGGCGCACATGACCACATGGTCCCGCGGCACCATGAAGAGACCCTAGTCCGCCGCATCCCCGGAGCTCAGCTGAAGATCTACGAGAAGACAGGCCACCTGGTGTTGTGGGAGTGCCCGGAACGGGTTGCTGAGGATGTGGAGGGCTTTATCGGCGATGTAAAAGGGCAACCAACCCGACTCCGATAGTTGTTCCAACTGTGTTAGCGATGACGTCGGCCACGCTGGGAAAACGGTTGGTGAGTAACAGCCACTGCCCACATTCCAGGACCACTGAGGCAAGGAAACCTGTGCCGGAGAATTGCCACCAGCGTCCGCCTCGGAATGACATGACAGCCAAAATGCCTAACGGCACAAAAAGGAGTACATTGCCTGTGGCCTCAACGAGGTTGTAGTCAAACCAGGAAGGTACACCGAGGCGCCAAAGGTAGTCCAAAAAGGCATCCAGCGCGCCCCTGACTGGCTCGTCTACAGGTGAGGGCCAGAAGCCCACAACAACCAGACCCCCGGCATACGTGGCCAAGCCGAGTCGCCAGGGGAGCGGGTTGTGGGGCTGAGGTTTCAGGAACTTCGTGTCAGAACCAACCTATCCGGTGGTTAGTTTCCTTTTTCAAGGGCGTGTGCTGTGACGTAGGCGTTCAGTTGGTCCTTGGAGAGCTGGACTCGTCGGTCACCGGTCAAAGATTAGGAAGGAACTGGCCATTTGTCATGCGCCGGTCAAGCGTTCTAGTTCGGCGAGAAAGTGGTCATTTGCAGCTTGAGTGTAGTGGTACGGCTGCCGGCCCCATTTGTGATCCGTGGCGGCCATGGGAGCTCCACCTGGGTAGTCAATGAAGCGAACTCCGGGTGCCTTTTCTATTTCCTTGTAAAGGTCGTAGAGCAGCCTGTTATTCCTATCGAACCAACGTGAACGGGGGAAGGGTACTCCGTCCGTGTCTACGGTTGCCCAGTAAACACGATTAACGATGATCTTGAACGGATCGACGGTCCTAGTGAGTGCCTGAATGCCTTGAATCCGACGTGCAAGACCAGTATCGCTCCATGGTTCATGGACGTCTGCAGGAACCACAGGGTAGCCAGTCGCTTTAAGCTCCGCCGACTCGGTGATTGTCGTTCCTCCGAGCTCAATCGTGTTCATGCGTTCGTCAATGAAGTCGACGACAAGAACGTCGTAGTCCGTGGAGGTTAGGGACTCCACGAGTGACTTATTGATGTCGGACTCAACCATCCGTTTTTGGAACCGGCTCGCCAATGCCCCCACGTCTGGCAACGGAGTTCCCGGTGTGGGCGGGTGGCGGAAGGCGCTCGCGATCGACGACCTAGCGAAGTAACCTTCAAGCCTGAAATCGCTAGGTTTCTCAAATGGATCACGGGATACGCAGCTCCCGTAGATGAAGACAGAGGGCACTGACCAAGCTTACAGGAGCGGAAGGCTTCGCATGAGCGACGCAGGGATTTCCGTTCCTCTATAACGCCCTTTGGATGTTGTCCTAAAGCCGAGGCGGCCGTAGCCGTATCCCGTTCTACAGGGAAGTATTAATATACGCTAATTGCCTTTTTCGAGGGCGTGCGAGGTGATATAAGCACCTAATTGGTCCTTGGAGAGGGCGGTTCCGATCTCTGAGATGGCGCTCGTATCCGCCACGACGATGGACTGACCATCCATGGAAGTTCCAGTGCCCAGTGTAGGCAAGGTGAACATCACGGTGTCGTTCGCCCTAATGTCCTTGAGGCCGAGAGCGAGGCCGCCGATAGCGGCGGCATCGAAGCTCTTATCGACACTGACGAAAGGTGAGACGGCGCTGACCATACTGTTGACGGTCGCAGGGTTCGTGAGGGTTTCGCGTGCAATCGTCTTGCTGATGATCGCCTTCATGTAGGTCTGTTGGTTTCGCACACGCTGGTAGTCGCCATCGCTGAAAGATTTGCGTTCGCGGACAAAGGCAAGAGCTTCATCGCCGTTCAGCGTTTGCTTGCCTGCAGCGTAGTAGTGGCCCTTCATGGGGCCAGAGGCAGGTGCAAAGGGAATCTTCACGTCGACTTCAACCCCTCCAAGGGCATCCGTCAGACCCTTGAAACCCTCAAAATCCACCATCGCCACGTGATCGATTCGCTGCTGGAACAATGACTCAACAGTCTGGACCATCAGCGGAACACCGCCCAGAGCTAGCGCCCCGTTGATCTTGGACTCGCCCTTTCCTGGGATATTCACCCACAGGTCACGCATTAGGGATACTGCGTAAACGTTCTTTCGGTCGGCGGGGATGTGGACGAGCATCAGCGTGTCGGCACGCTGGTTGGTCGCCGCAGCAGTGTCCACGTCCAATTCGTCGGACCCGCGGGTATCACTGCCCATCACAAGGATGTTCATTGGAGCTGCGGCCCCGTTAGCGGGCTGGGTCTTCTGGGGTCGCGTGGCCTCGTCAGGGAAGGCGGACTCAATCTTGGTAGTAGCGGAATTGAAGGTCTGGGCCAAGTTGTAGAGGTAGGCGCCTCCAATTAGGCCCGCTATTAGTACTACAGCGGCAAAGCCAATTAGCACATTTCTTGCAGTCCTTTTGGGGCTCTTTTGACGTCGAGGGCGGGACTCGGTCTCGGCAGTTTCAGTATCAGTCGGGAGCGTCATGGGTTCCTTGGTGTCGGCGTCAGCAGAGATGATTCTATCAAGTAGCAAAGACTGGCGGCCCTTGCCAGACCATGCGCCGCATGCCAACGGTGATTTCAAGACGAGTTAGTCCCCGTGCGGTGTGGTCCTTAGAGTGATCGCCAAATGCGCAAATGGAGGGCGCGAATCCTGCGCCCAGTGGTGGGTGGTACTCAATGACGGTGGGAAGCAATTCTTCCGGGTTCCGGCGTCACGATTCGGTCAATTTGCCCACTGTGCCCTTGAACGAAAAATCGGCATGTAGGGATCGCATACTCCAAGTTGGCGGACCGTTGACAACGGATAGGATCGCCAGGCTGAGCGAGACCATCGACACCAAATTCGTGGTGTTCATAAGGGCCTTGCATCAGCTAGCCCCAAATTACATGACCACGATGCTCGAGTACCTCCGCGTCCGCACGGCCTATCTCGCTGAGCCGGTCATGTACACGGGCGGCATTCCAAACAATGTAGCCGCCACCAAGATCGACGACGCCTATCGCTGGGCCAGGGACACCGACATATTCGGCGTTGCCTCAACACCTATAGGCTCAAGGGATGCCTTAGAAGCAATTGGCGACGTGGATCGTTCAGCCCTTTACCTCAGTTATCGTCTCTACTGGTCCATCGGAACCGTAAAGCAGCTCGCTATGGGCTTCACCGTCGCATCTGACACGAAAGTCGCCATTGGTCGGCGAGTAGCGCACGACGTCACGCGGCTGGTTCCACTGATCTCAGCCGCATCGAAGGAAGTCCGTCTTTACTTGGTGCGGTATATTGCGTTGTTCCTTCGCGGCATGCGGGCTGGCAAGGTGACACAGGTTGCCTTGGCTAATCTCCGGGACGTGATCCGGTCGTATCGTCTCGTCGAGCTGCTCCGATTCGTTGAATCTCTTCATAACTTTCCCGGGATTCGGGCCATCAACTTCACGGATCTCATACGCCGTCAGTTATCTCAAGGCGGTTACCGATGCCGACCTGAAGGACACCTTTATGGTGTGTTTTCAGGACCGCTACCTTGCCGCAGGTTCGTACATGATGCTTACACGCCTGCCCAGACTGAGGGAAGTTCCGTACATGCCCGGGACGATTTCATCTATTCGCGTGACCAGAATGTCTTGAACATGGCAGAGCTGGAAGGCCAGTTGGACCCAGCGTCCTCTGGACACGACCGGGCCGCGTGGTGTCACAGGCTGGATCAAATGACGTGGAAGAACAGGTTCTTCGTCCAACCCGCACACTTACCCGGCAATTGCCGCCTGGATGGAACATCACGCTGTCGGTCTGGCGAGGTCTTTGAACGGCAATGCCTGGCCACGCATGCGGCAAAGGCCTTGTCCAGGCTAACGCGCCAGGTCTGGCGCTAGCCTTTGGCGCCCCGGGAAGCCTGCGCTGTGTAGACGCGTTGTGAATAGAAAGTATCGTTCTCCGCGCCCCATCGGTTGGTGACATTGACGGTATAGTAGCGGCCCGCAGCCAGAGTTGTTTTACCCACGTTCACGAGGATCATTTCCAATTTTGGGTTCATGCCGCTCTGGACTCCGTACGCAGTATTTGTGCTTGTGGGCTTCACGGTTTTCGCGAGGCGTTGTCCGCCTTTGGCGGTCCACTTCACTTGGGCGTTGCCACCAGAAAGATTGAAGCCTGTAATCCGCACTTGGCCGGTGGCTGCGTCAAAGGTGGCATCGGTAATAATCGGTGTTGCAATTCCGGACTCCATCTGGGCCTTCAGTGGAACACCGGTACCAACACACGTGTAATACGAATCCCACATAAAGGAAATGACCTTCTGCGCGTTGGAAAGCTGTTGGAGTTGCCGGTCGATCCTGGCTTTGGAGCTTTGCCCACGGAGACTGTCACCGCAAGGATTCGATGCCGTGGCCGGAGCCATGCCCTCCAAGTTCGCCCACAGGACAGCGCCCGTTCCGGAAATGCCCGCCGCAGCTGCCAGGAAATACTCCCGAACGGGTGCCACGTACTTGCTTCCCCACGAACCCTTACCCACAATGCTCTCCGCATAGCGGTCAACCGCCGAGTTCGCCTCGTTCGACTGAAACGCACCGCCTTTACCTGTACCCATGCCGTCTTGGATGGCGATGTTCAGAACCAGTCCGCTGGCTGTCTGGGCAATTCTTCGGATCCCGTTTCGGGCTTGGTTCAGGCTGATACTGAACGCGCTGACCCGCGCGTCAAGGTAGGGACTAACGATTGCGCCGCGAGTAGGGAAGATTCGATGGATGGCTTGGTTCTGCATGCGGTACAGATCCAGGATGGGATCGAAAGTGTGGCCATCGGTCAGAGGCATTTCTATGTGGTGATAGAAGCCAGCCAGACCGGTCACGTTATATACAGTCGCTTGATACTGCAGCAATCGCTCGGTGAAGAGGGCAAGCGTCCCTTGGTAGGAAACGTCGGGGAGATACGCCTTATCCGTTCTCTTCACCGGAGCAGGCAGGCCGGCATAGAACTTCATGCCCAGTTTCGTAGCCGCCACAGCCATTGAAGTTGCTGGATCTGTGCCACCGGCAGCGCCACCGCCTGCCACCACGACGTCGTACTTGCCGTTCCCCGACGTGCAGCCGCTGCCCTGGGCAGGGAGGACCAGCACAACGAATGCCTTGCCTAGGCTGGTAATCCTGCGGTCATTGGGGCATTTCACGGCTTGGTTGCCCCAGATGCTACCGTCGGAGTACGTGAAATAGCGGTTGACCTCCAGAGTTCCTGCAGCAGCCTTGGCGCAGTTCACTCCGTCAATGAGGCAATCCTTGGGAAGCGTCGCCAAGGTAGCTGGCACGAGGGACGTGCCAAAAGTGATGACAGTGTCAGCGCCTGCTGCCTTAATTTCGGTGAGCTTCTGTAGGTTCCGGGAACTGCTCGGAGTGGCGTAGACGAAATACCCGCCAATTGGGTAGCTTGCCGGTTTCGGCGCTTGAACAGCCGGAGTTTTCTTCGCGGCCTCTGTGGGCGGTGTCTCCTGGGCCGGCCGTTCCGCCTCGATGCTGTCGTTGGGCGCAACTAAAGAAGTTCCTGCAACTCCGGCTATGAGAACAAGTGCCGCGAGGAGGGCTTTGATGCATGGACGGCTTCCGCGAATGAGCGTCATGAATTCCTTGAGGTCGGCATCAGCAGACGATCCTACGGAATGAAATGACTGTTATCCATACGCTAGACTAAATCGGGCTGCCCTTCTGCTGTTGGTGGCCGGGCTGCAACGGACGCTCATGGCGTTCTGTACGACATATAAACGGGGGGAAAGTTGGGCACCGGAATCAGACGTGTTCAGGCCGCACTTGTGCTCATGATGCTGGCTATTCTCGGGTTTTTTGGAACCCAGACGGCAATGGCCACCACGGTAACCAACCCCGGGCCTGACGCGGAACAGCCAGCGGACCCATCCCCGAAGCCCGAGCCGACATTCCCGGTCGTCATCCCGCCTGTTCTAGAGCCGTCCACGCCTCCCCCCACTCTGGAACCTATTCCAACGGGACCTGCTCAGCCAGCCGAAGAGCCAGCTCCGGCCCCCGTGGCGCCGCCCGTCGTCGAGCCTGTCGTCCCGCCGGCAGAAGTGCCCGCCCCACCTGCTACGGTTCCGCTGCCCGTTCCCGCTCTACCGAGTGATGTTGCCATTGAAAATTTCGTGGTGGAGCCTGAGGCTCCCGTGGAAGAGACCCCTACGGCCATCGCCGAGCCCACGCCCACACCGACTCCCACCAAAACTGCCGCCCCGCCCGTTGTCAGCGCAGACATCACCGGCCCCTTGAAGGTGGCTCTCGCCCCCGTCGCGGAGAACAATCCCCTTGTCCAAGGCCTGACGGTCTTGGTGTTGCTGCTGCTGGGCCTTGCGTACTTCCGTGCCCTGCGCTCAAAGGGGATCCGCGGACCCCGCCTCAACGGCAAGTAGTCCATGGATACTTCCCTCCCCAGGGACGCGGCTGCCGTAAATCCTGCATTGCCGTTGCGTCTAATGCTGCTCACTCACTCATATTGGCCCGAGCACAGCCCGCCGCAGCGCCGTTGGCTGTCCCTGACCCGCGAATTCCGGAGGGCAGGCTGGGACGTCGACGTAGTCGCTCCCGTGGCGCACTATCCCAACGGCAAGCGGGATCTGCCCCGGCGAAAGGCCGGATTCGCTTTTGCCCACCAAGAAGGCCCGCATGGCGAAACCATTAGGCGCGTGCCGTACCTTCGGCATCTTGGCACCTCGCCACTGGCACGTTTCGTTGATCAACTCTTCTCCGCTGTGATGTCCGTTCCGATAGGTTTGGGCGGCAAGAAACCCGATGCGATTCTCGCCACCGCTCCGAGCCTCCCGACGCTGGCTACTGGATACGTACTTTCCCGGCTTCGCAGGGTGCCTTTCATCGTCGAGATGCGGGATGCCTGGCCGGACCTGGCCCGGGACGCCCGGATCGTGCAAGGCAGCGTCAAAAGCCTGGTGGAGCGGGTGGTCGAGTTTGTCCAGCAGCGGGCGGACCTGGTTGTCACGGTCACAGACGGCTTTGCCGAGACGCTGCGGGACCGCGGCATCAAGAACGTCGTCACCGTGAGCAACGGCCTTGATTTGAACTCGATGCCTTTCCTTGAGCCCCCGGCCTTGGAACGCGACGTCTTTCATGCCGTCTACCTCGGAAATCACGGCAAGAGCCAGCGCCTGGACATTCTCATCAGGGCGAGTGCGCTGCTGGGCGAGGGATTCCATCTGACATTTGTGGGTCACGGTACCAGCCGTCCGCAACTGGTGAAATTGGCCCGCGAGCTCAACGCGCCCGTGACCTTCTTCCCTTCATTGCAGGGTCAAGCGGTCATGGACAAATACCGTGAAGCCGATACGTGCATCGTGTCCCTCCGCGATGACTGGAAGTCTTTCGAGACAACTGTCCCGTCCAAGACCTACGAGGTTTTGGCTATCGGCAGGCACGTCACAGCCGTGGTGCGGGGTGAAGCGGAACGCATCATCATTGAAGCCGGGGGAGGCGACGTCGTCGCGGCGAACGCAGAAGCAGTGGCGCAGCTGTGGCGGGATCTCTCCGAGGACCGAAGCCGGCTCGCCTCAGGCACCAGCGGACGCGACTGGGTGCGGGACAACGCTGATTACGCCCAGCTGGCCTTGCGATACATGGACTCGATAACCTCCTTGGTCAATCCGGAGTCAGCCGATGCCCGGGGGACTGCGTGATCCAACTCCTAAAGAACATTGCCCTGACCGCGGGAACCGTGTCAGAGCACCTCACTGAGTCGCCCGTTGTCTTGTTCCTCCAGGTTCTTCGCCGGCTGCCATCCAGGATTGTCAGGCCGCTGGCTCGTTTCGTCGCCAGGCTTGCGCCCAATTCCGCCCGTCCCCTCTTCCTGCTGGCCACCCACGCGGCGGGGGACACCGCCGGTCTTACGCGTCGGTTTGAACATGCCGTCCGTGCCGGTCTTGATGGCGACCGCGCCCGCAAGGCCGCAGAAGTAGCCATCGCCGCCGGGCAGCCAGCATGGGCGGACGTCTTCCTGCCCCTCGCCGCAGGGGCGACCCGGACTCCGGCGACCCTCGCCAGACGCAAGTGGTACGACGGCGACATGAGCGGCGCCGTCGTCGTCCTCGCTGGCGAGCGGGGCGGCATGGCAAAACAGCGGCAGCGGCTTGAGTCCGAAGTACGCGTCTTCCAGGGGTGGCGTCCAACGCTGACGGCATCCGCAGTGAAACCGCAATCCCGTAGGGTCCTGCACCTTCTGACGAACTCAGTGCCGCATACCGGCAGCGGCTACGCCCGGCGCAGCCACTCTATTCTGACCGCCCAGCAGGACGCCGGTTGGGAAGCCATGGCCGTAACCCGCCTGGGTTACCCCGTGCAGATCGGCGCGTTGACAGCGCGGCACCATGACGTCGTTGACGGCGTGCGCTACGAACGCCTCCTGCCGGCGCGCATGAAGCCGTCCATGCATGGTCGCTTACAGCAGCAGGCCGAAGGCATTTTGACCCTTGCCCGTGACTTCAGGCCCGCGGTCCTCCATACCACCACCCACTTCGTAAATGGCCTTGTAGCCCGGGAAGTCGCAAACGCCCTGGATGTCCCGTGGGCCTACGAAGTCCGGGGCCAGTTGGCCGATACCTGGGCTTCAACCCGGGGCGAAGCCGCACGGAACAGCGAACGGTACCGATTCTTCACGGAACGCGAATCCGAGGTCATGCTCAGTGCGGACTTGGTAGTAACCCTGGGCGAGTCCATGAAGCGGAACATCGTGGCCATGGGCGTTCCGGATAGCAAAATCCTGATATGCCCCAACGCAGTGGGCGGCGCTTACCTGTCTGAACCTCTCGATCACGGCGACGCGCGGTTGGCTCTGGGGCTGGACCCGAACGGGCTTTACATCGGGACGGTAAGCAGCCTTGTTGACTACGAGGGCCTCGACGATTTGGTCACCGCATTTGCGCTGCTTGCACCGCGGCTGTCAGAGTTGAGACTGGTCTTGGTCGGAGACGGCACGGCAGCCCCTGCGCTCCATGACCAAGTCCGGCGTTTGGGACTTTCGGAGCGGACCATTTTCACAGGTCGCGTCCTCCCGGAGCAGGCACGCCTGTACCACCTGGCGCTTGATGTTTTCGTTGTGCCCCGCAAGGATCTTGCGGTCACAAGGGCCGTGACGCCGCTCAAGCCTGTTGAGGCGCTGGCGGCCGCACGGCCGGTTGTGGCCAGCAACCTTGAAGCGCTGCGCGAGATAGTGCACGACGGTGTAAACGGCAGAGTGACGCACGCTGAGGATCCGGAGGGGCTGGCTGAGGTGTTGTTCGAATTGCTTGAGGATGAAGCTTTGCGCCAGCGGCTGGGCGCCGCGGGCAGGGAGTACGTGTTGGCCACAAGGACGTGGGAGGCCAACGCCCAAGCGTATGGCCGGGCTTACGAGTCTTTGATGAGCAAATAATGAGGAGAGCCAGCTAGTGTCCGCAAAAAAGGCAAAGCTACCGCCGCCTGCGGCCATCCAACCGATGTCCGTAGACATGCGGAAGCTGTCGCGCGTCGGTTCCAGGCCAAACTTCCTGGATTATCTGGTTAGGCTGTGGGACTACCGGCAGTTCATTTTCTACGATGCTCGAGCGCGAGTTCAGACCGGCACCCGCAAAGACCGCCTTGGCAGCGCCTGGCTCCTGCTGAACCCCGTCTTCAACGGGCTTACGTACTACGTGATCTTCGGTCTGCTGCTGAATACTAGCGGCGGCATCGAGAACTTCATTGGGTATCTGGTTGTCGGCATCTTTATGTTTCAGTTCAGTGCTGGCGCAATCACAGAAGGTGCTCGGTCCATACGCAACGGGAAATCCGTAGTTCAGGCCTTCAACTTTCCCCGCGCCGCCCTTCCGCTCGGGGCCAACATCAGGGAACTTCTTTCAGCCGTCCCACTAGTTCTGGGGATGCTGCTGCTGGTTGTGCTGTTGCCGCCAGCAGAGAAAATCAGTTGGCTGTGGTCTCTCATCATTCCGGCCATCGTGCTCCAGTTTATTTTCAACCTTGGCGTTGGCATGATCCTGGCCAGGGTGATTTCCATTGTTCACGATGTAACGCACCTATTGCCGTTCGCGATCCGCGCCTGGATGTACGGCTCGGCAGTCTTCTACTCATATGAGCGATTCGTTCATGAGCCTGCCTTGCTTGCCGTCATGAAGTTCAATCCGCTGTACAACGTCATTGAGATAGTCCGAGATTGCGTGCTGTACGACCGGGTCCCCGCCTGGGAATCATGGGCAACTCTTGCCGTTGTGTCGCTTTCAGCCCTACTGATTGGGTTCATTTTCTTCTGGAGGGGCGAAGAGACTTATGGTCGCGATTGATCAGGCTGTGTTTCTGGACGGACCACCATGCGTAGTGGTCGACAGGGTCAAGATGACCTACAAGGTTCCTTCTTCGGTGGGGTCGACGTCCTCCCGCAAGGGCATCCGGGGTAGTCTTCGGAAGGTTTTTCGCCGGGATAACCTCGTCACGGTCAGTGCGCTGAAAGAAATCTCATTGGTTGTGGAGCGCGGCGAGTCCGTGGGCATCATCGGCCGCAACGGCTCGGGCAAGAGCACCATGATGAAGTTGATCAGCGGACAAGTGGCGCCGACAGAGGGGGCGGTATACGCCTCCAGCACGCCGGTACTCCTAGGTGTTCACGCCGCACTGGTACCCGACTTGTCCGGGGATCAAAACGTCGTCCTCGGGTGTCTTGCAATGGGAATGGATATCAAGGAGATCGATGAACGCTTCGACAGCATCGTTGAAGTGTCGGGCTTGGAATCGGCGATCTACCTGCCCATGAAGTCGTACTCCTCGGGTATGGCTTCACGGCTTCGGTTCGCCATTGCCGCTGCAGTGAATCCCGAGATACTCCTTGTCGACGAAGCCTTGAATACGGGAGACGCGCAGTTCAGCAATCGAAGCAAGGCACGTATGGATGAGCTAAGGGCCCAGGCGGGCTGCGTCTTCATCGTGAGCCATAGCCTGGACACTATCCGGAACATGTGCAGCCGCGTGATTTGGCTGGACAAAGGCGAACTGATCATGGATGGCGAAACCGAGGAAACCACACAGCTTTACCATGAGTTTTCCTCGCATCTCTCGAAGGGAAACAACATTACCGCTGGCAAGATCAAGGATCAGGCCAGAGCGAATCTCGTTGCAACCCAGGTCTTGGAGCGAGCCAGTGGTCGCCGAATGGAAGGTCGCTGAGATGGCCATCATCAGTGACGCCCGCAAGGCCGCGTGGCATTTGCGTGAAGGCGGTTTGGAACAGTTCAACGAATGGCTCCGGCGGAGAAGGATCGATAAACGGATCAGCTCCGGCGGTGCGATAGGCCAACTGCACTCAGAAGAAGTTGCACCGCCGACGTTCGGCCCTCATCGGATTCCAGACCGCGAGCCGCGGCGTGCAGATCTCACAGTCGGCGTGATTCTCGACGACTTTTCGTCTGCGGCGTTCTCGTTTGAGTGGAACCTGCTGCATCTCCGCAAGGATCAATGGCTGCAGCAGCTCGCCCATACACAAATCGACTTTTTGTTCGTTGAATCTGCGTGGAATGGCAACCAGGGTTCTTGGAAATATCAGCTCACAGGCACGTCCGGTCCTAAGCCCGAGTTCTTAGAGCTCATGAAATGGTGCCGCCAGCGATCGATTCCGACCGTCTTCTGGAACAAAGAAGACCCGCCCCACTACGAAGACTTCCTCGATGCTGCGCGGCAGTTCGACGTGGTCTTCACCAGTGATTCGGACCGGATCCCGTTCTACAAGGAAGACTTGGGGCATGATCGGGTTGCGGCGCTGCCATTTGCCGCCCAGCCAGCCATTCATAACCCGATCCGCGTAGGAGAGGGGCGGCATTCGCGCGGAGTTGCCTTCGCGGGGATGTATTTCGCTCACAAATACCCGGAGCGCCGGCAGCAGATGGATTTGCTGCTCAATGCCGCAAGGGATGCCGCCGCCATGTCCGGGCCGTCGCTCGAGATCTTCTCCCGTCAGTTGGGCGGAGACTCGAACTACCAGTTCCCCGTGCCGTTCAATGAGAACGTGGTCGGAAGCTTGGACTACGGACGGATGTTGACCGCCTACAGGGCTTACAAGGTCTTCCTGAACGTGAACTCTGTGGTCGATTCGCCCAGCATGTGCGCCCGGCGGATTTTTGAGATCACCGCATCCGGGACGCCGGTAGTGTCTACTCCCAGCGCGGCTATCGGACGCTTCTTCGCTCCGGATGAGGTGTTGGTTGCTGAGACCCGAGTGCAGGGAGCCCACCAGATACGGATGCTCGCACGTAGCCCTGAGCTCAATGATCGTGTAGTTCACAGGGGACAGCGTCGGATTTGGTCCGAAAATACCTATGCGCACAGGGCTGAGGCCATAGTGTCCTCCGCGCTGCCGAACAGCAGCCAAACCGTCGCGCTTCCAACAGTTAGCGCGTTGGTGCCCACGATTCGGCCCCATCAGTTGGAGCAAGTTTTTGCAACGGTGGGTAGCCAGCTCGGCGTGGAAATCGAACTGGTGTTGCTGACTCATGGATTTGAGGTCACGCCCAGTCGAGCGAAGGCACTAGCGAAAAAGTATGGCGTTCGCCAGTACAAAGTGCTGACGCAGACTCGCGATGTTTCGCTGGGACAATGTCTGAATCTGTGCGTTGAGGCTGCCTCAGGAGCAGTCCTGACCAAAATGGACGACGACGACTACTACGGTCCGAATTACATGGCAGATCTGCTGTACGCACTCGACTATTCCAAGGCTGATGTTGTTGGAAAGCATGCGCATCACATGCACTTTGTATCAAGCAAGGCGACGGTGCTGCGTATGCCTCACAAGGAACACAAGTACAGCCGTTTCGTGATGGGACCGACCATCACGGCCCGCCGGGAGGTCTTTGAAGCGCATCCCTTCGAAGCCCTCAACAGGGGCGAGGACACTGCCTTCCTGAAAGCAGTCACTACGGCAGGCGGCTCCATATATGCCGCCGACAGATTCAACTTCTGCCAGATGCGTCAGGCAGAAGGGCACACTTGGGACGTCTCTGCCGAAGAGTTGGCGGCGTCCGGCGAAATCAAGTTCTTTGGAGACCCCAAAGAACACATCACCGTTTAAAAATAGGGGACAAAATTGACAACCATTAACACTGTTGCAGTAATCGGCCTGGGCTACATCGGGTTGCCTACCGCCGCCATCCTGGCCACTAACGGCGTCACGGTCATTGGTGTCGACGTGAACCAGAACACTGTGGACGCCGTAAACCGCGGAGAAGTCCCGTTCGTGGAACCGGATCTTGGTGTTCACGTTGCAGGTGCCGTCAGCCAAGGGAATCTGCGAGCTACAGTAGAGACTCCGGCGGCCCAAGCATACATCGTTGCCGTCCCCACTCCCTTCCGCGAGGACCGATCTGCGGATCTTAGCTATATCGAAGCCGCCGCACGCGGAATCGCCCCCCAGCTGAAGGGAGACGAACTCGTCATCCTCGAGTCGACATCCCCTCCTCGTGCGACGCGCCATCTAGCGGACTACATTCTGGCACTGCGCCCGGACCTCTCCTTGGACGGCGCTGGCGGAGCGCCTGTCATCCATTTCGCTCACTGCCCGGAGCGGGTGCTTCCAGGCCGTGTCATGATCGAACTTGTCACCAATGACCGGATCGTTGGCGGCATCACATCCGAGGCCGCCGACCTGGCCAAGGACCTTTACGCAGTTTTCTGCCAAGGCGAAATTCTGATCACCGATGACATCACTGCAGAGATGGCCAAGCTTGTAGAGAACTCGTACCGCGACGTAAACATTGCCTTCGCCAACGAGCTCTCAGTCATCAGCGACAAGCTAGGAATTGATGTTTGGGAGCTGATTCGGTTGGCCAACCACCACCCGAGGGTCAACATCCTCCAGCCCGGGCCCGGAGTCGGCGGCCACTGCATTGCGGTTGATCCGTGGTTTATCGTGGCCGCTGCGCCGGCTGAGTCGCAACTGATCAGGACGGCCCGCGAAGTGAACGATTCCAAGCCGGAATGGGTAGTTGAACAGGTCCGCAAGGCTGCCGAATCCTTGGGTACGGCACCAAAGATCGCCACGCTCGGTTTGGCCTTCAAGGCCAACATTGACGATCTTCGGGAATCACCGGCTATCGGGATCACGGCGGCCTTGGCCGATGAACTGCCCAGCGCCAAGCTGCTGGTTGCTGAGCCGCATATTGAGAGGCTGCCGAGGGCTCTTGTTGGCCGGAACAACGTTCAGCTCACAAGCACCGACGACGCAATCGCTCAGGCCGACGTTGTAGTAGTCCTGGTAGACCATGACGAATTCAAGACCGTCCCTCCGGCGGCTCTTGCCGACAAAGCGATCATCGATACGCGAGGAATCTGGCGCGACTCAGTCATCGAAGCGCAGAAGCCAGCCGTTCTGAGCTGAACCCATGCGCCGCTGCAGGTAGAGAAACTTCCAAGCACGGACCGGCTCGGGCGGGAAGCCGGGGAAAATACGACCAATAGCTATGAACGGAACACAAATGGAACTGACCACGGTGGGCATGTCCCTAGAGGACTATGCTGCGAGCTACACTGGCCCGTTGTCAGATATATGGTCGATCCAGCCAGATAATGGCGGATACCAAGTGACCTTTCCAAATGGAGCCACAGCTGCAATACGGGGCGCAGACACTGATTGGGCGTTTCAGTTTCCCACTGACCTGGCTACGTCGAGGCTTTGGCTGCACAGCCTTACATACGCTCCCTACTTGTATTGGGACCACGGTGATTGGGCTACTACCGCCGCTATTTTTGCCAGCTACGAGGCGTATTTCACTCGTGAGCAGTCAAGGCCTGACTACGTGCCCATGAATAGCCTCGATCACGCCCATGCCGCGCAGTTGCTCGCTGTCTCTGCGGTCTACGCGTCTCTCGTTGCGCGAGGTGAACTTTATCCAGAGAGACAGGAAGTGCTTGTCCGATTCGTCGAAGTCGTGGGTCGTTCGGCTTTGTCGGAAGGCATGATCAAGTTCAACAATCACGGCATGATGTTGACTCGAGCGCTGGCTCACGTTGCCTTCGTGTTCCAAGGTGTCAGTGACATTGCCTCCGACTGTGGGCGGTCCGGGGTTGAAGAGTTCGACAGAATAATTCAGGCGGCATTCGACGACAACGGCATCGTCAATGAGAACACCCCGGCTTATCAGATTCTCTACATGCGCGTCGTGGACACGATGATCACATTTCTGCGCAGGACGGCTTTGCAGCCGGAGTACGTTCAGATCTGGGAGTCGCTTATGTCACGGGCAAAAGACTCCCTCGCCCTGCAACTCTTTTCCGATGGAAAAGTGCCGCCTATAGGTGACGATGCGGGAGGCGTGTCCCCATACCCGTCGACACTTGGAGAGTTGTATTCTCCCAGCAATGGACTGTTTGTTCGAAAGACGGAAACTTCCTATGTATCCATAATCTCTGGATATCGTGGTGTCGTCCATAAACATCTGGATGACACGTCCGTGCGTCTGCAGCATAAGAATGTTGATCTAGTGATAGACGCCGGGCTCCTGACCTATGACGCATCGGATAAGGTTGGCGTGGCGATAGTCTCACAGCGGGGCCACTCGGGGCTGTACTTCCCTCGCTTTGACCATGTGCGACCTATCGACGCGTTCTTGGTCAAACCGCCCAGGCAATACAGCTGGATAGATAGGCGAGTGGATCTCCTAGGCCATGAAGAAGTCGCTTGTGGTTATGTTGTGGATGGGGCGTACCAGGCAGAACGCCTCTATACATTTCTGAATGATTCAACAATCTTCATCACCGATTCCTTTTCTGCTCCAGATGAAGAACAAGCTATTCAAAGGTTCCTGTTCCCTGGAAATGCGGAAATAGCCCAGCGTAACGGTTCGCTGGAGGTTGTGGTTGGCGACGCAAAACTTGTTCTGTGGACGGAACCAACTAGTACCATCCGTTTCCATTTAGGATCAGGCGGTGACATGCCCAAAGGTTGGCGGGCCGTGAAGTTCTACGAGTCGGAACCGTGCTGGTCGGTCGAGATTTCGGCTGCTGCTGCACGATCCTCCATTAGGAGCGCCATCGCTTTTGGGGATGCAGATCAAGATATCACCCTGCCGGTGGAGGCACGTTCTTATTGGTCGTAGGTTTTCGAGAGTTGGTCGAGTTGGTGCCGGCCGATGCATGACTTAGACTAAGCCGTAAATTGAGCGCCACCCGCAGCAAGGGCAAGCTCCATAGCGAGGGCAATATGAGAAATACCGACGACACCATTGCAGGATCACGCACTTCCATTGAAATACATGGAAAGCGAGTGTGGATTAGTGGTCTTGAGGGCGATCATATCGCGTCAACAATAGCCAATTCCAAGATGTTCTACGAATGGCAACTCCTTGGCGCTCTGAGTGATTATCTCCAGCCTGGCGACTATGTCGTTGATGTTGGCGCAAACATCGGGAACCACACACTGTACTTTGCTGCAATATGCGAAGCAGAGGTGCTTGCGTTTGAGCCACTTGCTTTAGCCGCTGAGGTCCTCCAATTGAATGTGGAGCAGAATTTTCTCGATGATCGCGTTGAGATTAGACGGAAGGCTCTGGGCCAGTTCACTGCTCGCGCAAAACTCTCCCGGTTCGATCCTGAGAATGTGGGGGCGAGTGCGTTTTCGCTGTCGCCCGAAGGAGAATATAGGGTAAGTGCACTTGACCTTGAGCAGATCGAACGAAAAGTCTCTCTGATCAAAGTTGATGCCGAAGGCATGGACGTGGCGGTGCTCAGGGGTGCGGCTGACCTAATCGCGCGAGATCGCCCCATCCTCGTTTGCGAAGCGGCCACGGCTACCGAACAATCTTCTCTTGAGCAGTTTGCTTCTGAAATCGGATATTCATTTGTGGCACAGTTTAATGCCACGCCCACATACATCATGGCTCCTGCGAGGAATCCGCGCGAGCGTGCCGCGATGGAGCGCCGGAATGCGGTCCTCAGGACACGTACAAATCTCGCAACAAGAGACTTGTACTACCGCATTGCGTTGATAAATGACGATCTGAAGGCTCAACAAGGCGACGAGAGTAAGAAGCTTGCTGAAATGAGTCAGCGTGTAGAGCAACTCGAGGCATTAGTCGGAAAGCTCATGGAGCGGTTGAGCGAATGAAAGCATTCTTCACCCTGAATGAGCGTTGTCACTTTCACCGGAAAGAAGTTTGAAATGTCTGTTTTGGCCCCTTCGGACTATCAGCGGTGGGAGTCGACGGTAGTTAACTGGAACGACATTAGTGAATTCCTAGCCGCTGCGGATCTGGCGGACGGTTTGCACGTCATTGCTGATCCGTCTGGTCTCCCCATAGAAATCCTGATTCACGGCGTCCGAGCAGAATCGAAGAGTATCGCTCTCCCTGTATTCTTTACCGGAGCGGTTGACAAACGCTCGGAAAAGGTCGGACCCTTCTTTTCTGGACGCTCTTTAGCACAAACCGCTGGATGTGGCTTCGTGGCCATCTCTGACCCAACCCTTAATATCGACAGGTCATTGGGTCTTGCCTGGTACGCGGGAAGCGGGAATCAGGACGTACAAGGGAAGATAACGACGCTTCTAGTCAAGATTGCCGAGTTCTACAGCAGGGAACTCCTGCTTATAGGTGGATCTGGTGGTGGTTTTGCCGCGCTCTACTTTGGCTACCAGCTAGGGGACAAGTGCTCAGTGCTCGCATGGAACCCTCAAACAGACATCTTCAAGTACAGCCCGTCAGCATCCAAAGCTTACTTCGAATCTGCATTTGGACCCCAAATACTTTCGGCTCTTCAGGCGCCTCGATGGGAGGATCCTACGAAGGAGTTCTTGGATGAATTCCAGATCACCTACGACTTGATGGGTTTGGCTGAGGCTGGATCTCCGCCGAGGAGGATCCTGGTCTTCCAAAATGCGTCTGACTGGCACGTCGGTCATCACTTTGCACCGTTCATCAGTGCGGCAGGGTTCAGGCATGTGGGTCGGGGCGTGCACGAAAAAGACACGCTAAGGCTAGCCATCCTGCGCGACTTTGGGGTCGATCACGCTCCCTTGCCGAGCACAGCTGTCTTGGCTGCCATGGGATCCCTCATGACACTTGAAAACGATGCTCACTCGGTCCTTCGAAAGGTGGATGCAGCCCTGCCGGTAAGTGCACGGCCCTTCTCAACTTTGCCGCGGGATCTGAGTGTGCTAACTCCACGTATCACGGAGGAGCTGACACTCGATGTTTCCCAAACGGCCGGGGTTTGGACAGCACGTGTGGAGCTAGGCGAAATGCCTTGGGGGTACGGAGGGACTACCTACTCGTTCTTCCATAGCACGGGAGCCTCGACGCACCTTTACCCGGCACAATCAGAGCCGAGCTTCGAGTTCGAAGCAGCTCAGGAGTCTTGGGATCGAGTTGGGGTCGTCGTCAAGGATGGCTTCTTGAACGAGATATTGGTCCTTCGTCGTGCACTGTCGGCAGAATCCGCGACAGCATAGGCTGTCGCGGATCATAGGCACGCCGGGCCTGTGTGGCCGCCTCCGCCCGCAGAGAGTTGCAAGCCGAGTCTCTGTGCCTGTCGTCCGCCCACAGGTGGCTGACAGGAGGCTGCAGGGTAAACGGACGGAGGCGGGCCCAGACGCTGGACCAGCGACTGGGTCCTAGACCTCTTCGAGTGCTTCCTGGACGAGTGAGATAAAGGCCTCGAGTGAGTACCGTTGGCGGACAAATTCCTGACCCCGCTCGGCATTCTTGTTGAAGGCGTCAAGCTCCTGGTTCGCAAGAATGTAGTCGCGTATTCCGAAGACGTCCTCGAAAATGTAGTCTTCGGGATAGATGTAATCCACACCGTGCCAAGGGAGGAAAACGCCTTGGTTGCCCGACGCGAAGCCCTCGCCGGGTGCGACGTGGAAGCTCTCCAGGTCACTGAGCGAAAGGACAAAGCCAAAGTCAGCCAATGCTGTTTTGGTGTCGACCCAACCCGAAAAAGTGACCTTCTCCGCGAGGTTGTTGTCCACGATGTACCGCTCGCACGTCTCGTAGTAGTCGCGCTCCACTGGATTCTTGTACACCCACGGGAGATCCTGCGGGCCCTTCCCAAATACTGTGAGTGAATAGTCACCATGTGCATTGAGGTAGTGGAGAAGCTCCAGTGCGCGGTGGTATCCCTTCAATTTTGGCAACATCCCGACCATCGCCAGCCTTCGGGTCTTGGCTGGATCGTCACTGGTCTGGTATGCGTTTACATCTAGATAGTTGGGGATGATACGCACGCGTGTCCGGTCCATGCCAAATGTGCGGATCATGTCCTCGCTTGTGTGGAGCGACACCGAAATGAAGCAGTCAACCTTGGACTGGTCGACCTCATGACCAAATCTGGCGTTGAGTTCAAACCTGTGGAGTCGGACCACAAGGCGTTGGTGGGCAAGCTTGTGATTTGCATACCAAACTGCGTTGCCCAGAAGCCATTCACAGAAAATTACATCGGCCCATTCCAGAAGCTCCCGGCTTTGGTTCTCGTCGTGTGAGTCATGACCCGTCCACTCATCCAGCTTCACCTCGTAATGCTCACGCAGCGACGGAATGGCTGGAGAAATGAACTTCAGATCCATGCCGGCGATGAGAAGACGTTGCTTGATATTCTGCTGGAACTGCTCGTAGTCGCCACTGTTGATAATTTCAAGAGTTTCGCGGATCCGCGACCTGAACGGCCGATCTTTGATGGAGCACCAGTTGTTTTGAACGAGACGCGACAGCTTCGAGAAGAGCCCGGCGTCTATGTCACCCCGATTGAATCTGTAGATCGATTCTAGGGCCATCCTCAACGCCACGTGACCTCTAATCTCCATATAGCTGAGGCCAACCTGAGCCAGCGTCGATTCCGCGCTTTCCCAAACCTCCAGGTGTGATGCAAGTTCACGGGCGCCGTACTGCTGTGTCGTGGACCGAACAAACCCGATGGTCTTGTGGTAGACGATGGCTGGCTCATCAAGGTACGAGATGTTCTGAGCGACCGCCAGAACACTGTTGAGAAAGACCGTGTCTTCTCCCATGTGAAGGTGCTCGGGCCAGATGATGCCGTTGTCGATGAGCAGGCTGCGGCGGATCAGCGACGAATTTGTCGTGCTCTGGTCGCGGACGATTTTCGCAATTTTCTCAGTCCGGGAAGCTGCGTTTTGGAAGTCCAAGACTTTGTTCAACAGTTGGGGCTTCTTGCCACGTTCGACAGTGAACAACGACGCACGGACAATGTCCGAATCTTCTTCTGCGGCTAATTCAAGCTGCCGTCGCAGTGCATCCGGCAGGATCTCGTCGTCGCTATCCAGGAAGAATACGTACTCTCCTGACGCTTTGGACGTGCCAACGTTTCGCGGGCGTGAGGGCGAGCCGCTATTGGCTGCAAGCGCCACGACTCTCCAGTTGGAATGCGCCCGTGCCCTTTCATTGAGCAGAGCCAGTGTTCCGTCGGACGAGCGATCGTCCACGAAAACAACCTCGAAGGAGTCTTCGGGAAGGTCGATCCGTTCCAGGGACTCAAGGCAGAGTCCAATTTTAGTTTCTGCGTTGTAACACGGGACAACGATGCTGAGCTTCATAACCGGAGAATCCTCAAGGATTTGCAATGGCTGATTCAACCCCTAAACGAGGTAGAAGTTATCGGACACGGACTTGCCGTAATTGACGACGGCTTTCTTGAAAAATGCCGGGCCAGCAACGATTCCCTCGACAGCGTGTTCAGTAGTGAACCGGTATGGATCCCCGGACTGCATGACCACCGGTCCCTCGACATATGCGCGATGAAGCGACGCTTCATAGATGGTTTTTGCGCTGACATTCGAATCGGGGGATATGAGGGCAAACATGTCACCGCTCAAGTAGGTGGAGGGGTCCAGCGATTCATCGGCTGCCCACGCACAGGACAGCACCACGACACCAAAGCGGCCATACTTGGCCTGGAGGAACGCTGCGTCGCTCTTTTGGAAAGTTCGTCCGAGGACGATGACCAAACGATCGGCGACGTCAACAAACTCACCTTGGCGCGCGATTGCCTGGTTCAATTCAGCTTCGCTCTCCACAGGAACAACGAGCGTCACCATCCTGTGCGCTTTGGCGTAAGTGAAGCCGATGCTGTCCAGAATCTGTTCAAAGCGTCGCTCGTACGTGTGATTTGCCAGCACGTCGTGGAGAGCAGCATGCCTGGTCAGGTCCGCGGTGGCGGCCTCTAAATCTTGAATGTCCGAATGCCCTTCGCCAGCGAACAGGATTCGTCCGTCGAAGAAGTCTGCGACACCAGGCGAGTAGTTGGAGACGACAAGAGTATTGCAAGACATGAGCTCGAATATGCGACGCGCGAACATCGTAGGGGACGATGTCACGGTGTTGATGTTGAGCCCCAGTGTCGTCGACTTGTAGGCCTCTGCAATTTTTGAATGCGGAACAGCGGGATTCGTCAGGTGTCTGTAGCGCTCAGGGAAATGATGAAGTTCATCATCCGATCCCCAAAATCTATCAAAGATCCGGAGGTCCAGGTCCGCTTCGAGGATCTGGTCAAAAATGACTTCCATTTCTGATGAACGTTCAAGGTGATTTGCGTACCAGCTTCCAGCGAAAGAGACTCCTGCCGCCCGCGGAGATGTTTCGAGGGGGTTGAAGAGTTTCGGCTGGGTTGCAAATGGAAGGCAATGAACACTCGGGTGTCCGTATTCTTCTTCATAACGCGGCACACACGTCACGTCCGTTGTAAATACGTGATCAAACCGAACAGCGGTGTCGATGAAGTTGTGGATCTTATCGTCGAAATGAGTGGGATCTTCCTTGTTCCAGAAGACCGTTGGGACACTTTGGCTATTGCACCACTCGAGAATCTCAAGGAGCTCAGTACGGTTCTCCCGGGTAAAGTTGGAGCTTGCGTAGATGCGGCCCTTCCACGGCCGTTTCTCACTGTCCACGCCAGACCAAGCGGATTCACAGAAGAATATGTCCGGCCGTTCCTCTTCAAAGCGGGCACGCCAGTTTTGAGGTTCGATGATGATCGGGGTGAACTCGTACTTGAAACAGTTATAGGTGAACTCGTCGGCGATCAGCGCGACCTTCAAATCCCTGGCCCGCCGTGGGGTGTTTGCATCGTCGCTTGTTACGGTCTGTTTGAGGGCAGCGACGGCTTGCCCGGTGGCTTTGGCTGCCTGTGGCCCCTTCGGTGCCTCAACCCAAATTTGATTACTGGTCAGCAACTGGTTGGCAGAGGCTTCCCAGAGCATGGTGCCTACGCGAATTTCGGCGGCTCCCTGAGGGACGCTCAGAGAGATTGATACGTCGTTTGGGCGCCGCCCGTCGATGTATTTGTAAGATCCGTGCTCCTTCGACGTTGAGAGCTCGGCGGGCACGATCCTGGTGCCGTCTTCATCAGCGAATTCAATAAGGGTGAGCGCACTCTTCTTGGATAGACCCTCAACTCGGGGAACTACAGCGAATTTGACGTGAAGGCGAGTGCCCTGAATGTGCGCGAGGGGAATGCGCGTCCATCGAGGGCGGGCTGTGACTGCCACGTTGGTTCCGAGTTCGTGCAATCTATCGAAACGCAACGCATTGGGGTCGACTTGAGGGGCGCCATAGCCTGGGCGAAGGCTCTCAGCCGAGTCAGCCGCCAGTTCAGTAATGTCGATGGCGTTCAGAATTTTGAGTTTGGCGGGAGCCGCACGCCAGGCAGCGAAGCCAATCCGCACGCTGGCACAATCTGCCGGGGCATGTACGTCAAACGAGAAGTAGCCTGTCGAGTCCGGCTCGATGTAGAGGTATTCGCCGGCAAGCCCTCTGGGGATGTCAGTTAGACTACCCGCTTCGGACCCATTTTTGTCTTCAAACCTAAACAGAATTATGGCATCCCGACTGGCAATTGGTCCCGAGGTGACCAATTGCCCTTTGACCATAAAGTGCTTGGAATCAAGTGTGGAGACGTTGAGCCAAAGCGGCTCCTTCAGCAGTTCGACTTCTGATGCCGGGATGTGGTCGCGTGATATGGAAATCCGGTGCTGCCGCAAATCGTCGCTGCTGGTTCGCCGTCCCTCCGCGAAGGGTGGCAGGACGCTGTGATCTACGCTGACGCCATTCCCCAAGGACAAACTTCCTGGATATCCCTTCCACAGCGCGAATCCCAAGATTACTTCAGTGCAGTCCGCAGGTATGTACAACGTTGCCTCGGCAAGGCCGAGTGCATCGGGCACGATGTAAATGTAGTTTCCTTGACGACCCCGGCTGATTCGTCCCCTGCTTGCGACCTCATTGCCGCTAATGTCCAGGAACTTGACCCAAATGATCCCAGCTTTGGTGCCGTGCTGATCCGGATTGCTGACTGTTTGAAAGCGGGCCGTTACTTCCGCGCCAGGAACCACTTGCAAACGAATTTCATAGGGCCGCTTGCGCAGCATCACATGGGCGGAAGGGTCACTGCTCGCGTCGAGCAAAGCGAGGCCCCGAGGCTGTGCCGTCTCCTCAGCGGTCCAGATGCTCTGCTGTTGTTGTTCCTGGCGATCAAAGAGTTTGCGTAGCAACGCTGGCTCCAATTTCTGAGTTTGGGGGAGTGACCTTCATTGGTGGCGCCTGGTATCCGGCGGTCGGGACTACCAGGGCTTTAGCGTGCTGGTTCGATCTCGCTATTGAATTCCGCCACTCGAATTCCTACGCCCAGAAGTTCGGCGACAGCTGCTACGGTACGTTCGGCCGCCTTGCCATCGCCGTAAGGGTTGACAGCGTTGGCCATGGCATCGAAAGCGTCCTGCTGATTCAAAAGGCGGTCGACTTCCTTGACGATCTTTTCCTCGTCTGTGCCGATCAGCGTGACCGTGCCAGCGTGCACTGCTTCCGGGCGCTCGGTGTTTTCGCGCATAACCAGAACCGGTTTGCCCAGGCTCGGTGCCTCCTCCTGAACTCCACCGGAGTCCGTGAGCACGATGTGTGCCAGCGATAGCATTCGCGTAAATTCTCCGTAAGCCAAAGGTTCTGTGACCAGCACGTTGGCCTTGTCTTCAATCGCAGGCAGAACTGCTTCGCGCACCACGGGATTCTTGTGGGCCGGCAGCACAATGAGCAGATCCGGTTCGGCGTCGGCAATTCGGGCCAGGGCCCGTCCCACGCCACGCATTGCGTCCCCTTGGTTCTCGCGGCGGTGCGTCGTGACGAGGAGGATCCTGCGGCCGCTGGCGGCCACCTCTTCAAGCCGCGGATCGGAGAAGGGGACGTTCTTATCGACAGTGGTGAGTAGGGCATCGATCACCGTGTTGCCCGTGATGACAATGTCGACTTCAGCGATTCCCTCAGCCAAGAGGTTGGCCTTACTGGTGCTCGTTGGGGCCAAGTGCAGACTAGCAATCTGGCTAGTAATCTTTCGGTTCGCTTCTTCAGGGAACGGAGAAAAGAGATCGCCGCTTCGCAGGCCCGCCTCGACATGGACCACGGGGATTCCGTGATAGAAGGCAGCGATGGCGCCAGCAGTCGATGTCGTGGTGTCTCCCTGGACAATGACGGCATCTGGTTTGTTGGCCGTGAACAGTTTGTCCAGCCCATCAATTGTCCTGGTCATGATCGCAGACAACGACTGACGTTGCTGAAGAATATTCAGATCGTGGTCCGGAACAATCCCGAACAACTCGTTGACTTGGTCCAGCATCTCGCGGTGTTGACCGGTCACAGTCACCACGCAGTCGAAGTCGGCAGACTGCTGAAGAGCTGTGACGATCGGAGCCATCTTGATGGCCTCCGGTCGGGTACCGAAAATAGGCATGACGCTGGGCATGGATTCCCCCGGGAAGACAATGGCTGACCAGCTGATGTTATCGCACAGTCAATCGAGGTGATTAATTGGGTGTGGCGCAGCCAGACAATCAGGCGGCGAACATCAAGGTCAGCACCAGCAACGGAATACTGATGGAGACGAGGATCACAACGGCCAGCGCGATCAGACGTTTCTGGCGGAGGGTTGCTTTGTTGGCACTCTGCTCCTGTTCCTTCGGCGGAGTCGGAGAAGATTCCGCCGGAACAGGGGCGGTTTTAAGTGCCGGTTTGGGTTTGCTCTCTGCTGGGCGCACGTCGAGTGCCGGCTTCTTCAGCGGACCGTGACCCGGCAATTGCGAGGGTGGGACATCCCCCCGAAAACGCCGCTTGCGCATGTGCCGTGGGGAGGGCGAAAGCACCACCGGTTGTCCGACAGTATCCGTCACTACTTCGCTCCTTAGGTGCGTCCAGATGAAACATGGCCACGCCCAATTCTTGCATCACAAGCCTTCCCCGCAACATTTTCCATCGGTGCTGCAGCTTCAACTGGGCAGTTCGAGGGCCCAGATACATCTGACTCGGAGGGCAGGCCACCAGAAAGGGCGGCTCGCACAGACTGTGCAAGCCGCCCACTTCCGAAGGGAACTAGCCTCGGTCAGAATATGGCGCGTCGTTTCTGACACCGGACCCGTTAGTCACGTTGATGTAGACGTACTTTCCGGAGCCAAGACTTGTACTGCCGAGCATGGCCGTTACGGATTCCAAGCGTGGATTCATACCCTGTTGTTTGCCGTAACTCGGGTTGTAACTCGTGGCAGACACGGTCTTATCAAAGGTTCGTCCGTATGTATCGGTCCATTTCACTTGGATGGTGCCACCACTCAAGTTTTGACCTGTGACGAGTACATCGCCATTGCCGTAGAAGATCGAGTCAGTAATGACTGGCGTCATGCTGCCAGCCCTCATCTGATCAATGACTGGCGCCCAAGTGCCCTTGCAGGTGTAAAACGGATCCCACATGTAAGAAATGATCTTGACTGGATAGTTCCCGATCTGCTGAAGCTGACGGTCGTGGCGCGCCTTGTTGCTTTGGCCACGGAATTGGTTGTCACACGGATTTGCGCTTGTACCTGGGGCCATCCCCTCCATGTTTGCCCACAGCTCAGCACCCGTTCCTTCGATACCTTCGGCCATTGCCAGGAAGTAATCACGGTTCGGCGCGGCGTACTTGCTGCCCCAGGTGCCGCTGCCAACGACGGACGCGGCAAATTCGTCCACATTATAGCCACTCTCATGGCCGAAGTAGGCTCCGGTCTTGCCCGTTCCCATCCCGTCCTGAACCGCGATTGCGAGGCGCACCCCATTCGCCGTCCCGGCCATCTTCTGAATCCCCGCGCGTGCGTTGTCCACCGTGACGCGTCCCGTATTGGACATCCGAGTATCAAGATATGGACTAATTAGCGCAGAGCGCGTGGGCTGAAGTTTGGCGATTGCTTGATTTTGGATTGCGTAAACGGTGAGGATTGAATCCCATATGGCCCCCGCCGCGACTGGCATTTCCGTATGGTGGTAATAGCCAACCAACCCGCTGACGTTGTTAACTTTTCCTTGAAACTGAAGGAATCGATTAGTGAATGCCGTCAACGTCGATTGATACGAGAGGTCAGCCAGGTAGGTTACGTCTGTTCTCTTCACAGGAGCGGGCATTCCCGTGTAATACCTCATGCCCAATGTGGTAGCTGCCTTGGCCACAGAAACAGAGATCGAGGCGGTCCCGCTGGTGATGATGACGACGTCATACAAATTATTAGAGGAGTTGCATCCGGTTCCCTGGGTGGGGATAACCATGACCGTGTACACGGTGGATCCACTCGTCACAGTCTTATCGCGGGGACACGCGAGAGAAGACGCGCCCCATGTGTTGCCGTCGGCGTAAGTGAAGTATCGATTCACACTGATTCCAGAGGTGGCCGCAGTCACGCAGTTGACACCTGAAATGGTGCAGCCTGCGGGCGCGGCAGCAGATGTTGCCGGCTTGATCTGAGACCCAAATGTTATGACGGTATCCCCGCCGACGGACTTAATATCCGTCAGTTTCTTCAAGTTGGCGTCATCACTGGTGCTGCCGAAAATGAAGTAGCCGCTTATGGGGTAAACCGGGGAGGGTGCCGCTTGGGCTGTGGCTCCGTGAAGGAAACCCACCACCAAGACGAAGGCGGCCACTATGCTGGCAGTGAGATGTCGGGCATTGCTCGCGCTGAAGGTGTATGTCTCTGCTTTAAACTTTGCCACGGAGGATCCTTGGACTCGTAGGGCTGAGACCTTGGACCTATGGCAAAAGGATGACTTGCTGGCACAGCAAACTCAATGACTTGACTGAATCCTTCAAGCACTGAATGAGACGTGAATGCAATAGAAATTTTGTGACAATTCAGTTGAGTGTCCAGTTGATCCCTAAACGAAGGCAGTCACGCCGAGGCTGATCCTTTTCGCTGGCAGGGCGCTTTTCCAACCGGGCCAAAGTTTCGCTAGCGGGAACTGCACTCCGGCTGCATCCACACGTCGATGAGCCCACCTGTTTCGACGACGAATCGGTCCAGCCATGCTCCGGCTGAAAGGTCGGGTTGTGAGCCGACCATTTGGATCTCAGCAGACGTGCATTGCCGCATTAAAGTACCCGCTCGCATGAGGTGATAGTCGGACGTAACCACGGTGACGGACTTCCATCCGTTCTGGGCGATCAGCTCCGCAAGGCCCTTGGCTTCGCCTCGCGTATTCAGCGGTGAGGGCCGGAAACAAATCAGGTCAGGTGTGTCGTCTTCATGGCACAAAGCGTCACCCTCCACGTTGCCGGACAGGCCGGTCGTGGAGACCACCAAAATGGGGATGTCCAGGCTTTCCTGGAGTTCCTGGGCCACGGGAAGTCGTTCCTTACTTAACCCGCCCAAAACGACGACGGCGTCGGTCCGATGAGGCACTGCTTTCGGAGGGCTGTAAAAGAACTGAAAAGCGGTAATCAGCCACAGCAGCGCGATCGTCACGACCGACACTGAAGCCCACAGCGCGGCGCGCGTAACGAAGGCGGTTTTGAGGGGCACCTGGACAGTCTATGGTCCCCGAATGTGCGTTCCGTACGTGGCACCTGCCACCCGGGCACTTACCGCGTATCAACGTCCTCGAACACCAGGAAAGTCTGGGTATCCAGCACTCCCTCCATGGACTGCAATTGGTCGAAGATCACACGGCGGAGGTGGATGTTGTCTGTGGCGCGGACCAGCAGGATGACGTCAAAGTCGCCGCCCACCAGCGCAATGTGGTGAACCTCGGGGATCGCCCGCAAGAGCTCCTTCAGTTCCCGCCAGGAATGCTGCTGGACCTTGAGGGTGACGTAGGCGGAAGACCGGAGGCCGGCTTTGATCGGGTCCACCAATGCCGTGAACTTGGTCAAGACCCCCTCGCCGGTAAGCCGTGCAATGCGGGAGTAGGCATGTGCCCGGCTGATGTGCACGTTCTCGGCCACTTGCGTAATGGACATCCGGCCGTCAGTTGTGAGCTCACGGATGATGTCCCGGTCAACATCATCCAGGGGCACGGCAGTCTGCTCCGCCTCGGTCTCGCTCACGTGGTCTCCAATTCGTCTACAGGACTGGCTCGTTACCCAGCTCACATTTGCAATTCGTCTTTCAGAATAGCCACTTCCTGCATGCTCTTCCATGATTTGAAGGAAAGCTGGATACGAAACCTCCGTCCGGAACATACTGGAAGCACATAGTGGCTAGAGAAGGACGGACCAATGACGATCCACGCAGACCACACTGCGCCGGAAACGGCAGTAGAGGACACAGCTGCCGACGTCCAGAGAAAATTCGGCATCAGCGTAGAGGACTACATGCTGCCCGCCCGGCACCAGATCCAAATGGTGAATCCGGATGGAACCCTCCGCTCCCACGAAGAGCAGGGCACCGAACCCGGCCACGAGTACCCCACGCCAAGCGATGCTGAACTCATGGCTGCCTACGAGCAGCTCGTCGTCGGACGTCGCGTCAACGATCAGAACTCTGCGCTCGTCCGGCAGGGCCGCATGGCTGTCTATCCGTCGAGCCATGGACAGGAAGCCTGCCAGGTGGCGGCTGCCATGTGCCTCAGTGAAGGCGACTGGCTCTTCCCGACGTATCGCGACGCCGTCGCAGTGATGACCCGTGGTGTGGATCCGGTCGAAGCGATGACGATCTTCCGCGGAGACTGGCACGGTGGTTACGACCCCAAGAAGCACCACGTCGGGATCCAGTGCACACCGCTGACCACACAGCTTCTGCACGCCGTCGGCGTCGCGCATGCCGCCAAACTCCGCGGTGAGGACACCGTGGTGATGGCAATGTGCGGCGATGGTGCCACGAGTGAGGGTGACTTCCACGAGGCCCTGAACTTTGCGGCCGTCTTCCACCTGCCGGTCATCTTCTTCGTGCAGAACAACAAATACGCGATTTCCGTTCCGCTCAGCCACCAGTCGGTGGCACCGTCGCTGGCCCACAAGGCCGTCGGCTATGGAATGGCCGGTGAGCGGGTGGACGGCAACGACCTCGTCGCGCTCCTCGCCGTAATGGACCGGGCAGTGAAGCTGGCCCGCGAAGGCTCCGGACCTCTCCTGATCGAGGCGCACACCTACCGCATGCAGGCGCACACCAACGCCGACGATGCCACGCGCTACCGCCCCGACAGCGAGGTGGCTGAATGGCAAGCGAAGGATCCGCTGAGCCGAATGAAGTCCTATCTCACCCACAAGGGACTTCTGGACGACGCCGCCAATGAGCGCATTGCCGAACATGCAGAAGCCGTGGCAACCCAGTTGCGCGAAGGCCTCGGTGAAGACGTCCCCGTGCAGCCGCTGGACCTCTTTAAGTACGTGTTCTCCAAGCCCACCCCACAGCTGAAAGAACAGTCTGAATTGCTGGCTGACGAACTCGCCCGCGCTGAAAGCGCCGAACACGGAACGGAGAGCGCAAAATGACCGTCACCACCAATGCCACCGGCACAACCACCGCCAACGTCAGCGCCGCCACCGCAAGCGCCGCCGCATCCGCTGCAGCTACCGCTGAAGCGAGCGGCCCTCAGTCCATCACCATGGCCAAGGCGCTCAACACAGCGATGGCCGATGCCATGCGTGCCGACTCCTCCGTGCTGGTCTTCGGCGAGGATGTCGGCATGCTGGGCGGTGTCTTCCGCATCACCGACGGCCTCATGGCCGAGTTCGGCGAGCAGCGCTGCTTCGACACCCCGCTGGCAGAATCCGGCATCGTCGGCATGGCTGTGGGAATGGCCATCAACGGCATGCGGCCCGTCATCGAGATGCAGTTTGATGCGTTCGCCTACCCGGCGTTCGAACAGATCGTCAGCCACGTCGCCAAGATGCACAATCGCACCAAGGGCAAGCTCAAGATGCCCCTGGTCATCCGTGTTCCATACGCCGGCGGCATCGGGGGAGTGGAACACCACTGCGACTCCTCCGAGTCCTACTACGCCCACACCGCCGGCCTGAAGGTGTACACACCAGCCACCGTTGCGGACGGTTACCGCATGCTCCGCGAAGCCATCGACTCGGATGATCCCGTGATGTTCATGGAGCCGAAGAAGCTCTACTGGTCCAAGGACCAGGTGGACCTGGACGCCTTGCGCGCAGAGCACGACGCCGGCACCTCCACCGAGGGCCGCGCGGCTGTCGCTCGTCCCGGCACTGACGCGACCTTGATTGCTTACGGTCCCTCCGTTCCCACGGCGCTCGCAGCAGCGGCCGCTGCCGCCGAAGAGGGCCGTTCGCTCGAGGTCATTGACGTCCGGACTCTCGTACCCTTCGACGACGAAACCGTCTGCGCGTCCGTGCGTAAGACGGGACGCGCCGTCGTAATCGCCGAGGCGCACGGCTTCGCCTCCGTGTCCTCCGAAATCGTGGCCCGCGTCCAGGAACGTGCGTTCCACTACCTCGCTGCACCGATCCGCCGTGTGACGGGCTTCGATGTTCCGTTCCCGTCTCCCAAGTTGGAGCACTACTACCTGCCAAGCGTCGACCGCATCCTCGACGCCGTCGACGACCTTCAATGGGAGGACTGACCATGAGCTCAGATATGCAGGTATTCCGCCTGCCGGACCTGGGGGAGGGCCTTACCGAAGCCGAACTCGTGAACTGGCTCGTCGCAGTCGGGGACGAAATCAAGGTGGATCAGCCGATCGCCGAAGTCGAAACCGCCAAGTCCATGGTGGAAGTGCCCTCGCCTTATGCGGGCACCGTGGCGGAGCTTCACGGGGAGGCCGGCCAAACGCTCGACGTCGGCAAGCCGTTGATCTCGATCGCTCGTTCCGGCGCTGCTCCTGCGCCGGAGACTCCATCCTCTGCCGAAGATGCGGTGTCGACCGGGATCGTGGCCTCGCCCGAGGTTGATGCGGCCGCCGAGGCGTATCGCACTGAGGAGAAAGCCGGTTCCGGCAACGTACTCATCGGATACGGCACTCCTGGTGGCGTGGCTGGAGGCCGGACGCGCCCGCGGAAGACGAGCCTCGCCGTCGTCGATCGCGAAACGGAGGCCCGGGCCGAAGCGCCGGTTGCTTCCGAGCCGGCTGTCGCCGGAACACGCATCCCGGGCAAGCTCAGTGCCGTCATTTCGCCGCTTGTCAGGAAAATGGCCCGGGACCACGGTGTTTCCCTTGAAACTATCCAGGGCTCGGGTGCCAGTGGGCTGATCATGCGCCGGGATGTGGAAGCCGCGATCTCTACACCGGAAGCTCCTGAGGCTCCTGCTGGTCCTGTATCAGTGCCGGTTGCTGAAGGTGATCTGGACTCCCGTACCGGCCTGGCTGTGTCGGCCAGGACCCCGGTCCGTGGAGTCCGCAAGGCAGTTGCCGCAAACATGGCCAAGAGCCGCACGGAGATCCCGGAGGCGACGGTCTGGGTGGACGTGGATGCAACTGCTTTGCTTGAGATGCGGGCTGAACTGAAAAAGCGCGCTCCGCATGACACACCAGGCCTGCTGGCTTTCATCGCCCGATTTGTCACAGCTGGGTTAAAAAGGTACCCGGCGCTGAACACGCGTTTTGAAATCCGCGAGGACGGCTCCCAAGAGATTGTCGGTTTCGACGGAATCAACCTCGGTTTCGCAGCCCAGACGGATCGCGGTCTTGTGGTGCCGTCTGTCCGGAACGCACACCAGTTGAGCGCCCGCGAGTTGGATGCCGAGATCCGGCGCCTGACCTCGGTGGCGAGGGAAGGCAAGGCCACACCAACTGAGCTCGGTTCGGGCACCTTCACGCTGAACAACTACGGCGTGTTCGGAGTGGACGGTTCGGCCGCGATTATCAACTACCCAGAGGTTGCGATGCTCGGCGTAGGTCGCATCATCGATAGGCCGTGGGTGGTAAACGGTGAACTTGCCGTCCGCAAGGTTACCGAGTTGACCCTCGCCTTCGATCACCGGGTGTGCGACGGCGAGACCGCAGCCGGCTTCCTCCGATATGTAGCTGACGCCATCGAGAACCCTGGTGGAGCGCTCGCGGATATGTAGACGGACGGGGTCGGTGCCGATTGGCGCCGACCCCCTCTGGGACTGTCGCTAAGAGCCAAGCCCCTTTGTCAGTGCTGCGAATTGCTGGGCGGCTTCGTTGCGTTTGTAAGGCGGACTTCCGCGGTACAGGCCTCGGCGAAGGTCGCCAATGAATTTCTCCGGCTCAAGTTCATCAACTTTTTCCAGGAGTCGTGCACGTTCCGGTGCCTCGAGCAGGCTCGCAAGATGCCTGCCAAAGAGTTCACTCATCGTTAGTGTCAGATCAAAGTCATTAGAGACGAGTAGATCAAACTCATTGTTGTAAATGTGGTCCTCATCGGATGGGCAATCCGCAAGCCACGTGAGTGCTGTCCCAATGTCCTCCGCATCCTTGGTCTTGTGCGTGCGCCCAGCAAGATCAGCGTGGTTGATTTGCATGCTGCGGAGCTGCGAGCTCAGCACGGGACCAATTTTTGGGGCAAGCACGAAATTCGCGTTGCTCGCTCGGGCGACGGATAGAGCCAAGTTTGGCGGTAGTGGATGCTCAGCGATTTCGACGGCGTTCAGTGTGGCCTCTACGTCCTCAATCACCAAGCGGAGCCTGTAGCTGGGGAGTGGTTTGTTACGGATGGCGCCGATGCGTCTAGCGAACCAACCTTGATCCCGGCATTGGCGGAGAAAGTTTTCGAAGAGAACGTCGGGCTCCATGTTCAATCTTCTAGCCCGTTCAACGCGATTGAACAGCGTACGGCATTGAACGTTTCTTGGAAGCCTCGATTGGCGTTCGAGCGTGCACACCTGGCGACTCACGGTTAGTAGGCCCAAGCCTGACGCGGGGTCCTGCTCTTTGTGGGGCAAATCTTGGACAAATCCTCGCAAAGACTTGGCTAAAAGTGCTGCCGACCCTGCGTACAATTTTCTGTGGGGGTCAGCTGGTGGTCTCCAGTTGCCCGCGAGCAGCCGTACATTGTGCGCTGTCGCCGTCGTAGGATGCCCAAAACATGGTAAAAAATCCCCGCATGCGCTCTCTGAGGACCGTAGGCTTCGCGCTGGCCACGCTCATCATCACGGCGGGACTGGCCGTTCAGCCAGCAGTAGCGGATGACAATGACATCCTCCCGAGCCCAGCGCAATCACTGCGTCCGGCACCTGAAGTGGCCACGGATCAGTTCATTGTCGGGCTGCGGGACAACGTCAAAGCAGCCGCAGCTGCGGCTACTGCGGAGCAGGCTGCAGACCGCGCGGCCACCAAGCTCGGAGTGGCTGCCGAAAGCGCTCACCAGAACGCAGCGGGCGGGCAGGTCATCAAACTTGCCAAGGCAATTTCGGGGACAGCTGCTGACCAATTCCTGAAGAGCCTTCGTGCGGATCCCAACGTTGCCTACGCCGAAGCTGACGACATCATGCAGGTCGCGGCTGATCCGAACGATGCCTACTATTCGACGCAGTGGGATCTCTCGGAGGATTTGGCCGGCATTCGGCCTTCCGGGGCGTGGCAATACAACCATGGTGAAGGCGTAGTCGTCGCAGTGGTCGACTCCGGCATCACGAGCCATCCGGATCTCAACGCCAATGTGTTGCCCGGCTACGACATGATGTCCGATGCCGCCGATGCCCGGGACGGGAACGGCAGGGATGCGGACCCTACAGACCCTGGCGATTGGTCTACGGCAAATCAATGCGAGGTGGGCAGCACGCAGATTAATTCTTCGTGGCACGGAACCCATGTGGCGGGCACGATTGCAGCTATCGGAAACAACACCATCGGTGTAACGGGCGTGGCCCCGAAGGCAAAAATCCTTCCGGTGCGGGCGTTGGGTGCCTGCGGTGGGTATTCATCGGATATTGCAGATGGCATCATTTGGGCGGCAGGCGGCGTTGTTACCGGAGTACCAATCAATCCCAACCCTGCGCGCGTTATCAACCTCAGCCTTGGCGGCATCAGGCCCTGCTCTGCCACCTACCAAAACGCCATCAATTTCGCGCATAACGCTGGCGCGGCGGTCATTGTTGCTGCTGGAAACTCCAATGTTCAGGCGGCCGATTCCAGCCCTGCAAACTGCCAGAATGTCATCACCGTTGCCGCCAGCGACAGGGCAGGAGCAAAGGCGCCGTACTCCAACTACGGGAGCGTCGTGGATGTGACTGCTCCCGGGGGCAACATGAGTTCCTCGGGGCTGAATGGCATCCTGTCCACGTACAACTCAGGGACAACTACGCAAGGCACGCCGGGCTATGCCTTCATGCAGGGAACCTCCATGGCCGCCCCGCACGTTGCAGGCCTTGCGGCTCTCCTCTACTCGGCAGAGGGCAGTGCGCTCACTCCAGCGCTTTTGGAACAGCAGCTGAAGGACTCGTCCCGACCACTTCCTGCTGGTTGCCCGGCCGGATGCGGGGCCGGTTTGGTTGATGCCACAGCCGCCCTCACAACGTTTGGTGGGCATCTTCCGGTAACGCCTGCGCCAGTCGTATTCACAGACCGGGACGGCACCTCGAACGATACGTATACGATTCCGGCCACGGCCGGCGTTGAATACGTGGTAGGCGGAAAGGTTCTCGCCGCTGGCACCTACGCGGGCAGCGGGGCAGTGACCGTTACCGCCAGGGCTCTTGCAGATTATTCGTTGGTCCCATTATCAGTGGCTGAGTGGAAGTTCACCTTCAAGACGTCCTCTCAGAAAATCACTGATTTCGACGGCGACGGCAAGAGCGATGTCCTTGCCAGGGACAGCGGCGGTGTTTTGTGGCTGTACCCGGGCAACGGTTCCGGTGGCTGGCTTGCCGCCCGCAAGGTTGGTGCGGGCTGGAATGGCATGACGTCCATTGAGTCACCCGGTGACTTCAACGGGGACGGCAAGATGGACGTAATTGCGCGGGATGCGAACGGTGTTTTGTGGCTGTACCCGGGCAATGGTTCCGGTGGTTGGCTTGCTGCCCGTCAGATTGGTTCCGGCTGGAATGGGATGGCCGCGATCGAGGCGCCTGGTGACTTCAATGGGGACGGCAAGGCCGACGTGATCGCCCGGGATGCCAATGGTGTTTTGTGGCTTTATCCGGGCAATGGTTCCGGTGGTTGGCTTGCCGCCCGCCAGATTGGTTCCGGCTGGAATGTCATGACCGCCATTGAGGGCCCTGGTGATTTCAATGGGGACGGCAAAGTTGATGTTCTTGCCCGCAACGGGTCGGGTGTTTTGTGGCTCTACCCCGGTGACGGCTCCGGTGGTTGGCTTGCTGCCCGCCAGGTTGGTTCCGGTTGGAACGTCATGACCGCTATTGAAGGCCCGGGCGATTTCAATGGCGACGGCAAGATTGACGTCGTTGCCCGCGACGGATCCGGTGTTTTGTGGCTGTACCCCGGTGACGGTTCCGGTGGTTGGCTTGCTGCCCGCCAGATTGGTTCCGGCTGGAATGTGATGACAGCAATCGTCTAGTCCAGTCCGAGTTCACCTGCCACCGGGTCATTCCGGCTTCTCCCAGCTGCGCATGGGTAGAATCGAGGCCTGAACATCGCCGGATTGCACTGGATACGGAGAACTCATTGTCAGCTTGGCACGAACTTGGCACGGACAACTACGTCTTGGAAACCGAGGGATCCTTACTCAACACCGGGCTCGTGGTGGGCAGTGAGCTCGCCATGGTCATCGACACCGGATGTGGCCCACGCCAAGGCCGGGAGATCCTCGCTGCTGTCCGCGAAAAGACCCAGCTTCCGCTGGTGGTAGTCAACACCCACGCCCACTACGACCACTTCTTCGGTAACGCTGTTTTTGCCGACGACGGCGTGACAGAGTTCTGGGCGCACGCCAACTGTGCGGCAACCATCGAGAGGGACGCCGACAACCAGCGTCGCTTCGTCGCCACAAACGAACCCGAGATGGCCGCGGGGGAGGGTGACGCCGTCGACATCGTTGTTCCGAACGCGATCGTTGGCGACCAGCCTGTTCTGGTGGACCTTGGCGGAATTACCGCAACACTGTTCTACCTGGGCCGCGCCCACACGGACGGTGACCTCCTGGTGGGGACCAACTCGACACTGTTTGTCGGCGACCTCGTTGAGCAGGGCGCACATCCTTCCTTTGAGGACTCGTATCCCGAGGAATGGGCGGACGTCCTCCGGCACATCTCAGCTTTGCGTCACCGCTACGAATTCCTGGTCCCGGGCCATGGCAAGCCCGCGAGCGACGAATTCGTCAAGACCATGGCCGACACCATGAGCACTGCAGTGCGGCAGGCAACCCAGTCCATCCGCGATATGCCCAACGACGCCACCAAGGCCATCCCGGTGCTCCCTTATGGACCGGAGCAGTCGCGCTGGTTCATCAAGCGGCTCCAAGAGACCAATGCCCAGCACGGAAGGGCTGCTGGCGGATCCCTGGCAACGCCCGACGTTGGCCCCGGGAAGACTGGCTTCTATCCTTCTTCATAAATGAAGGTTCCTTATAAATTTGTCATCTTGATTACCGTCTCCCCATGGACTATTGGGTAAGACCAGTCCTAGGATGAAGTCGACCATCGGTTTGCGGCTACCTGGGGGGTGTCGAGATGAAGGCCATTCGCGCTATTCCGCGCGCTACTCAGATTCTCCGCTCCGTCATGATCGCTGGCGCCGGCACCGCAGTTTGGATGGCATTGTCCGCGACGGCCGCCAACGCCGATTCCGGCATCACCGATAACCATTCGCTGGTAGGCGGAGTGACGTCTTCGGTGTCCTCAACTGTTTCGTCAGCCGACATCGTCAGCAAGCAAACCAACAAGACTCTCGATGCTGCAGCGGGTGCGGTCAAGAAGGCGGCCGCGTCCGCTGCTACTTCCGTTGGGCCCAAGCCGTCCGCACCAGCCGTCACCATCCCCGTGCCGAACGTACCCGCGCCGGCCCCCGCCAAAGCCGTTGTCCCGGCGCACCCGATAACCGTGCACGTTCCTGCTGTAACTCCCGTGGTTAACCGGGTGGCGGACTCCACGGACAAGGTCATCGCCACAGTTCCAGTGGTCAACCGGGTAGTACCCAAGGGCGCGGTCGGCAACGTTGTAGACACGGCAGTCAAACCAGCCACCGGAACCATTGACGACGCCGTCGCGGCGGTTGTTCCACCGGTAAACAATGTCCTGGAACCAGTTGGCCTGGACCCCGTGACGGACGTGACCAACCCGGTTGCAGCCCCCATCGTTGAGGTCATCGACACGATCCTCCCCGCTGTCGGCAACGTCTTGCCTCCAATTTCCGGACCCGGAAGCCTGCTTCCCCCGCTCTTGGGCGGCGACGGGGCTATGCTTCCCGCGACGCCGGGCGCTGGAGCTGTGCCGCCTCCCGCCGTAGGGACCTCATCAGCGACTCCGTCGGACGAAGGTTTGGCCACGGAATCCACTGGCCTGCCCCTCGGGACCCCGCCCACGCTCAGTGCCGACGTTTCAGTGGCTTTTGTTCTGGCGCGAGGTTTTGCTCCTGCTTCATCCAGTGCCATAGCCGGCGCCTCTGTCATGGTCGAACCCGAGGCTCCAGCCGAACTGCCCGCAGACCCGGATGTGGCACCCCTTGGTGTCATCGGCGCGGGCTCGGGTACCTCACAAAACGGGCCGCCAAGCCCTGCCGCAGCCTTCCTGCATGGTGCGCTGATCGTTCCTGCAGACACACTTTCTGGTCAAGCAACGGCCAGCAATGAACACCATCCAAAGCCGGTTTCTTTCGATCCCGGCTCATCTCCTGACTAGTTCCCCAACCCAGCCGCGCCTCTAGAAGCGGCCGATGGTTAGCAGGACGATCCGTCATCGGACGTCCTTGGGAACACGACCTTCAGGAGAAGATCACAATGAACTCGACAATTCGCAGGTGCCTGATCGGCACATGCTTTGCCGGAGGCTTGATTGCCCTCGGCGGGACCGCGGCCAACGCGGCAGATACGACCAGCGGAAAGGACGGAACCCTTTCCGGTACGCAGGTGGTGGCACCTGTGACGGCGCCAGTCAACACAGGCTCAACGTCATTGGCCCTCGTGGGAGATTCTTCCTCAACCACAAAGGCGCCGGCCGCCGCTTCGACCACAGGGACGGCACCAGCTGCCAGCACCACCGGTTCCAACGGCGCTGCCTCCGGGACACAAGCAGTCGCGCCTGTAACAGCGCCCATAAACCTGGGCTCGTCTTCAGTGGGTCTGCTGGGGGGCTCCACTGCGACGGGCCCAGCCCAACCTGCCGCGGCAACTGCACCAAGCAGTTCGACGCCGGCGGCTGGCACCAACGGTACTGGCGGCACAGCCTCCGGTACCCAAGTAGTTGCACCGGTGACGGTCCCCGTAACGGTGGGATCGACGTCGACGGGTGTCCTGGGGGACTCATCGGCTACGACAACACCGGCAGCAACATCAGGTTCTGCACCGGCCCAAGCGCCAGCGCAGGCAACAACGTCGGGGGGAGATAGCATCGCATCCGGCGCTCAGGTAGTGGCTCCGATATTGGTCCCTGTTAACATCGGAGCCACTGCCGCGGGTGTGGGTGGAGATTCTTCAGCCACGTCCGGCGCACCCTCGAATACAGGCAGCGCACCTGCTGCTGCTACTCCCGGTGCTACGACCAACGGTTCCGACGGCGTTGCTTCCGGGACCCAGGTGGTTGCTCCGGTTACTGCTCCGGTGACCGTTGGCTCGACCTCGGCCGGTGTGCTGGGTGATTCGTCGGCCACTGGCGCTGGTTCCTCGTCCGGTGCTTCCGGCACGGGTACGACGTCAGGGTCCAGCACGAGCGGTTCCGATGGCGTAGCTTCCGGGACCCAGGTGGTTGCTCCGGTTACCGCTCCGGTAACTGTTGGTTCGACGTCGGTTGGTGTGCTGGGTGATTCTTCGGCCAGCACAGCTGGTACCTCTTCCGGCACTTCCGGCACGGGTATGACGTCAGGGTCCAGCACGAGCGGTTCCGACGGCGTTGCTTCCGGGACCCAGGTGGTTGCTCCGGTTACTGCTCCGGTGACTGTTGGTTCGACGTCGGTTGGTGTGCTGGGTGATTCTTCGGCCAGCACAGCTGGTACCTCCGGTGGGAGTGCTCCTGCGGGAACCGCACCAAGTGGCACCACGACTGGAAGCGACGGGATCCTCTCCGGCACTCAGTTGGTTGCCCCACTCACCGCCCCCGTCACGGTAGGGTCCACATCGCTTGGCATCGGTGGCGCTTCAGTTGGCGCCATCACCCCGCCAGCTGTGAATCCTCCCCTGGTCACGCCTCCGGCTGAGAATCCTCCAGTGGTGAACCCTCCAGTGGTCACCCCACCGGTAGGGAATCCGCCGGTGGTGAACCCTCCAGTGGTCAATCCGCCGGAAGTTAACGAGCCTGCTGGTAGTGGTGGACTTGGGTTGGGCGCTGACGTTGGCACCAACAACCCGGGTACCGAGATCGGGGGCGCCGCGTATGGCGTCGCTGGCATCAACACTTCCGGGATCAACACTGCAGCAACCAGTGGCGCCCAACTGGGTGGCGCCCTGGGTGTGCTGACCGCGGGCGTTGCGACCGGCGTCGGGAGTTCCAACTCCCTGGCCACTACGGGCTTGGACGGCAGCTTCACTCTCTGGGCAGTCGGCCTTCTCCTCACGGGCTTGGCACTCGCGGCAGGTGGGCATCGGAAGGCAGCCGCTAGCCGCAGCTAATCGCCTGGGCTAGGCCTGGTCCCGCGAGCAGTTGTTGCGGTTCCGGATTGCCGGAACTGCGACAACTGCCAGGCGGCTGGGCTGGAGTCCTAGGATGAAAGGGATGACAACCACCCAGGAAGACCAAAACTTCACCCTCCGCAGCATCGCGGTACCGGCCTTCGGGCCTGCGTTGTTGTTCTGTATCGGCGAGGGGGCGGTTCTTCCGGTGATCGCGCTCTCGGCGCGTGATCTTGGAGCATCGGTGGCAGTCTCGGCGTTGATCGTGACGCTGATCGGTTTGGGGTCCTGGCTCTTCAATATCCCGGCATCGCTCATCACCATGAGGTTCGGTGAACGCTGGGCAATTGTTGGGGCAGGTGCTGTAGGCGCCCTCGCCCTCGGGGCGGCAGCGTTCGCTCCACAAATGGAGCACGGGATCTGGTTGCTGGCCGCGGCTATGACGTTGGTGGGTATGTCTGCGAGCGTTTTCAACCTTGCCCGCCAGAAGTACCTCACCGAGGCTGTCCCCGTGATGTTCCGCGCGCGGGCGCTGTCCACCTTGGGCGGCGTCACGAGGATCGGAATCTTTATAGGTCCGTTCATCGGTGCGGGGGTGATGCAGTTCGCCGGAATCAGCGGGGCGTACTGGGTTGGCTTTGTGGGGATGATGGCAGCCGCTGCTTTGTCGCTCACCATTCCGGACTTGGTGGCTCCCGCTACGTCCGACGGCGGTCCGATTCCTCGCGCCTCCACCCTCCGAAACGTAGCCGCTTCGCATGCCGGTGTGTTCCTGTCCGTGGGCTTCGGAATTCTGCTCCTCAGCGCGCTGCGTGCTTCGCGCCAAGTTGTCATCCCGCTGTGGGCCGACCACTTGGGCATGGATGCCACGCAAGCATCGCTGATCTACGGCCTCTCCGGCGCGATCGACATGTTGGTGTTCTATCCGGCCGGGAAGCTGATGGATCGCAAGGGACGGCAATGGGTGGCGGTTCCTTCCACGCTCATCATGGGTGTGGCCTTGATCCTCATTCCGTTTACTGGCGGGTTCGTTCCACTGTTGCTGGTTGCCCTGCTGATTGGCTTTGGCAACGGCATCAGTTCCGGGCTCATCATGACACTGGGTGCCGACTTCTCGCCCGACAACGGAAGGAGCCACTTCCTCGGCATCTGGCGGTTCATTGCCGATTCGGGTGCAACGGGTGGGCCAGTGCTCTTGTCTGCCCTGACGGCCGCCATTTCCCTCGCCGCTGGTGTCTGGGCCACGGGAGTCCTGGGCTTCGCAGCGGCAGCCGTGTTCGCCGTCGCAATCCCGCGCCTGAAGCATCGGCGGAACTACTAGGCTCCAATTCCTGGCTGGCCGGCGGAAGGCGAACGTAGGTCAGGAAGCCGCGCGTTCGTGAGCCGCGCGCTCAAGGGCAACTGGGGTCTTCCACTTACTGTCCGGGCGACGCCCCGTCACGAGTGCCACTGCAACCACCAGCAGCACCAATCCCCATGTTGCGTTGGCGGTATCCAACGCTGTCCGCATCACGACGAACGGCGGAACTATTGCCAGCGCCGTGGCAACTGCGATGCGCCACGTTGCCGGCCTCGCAGCACCGGGCGCCAGCGCAGTGCTCGCGAGTTCCAAGCGGACCAAGGGCGTGGACACCAGCAGAACGAGCATCCAGGCTGCAACGTAAAACAGTGGCCGGCTCAGCCACCACTCCGTACTGGCAGGCTCGGGGAAGGGAAGCCGAAGCACCAAGGCGATCCCGAACATGGCGATGATCAGCGGCAGGTGCCAAAGGTAGATGGTCATCGCCCGGCTACCCACCACGAACATCACTTTCTGAACCCACGCCAACTGAACGGCCCGCTGCAGCAAGGGATAGCCAGCCTTGACGAGCAGGATGTGCGCCAGACCTACAAGGATCAGCGGGAACATCGGCGGGTTCTGGCTGGTCAGCATGTCAACGGGGTAGGGCCCACCATGGGTGAGCGGCACCATGATGGCGTAGCAGCCGATTGCTCCCGCGACGAGCTTCCAGCGGGCAAACCGTTCAAAGAAACCGTCCGCGTAGAAGAAACCGAGCTGCTGGAGCAAGCCCCAGACGAACACCATGTTCACCAGGCCAACGGGGTTCGAATCGAACCCCCACGGGTTGCGTTCCAGCCCGAGTCGCAGAACATCAACGACGACTGCGCCCGCGGCCAGCGCTGCGACGGTCTTGTAAGGAGCTGCTTCGTGAAATTTCGCCATCGTGGGCATCATTGCCTGACAAATCAGGTAAGCGGCAAGGAACCACAACTGCACTCCCGCACCCGCAGCGATTACTGTCAGCAGGCCGCTGGGGACACCTGCCGCCGTCGCGGTCCACAAAGCGATAGTGAGGAACGCATACAGCGCAACTGTGGGGCGGACCAGTCGCAGGACGCGGTTGCGCAGGTAGTCGCCCGCATCCCCGCCCTTACGCCGGAGGCTGCGCCACGAGGTCAGCGAAGCGAATCCACCCACGATGAAGAACAGTGGCATGACCTGGCCGAACCACGTGCCTTGGGCGAACCAGCCCAGTGATGTCAGGGGATTGCCGACGCCGATGCCGGAGCCATCAACGCTGATGCCCATCATGAGCAAATGGACGGCCACTACGGCAAACATGCAGGACACCCGGATCAGATCGACCACGAGGTCGCGGGAAGCCGGAACCCCAGCGAGGGAAGGGGGAGTGCCGCGGCGCTGGCCGGACCTGAAGGTGGAAGACATGGGGCTCCTGGGAAGCTTGGGCTTTATTCCATCGATTAGATTAATCGTAGGTCAAGCGTCCCGTGAAGGCCATGGGTACTTCTACCAGATGTTCGTCGCTGGCCCCGGGGTCCTCCCGGACTACACCGGACAGGTCAGGAATTTTCCGTTGCCGGAGAGCTTCAAACGACGCAGCTCGCCCGTGGCCGTGGTCCCGGTGCTTTGCAAAGCCGTCACTTGAACGTCAACTTCAGGGTTGTGGCCATCGAGGACGCCGGCAAGGAAGATGGGACTGCTGGGCGTCAAATCCAAAGTTGCTGACGGAGGCAGCACCGGGATGGAAACGTAGGCGCTGCTGGTGCTCATCTTGCCGCCGACCGTCATCGCCGTGGGGGAGCTCAAACCTGCGACGCTTATCCGGACAGTGCTCGTGGAGATCTGCGTGCACGTCAACGTTAATCCGACAGGCGTGGTGGGCGTTGGGGTCGGAGTAGGCGTGGGGGTTGGCGTTGAAACTGCGGCTCGAACAGTCATGGTTGCGGTGGAGCTCTGCTCCCACAATCCGAATGCGGACGTTCCGCCGATGCCCACCAATACAGTCAGGCAGAAAAGGCCGACTGCCCAGGCTTTGGCCGAGGGGCCAGTTCCCTGCTTCACGCAGACTGCCTTTCCTTTCGCGAGCTCCGTACTTCCCGGAACATGGTGAACCCACCGTAGCCGATCAAACCCACGGCACCCACGGCCAGCCACAGTGAGCGGTCGCTGTTGCCCAACGCGTTCGCGACGAATCCCACGAACGGCACGGCGTACAGCAACTTACCGCGCACCTGGATCTCGCGAACGGGCTGGGGATCTGCGACGTCGTTGTTATCGCCCTTAGTGGTGAGCGTCTTCTCGCCTGTCTGGAGGAACCCGAAACCAACGATCCTGTGCGTAATCACACCCGGCTTGCCGGATTCGATCTGGTACGTAATAACGTCGCCAAGCTTCAGTTCGTCAAAGTCCGCTGCCTGCGAAACCATGAACGTTCCCGGTGCGTACTTCGGCGCCATGGAGTTGGTCAGTACCGAATACGTTTGGGAGCCGGTCACCTTGGGCAGCATGATCAGCACCCCGACCGCCAGGAGTGCAAGCGAAAGAAGCACGACGCCGAGTCCCCGGCCAATGCGGCCAAGTAGCCGGGCGCTGGAAGAACGTTCCGGGGAATGCTGCCCGGCTTCCTGCAGTTCCCCATGGGTTTCGACGGCGATGGACGCATCGGCGCCAGCTTCATCAAATGCGGCGTCAATCGTTGTTTCAAGCAGTAGCTCATCAAGGCTATTGCGATCTTTCAGGCTACTGGGCGCAACCATTGGGAACCCCACATTTCTGACGAGCGTGCAGCGGAAGAGTGATTGAGACGGAGTTCCCGTCGACGCTGGAAGGTGCGGCAGCGTCCAGGGTTACCTTGAAGCAGAGTGTGGCGGTGGCACCTTTGGCGATTGCCGGCGTCGTAAATCCTGCCCCGGTCAAAGGCTGATAGCCGCTGGCCGATGAGCACGCGGTGCTCGACGCCGCACTGGTGGCACTCACACTGAGGTATCCGGCCAAGGTGCCTCCGGATACGTTGCTGACTGTAGGTGCCGTAGCGGTGACGGTAATGTCAAAGACCCCTCCGGCGTCGCTGGCGTTTCCGATTCCTATGGATGAATAGACGGAGCTGCCGCGGGCCAGGTCCCCAAGAGGCGCTTGTGCCGTGGTCAGTGCCAGGGTGGTCGCTTGGTCATTGACGGTCATGGGCATCGAGGAACCGGAAGGGGTTCCTGTCAGGTTGACCGTAAAACTGGATGCTTTGATCGTGCCCGGCTGGGCGATGGCAGTAGCAGACCAGAGTGCGTACGTACCCTGAACGGCCATGAGCCCCAGGAGCACGGCAGCGACCATAAGGCCAGCCGTCTTGATGCTCCTGGGGATTCCCATTGAGACTCCTGTTGAATTTTTGCGGGGTAAGGGCTACTGCAGGCCGGACTGCTGGACCTGTGTCAGGGTGAACGATACGTTGCCCAGGTTCCTGCTGGCGTTGACGTCCGTGCGGGTTGTGGTGCTGGACTTGAACTCGAAGGTGATGCTGGCGGTGACGTGCTGCGACGTGGTGAGGGGGTTGGCGATGACGTCCCCATCAGCATCGGTCAGCTTGGGCGAGGTGACCGTGACGTTGGCGGGATCGAACCCTGCGCCCGCGCCGGTGTTCGTGGCGACGAGGTTGGCTGCCATCTTGTCGCCCGTGAGGGTGATGTCCAGGTCCTGCGTGTAGGTCAGGAGATCGCCGGGGACCACCAGGTATGTGGCGAGGTTGACAGGGTTGCCTGCGCGGTCTGTCCAAACGCCGGTTGCCGCCTGGACATTCAAGTCGCCGGCCACAATGGTGCCTGCTGCTGCGGAATCCGAAGCATTCCACCAAGCCAGTGTTCCTCCGCCACCCAGGAGCAGTGTTCCACCAAGTGCAAGTGCCGCCGCGCCTTTAAGCATTGTTATGTTTTTCACCGTGAGACCCTCTTTCGCGTTGTTATGGCTTGTGCCTAGCGATTACTTTCGCGGTCCCAGATCAAGGCTCCATACGGCGGTGGCTCAAGGTTGGATCAAGTTTTTCCGGGTTTGAAACCGGAGATGTTGCAGCACGGAAATATTCCGTAAAGGTGTTTGTAATCTCGTAAAAATATGCTTGACGCAGTGAGGGAATCTGCCAGTGTGGGAATGTAGTCGAACATCGAAGGGGCGGCGCTGATTACTATGCACATCAAAGAGTTCTGGGATCAACTTTCACCGGAAACGCAGCAATGGCTTATCGATAATCCGGGAAGCATCATCATCCCGCGCACCCAAACGGCCATCCTCAACAATGAGACGGGTGAGGATAGCCCTGTCGACGGGCATGGGGGCACATTGCTTACGGAAGAGGACCGGGACTTCATCCGCGCCCAGGCCCGGCGCATCGAGCCAAAGTAAGCTGCCGCCGTCGAGCCTTTGTTACTGGCGCCTTAGCGCTTCCTGGCGGCCAGGCCAAACAGCCACGTCCCGCCCAGGGCGGAAAGGTATCCAGCGACCACAATGAATGCAGTCCCGGCCCAGAAGTAGTCCACAGTGCTGTCTGCGCTGAGTCCCGGCATGACCTGGAGCAGCGAGTACCCGGCCACGATAGCTGCCAGAAGCAAGGCAATGGTGGTCAGCCATACCCATAGCCGCGATGCAGCCCAGTGCTCGCCGTACCCCTTCCAAACATTCCAGTCACTACCGCCGCGAAGGATCAGCCAGCCAGCGGGGAGCATGACGGCGCCCACTACAAGGAAGGCTGCAACGACGTCGGAGGGCCGATGCCATTGGTTGATGAGGGTCGAAACCCCGGTGGCCACGGCGAAGGTGCTGCCGAGGAATCCTGCGAGAGGTCGCCAGCGGGGCGAGACCATGAGGAAAACCGCCGCAGCAGCAGAGGCTGCCAATGTTGTGTGGCCTGAGGGGAGTGAGTTCAGTTCGAGTGTCTGGACGCCGCGGTCCGGCCTGTCGGGGATGAAGAACTTGAGTACCTGGGTAGCCAGGTTGGCGGCAATGCAGGCTGCCACGGCAATTCCAGCCGCAGTCCAACGGCGACGCGCAACCGTCACGAAGAGCACCACGATGATAGCGATCGCCAGTGACAGGATGGGCAGCATATCCAGGAATTTCGTGGACGCCCTGCCTGCGGATCCGCTCAGTTCAGTGGCTTCAACCAAAGCAGACTCGTCGATGAATTGGCCCATGGTGGTCCGTACGAAGAAGTAGTACGTCACTACCAGCCCCAAGATGCTGGCGAGGGTAGCCAAGCCGAAAAGCAGCCCTGTACCGAGGCCGGGCTTGCGAGCTTGTGCTGACCGGTCGGGGGACATCGCTATGGGGCGGGACTGCTGGGAACTCATTGAATCAAGACTGCCACAGTTCGCTGGAAGGCTCATGTGAGGATGCCTCTGGCGTGGCGGCCATATCAATAAGGCGCCTTATGGTCAAGGGCGAATCGGCCTATTCTTAATCTATGGAACCTACTACAGGCTTGATGCTGGCGTTGCTGGCTGTGATTTGTCTGGCTGGGGATAACCATTGTGCCGCTGATGCTGCTGGCTCCGTCGCATTCCCGTGAGGAAGATGGCGCCTCCACTAATCGGAAGGGGCGCCGTGAGGGCCGTAGGAGGGTCTTCTCGGGTGCACGACCAGTCTTCTCACACTCGTCCGCGAGTACCCGATCGCTGCGGCATCCTCGCATCCAGCACTGAAACGTCGTCTAGCACTGAAACGTCGCCCGGCAGTAGGCCGGGCCGCGAATCGTCCTCCGGCCGCAGGTCGGAGGAAAGTAAGTGGCGCCGCTTTTGCCGGTTGCGAAGCCACCGCTCAACGCTGCCCATGGCGCGCGTCGCCACAGCCCAGTAGGCCACGCCTGCCAGCAATGATGCCGCGAGGGCCAGCCCCTTATGGGTCTGTTCAAAGAGCGGATACACCAGCCAGTGCGTGACATAGATGTACAGCGATGAGCTGGCCAGAAGGGCCGTGATGCGGTGAAGGCCGCGCGGCACAGGCAAGGTAGGAATCCAGAGAAGGATGAGGAAACCTACCAGGATGGTGGCGCTGCGGTATTCGTTGCTGAAGGACCCTGGAATCGTCAGAAGGGCGAAGGTGGTCATGGCGGCGCGTTGCCACCACTCTCGCGACACAGCAGCAGCCCATCCGAAGGCGAACAGCCACAGGACAGGCCCTTGGCCAGGGTAAGGCAGCTCGATGATGTCGAAGCGCTGCAGGAGGTCGATGCCGGCCAACGCGAGTGGAAACGCCCATGGCCATCTGCGTGCCGCGCGGTCTACCGCGGGTATGGCCAACAGGAGAGCCAACCCGATCAGGATGTGAACCAGCACTTCAACGAACCAGAAGCGGGACATATCCGTCCAACCCTGGGGACCAACGATTGAGTTCAACAAGAACACGTTGTGCCAGCCGTAGTCGTCAGTGACGGCGAACGCGACGCCGATAACCAGGACGCTGGGTACGACGATCCGCGTGACGGCACGCAATTGCCTCCGGAGCCGTTCGCGCCTGGATCCCGTCAGTTGGAAGCGGGCAAAGTTGTAGCCGGCAACCGCCATCAGCACGTGCGCCGTGCCTTCCCAGGAGAAGAACTTGATGTGCGTTGCCACAATGAAAATGATGGCCACCGCGCGCAGCACGATCCCCGTTTCCATGCGTGCTGATAACTTCCCCCGCCAGCTGTGGAGAAAATTCCTGCCAGTGGTGCGCACATCTTCATGGGCTGGGTGGACTGGATGGCCAGGGGCTTCGGGCGCCGGGACAAGCTCGCATATGGGCATCAGGTGCCACCCTTGCGGGATGCGGCCAAGTGCACGCTCAAGCCGTACCGACGCCGCCACGTAGGAAAGTGAATCTCCGCCAAGGGAAACGAAGCTGTCGTTCTCGGTGATGTCTGGCTGTTCCAGGACCTCTGCGAAAATCTTGAGCACAGTCTCTGTCCCCGGGGTGGATTCCGTTTCGGGCTGGCGCTCCGTCTCTGCGGACGACGGTTCCGGTTGTCCGGGCGCGGGCTCCCGTTGCGCAGACACGTGTTCCGGTTGCGCAGACAGCGCAAGGATGGCCGGATAGTCAGGCTTCCCATTGCCGAGCCGTGGAATGTCGGGCACCGGGTGCATTTGAATGGCAGCGCGGGGGACACCCAGATCCTGCGCAAGGCTCTTGGCGACCAAGGCAAGATCGTGGTGTCCCTCCACGGCCACAACCACGACGTCGTCCGAACCTGCGGCCGCGGCGGTCAGGCCAAGATCTGCAAGGAGTCGCTCGACGCGTCCCAGGTCAACGCGGAGCCCAACAATTTTCACAAAGCGGCTGCGCCTGCCGACGATCTCATAGAGTTCATCAGGGCCGAGCCGGGCGAGGTCGCCCGTGTGGAGCTCGGTAATTTCCCGGCCGAGGGCAAGGTCTTCGGGCTTCTCGGCGTATCCCAGCATGACGTTTGGTCCGGTGTAGACGAGTTCCCAGTCATCCAGCCCCGGCACTGGTTCGAGCCGGAATTCTCCTCCGGGAATCGCGACGCCAATGGCATGCGGATGCTCCGCTGCCAGGTCCGGTGGCAAGTAAGCCATGCGCGCGGTGGCTTCCGTCTGCCCGTACATGACGAAAAGGTCCCAGCCGCGCTCCCGGCCCAACTCCGCATAGGATCGGACGCGCTCTGGGGCGAGGCGACCTCCGGCTTGCGTGATGTAGCGCAGGCTCGGAACGTCCATGTGCTCGAATCCAACACGATCCAGCAGCTCGAAAGTGTAGGGGACGGCAGCGAACGAAGTGACGCCCTTGGAGCGGACCAAATCCCAAAAACATGGGTCCACAACGGAGTGGTCCGTCAACGCCAGGGATGCACCCACCAGCAAATGGCTGTTCACTACGCTCATCCCATAGCAGTAGGAGAGGGGGAGGGTTGTGGCGGCAGTATCGCTGGGGCGAAGGTGCAGGTACTGCGCGATGGCTGCCGCGTTCGCCTGGATGGAAGCCCCGGAAAGGCGAACGAGCTTCGGTGATCCTGTGGAGCCTGAAGTGCTCACCAAAAGTGCCAGATCCGGGTGCAATTGGTGTGCTGTCTCATGGCGGCGCACGTCCAGGACAGGCTCCCCGTTGGAGGACCGCGCAATGACGTCCGGATCGTAGGCCGCAATGAGTGTGTCGGCTGCTTTTCCACCGCCGGCGGGCAGGATCAGCAGCGGATGGCCCGATGCCAGGGCTGCGAGATACACAGTCAGGGACGGCAGGGTGTTGTCGGCTTCAAGGGCGATCAGGCGCCGGGCAGGGCCGAGCTGGCGTGCCATGTCCTCTACGCGCGCGGCAAGGTCGCGGTAGCTGAGGGTGCTGTCGCCCGTGATGATGGCGGTGCGCTCGCCGAAAGACGCGAGGTTGGTGGCGAACGAGATTCGAGCCACGTCCGGCTGGGTAGTCACGGGCCAATGTAACAAGGTAAACCTAACCTAACTCAACTGGATAATGCGTTGGCGAAGAATCATGACGCGATTGGCGACTCCCCGGGCACACTGCCGCCGTGAGACTGCCGCAACATTGCTGTGACGCTTGACACGTGTTAGGTGGCGGGTTTAGGCTTCCTAACACGTGTTAGGGAAGGAAATCTACATGCCGGGAACCAATGGGGCTTTGCGACAATTCACACGCAGAACCGCCCTCACAGCCCTCGGTGCTGGGATAGTCGGAGCAACAGCGGCGTCGTGGCCGCGACTGACAGGAACGGACATTCCAGGACGGGGAGACAATAGCCTCAGCATCGCCATCATGGGCACCGCCGCAGACGCCGCAGCCCGCCAGAAGGTCATCGACGCTTTCGCCAAGGTCCACCCCGAGATCAAGGTCAAGGTCCAAGCCATCCAGGCTGTGGACTGGAAGGACTTCTTCACCAAGATCCTCACCATGGTGGCAGCAGGCACGCCACCGGACGTCGTGTACGTGGCAACGGAAGGCGCCCAGCTCTTCGCCGAGAAGCTCGCCCATCCGCTGGACGAGTACCTGCGCCGCGACGCCGAGCACATGAAAGAGTACTTCGAGGACGTCCACCCCAGCCTGGTGGAAGCCTTCATGTACAAAGGCAGCCTGTTCCAGCTCCCCATCGACTGGAACGCCGCCAACATGTACTACAACACTGCGTCACTCCGCCAAGCCGGTTTGGATCGCCCCGCCGACGACTGGACGCACATGGACTTCCGCAGCACCCTCGCTGCGATGAAGAAGGCCAAGCCCCAGGACTTCACGCCGTACTACTGGACCAACCGTCTCTTCGGTGGAGTGGTGCCATGGCTCTACGCAAATGACACCAGCTTCCTCAAGGAAACCAAATCCACCGGCGGCGAATGGCTCTGGGATGGTTTCTACGCCAAAGACCCCTCCCGCAGCCTCCGCTCCGGCGGTTACCAGTGGCTCGAACCCAACGCAGACGACCCCCGCGTCTTCGAATCCTTCGATTACCTCCGCGGCCTGGTCAAGGACGGACTGGGTGTGCGGCCCGAGGAGGGTGGCGGCAGCGCACTGATCGGTCTCTTCGCCTCCAACAGGATAGGTACGACGCCGGCGGGCGGCTATTGGGTACAAGGCCTCCACGAAGCGGGAATGACGGAGGACGGATTCGACGTCCAGTTCTTCCCCAAATGGCGGACCCAACGGCACCAGTTTGGCACAGCCGGGTACGCGATCATGAAGACCGCCAAGGACAAGGACGCCGCCTGGGAATGGGTGAAGTTCAGCTCCAGCCTTGAGGCCATGAGGATCGTGTTCCCTACACCGAACACCACTCCCGCCCGCCGATCCATGGTCAACGAACAGCTCTATGCCGGCACCGGCCCGCGGAACTGGAAGGTCTTCTACGAGACCCTGGACAAGTTCCCCACAACAGGTCCCATCCCGGCACCACCCCAGCAGGCCGCCGTCGAAACGGCCCTCATGAAAAACGTATCCCTGGCTGTCAGCGGGGACGAGCGCCAACTCAAACAGGCCCTCGAATCAATGCAGCGCGATCTTGAACTGGCCCTGAGGAGGCAGCCATGAGCACCGCCACCAGCACCCCCACCGGGACCGGGAAGCAGCCGGGCGGACGTCAGGCCTCCCACAAACACAGCCAGCCCTCCAAGCGTGGCCGCGTCCAACAACGCTGGCTGCCGTGGGCCTTCCTTGCCCCGACGATCGTGGGCATGGGCATCTTCACCCTCCTGCCGATCGCCGCTTCAGTTGCGCTCGCCTTCTTCCGCTGGGACATCATCTCCGCACCGACGTTCGTGGGCTTCGACAACTTCGCCGAAGTCGTCCAGGACCCGACCGTCCGCGTCTCGTTCCTCAACACCATCGTGTTCGTCATCGTGGCCGTGGCCCTCCAGCTGGGACTCGCCCTGGGCCTGGCGATCATGGTGCAGGAGAAGCTCCCCGCCTGGCTGAGGGTGTTCTTCCGCTCCGCCTTCTTCTTCCCACTGATCCTGTCCGCAGCTTCGGTGTCCATCTTCATGCGCTATCTCTTCAACGAACAATTTGGCGTCGTGAACTGGCTGCTCTCGCTCGTAGGCGTCCCAGCGGTACCGTGGCTGACGACGCCAGGTGGTTCGGCCGCCGTCGTAATTCTTGTGTACGTGTGGCAGAACTTCGGGTTCTCGTTCCTGCTGTTTGTTGGCGGGCTGGCTTCGATTCCGGTGGAGACCTATGAGGCCGCCTCGATCGATGGCGCCACCGGCTGGCGCAAACACTTCTACGTCACGCTGCCGCTGCTGAGCCCCACCACGTTGGTTGCCTCGGTCATGGCCATCATCAATGCACTGCAAGTATTCGATCAGCCCTACGTGCTCACACGCGGCGGGCCCGGCGACTCAACGCGCACCGCCGTCATGGTGATCTTCGAGTCTGCGTTCCAACGCCTCGAATTCGGCCAGGCCTCGGCGATCGGCGTGATCCTGACGCTCATCATCATGGCCATCACAGCCGCACAGTTCCGGCTCAGCAAACGATTCGTCTTCTACCAGTAAGGCCCGCCATGACCCTCATTTCAGAACGTGTTGAAACCACGGCGCCTGTGGTTACGCGCAAGAAGCGCGACTGGTCAGTCGTGGGGCGCGTCGCCGCCTTGCTGATCGCGGCCGTCTTTGTCCTGGGCCCCGTCCTCTGGACGCTATCCACCTCGCTGCGTCCGCCGTCGGAATCCTTCAAACTGCCGCCGGCATTCCTGCCCCTGAACCCCGATCCCGCGTCCTACCAGCAGGTGTTCAAGCAGCTCAATATTGTGCAACTGGTCCTGAACAGTGCCCTGGTGACCGGACTGATCGCCGTCGGGCAGATGGTGACCGCAGCACTAGCTGGTTACGCGTTCGCGCACCTTCGTTTTAGGGGACGGGGCGCGTTGTTCTCGATAGTGCTGGCCACCATGATGGTGCCCGCGCAGGTGACGATCGTGCCCGTGTTCATGCTGATCCGCGGCGTCGGGCTCTCGGATACGCTGCTCGCGCTGATCATTCCGGCCATCCCGACGGCGTTCGGCACCTTCCTCATGCGCCAGTACTTCCTGGGATTGCCGGGTGAGCTCGCTGAAGCGGCTGCGATCGACGGCGCCTCGCCATGGCGAACCTTCCGCTCCGTCTATGCGCCACTGGCCATGCCGGGCCTGGCGATCGTGGGCATCCTGGCGTTCAACTTCCACTGGAACGAATTCTTCAGGCCACTCATCATGACCATCTCCGAGCAGAACTTCACGCTGCCCCTGGGCTTGGTCTCCCTCCAAGGCAACCTCGGCACCGGAAGCATCTCCGTGGTGCTGGCCGGCGTCGTTCTCTCCATGATTCCCGCGCTGGTGGTGTTCATGTTCGGCCAGCGCGCACTGCAGGACGGACTCACCGCTGGAACGGGCAAGTAACCTCTCTGATTGAAAGGGTTCCAGTGACGGACCTTGCACTTTTTGATTCCCTGTTGTCTGCTTCGACGCACCCGGATCCGGCCTTCCCGCGCTTCCACCCGCGGCCGGCCCAAGGCTGGATCAACGATCCCAACGGCATCAGCTACATCAACGGCCGGTACCACGTCTTCTTCCAGTACAACCCGGAATCGGCCCGACACTCCCAGATCCAGTGGGGACACGTGAGTTCTTCGGATCTAGTCCATTGGGAAGAGCACCCCGTCGCGCTGTCACCTCAGGCGGGCGGTCCCGATTCCGCGGGCTGCTGGACAGGCGTGGTGACGTCAGATGGTGGTGTGCCGACCGCTTGTTATTCGGGTGTCCAGGACCACGGCGGCCATTCGCAGGTAGTCATTGCGCGCGGTTCTTCCGACATGGTGACCTGGGAGCAGACCGGCCACGTCGCCGCGTCCATGCCCTCCGATCCCCTGGTCACCGCCGTCCGCGATCCCTTCATCTTCCACTTCAACGGTGCTCGATACGCCATCCAAGGAGCGGGCCTATCTGATGGGCGCGCCGCTTTGCTGCTGTACACAGTGGAGTCCCTTGACGACTGGAAGTACCAAGGGATTTGGCTGACCTCTGCCGATCCTGTGGCTGCGGTTCACACGCCGGCGGAGATTTGGGAGTGCCCTCAACTGGTGCAAGTGCCCGACTCTTCGGGTGGCTCAGCCTGGGTGATGATGTTCTCGCTCTGGCTGTCCGGCGACGACCACGAGCACGCCAACGGGGTCGGGCACCTGATCGGCTCCCTTTCCGTGGACCCCGTCTCCGGGCTGCCGGTGTTCGTGCCTTCTTCCGGTGGGAAGTCCGATCTTGGCCGCGACTTTTATGCACCGCAGATCGTCCAACTCTCTTACGGGTCTTCGCCTGCGGCTTTATTGTGGGGTTGGGCCAACGAAGGTCCCGGACGCGACGGTCGCCGTGGCCGCACCCAGGAAGAAATCGACGACGCCGGATGGTCGGGTGTGCTGACACATCCTCGCCTCCTGTCGGTGGTTGATGGGGCACTGGCTGTTTCCCCGGCGCCGGAAGTGTTGGCGTATCGTGGCGCTGCTGTAGCTACGGGTGCTGTGGGCTCGGTGGTGGTTCCCGCATTTGCCGAGGTGCTCGTGACGGGTACGGGTGCGTCCTCTGGTGACGTGACTTCCGGGGACGTGACTTCCCGTGGTGTGGAGCTGGTGCTCGTTTCCGGTTCAGAGGGCGACTCCGCAGACAGGCAAGTGGTCTACTCGGGTGCATTGGCTCCAGGGGAGGAGCTACGGATCTTCATCGATGCTTCCCTGGTGGAGGTCTACCGCTCCGGCTCGGTTGCCACGACGCTCCGCGCCTACCCGGCTCCTGGGGAGGAATGGCAGCTCACCTTGCCCACAGGCGCAACTGCCGACGTATGGGAGTTGACGCTCCCGGAGTAGGCGGCAGGCCGTCGTCGTGCGTTGTGGGGCCTGATGGGCGTGGTTTGTTGGTGCTTTCGGGCTAGGACGTCGGAAGCCCGCTGTTCCGTTGCTGCCCAGCAACGGAATAGCGGCCCCGCAACGGCGTTGCCCAGCAGTTCACGCCCCGAGCTCAGCGCGTTGGCGCGGGGCCGGTTGATTCCCGGATAACAAGACGGCACGGGACCATCGTTTCCACGCTCGTCTCGGCTGCGTCGTCTGTGCCAGCGGATACGCCTTCGATGGTATCCAGAAGCGTCGTCATGGCTGCGCGCCCGATCTCACGCAGCGGCAGGGCCATGGTGGTGAGGGCGGGGACCATGGTGTCGGCGATGCGTGCTTCGTCGTCGTAACCCATCACCGAGAGATCCGTGGGGATATTGAGGCCCAAACGGGCTGCGGCCAAGGCAACGCCGATTGCCAGGCGGTCATTCGCGCACATGATGGCCGTGGGCCGCTCGGCCGGGGACACGCCGTCGAGCAGTTTCATGGCGCCGTGGAAGCCGGCGTCGATGTCCCAACCCGCCATGGTGATCCGGTCCGCGCGGACCGACAGGCCAGCAGCGGCATATGCGTCCCGATAGCCCTCAACCCGCAGCGGAGCGGCCGGAGAGTCCTCAGCGCCGGCGAGCAAGGCGATGTCCCGATGGCCGAACTGCAGCAGGTGTTCGGTAGCTTCCCTGCCGCCGGTGATTTCGTCCGGGATCACGTGGTGAAGTTGAGGCTTGGAGCTGCTGGCGTAGCAATTGGCCAGGACTGACGGGACCCGCAGCATGCCGTGGGGGACGTCCAGCGGCTTCAAGCCCACGGTCACGTACATGAGCCCGTCCACCTGGCGGTCCAGGAGGGTTTCTATAGCGCTCGCATCCCGGGCGGCGTCGCGCTCGGTGTCCATGACCACGGTGACGAAACCGCGGCTACGGGCGACGTCGTCCGCGCCGCCGATGATGTTGCCGTCGAAGGGGCTGACCACAACTTCGTCGGACACGATGCCGATCACCCGGGAGCGCTGGTTCCGCAGGCTGAGCGCGATCGCGTTGGGGGAGTAGTTGAGTTCCTGGGCGGCCAAGCGGATCCGGTCCTGGCTCTCCTTGGCCACGTTGCCGTCGCCGCGGCCATTGAGCACCAGCGAGACCGCGCTCCTGGATACCCCCGCCCTTTTGGCGACGTCCAGTGCAGTGGCCTTGCGGTTCATCGGGAGGTCCTTCCATCCTTCATTTGTCAGCAGTCTACCTAACGCGTGTGAGGACGGCGCCCAGGACATTAGGCGTTTATCGAATAACCGATCTGGCTATACAGCGACTGCATCATCGTCGACATCCAGATGCCTGCCACGATGAATGACAGTACGACCGTCGCAATCATTGCCCAGATGGGGGCCATGCCTCGGCCGGGCGCCACTTTACGGACGATGATCGTTCGGCCAATGATGTACACAGCGGGGCTCAGGAAGCACCATGCCCAGTGGAAGGGACGGACGACGCCGGAACTGGCCAGCCGCCGATAGTCCAAGAAGGCCATCAGGACAGATACGCCATAGGTAAGCAGCCCTGACGCTTGGAGGAGGAAGTAGCCGGGCGTGTAGATCGACATGGGATCCAGCGTGGTCATGCCCTGCCGAGTAGTCATGTATCGGAATTCCGGCTGCCAGGTGAGCATCAGCAGGAGCGGCACCAGCGGCAGCAGCACCACGGCCCAAATGAAGGGGTTGAGCACAGGGGTCTGGTTGCTGATCAGGACGCGCTGGAGCGGCATGAACTGCGCGGTGGCAGGGGCAAGATGAGGTGTCCACTGGACCCCGTCCCACCAGCGCATCTGCTGCGGAAAGGAAGGATCCGGGTACCAACCGGCGGGCGTCGTGGAACCGTTGGGTGCGTGCGTCATATTTCCCCTGAAATGAGTCGTGAATCAGAGGATAGCGCGGTTCCCTTCCTCCGTTCGGATGGAACCCTCCCTTTAGCTTTCGTGGCGGTGTAAGGATGGAGCATGACGTTCTTCGACGATCTTCCAGAGCCACCCCAACGTCCGCGCCAACCCCAGCCACTCCGCCCCGGTTGGTCCGGTCCGCCGTCGGACGAGCTGCCTGGCGTGATGCACATCGGCGAGTTCGTTTACAACAGCCGACAGATGGTGATGGCCCTGAAGCTGGTTGAGGTGTATTCCACGGGATGTACTTTGGACCTCGTCTGGTCGGTTCGCCGAGGCGACGAGTCGGACCGGGAGTGGCGTGACGTCATGGACCAGTCCTTCAACCGTCCCCGTTCAAGTCTTGATACCAGGTCAGGACTGCAGCTCGGGGTCGCTTTCCCCGATGGGCGCAAGGCGGTTGCAGCCGGTCCCGGGCCGTCGATGCACGAAGGGGCTGACGACGTCACGGGTCCAGTGCTGACTACGCTCGGCGGCGGCGGGGGGAGCGGCAATGATGAAATCGTTCAGTCAACGGCCCACTACTGGCTGTGGCCCCTGCCCCTCGAAGGAGACACGCGGGTAGTTGCTCGGTGGGATGCGATCGGAATGCCCGAAAGTTCCCTTACCTTGTCCGGTGAGCAGTTGGGTCAGGGACTCGGGAAGGTCCGCAGGTACTGGTCCGACTAACGTGGTCCGGCTATCTGATCAGGGCTCCAGCCGCTTACGCAGGAGGCAGAACTCATTGCCCTCAGGGTCCGCCAGGACATGCCATTGCTCGTTTCCGGTCTGCCCGACGTCAGCAGGGCGGGCTCCGAGGGCGAGCAAACGTTCCAGCTCGGCGTCCTGGTCCCTGTCGACGGGATTGACGTCAATGTGCAGGGGAAGTCTTCCAGTCCGCGGGTCGCTGCTGGGACTCAGGATGATGGTGGGCTGCAGGCCGCCGAACCCGACGTCCGGAGGGCCGATCTCGATCGCGCCATCTTCCCGGTCGAGTTCGACGTAACCGAGGACGTCGCTCCAAAACCGCGCCAGCACTTCGGGATCGGCACAGTGGAGGACCAGTTCGCTGATACGGCATGACATGGAACCCAGTGTACGGATTGTTGGAATGGACGAGTTATCCACATAGCCTAATTGGCCAGCCTCTGGCGCCAGGAGCCGCCGGTACAGTGGCAATATGCCTGCTCGCCTTCCCGATTTGCCGCCGCTCGAAGAACTCCTCGACAACGCCCACGTTGTTTCACTGCCCATGCGCGTGAAGTTCCGCGGAATTATGGAGCGGGAAACACTCCTCTTGAAAGGGCCGCTCGGGTGGGGCGAATTCTGCCCCTTCCCGGAATACGACGACGACGAATCCTCGCGCTGGCTCGCTGCCGCCCTGGAAGCGGGCTGGACTGGTTTCCCTCCACCGCTCAGGGACAGCATCCCCGTGAACGCCACCGTTCCCGCAGTTCCCGCCGAACGCGTGCCGGAAGTACTTGCTCGTTTCGGCCGGGTGGATGCCGTCAAGATCAAGGTTGCCGAGCGTGGTCAATCCCTTGCCGACGACCTCGCAAGGGTCACCGCCGTGCGCGACGCCCTTCCCGACGCCGCCATCCGCGTAGATGCGAACGGGGGCTGGGATGTTGACCAGGCTGTAGAGGCATTGGGCAAACTCTCAGTTGTCGGACTTGAATATGCAGAGCAACCGGTGCCGGACATTGAGGGCTTGGCTGACGTGCGCCGTCGCCTTGCCGCCGCGGGAGCGCCCGTCCTGATAGCCGCCGATGAGAGCGTCCGGAAGGAGGCCGACCCCCTCCGCGTCGCGAGGGCGGGGGCTGCGGACCTTATCGTCGTCAAAGTCGCGCCGCTCGGGGGAGTGGCACGTGCCCTGGACATTGTCGCCCAAGCCGGCCTTCCCGCCGTCGTCAGTTCCGCCCTCGATACCTCCATTGGGATCCGCGCCGGTCTGGCGCTCGCCGCCGCGCTGCCTTCGCTGCCATACGCCTGCGGGCTCGGCACCGTTTCGCTCTTTGCGTCGGACATCACCCTGGATCCCTTGGTCCCCGACGACGGCGCCATCCGCCTTCGCGAGGCCATCGCCGATCCCGGGCTGCTTGAGCAATACGCGGCTCCGGGGGAACGTCGCGACTGGTGGTTGGAGAGGCTGCGGCGCGTACACTCGACACTCGCTTCCTCCCAAGAAGACCTGTTCACCGAAACTTAACCAGAGAGTCCTCTCGGATTCGGATTGCGCTGAAAGGCTCAGCGGGAACCTCGTACATTCTCTGGAAGGTCCCCCATGTCTGATACCACCGGACGCACGTTCCCGCTGCTGCCAATGTTCGGCCACACCAAAGGCAAACGCAGTGCCGTCACCTGCGCTCTCAAGTGCGACAACGCCTGCGCCGGCGATGTTTGCAACACCAGCTCCAACGGCTACTTCCGCGACATCGCCTCCACGGCGATGACCCGCCGCGCCGCCCTGGGGCTTGGCGCCGCCGGTGCGCTCGCCGTCGTTCTTGGTAGTGCGGTGACTGGTGCCGAACATGCAGTCGCCGATGCCGGTAACGGTTTGTCGGACGCGGCGAAGAAGGGTTTCGAAAAGTCCAAGCTTCAGTTCACGGCAATCAAGCCGGTTGATGCCGCCGTCGACGCCGTCACGGTTCCGGAGGGGTTCGACTGGAAGCCGATCATCCGTTGGGGTGACCCTCTTTTCGCCGACTCGCCGGCCTTCAACCTCAACGCGCAGACCGCTGCCGCCCAGGCCCGCCAATTCGCCTACAACAACGACTACACGGACATCATCCCGGTTCCCGGGTCCAAGGATCGTCGAGCCGTATTGTTCACGAACCACGAATACACCAACGAGAACATCATGCTGCCGGCAGGTTTTGACGCCGCCGAAGCCCGTGCAATTGGCCGGGCCGGTCACGGCCTGACGGTGGTGGAGTTGGAGCGGAAGAACAAGAACAAGCCGTGGAACTACGTTCAGGGAGCACCCCTGAACCGCCGCTTCCTCACGGACACCGTCTACGAACTGACCGGCGCTGCTGCAGGAACCAACCTGGTCAAGACAATCGATGACCCGGAAGGCCGCTGGATCAAGGGAACCTTGGGCAACTGCTCCGGCGGAACCACTCCATGGGGAACTATCCTTTCCGGCGAGGAGAACTTCAACGGCTACTTTGCCGCACCCGGCACCAGTGACGGCGACAAGCGCTACGGCATATCTGCGAAGCCGACCACGCGTCAGTGGGAACTCGACGAGCCGCGCTTCGACACCCGCAATGCCGGCTACGCCAACGAGACCAACCGCTTCGGCTGGATCGTCGAAGTTGACCCCTTCGACCCCACCTCGACTCCGAAGAAGCACTCCGCCATGGGCCGCTTCAAGCATGAGGGCGCCAACGTGATTGTCGCTCCGTCGGGCCAGGTTGTGGCGTACATGGGTGACGACGAACGCTTTGATTACCTCTACAAGTTCGTGTCCAAGGGCAAATACCAGCCCGGCGACTCAGCGGAGGCCCGCAAGAACAACATGGGCCTCCTCTCCGAAGGTGATCTCTACGTTGCCCGTTTCACGGGAGACTCCCCGGCTGCAGAAATTGATGGCACGGGCAAGGTCCCTTCCGACGGCGCCTTTGACGGCACCGGCGAGTGGTTGCCGCTGGTGGTGGGTGGCGTCTCGGCAGTTCCCGGCATGTCCGTTGCTGAAGTCCTCGTCTACACGCGTCTTGCCGCTGACAAGGTTGGCCCCACCAAGATGGACCGCTGCGAAGACGTCCAGCCCAACCTGCTCACCGGCAAGGTTTACGTGGCCTGCACCAACAACTCGGACCGCGGCAAGGCCGGCAAGGAAGGCGCCACCGAGGTCAACCCCCGTGCGCTGAACCGTGACGGCCACATCGTGGAAATCACCGAAGGCCCGGACCAGACGGGCACCAAATTCAACTGGACCCTGCTGTTGGTGGCCGGTGACCCCGCCAAGAACACGTCCACGTACTTCTCCGGATTCCCGGCGGACAAGGTATCCCCGATCTCCTGCCCGGACAACGTGGCCTTCGACTCCGTGGGCAACCTCTGGATCTCCACCGATGGTGCACCGTACACTATTGGCTACGCAGATGGGCTGTTCAAGGTCACCCTCGAAGGGTCCGAACGCGGAAAGGTGGAGCAGTTCCTGGCCGTCCCGCGCGATGCCGAAACCTGTGGTCCGATCATCCACGATGAAGAGCGCACCGTTTTCGTCGCCGTTCAGCACCCGGGCGAGGAAGGCACGTTCGCTGACCAGCACTCGTTCTTCCCGGACTACGTAGACGCTGGAGCCACGCCCACCGCCGGTGCGGTTCGGGCTCCGCGGCCGTCGATCGTCCAGGTGTTCCGCAAGTAGCACTAACCCCGGAACGCTCCCCTGCCTGGGATCTCCAAGCAGGGGAGCGCTCCGCGTCACCGATGCTCTCTCACTTCCTGCGTCGTTTTGACGGTTGTTCTCTCACTTCCTGCGTCGTTTTGACGGTTGTTCTATCACTTCCTGCGTCGTTTTGACGATTGTTCTATCACTTCCTGCGTCGTTTTGACGATTGTTCTCTCACTTCCCGCGGGGTGCTGGGCGATCCTTTTCATGGCACAGAGTGTGAAAGAGCATCGGGTGGGAGCCGGTTGGATGTGAGAGCGCATCGGGTGGACGCCGGTTGGATGTGAGAGCGCATCGGGTGGACGCCGGTTGGATGTGAGAGCGCATCGGGTGGGAGCCGGGTGGATGTGAGAGCGCATCGGGTGGGAGCCGGGTGGATGTGAGAGCGCATCGGGTGGGGGCCGGGTGGATGTGCGAGCGCATCGGGTGGGAGCCGGTTTGATGTGAGAGCGCGATTGGGGTCCCGCCCGCGCCAATAGACTGGAACCGTGACTTCCCAGGACTCTCTGACATCCATCGCCGCCGCCAGAATCGCCGTGACTGCACTGCTCGACGGCGGTGTGCGGCACGTGGTGGTGGCGCCGGGTTCGCGTTCTGCACCCATGGCCTACGCCCTTGCGGAGGCAGAAGCGGCGGGCAAAGTTCTCCTGCATGTCCGGATCGATGAACGGGATGCCGGATTCACGGCGCTTGGACTCGCCCTCGCAACCGAAGCGCCAGCCGCCGTCCTGACAACCTCGGGTACCGCCGTCGGGAATCTGCTGCCCGCCGTGATGGAGGCCAACCACGCGGCCGTGCCGCTCGTGGTCGTCTCGGCAGACAGGCCGGAGGAGCTTCACGGAACCGGGGCGAACCAGACCACAATCCAACTGGACCTTTTCGGCGATCACGTTCGCTTCGCCGTCGACGTCGCCGCTGGGGACAGCCCGCAGAGGGCAGTCGCCACAGCGCTATATGCTGCCACGGGCGCCCTCGAGGACACGCCGCCAGGTCCGGTGCAAGTGAACCTCGCGTTCCGCGACCCGTTGGTTCCAGGCGCGGGCGATGCCCTTCCCGCCGCCGCTGGCCACAGCGTTTTCCATTACGACGCCGGTCCCCAGGCGCTCGATCTTCCGGCGGCTTCGAGCGAGCTGGCCGAGCGACGCACCGTGGTTCTCGCAGGCCACGACGCCGGTCCTGTGGCCGAGGCCTTCGCACGCGCACACGGCCTTCCTCTCCTTGCCGAACCTTCGTCCAACGCGCGATTCGGTCCGAATGCCGTGGGCCCGTACCGGGTGTTGCTGGAGCATTTTGGCCCGGGGTCGGCTACACCGATCGAGCGAGTGGTCCTGTTCGGCCGGGCCACCCTTTCCCGGCCAGTGGCCGCGCTCTTGGCCCGTCCCGGTATCGAATCCGCCATTTACCAGCCGGTCCCTGTGGCTTGGTACGAGGCTGGACGACGCCGCGAAACACCCATTGAAACCCTCCCCGAGTTGGCCGCGTTCGCCGGTCGGGGGTCCGCAGACTGGCTGGATTCCTGGCTCCTGGCCGGGGCCGCCGCCCAACATGCCTTGGATGGAATATTGGCTGGGGAGTCGACTGCCAATGGTCCTTCCGTCGGAGCCGCCGTCTGGGAGCACTCGCGCGGGAAATTGGTTCTCGGCTCCTCCAACGGCATACGCGACGTCGACCTCGCAGGCCAACCGCACCCCGACCCCATCGCCACTGTCTACGCCAACCGCGGCCTCGCCGGCATTGACGGCACCATCGCCACCGCTACGGGAATTGCCCTCGGAAGCGGCCGAGAAACCACGCTTCTCCTTGGCGACGTCACGTTCCTCCACGACGCCGGCGGACTACTCTTGGGCCAGGGCGAGCCCGTCCCCGATCTTCGGATCGTGGTCCTTAACGACTCCGGCGGCGCCATCTTCAGTCTCCTCGAGCACGGCGCGGTGGAGGACTCGGGGGCCTACGGCACCGCCGTCGAACGCCTCTTCAGCACGCCACACTCAGTGGACATCGCGGCACTCGCGGCCGCATACGGCGTCGGACATAAGGCGGTAAGTACGACGGCGGAACTCGCGGAGGCGCTCAAGTCGCCGCTGAAGGGACGCACGATTGTGGAGGTGCGCGTGGACCGCGCAGGCCTGCGGGCACTTCATGCCCGCATCAAGGAAGCAGTCTCCGGTGCCGTGGGCAAGGTGTTGACCGCGGGCTAGAGGGATCACGTCGGCATTTCGCGGAGCTTCGGTTGGGACGCTTCAGCACCTGGCTGCCACCCTTGCCGGCGGTATTCCTTGGCGACGATGGATACGGATACGGATACGGATATGGGGAAGCGGGGCGTGCATTGTGCACGCCCCGCCCGTTTCCTTTAGTACTGCTAGGTCAGTTCCGGGGTACTACCTACATGCTTGGGGGCTGGTACCTCCTGCTCGGGAGAGTTGTCTTCGCTGCCCGCTGGGCCCGCCTTTTTCTGCACCCGCTTGGCCCATGCTGAGGTCACGATCGGGCAGAGCACAGCGGAGACGACGACCGAGGCTGCGACGAGGACGGTGGCGTGTTCTGCTGCTGGGGCGTAGACAGGGTTGGCTGTGGCGATGATTGCCGGAACGAGGGCTGCGTTGCCGGCCGTTGTTGCTGCGGCGAGGCCCGCGACGCCGTCGCCGCCGGTGAGTTTGTCTGCGAGGAGCAGTACCGCTCCTCCGACGAAGACCACGAACAGGCCGAGGGCGATGCCGAGCAGTCCGGCTTCGACGACTGCGTTGAGGTTGATGGTCAGGCCGAGGGCGAGGCCCAGGAACGGCACCATCGCTGGTACCAGCGGAGCCAGCAGGTGTCGCATGTTCTTGTCGAGGTTTCCGAGGAGCATGCCCAGGGCGAGGGGGAGGATGGCACCGACGAGTGCCTGCCAGGGGAAGGCGGCGAGACCTGCGATTCCCAGGGTGACCATTGTCAGGAAGGGCCCTGATTCCAGGGACAGGATGGAGTAGGCTCCGGCGTCGCGTTTGCGGCCGAACTGTCCCATCAGGGAGATGTAGAGCCCTCCGTTGGTGTCGTTCAGGGCTGCGACCAGCGCGAGGGTTGACAGGCCGGCGAGGATTCCGTGTTCGATGGGAGCTTCGCCAAGGAATCGGCCAGCGATGACGCCGATGAGAACTGCGAAGAGAATTTTCGAGCCGAGGAGCACGCCGCCCTTTTTGAGGATGTAGGGCGTGGACTTGACCTCTAGCGTTGCGCCGAGGCAGACGAAGAATACAGCCAGCAGCGGTGCCAGGCCGGTGAAGAAGGCACCTGTGAAGGATCCAAAGAATTTGCCAGCGTCCGGGGCGAGGGTGTGGATGACGGCGCCGATGCCGAGTGGCACCAGCATCATGCCGCCGGGGACCTTTTCCAAGGCTTTCTTGATGGGAATCGACATTGATTTCTCCTGTGAATGGCTGGGGTGTGCTTGGTCCGCGGGTTCCTGGAGGGGGGCGCGGGTGGGGGTGTTTAGCCGAGGCCGGGGATGAGCAGGACTTTGCAGGCGTCTCCCGTGAGGAGCTCTACTGCTTCGTCGATTTCGCTCAGCTTCTTGCGGTGGGTGATGAGCCAGTCGAGTTCGAGCTTGCCGGAGTCCAGCAGCAGCAGGCTCTGTTCCCAGGTTTCCCAGAGCCGGCGGCCGAAGATTCCGCGAAGGGTGATGCCCTTCTTGTTGATGTATGCGGCGATATCGACCTCAGCCGGGCGGCTGGGGTGACCGACGGTGATGACCGTGGCTTCCCGGCGGACGGCTTCGAAAAGAGTGGTCAGGGTGCCGGGCGCGCCGGAGCACTCGAAGGCGACGTCGAATCCGCCACGGCGGCCGGTGAGTTCCCGGCAGCGTTCAATGATGCCGTCGTTGGGGTGCAGGGCGGTCGCTCCGAGTTTTTCGGCCTGAGCGCGGCGGTAGGGGTTGGGGTCGACTGCGATGACGTGGGAGGCGCCCATGAGCAGTGACAGGTTCACGACGACGAGGCCGACCGGACCTGCACCGCTGACGAGCACAGCCCGGCCTGCGACGGAGTAGTTGGCCCGCTGGATCGCGTGGACGGCGACGCCAGCTGCTTCGAGCAGGGCTCCGGACTCAAGGGACAGGCCGGTGGGGAGCTTGACGCAGATGTCCTGGGGGACGGCCGCGTATTCGGCGAAGACGCCGTCGATGTGCATTCCCAGGATGCCGGTGCGTTCGCAGGTGTGTGCGTCGCCGGTTCGGCAGGGGAAGCACTGGCCGCAGGTCAGGTGGCTTTCCAGGGCGACCTGGTCGCCGACCTTCAGTCCGGTGACGCCGGGGCCAACTGCGACGACCGTTCCTGCGCCTTCGTGGCCGAGGATGACGGGGAGGTTGAGGTTGAATGCCTGGGCTGAGGGGGTCCATTCGTAGAGTTCGCGGTCGGTGCCGCACAGGGAGGCTGCGCCGACTTCGATGACGACTGAGCCTTCTGTTGCTTTGGGGTCGCCGGCGTCGGTGACGTAGGTGACGCCTCGCTCGGCTGCGTTCTTGACTACTGCCCGCATGGGGGCCGCCTTTCGTTGGTTCTGGTGATGCGTGGAGGGAATTGCTTGTGGGTCAGCCGGGGAGTTGGCCGGCGAAGCGGCGCAGGATGTCGGTCGGGCCGACCTGTCCGCCTTTGAGCAGGAGCCGGCACCCTGCGACGGCGGAGGCGTCGTCGGCTTTCAGGATTGGGCCTGCTGTGACGAACTGGTCCGACACCCGGAGTTGGCGGACGCCCATGGCGATCAGTGCGTGACTGGAAGTATCGCCACCGCAGACGGCGATGTCCCGGGTGAGCCCTGCTGTGGCCATCCTGGCGGCGATGCCACCTATCAGGGTGCCGACGTATCCGGCGTCCAATGGTCTGCTCGTACCGTAGCGGGGGTCTGCCGCGCCGCGGGTGGTGTGAACGACGACGTTTCGTCCTGACCGTAGGGCGGCTGAAACAATTTCATCGAGGGCCTCGATCCGGGCGGCATCATCGCGTTGGAGCAGTTCGTCAGGAACCGGGACGTCCACCCAGCCGTTTGAGATCGCGTCGTCGATCTGCTCGGCTGTGGTGCTGGAGGCCGAGGCGCTGACCGCCAGTACAGGTCCCGAGGGTTTTTGCGGGCCGGGGGTGCGTGGGGCTTGGTCTGAGATCGACCTTGCCAGGGCTGCCATGATCCCGCCGGATCCGACCACGATCGAGGGACCGTGACCGTGCTCTTCCCGGGTGAGGGCTTCTGCGACGGTGTCCATGTGGTGTTCGTCCACGGCATCGACCACGAAGGCCTGCGCGCCGGGTTCCCGGCGCCGGTCGGCCCAGGAGTCCTTGAAGGTGCCGTCCTGGTAGGCGGGCAGGTGGATCGCTCCGGGTACCTGGGTTCCGCCGAGCTGTTCGGCCAGGACCTGACGGAGGTCCGCTTCGGACATGGGCGTTGAGGGATGACGGGACATGACCGGGTGACGATCCAGACGGTAGATCTTCCCTGCGTAGGTTGCGTAGTGGTTGCTGAATGCGGTGTACCGGCCAAACGCGGGCTGGGCAGGGACGACGGCGATGGGGCCGTGCAGCGGGAACTGTTCGTGGAGCAGCTGGATCCCGCGGCCGATGCTGCCGATGGTGGGCGAGCTGTCGAAAGTGGAGCAAACCTTGTAGAGCAGCACTTCCAAGTTCAGTGCCGCGATGCCTGCAAGGTCACGGGTGACCAGGTTGTCGAACGCAGCGCCGGACAGCGAGCGTGCCGGACCTGCGAACCCGACGACGTCGGTGTCGGTCGGCAGCGGTGCGTCCCCGATGACAAGCGCAGCTTCGAGCCCGTAGCGGTGGGCTTGGGCGAGGACATCGGCGGCTCCGGTGAGGTCATCGGCGACGAAACCGAAAGCGGTCATCTCAGGCACCTTTCCCGAATGTCTGGACTGCGTGCAGGAGAGCGGCGTCCCCGGTGTGTGCGAGTTGATCCGCTGCGTTTTGCAGAGGCACGCCGTCCACGGCTGCCTCCCATGCCTGGCGGAGACTCCGCACTCCGGCTCCGGGTCCGTCCGGGTGCGCTGCGACGCCGCCGCCGGCGAGCATCATCAGGTCTGTCGAACCAACTGCGTCGAATGTCGGGCCAGGGGTGGTGACGTTCTGACCTGAGGACAAAACAGGAAGCGGTGCAATGGTCTGTCCGAGAGGTTCGAGCAGGCAGCGGATGTTGGAGGCGACCTCCTCATCGAGCTCATAGAACTTGCTGCCCAGTCCGCTTGCGTGAAGGTGGTCTGCGCCGGCCAGACGGGCCATCTGCTGCCATACCCGGTAATCCATGCCCAGGGCTTTGGACCTCATGGAAGCTGCCAGGCCGGCCCGGTGGCCGTGGATGGGAACCTCGGTGAAGCTTCGCAACAGCGCCAGTGCAGGCATTCCCATCACTGGAATGTTCAGCATCACGCAGCGGCCGCCGGCTTCAACCACCAGGTCGTGGCGCTTTTGCAGCCCGGCGAGGTCACCGGTGATGTTGAACGCATACATAGTGGCATGGCCTGTGAGCTGCTCGGCAGCGCGGATCTCTTCCGTGGCGACGGCGACCCGGCGTTCCAAAGGAAGGTACGCCGGATCAGTCATGAGCTCATCGTCCTTGATCAGGTCGATGGAGGCCATGGCCAGATCACGGACCACGAGCCGGAATTCATCTTCGGAAAGTCCTACGTTGGGCTTGACGATGGTGCCAACCATGACGCCCTGGACATCGCTGATGAGCTTGCGCGTGCCCTCGATACCGAAGGCCGGCCCGGGGTGGGCGGCAACGAAGTCTTCAGGCAGCCGAATGTCCTGAAGCCTGCATGCGTAAAGATCGCCCAGCTCGAAGAGGTTGCCTGCGATGGCTGTCTGCAAAGTGGCCAGGTCCGTGCCGACATTCTCCATCGGGAAGTCAACGGTAACCACGGCAGCGCGGACCTTTTCCGGGTTGGCCCGGGATGGCAGCGAAGGACGGCAGAAACCAATTTCCTGAACAGCCGAGATCCGCGCTGCGTGTCGCTCCCGGATCCGGGCGGACTCGCCCGGCACCGGGAGGAAGGTGCCGCTGGACTGCTCGCCAGCCATGATGGCAGCGGCCTTCTCCGGGTCAATCTCGGACTCAAGGTAGTAGGTGCAACGCACCGAGCGCGGGTCGCGCATGGACTCTCCAATTCGGGGGATTTGAAACTTACGTATCCGATGTCACCTGCAGGTACTTTCACGTCGCTCTCGCTCCGGTGCGGGCTCAAGCAGGTGACTCGAACTTCGCTTTCACGGCATCTTTGGTGATTCCGTCGGTCGAAGTTGTACGTACCTTTGATACGTACAATAATAGGTGGTGTGGATCACGTCAAGGCCGGTTGTTGTATGGTCCCCATCCCGGACCGAGGCTTCAGGGCTAAGATTGGACAGCGGCAAAGGAGTCAATGTGAGTTTGGAATCGGCAGAAGCAGCGGCGGAGCCGGTGGGACGCATCAGCCCACTGAACCGGGACGGCGGCGGTCCCCTCCACGCTCAAATCCGGGACATCCTTCACCGTCAGATCGTGGACATGGCACTGTCCCCAGGATCTTCATTGCCCACCGAAGAAGAGCTGCAAAGGCAGTTCGGGGTCTCCCGCAGCGTGGTGCGCCAAGCTTTGTCCGGACTTTCTGACCTTGGACTGATCCGGCGTCAACGCGGCCGGGGCAGCGTCGTAGCATCGGCGCCCGTACTCCGACGCCACGTGCAGCGCGCAGGCGGCCTGGACGAACAAGCCGCGGCGCACGGCCAGCGCCTCCGCACCCATGTCATCAGCGTGGAACCGTCCGAACCACCCCAATCTGGCATCGACGCCCTCAACACCACCAATACCTGGAAAATCGAGCGGGTCCGCTACCTCGATGACCTACCCGTAGCATATATGCGCACGTGGGTCCCGCGAGACTTCTTCCCGCACTTCACGGCCGAACTGCTCGAAAACGCGTCGCTGTTGAGCCTGATGCGCGACCACGGATACCACCCCGCCGGCGGGCCCCGCCAAGTACAGGCAGTCTCATCAGATACTGACCTGGCCCGAAGGTTGAACATCAATACACGCGAACCACTTCTCCTGCTCCAGGGAGTTACTCGCGACGCCCTCGGCCACGGCCTCGAATGGTTCAACGTCTGGCACAGCCCCAACACGGTCTTCGACGTCGATGCGCAAGTCACAACCCAGCCTGGACGCGTCTCGCAAGAGCACATCCGGCGCTTGCGGAACCTGACCCAGCAGTTGGAATCAGAATTAGCAGATCTCGAGCGAGGAGCACATTAGAAGGCGGCCATTCCTCGGCTCAGATCCAGTCACGCTCCGAACCCTCGTGTCTCATGCCTGATATGCCTCAAACGCTGATATTTCGAGACGGGCATAGCCGGGGAACCGAGCGGATTTCGCGGTAGCTACGGCGACACAGAAACGGGAGGGCGACACCCACATATAGGTGTCGCCCTCCCGTTTGAGGAACGTCTGCGAATTTGCGCGGCAGCGAAGCGTCAGTCCTCCACGACGTCGATGTGCGTCGGGTCCAGAACGCGGCGCAGGAATTCCTTGGTTCGCGGCTGGGACGGGGCGCTGATGACGTGTTCCGCCGGACCTTCCTCCACTACGACGCCGGCATCCATGAAGACCACGCGGTCAGCCACTTCGCGGGCAAAGCCCATCTCGTGGGTGACCACCAGCATGGTCATGCCTTCCTGGGCCAGTTTGCGCATGACGGCAAGGACGTCACCCACCGTCTCCGGGTCAAGGGCGGACGTTGGCTCGTCGAAGAGCATCAGCTGCGGATCCATGGACAGCGCGCGTGCAATGGCTACGCGCTGCTGCTGGCCACCGGAGAGCTGGTCCGGAAAACGATCGGACAGGTGTCCAAGGCCAACGCGTTCGAGGTTGCGGCGCGCGACGTCGGCGGCCTCGGACTTGGACCGCTTGAGGACCTTCATCTGCGAGATGGTGCAGTTGTCCAGCACGCTCAGGTGCGGGAACAGGTTGAAGTGCTGGAACACCATGCCGACGCTCTGACGCATGCGGTTGAGGTCGACGTCGGGGTCGGTGGCCTCGAACTTGCCTACGTTGATGGTGCCCGCATTTGGGTGTTCAAGCAGGTTCACGCAGCGCAGGAGGGTGGACTTTCCGGAACCCGAGGGCCCGATCAGGCACACGACCTGGCCCGGTTCAACGGTCAGCGAGATGCCTTTGAGAACCTCATTGTTGCCGTAGGACTTGCGGAGGTCCTTGATGTCCACGCCTGCGGCGCGAACGGCTGCGGTGCTCCCGGTGGAGTTATTCATGACTGTCCTGCCTATCGCTTCGTCCGCGCGGAGCGGCTTTCGAACTTCCGTGCCAGGAGGCTCAAGGGGATGGTGATGACCAGGTAGAAGGCACCCGCCACAAGCAACGGCGTGAGGCCGGCACCGAGGCTGGAGATGCCGTCGCGGCCGAACTTGGTCAGCTCATACTGGGACGCGGTGAGGCCCAGGACGTATATCAGCGAGGAGTCCTTGGTGAGCAGGATGATCTCGTTGGTCAACGGCGGCAGGACGATTTTAAACGCCTGCGGAATGACGATGGAGACCATCGCGCGCCAGTGCGGCATGCCAAGGGAGCGGGCGGCTTCCATCTGTCCCTTGGGCACGGCCTGGAGGCCGGCGCGCAGGGTTTCGGCGATGTAGGCGGAGGCCACCATGCCCAGGGAAACCATGACCACTATGTTGACGTCCCACTGGACACCGAAGGCCAGGGGCACACCGTAGCCAAAGGCGATGAAGACCAGCAAGGCGGGGACGCCGCGGAAGAATTCGATGTATCCGGTGGCGAGCCAGCGGTAGAGGGGGAAGGATGAGAGCTTCATCAGGGCGAGCAGCAGACCACCGGAGAGGCCCACAACGAAGGCAAGCGCCGTGTAGATGAGGGTGTTCTTGAGGCCGATCAGGAAGATGTCGGGGAACATCGGGCCGATTTTGGCGAAGTTGAAGACGCTGTTTCCAACGGTCTTCCAATCCACGGCGAGGATTACTGCGGCCAGGGCCACAACGAAGATCCCGGCCTGGACGTACAGACTGACTTTGGCTCGTTGACGTGCAGTCATTGCCATGGTGTTCTCACATTCGTATTGCGCAGGTGGGGCCCCGAACGGACTGCTTTAACAGATCGTTGCGGGGCCCGCCTGCGTGATTCTGGGGAGCCGGGGCTCGGACTACTTCTTGGTTGCTTCGCCGAACCAGGTTGTCTCGAACTTCTTCAGGGTGCCGTCATCGGTGAGGCGCTTCAGGGTCGCATTGACGGCGTCAGCCATGGCGGTGTTGCCCTTCTTGATGGAGATTCCCAGCTTCTCGCCCGTTGCGTAGTCTTCAACGCGCTTGAGCTTGGAATCGTCCATGATGGCGTAACCCAGAACCGACTGGTTGCCGACGGCGGCGTCGATGGTGCCTGCCTTGAGGGCCTGGACCAGGAGGCCGGAGTCCTCGAACTGCTGGGCGTCGATTCCCTTGTCCTTGGCGTACTGGGCGCCGGTGGTGGCCTGCTGGACGCCCACCTTCTTGCCCTTGGCACCGTCAAGGTTGCTGATGCCCGAGGACGAGGTAGCCACGAGGGTCAGGTCGTCGTCCATGTACGGGTTGGAGAAGTCCATGACGTTCTTGCGGACGTCGGTGATGGAGATTGAGGAGATGGAGACGTCGCAACCAGTCAGTGCCGTGCCGGTCTCGATTGCTTCGAAGGAGCTGTCCACCACGTTGAGTTCGGCCTTGAGGTCCTTGGCCACTTCGTTGGCGATGTCCATATCGAAGCCGACGATCTTGCCGTCCTTCTGGAACTCGAAGGGCTCGTAGGGGACATCCGAGCACACAGTGAGCTTGCCGGCGTTGATGAGCTTGGGGCCTGAGCCACTCGAGGCAGCCGGGGTGGAGGCGCCACCGCAGGCGGTCAGGGCCAGGGCGCCTGCTGCGAGCACGGCGGCCATCTTGGTGCCGGACAGAACCGAACGGGAGATCTGCATGTTTTTTACCTTTTGTTGCAGTGGATGCTGAGCTGAGTCGGTTTTAGTGTAGCGCCCAACGTGAGATGTGCATCACAGGAAACTTAGTTTCACTATCAGATAACTAGTTTAGCGAATATGCAAGTGCCACCTGGGAGTCCCAGTCTGAGATCCCAGATTCAGCGCTGGATCCCCAGGGCCTCCAGCATTGGCCGGAATTTGGCCCATGTCTCGGCAAGCTCAGCCTCAGGCTGGGAACCTTCCACGATCCCGCAACCCGCGTAAAGACGTACCGTGTTGGCGTCCTCGATGACCGCGCCGCGCAAAGCAATGCCCCATTCGCCATTGCCGGCAGCATCAAGCCAGCCCACCGGCCCGGCGTAGGGGCCGCGGTCAAGGTGCTCCAGTTTCCGGATCAGCGCACCGGCCACCAAAGTAGGTGTTCCGCACACTGCCGCGGTTGGATGCAGCGCATTGATCAGGGCCAAGCACGTGGGCACATGACCTTCAATATCAGCAAGCTCGGCTTTGACGTCCGAGGCCAGGTGCCACACGTTGGGCAGTTCCAGAATGAAGGGCTCGCTGTGGGAGTTCATCGCCTCGGAAAACGGCGCCAGCTGGCGGGTCAGCGAATCAATCGCAATCTCATGCTCGTGGCGCTGCTTTTCAGATCCGGCCAGAACCCGCTCGGCGTAGGCCATGGGGGATCCGTCCACACCTTCGGCGTCGCGGCGATCCAACGTGCCGGCCAGCACACGGGCCTGAGCCGTGCGACCCTCCACCTGAATCAGCATTTCCGGTGTCGCACCCACCAGGCCGTCAACGCCATACGTCCAGCATTCCCGGTACCGTGCCGCCAGCTGGCGAAGCACCTCCGCAGCGTTCACGCCGGCAGGAAGGTTGGCTACGACGTCGCGCGCCAGGACAAGTTTCTCCAGCTTGCCTGTGCGGATTTCCGCCACGCCGTTGGAGACGGCCTGCATCCAATCCGTTTCGCTCAACGACCCCCGGCTGAGGTAACCAGCCGCACCGTTGGGCGAAAAAGCGTCAGGTGAGAGCCCGACGTCGGACCCTCCTGCCGTGGTGGCCTCACCATCGGCTTCATAGGGGTCGGTGCTCGTCAGCCAGCGGTCCAGGGCGGCGAGGACGCCCGCCTCGGTGAGCTCGGCGTCGTCGAAAGTCAGTTGGGTGGCCCAAGCGCGGCCATCGCGGATGCCGACCACCATCTCCGGGACGATCAGCCGGGAAACGTGCGGGGACATCTTGGAAAAAGCGAACGAGCCGAACGCAACCGGGCCAGTGCCCGGGATCTCCACGTGATCGATGATTTCGGCCTCAAGAATGAGGTGCCGCCACCAGATATCAGCCTCAAGGAAGCGCTCAGGCCCCGAGGCGTTGAACCGTGTCAGCTCGCCGTACCCCACCAGACCCGCTTCGCGGCGTGACCAGCAGAGGACGTCGTCCCGGACCAGAAACGACGGCAGCCCCCCGGAGGATGATTCGACATCGAGGGGGACTGTCAAGGTACGGAGCGTGCTCGTCATGATGGAACAACAGTACTCCCGCGTGCCGCCAGAACCTGAGCCGAGTTCTACAGCGCAGCAAAGTCGGCTGAATGTCTGAGACAATTGCAGGGTGAACCGAGCATCCTTGGAAAAGCGTCCGGACGAAGTTGCGACGATGTTTGACGATGTCGCCCCCAAATACGACGTCGTGAATGACGTCCTCTCCATGGGACAGACGCGTCGGTGGCGCCGCATCGTGGTCGATGCCATGGATGTAAAGGTGGGCCAGAAGGTCCTGGACCTCGCCGCTGGAACGGGCACCTCAAGCGAACCGTACGCCGATGCCGGCGTGGATGTCGTGGCCTGCGACTTCTCTCTGGGCATGCTCAAAGTGGGCAAACGCCGCCGCCCGGACATCGACTTCATCGCCGGGGATGCCACCAACCTGCCGTTCGCGGACAACAGCTTTGACGCTGCCACCATTTCCTTCGGCCTGCGGAATGTTGTTGAACCGCGCAAAGCCCTCGAGGAAATGCTGCGCGTCACCAAGCCCGGCGGCCGGCTGGTCATCGCGGAATTTTCGCACCCCGTGGTGCCGCTGTGGCGCAACCTCTACACCGAATACCTGATGCGCGCCCTCCCGGCCATCGCCACCAAGGTCTCCTCCAACCCGGATGCCTACGTCTACCTGGCAGAGTCGATCCGCGCCTGGCCGGACCAGGACCACCTTGCCCAGTGGCTCAGCGACGCTGGCTGGACGGACATCACCTACCGCAACCTCAGCGGCGGCATCGTTGCCGTACATCGCGCGCAGAAGCCGGCCGAGCACCGCGAAAGCGTGCCCGTGGCCAAGCTTCGCCGCCAGATCAAACCGCGCCGGTCCGGCAGCCAGCCCACCTGACGTGCCACTTATTTAGGACGACGTGAAAGTACTGATTGTTGGCGCGGGACCCGCCGGGTCCACCGCCGCGTATTACCTCGCCCAGGCCGGCATTGATGTCACAGTCCTGGAGAAGACCTCCTTTCCCCGCGAAAAAGTCTGCGGCGACGGTCTCACCCCGCGCGCGGTCCGTGAAATCCAGAAGCTCGGATTGCCGCATGCCGAGTCCGAGGGCTGGCGCCGAAACAAGGGTCTTCGACTCATTGCAGGCGGCCGTACGATCGAGCTGCCTTGGCCCGAGGTTTCAGACTTTCCAACCTACGGACTGATTCGGACCCGGCTGGGCTTCGACGAAGAGTTGGCCCGTCACGCACAGGCCGCGGGCGCCGTCGTGCTTGAACGCCACAGCGTCACGTCCGCCCTGCAGTCCGACGACGGCCGCGTCATCGGCGCGCGGGCGTCCATCCTCGACGAGTCCGGACGCAAGACGGGCGAAACGCGCGACTTCCATGCCGACGTCGTACTCGCTGCGGACGGCAACTCCACGCGAACCGCTGTGTCGCTGGGTATGCACAAGCGTGATGACCGTCCGTTGGGCGTCGCCGTTCGCACGTACTTCACATCTCCCAGGCACGAAGACGACTGGATGGAAGGCTGGCTGGAGCTCCCCGGCAAGTCCGGCAAGCCGCTGCCCGGCTACGGCTGGGTGTTTGGGGTCGGCGACGGCACGTCCAATGTTGGCCTGGGAATTCTGAACTCGTCCAAGGAATTCGGAAAGCTGGATTACAAGCAGGTCCTTCGCGAATGGACCGCCGGGATGCCCGCCGACTGGGGCTTCACGCCTGAGAACCAAGTGGGGGAGATCCGCGGCGCCGCGCTGCCCATGGGCTTCAACCGCACCCCGCACTACTCACCCGGACTGCTCCTGCTGGGCGACGCCGGTGGCATGGTGTCCCCCTTCAACGGCGAGGGTATCTCCTACGCCATGGAGTCGGCCCGGTTCGCGGCTGAGTTCCTGATTGACTCTGCTTCACGTTCCGCTTCCGCCGGATGGACCGCCGACGACGCCGACGCCCACCTTTCGCGGTACGCGGACTATGTGCGGGACCAGTGGGGATCGCACTTCACTTTGGGTCGAATGTTTGCTTCCTTGATCGGGAAGCCTGCCGTCATGAAACTCGCACTGCGCACAGGCATGCCCATTCCGATGCTGATGCGCTTCGTGGTGCGTATGCTCGCAAACCTCACGGACCCGTCCGCGAAGGGCTTCGAAGACCGCGTAATCCGCGTCCTTGAGATGCTAGTCCCGGCCACGTCCAACACTTCCTCTGTCCGTCCTTTTAAGGCGGCAGACTCCGACACCGCGGTTTCCGCAACAACTAGTTAGGGTTAAGCCGTGACGAACTCTGCCGAACACAGCTGGACGCATGCCGGGCACGGTCTGCCGGACACTGTTGAGCCTGCCCCCAACACCACCGCCATCGCCACAGGGCTCCAGCTGCCCGCCGGTTTTGCCGCCATCGCCGGCGACGCCGAACTCGGCCCAGCCATCACCACCAACCTGGCCCGCGTGGAAAAGAAGCTGCGCGAAGCGATCTCCAACTCGGACCCCCTGGCTGACGCAACGTCGCGGCACCTGGTGGAAGCCGGCGGCAAGCGCATCCGTCCGCTGCTCACATTGCTGTGCGCACACCTGGGAGACGCATCCCGTCCCGAGGTGGTCCAGGCGGCAGTTGTGGTTGAACTGACGCACCTTGCAACCCTGTACCACGACGACGTCATGGACTCCGCACCCTTCCGCCGCGGCGCCCCGACGGCCCATGAAGTGTGGGGCAACTCGGTGGCAATCCTCACCGGCGACCTCATCTTTGCCCGCGCCTCCATCCTCGTCTCCGAGCTCGGCTCCCGCGCCCTCGGCATCCAGGCCCGCACCTTCGAACGCCTTTGCCTCGGCCAGCTCCACGAAACCGTGGGCCCGCGCGAGGACGAAGACGCTGTGGAGCACTACCTCTCCGTCATCGCCGACAAGACCGGCTCCCTGGTTGCTGCCTCCGGCCAACTTGGCGCGATCTTCGCCGGAGCCGATCCCACATACGAGGACGTGTTGGTTGAATACGGCGAGAAGGTGGGCGTGGCCTTCCAGCTTGCCGACGACGTCATCGATGTCACTGGTGTGAAGGTCAAGTCCGGCAAGTCCCCGGGCACCGACCTCCGCGAAGGCGTGCCCACCTTGCCCGTGCTCCTGCTGCGCCGTGATGCTGCAGCGGGGGATTCCTCCGCGGCTGCCCTGCTGGAGTTGGTGGACGGCGACTTGACGTCCGATGCCGCCCTTGCCGATGCTGTGGCTGGTTTGCGCGAACACCCTGTGACCACCGAATCCTGGAAGATCGCCCGCCAGTGGTCTTCGGAGGCCATTTCGGCTCTGGCGCCGCTGCCTGAGGGCGTTGTTAAGACCTCGCTGACCAACTTCGCGCACGCAGTGGTGGACCGGAGCAGCTAACTTCCTCGTTCCGATTAACGCAACGCGGGGTCACTTACGGCCCATCCCAGGGGGATTTATGGGCCGTAAGTGACCCCGCGTTGCTTAATGTGCGGTGTTTTGCAGCTATGTGGATAACTACACGAGTCCGTAAATAAGATCATGGTTGTTGGAAAATCATTGACGCAAAAAGTTGCGTATGTGACAGAGTTGTCATAAGCTATTCACGGATCCACTAAATGCCTCCGGTGGGTCTGATGCGAACGGAGATTGTGGTCCCGGTTCGGTGCAGCGTATGACTCGTAACGTTGCAGCGGACCGGGGCCATTCCGTTTAAACAGCAAGACCCCAAGGAGGGCCATCGCCAGCCCAGATAAAAACAGCCCCCGCGCCACCCATCAAGGGGAGCGCAGGGGCTGCCAGTCAGAACTTAGTCTTCGTCGTTGAACGCCCACTCGAACATGTCGAAGACGAATTCGGAGAACGTGCCTTCCTCGCTCTTCCACTGGCCGCGGGCGTTGTTGCGGCGCCAGACGATGGGGTCCGGGATGCTGACATCGGCGATGCGGAAGCCCCAGGTGAATTGTTCCTCTTCGTCTTCGAGGAACATGAGGAAGCCTTCGTCGTCCACCTCGAGTTCCTCGGGATCCCAGAAGTAGTGATACGCCTCCATGAGGTCCTCGCAACCACCGAGGGCAAGGTAAAACTCGCGCAGAGCCAGCGGGATGGTAAAGGAGTGATCGGCGAGGGCCTCGTCCAGTTCCTCTGGTGTGAGGCCGTCTTCTTCCTGCCATTCATCCTCGAGATACTTTGGGACCAGCGCGCGGAACTTCTCGAGGAACATGTCAGTCATGCTCTTATCCTAGCTAATCGCGGGCACCCGAAATTGCGCCCGTCCCGGTGCCTGCACGCTGCCATCCGCGCACGGCCAGTGGCACGTACCAACTGCGCCTCCAGGCTGTGACGCGGAAGGCAAAAACAATGCCGGCCACCAGGCATGCGGTGAGCCCGCTGAACAGGCCAAGGTGCCAGAGCAGGGTGGTCAATCCGGCCCCCACAAACGCGGGTAGCGCGTAGATGTCGCGGGCATCAAAAAGGGTTGGAACCTCGTTGGCGGTGATGTCGCGGAGCAGGCCGCCGCCCACTGCCGTGGTGACACCCAAAAGGATTGCAGCCACCGGATTCATGCCGGACGTGAGTGCCTTCAGCGTCCCGGTGATGCAGAAAAGGGCCAGCCCGCCGGCGTCGAACAGTGTTAACAGGGAGGTGAAGCGCTGCACAGAGGAGAAAAGGAAGTACACCAGCAGCGCAGCGAGCAGGGGCGGAATCAGGTAGATCGGGTTTGTGAAAGCAACAGGTGGTCCGGCGTTGATGACGACGTCGCGGATCGCACCGCCACCCAGCGAGACGATGGAGGCGAGGAGCACTGAACCCACGATGTCGAATTGTTTGCGGGCCGCCAGCAGCGAACCCGAGACCGCGAAGAAGAACACGCCGACCAGGTCGAGCCACAGAAGGACAATGTCGATGGAAATCAAGTGGACGGGTTCTTTCTGCCTGCGACTCTCAGTAGGTGCTGGCTCAACGTTACGCTAGCTCCCATGAACAGCCCCGTTTTGATCGCTTGTGCCCACGGAACCCGCAACGCCGAAGGCCAGGCCGCCATCCGTCGCGTCATGGCCGAAATCGAAGCCCTGCGCCCCGGCCTGCAGGTCCTTGAGGCGTACGTGGACGTGCAGGAACCCGAGTTGTCCGGGGTGGTGGAGGGTCTGCCCGAGGGGACTGCCGCCGTCGTCGTACCGCTTTTGTTGAGTACCGGCTTCCACATCAAGGTGGACGTGCCCAAGGCGATCAAGAGCCGGCCGGAAGTAGTGGCCGCGAGGCCGCTGGGTCCGGACCCGCGCTTGGCGGAGCTGCTTGCCACCCACTTGCGCGCCGCCGGACTGAAGGAGAACGACGGCGTGCTGCTGGCCGCCGCAGGATCATCCCTTCCGGACGGCTCGGTGGACTCGGAGGAGCAGGCGCGCCAACTCGCTGAGCTGCTGCCGAACAAGGTTCGCGTCGCCTACGGTGCCAGTGCGCAGCCAACAGTGCCCGACGGCGTCGCCTCCTTGCGCGCCGAACTCGCCGAAGACGGGGCAAACGGCAGGGTTTTCGTCGCCTCTTACCTGTTGGCAACGGGCTACTTCCACGACCAGCTGGCCAAGGCTGGGGCGGATATTGTTACGGCTCCCTTGCTGCCGTCGCCGGTTCTGGCGGAGATAGCACTGGAGCGTTACGACGCCGTGTTGGCAAGGGCGTCCTAACCTTTATTGGCGCGGAGGGAGCCCAAAAAGGACCTGCATATACGGGCCCTTGGGACAAGGCCGCTGACGTGTTCGTGACGAAATGTTTCCCTAGGTGACTTAGCGTTTCCGGACCTTTGCTGACGAAAACTGGCCAGACCTAAAGTCGACGTATGACAGATACAGCTGTAGCCGGTGCGCCCGCGGACTCCGCAGTCCCCTCGCGCCCAGCACGCACCCGCCCTGCCGCCAAACCCCACGGCCAGTGGAAGGTTGATGGCACTGCGCCGCTCAACGCCAACGAAACCTGGAAGCAGGAAGACAACGGGCTGAACGTCCGTGAGCGGATTGAGTCTGTCTATTCCAAAGAGGGCTTCGACTCGATCGACGGCACCGACCTTCACGGCCGTTTCCGCTGGTGGGGCCTCTACACCCAGCGCAAGCCCGGGATCGACGGCGGCAAGACCGCAACCCTTGAGCCGCACGAGCTCGAAGACAAGTACTTCATGCTGCGCGTGCGCATCGACGGCGGTGCGCTGACCACCGAGCAGCTGCGCGTTATCGGCCAGATCTCCGTGGACTTCGCCCGCGGCTCGGCCGACCTCACGGACCGCCAGAACATCCAGCTCCACTGGATCCGCGTGGAGGACGTGCCCGAAATCTGGCGCCGCCTCGAATCCATCGGCCTGTCCACCACCGAAGCCTGCGGCGACGTTCCCCGCGTCATCCTCGGCTCCCCGGTTGCCGGCATCGCCAAGGACGAGATCATCGACCCCACGCCGCTCATCCACGAGCTCGCCGAGCGTTTCATCGGCGACCCGGAGCTGGCCAACCTGCCTCGTAAGTACAAGACCGCCATCACGGGCCACCCGTCCCAGGACGTAGTGCACGAGATCAACGACTTCGCCCTGGTGGGTGTCGTCCACCCCGAGCTCGGCGCAGGTTACGACCTCTGGGTTGGCGGCGGTTTGTCCACCAACCCGCGCCTTGCCGAACGCCTCGGTGTGTTCGTCTCGGCCGACGTCGCCGCTGAAGTATGGCTGGGCGTCACCAGCATCTTCCGCGACTACGGCTACCGTCGCATGCGCACCAAGGCCCGCCTGAAGTTCCTGATGAACGACTGGGGTCCGGCCAAGTTCCGCCAGATCCTGGAAGACGAATACCTTGGCTTCAAGCTTCCGGACGGCCCCGCCGCTCCCAAGCCCACGGCTCCCGGCGACCACATCGGTGTCCACGAGCAGAAGGACGGCAAGTTCTTCATCGGCGTGACCCCCACGGTTGGCCGCACGTCCGGCGAGGCGCTGGTCAAGCTCGCCGACACTCTGGAGCAGCACGGCAGCTACCGCCTGCGCACTACTCCTCACCAGAAGCTCGTCATCCTCGACGTTGCCAAGGAGCAGGTGGAGCCGCTCATCGCTGAACTGGACACCCTGGGCCTTTCCGCCCGTCCGTCCGTGTTCCGCCGCGGCACCATCGCCTGCACCGGCATTGAGTTCTGCAAGCTGGCCATCGTGGAAACCAAGGTCACTGCGGCTACGGCCATCGCCGAACTGGAACGCCGCCTGGCTGACCTCGTGGAGACCAAGCAGCTGCCCCAGGCACTGTCCCTCCACATCAACGGCTGCCCCAACTCCTGCGCCCGCATCCAGACCGCGGACATCGGCCTCAAGGGCATGATGCTGCCAACGCCCGACGGCGACCCCACCCCGGGTTTCCAGGTCCACCTCGGTGGCGGGCTGGCCAACAACGAGCGTGAGGAAGCCGGTTTGGGACGTACCGTCCGCGGCCTCAAGGTCACGGTCGAAAACCTGCCTGACTACGTGGAGCGTGTGGTCCGCAAGTTCGTCGCCACTGGCGCCGAGGGCCAGACCTTCGCGGAGTGGGCACTCTCCGCAGATGAAGGAGACCTCCAGTGACAGTTGCAACGAAGCGTTCCAATGAAGAACTCAAGGCTCTGGCCGAGGCCGGAGCTGCAGAGCTCGGCTGGAATGCCCCCGCCCGCGATGTCATCGCCTGGGTGGCCCGGAACTTCGAGCTGCCCGCGGTAACCGTGGCTTGCTCCATGGCCGATGCCGTACTGCCGGCCTTGGTCGCGGACCAGCTTCCCGGCGTCGACGTCTTGTTCCTGGAGACCGGCTACCACTTCAAGGAAACGTACGAAACCCGCGACGAAGTCGCCGCCAACCTGCGCGTCAACGTGGTGGACGTCCTCCCGGAGAACACGGTGGAACAGCAGGACCGTTTGCTCGGCAAGGACCTGTTCGCCCGCGACCCCGCCCAGTGCTGCGCGCTGCGCAAGGTAGAGCCGCTCCGCCGCTCGCTTGGCGGCTACGAGGTGTGGTTCACCGGTGTGCGACGCGACGAAGGACCCACCCGCACCAACACGCCGGTGATCACGTGGGACGAGGGCTTTGGCCTGGTCAAGGTGAACCCGATGGTCGACTGGACCTTCGACCAGCTGGTCGAGTACTCCGAGGACAACATCCTTCCCGTCAACCCCCTCCTGAGCCAGGGCTACCCGTCCATCGGCTGCCAGCCCTGCACCCGCAAGGTGGCCCCGGGTGAAGATCCCCGCGCCGGCCGCTGGGCAGGATCCGACAAGACAGAATGCGGACTACACACATGAGCACTCAAACAACCAGCGAGGACCTCGAGTTGAACCAGTTGCAGAGCGAAGCTGAAGGGGCCGCCGCGGCGTGGCGGGCATCGCGAAGCGGGCACGGCGGCCCTTCAGGTGAGCGGTTGAGCTCACTGGACACCCTTGAGTCCGAGGCCATTCACATCATCCGTGAAGTCGTTGCTGAGTTCGAGAAGCCTGCGCTGCTGTTCTCCGGCGGCAAGGATTCCGTGGTCATGCTGCACCTGGCCACCAAGGCTTTCTGGCCGGGCAAGGTTCCTTTCCCGGTCCTGCACGTGGACACCGGCCACAACTTCCCGGAGGTCATCGACTTCCGCGACCGCACCGTTGAGCGTCTTGGTTTGAAGCTGGTTGTTGGTTCGGTTCAGGAGTTCATTGACCGCGGCGAACTGGCCGAGCGTGCCGACGGCACCCGCAACCCGTTGCAGACCGTTCCGCTGCTGGATGCCATCCAGCGCAACAAGTTCGACGCCGTGTTCGGCGGCGGCCGTCGCGATGAGGACAAGGCCCGCGCCAAGGAGCGCATCCTGAGCCTCCGCGACGAGTTCGGCCAGTGGGACCCGCGCAACCAGCGCCCCGAGCTGTGGAACCTGTACAACGGCCGCCACACCGTGGGCCAGCACGTCCGCGCGTTTCCCATCAGCAACTGGACCGAGCTGGACATCTGGCGCTACATCGAGCGCGAGAACATCGAGCTCCCCAGCCTGTACTACGCCCACGAGCGCGAGGTCTTCGCCCGCGACGGCATGTGGCGTGCGGTAGGCGAGGTTTCCGAGCCGTTGCCGCACGAGGAAGTCATCACCAAGCTGGTTCGCTACCGCACGGTGGGCGACATGTCCTGCACCGGTGCCGTGGAATCCGACGCACGCACCGTGGCCGACGTCGTAGTTGAAGTCGCTGCCTCCACCCTGACCGAACGTGGCGCCACCCGAGCAGATGACCGCATCTCCGAGGCAGCCATGGAAGACCGCAAGAAGGACGGCTACTTCTAAATGAGCACCGATACCGTATTCCTGGATGGCGGGCTTGAGTCCGCGCCGCTCCCGTCTACTCTCTTCCGCTTCGCAACGGCTGGATCGGTGGACGACGGCAAGTCCACTTTGGTGGGCCGCCTCCTTCACGATTCGAAGGCGATTCTTGCTGACACGCTCGACGCCGTTGCCCGCACCTCTGCGGACCGCGGCTTCGGTGGGGACAAGGGCGGGATCGACCTCGCCCTACTGACCGACGGCCTCCGTGCCGAGCGCGAGCAGGGCATCACGATCGACGTCGCATACCGTTACTTCGCCACCGACCGCCGCAGCTTCATCCTGGCGGACTGCCCCGGCCACGTTCAGTACACCAAGAACACGGTGACCGGCGCGTCCACTGCGGATGCCGTCGTCGTGCTGATCGACGCACGCAAGGGTGTCCTTGAGCAGACCCGCCGGCACCTGTCCGTGCTGCAGTTGCTCCGCGTTGCCCACGTCATTGTGGCAGTGAACAAGATCGACCTCGTTGACTTCAGCGAGCAGGTGTTCCGCGACATCGAAACTGACGTGCAGAAGGTTGCCCGCGAGCTGGGACTTGGTTCCGACGGCGTGGCTGACCTGCTGGTGGTGCCGGTTTCGGCGCTCGACGGCGACAACGTCGTGGACCGCTCGGACCGCACCCCTTGGTACACCGGTCCGGCACTGCTTGAGGTCTTGGAAACCCTGCCGGCCGCTGACGAGCTGGAAGCCGAACTGGAGAGCTTCCGCTTCCCGGTGCAGCTGGTCATCCGTCCGCAGGGTGCCCTGGCACCGGACGCCGTGGCGGCTGGGCTCGATGTGGAGGCATACCGCGATTACCGTGCCTACGCAGGCCAGATCACTGAGGGCTCCGTCAAGGTTGGCGACGAAGTCACCGTTCTGAGCCCGGGCCACGAGCCGCGTATCACCCGGATTACCGGCATCGACTTCGCCGGCAAGGAACTTCAGGAAGCGGCTGCTCCGCAGTCCGTTGCCGTTCGTTTGGCTGACGAGATCGACATCGCCCGTGGCGACACCATCGCTGCCGCAGGCACGGTTCGCGAAAGCACGGCTGACCTGTACGCCTCGCTGTGCTGGCTCTCGCCCAAGCCCCTGCGTGAAGGCCAGAAGGTCCTGGTGAAGCACGGTACGCGCACGGTCCAGGCCCTGGTTCGCAACGTCACCGGCAAGCTGGACCTGGCCACGTTCAACGTGGAGCCTGCCTCAAGCCTTGAGCTCAACGACATCGGACACGCCCAGCTTCGCCTGGCCGCTTCGTTGCCGCTGGAGAACTACCTGCACCACCGCCGTACGGGCGCGTTCCTGGTGATCGACCCCATCGACGGCAACACCCTTGCCGCCGGCCTGGTCAAGGACCACCCTGGCGATCACGAAGACGAGCGCTACGTCATCTAAGGTCGAAGAGTCAGATAGACCGCAGCTTGTTCGAAAATCCCGGCCTTGTACGGCGGGGGATTTCGAACAAGCTGCGGTTTTTTCATTGAGCGATTAAGCAGGAAGATCACTACATGCCACAGAACACAGCACTCAGCACCCTGTTGGACGCCGGCCAGGACCTCGTCCTGGATGGGGCCCTTGCCACCGAATTGGAGGCCCACGGCTGTGATCTTGAGGATGCCCTATGGTCGGCCAAGGTCCTGCTGGAACAGCCACACCTGATCAAGCAGGTCCACCGGGACTATTTCGACGCCGGTGCCTCCGTGGCGATCACAGCGAGCTACCAGGCAACTCCCCAGGGGTTTGCGCGTCGGGGGCTTTCCGTGGAGGAATCGCTGGAGTTGGTGGCCCGGAGCGTCCGGCTGGCCGACGAGGCACGCCGCGAGCACGCTGCGGCAAACCCTTCCAGCGGCCCTCTTCTGGTGGCCGGATCCGTAGGTCCCTACGGCGCCTACCTGGCTGACGGTTCGGAATACCGGGGCGACTACACGCTGAGCGGTGCGGAGTTCATGGATTTCCACCGCCCACGCATCGCCGCCCTTGTGGATGCCGGGGCAGACTTCCTGGCGTGCGAGACCCTGCCGTCGTTCGCCGAAGCGGAGGCGCTGTTGGCGCTCGTGGCGGAGTTCGACGTCGAATCCTGGTTTACGTTCACGCTGCGGGATGCGGAACACATCAGTGATGGAACGCCGCTGGCGGACGTGGCTGCGCTGCTCCGCACGGAACCGCGGGTAGCCGCCGTCGGGGTTAACTGTGTGCCGCTGGAACTGGTGACCTCGGCGCTGGGGACGCTGAACGAAGTATCGGACAAACCGTTGGTCGCATACCCGAACTCGGGGGAGACGTACGACGCCGTCACCAAGACGTGGGGCCCTTCCGCAGGTGGCCACGGCACGACTACCCTCGCCGGAAACGCCGCTGACTGGCGCGAGCGGGGAGCCCGGCTGATCGGTGGCTGCTGCCGCACGACACCGCAGGACATCTCAGAGCTGGCAGCAAACATGACGTCAAGTGACCTTGGGTGAACCCAAGTGCCGCACAACCCCACGCAACATTGAAGGCCTGGCGGCGAATATGACGTCACGTGACCCTGCGTGAACGTTGGTTTCCATGGGATTGAAGCGGAAATATGACAGTCCCTACTGTGAACTTATGACCTTTCCGGAATGGTCCTTCCTTGCCCCGAACGGGCGATGTCAAGGGGCCTGATCTTCGCCCCTTTTCGCATCCCACATCTCCTTAGGACCTCCCCATGGCAAACACCCCCGAGTCACAGAAGCCCGATTCCGGCACCACCCGCATCGTCGCTGGTGAGACCAACAAGCCCAAGCGCCGCCGCGGCCTTGAGATCGGCCTGGCCGTCGGCTTGGCCCTGCTGATCGGTGCAGGCGCCGCAGTGGCCTCCGTCGTCTCCCAGAACAACCAGGCCGCCCCGGCTCCTACGACGTCCCCGGCTGCCGAGCTCAAGCTCGGCTACTTCAGCAACGTCACCCACGGCCCGGCCCTGGTTGGCATCAGCAAAGGCATCATCGCCAAGGACCTCGGCGATACCAAGCTCAGCACCCAGATCTTCAACGCCGGTCCTGCCGCGATCGAAGCCTTGAACGCCGGCGCCATCGACGCCACCTACATCGGCCCCAACCCGGCCATCAACTCGTTCGTCAAGAGCAACGGCGAGTCCGTCAGCATCATCGCCGGCGCAGCAGCAGGCGGAGCCCAACTGGTGGTCAAGCCCGAAATCAACTCCGCGGCTGACCTCAAGGGCAAAGTCCTCGCCTCTCCGCAGCTTGGCGGGACGCAGGACGTAGCCCTCCGCGCTTGGTTGGGCCACCAGGGTTACAAGACCAACCCGGACGGCAGCGGCGACGTCAACATCAACCCGACCGAAAACGCCCAGACGCTGAAGCTCTTCCAGGACGGAAAGCTCGACGGCGCGTGGTTGCCTGAGCCGTGGGCCTCCCGTTTGGTCCTGGAAGCAGGCGCGAAAGTCCTCGTAGACGAGAAGGACCTGTGGGACAAGGGCGAATTCACCACCACCATCCTGATCGTGAACAAGAAATTCGCCGCGGAGCACCCGGAAACCGTGAAGGCACTGCTCAAGGGCCATGTTGAATCCGTCAACTGGCTGAACTCCGCAACGCCAGAAGAGAAGGCCAGCACCATCAACGCTGTCCTCAAGGACACGGCCGGCAAGCCGCTCCCGGCAAACGTGATCGACCGCGCACTGAAGAACATCACCTTCACCACTGACCCGCTCGCGGGAACGTACAAGAAGCTCCTCCAGGACGGTGTGGACGCCGGCACTACCAAAGCCGCCGACATCAACGGCATCTTCGACCTCCGGGCATTGAACGAAGTACAGGGCAAGAAAACGTCCGCTGCAGGGCTCGGCCAGGACTAAGCACCAACCGGCTGGTCCGCTTCCCCTCCGGAATACGGGTGGGGGAGCGGGCCGGCCTTCAGCCATATCAGCTCCACCAATCAACACGAAGGACGGGACCATGCCAGTCGTACTCGAGAACCTGGGCAAGCGCTTCGGCGACGGCGCCCCGGTGCTGGACGACGTCAACGCCACGATCGCGCAGGGCGAGTTCGTTGCCCTCCTCGGTGCGTCCGGCTGCGGCAAGTCCACGCTACTGAACATCATGGCGGGACTTGAGCATCCGACGTCGGGCGCCCTTGAAGTGCCCAGCGACGGCGCGGCGTTCATGTTCCAGGACTCGGCACTGTTCCCGTGGTTGACGGCGCGAGGCAACATCGAGCTGGCACTTCAGCTGGCTGACAAGTCCAGCACCAAGGCCAGCCGCCGGGAACGGGCAACCGAACTGCTGGAGCTTGTCCACCTTGGTGGCGCCGGCGACAAGCGTCCACATGAACTGTCCGGTGGCATGCGGCAACGCGTCGCCCTTGCACGTTCCTTGGCGCAGGACCGGCAACTGTTGTTGATGGACGAGCCCTTCGCGGCCCTTGATGCCATTACCCGCGACCTCCTTCACGACGAACTCGAGCGGATCTGGAAGGAAACCGGCCGCACTATCGTGTTCGTGACGCACAACGTTCGTGAGGCTGTCCGCTTGGGCCAGCGCGTGCTGCTTTTGTCCTCGCGTCCTGGCCGTGTTGTGGCCGAATGGGATGTGACGGAGGAACACCGAACCGATGCTGGTCGTGCTGGGGAGCTGACCGGAGTCATTACCCGCCGGCTACGCGAGGAGATCCGCCGCCATGCCAAGTAATCCCACCACTACCCAAGAGCGGACCCTGCCCGTGAGCGAATCCAGCGAGCACATTACGTCGCCGTCCTTGAAGGGCAACCCCTCCGAACTGCGCGACCTCGAAGCGGGCTTGGACAACCTCCAGTCCGATACCGGACGTAAGGCCGGCATCGAATGGAAGCGCGTACTGCTGCCGATCGCAGCCCTGGTAGTCCTCGTCCTCGCCTGGCAGTTCTACGTCTCCCTCGGCCTTAAGCGACGTGACCAGGTTCCCGGCCCCCTTGATGTGCTCAACCAGCTGGTGACGCTCTGGGGTGAAGGCAGGGTTCAGGAATCGGTGTGGACTTCGTTGCAGCGCGGCTTGATCGGCTTCCTGATTTCGGTGGTGGTTGCTACGCCTGTGGGCCTGTTGCTGGCTCAGGTCGCTCCGCTTCGCCGCGCGTTTGGGCCTCTGATTTCCGGGCTTCAGGTCCTGCCGTCAGTGGCCTGGGTGCCGGCCGCGATCATCTGGTTCGGCCTCACCGATGCCACCGTCTACTTCGTGGTCCTCATGGGTGCGATCCCGTCGATCATCAACGGCCTCATCTCCGGTGTGGACCAGATCCCGCCGCAGTACCGGAGCGTGGGTACTGTGCTCGGTGCGAACCGGCTGCAGATGGCCCTGCAGATCGTCCTTCCCGCAGCACTGCCCGGGTACATCGGCGGATTGAAGCAGGGCTGGGCTTTCTCCTGGCGCTCGTTGATGGCCGCGGAAATCATCGCTGTCGGTGGCACTATCGGCTTCGGTTTGGGCTCGCTGCTTGACCAAGGACGTGCACTGTCCGACATGGCCGTGGTCATGTCCGCCATCCTGTTGATCCTGGCTGTGGGCATCCTGATCGAGCTCCTCGTCTTCGGCCCGATCGAGAAGCGCCTCCTCCAGCGTCGTGGTTTGCTGGCGGGCAGCAGCCGCTAGGGTCCCGTTCTTAAAGCAACGCGGGGTCAGATACAGCCCATGTTGAAGCTAAACATGGGCCGTAACTGACCCCGCGTTGCTTTGGCTGGCTAGAATCGGCGAATGGGCCTTCTAACGTTCAGCATCAACGTCACTTTGGATGGTTGCGTCGACCACCGTGAGGGCATCGCCGACGACGAGACGCATGCCCATTACACCCGGATGCTGGAGGAGAGCGGAGCGATGCTCTGGGGCCGCACCACGTACGAAATGATGGAGGCCTACTGGCCGCTGGTGGCCCGTGGCGACGTCGATGCGCCGCCTGCCCTGCGCGATTGGGCCCTCACACTGGAGACCAAGCCCAAATACGTGGTCTCGGCGACCCGTAGCGACTTCCCGTGGACCAACAGCCACCACCTCGTCGGCGAGCTGCGAACGGCGGTGCAGGAACTCAAGGACCGGACTCCCCGCGGCGTGCTTGTGGGCAGCGGCAAACTTGCCACCGAGCTGGACCGGCTGGACCTGATCGATGAGTACAAATTCCTCATCCACCCCATGATCACCGGGCACGGCCCAACCCTGTACCAAGGCGGACTGCCCAGCACCCGACGCCTCGAACTGATCTCTGCCGAGCCGCTGAGCAACGGCGCGGTCGCCATGCACTACCGACGAGCCGGATAAGTTCCTTCGCCAGGAATTCCTGGGCCGCCTCACGAGTTGTCCCGGACATGCACAACAAACGCATCGGCTTCCTTTCCTTCGGCCATTGGGCACGCGTCCCCGGTTCACTGGTGCCATCGGCCGGCGAAGCAATCAAGCAGGGCATCGAACTGGCGGTGGCCGCAGAGGAACTGGGAATCGACGGAGCGTTCTTCCGTGTGCACCACTTTGCCCGGCAGCAAGCGTCCCCATTCCCGCTGCTCGCCGCGATCGCAGCACGGACCAGCACCATCGAGATGGGCACCGGCGTGATCGACATGCGCTATGAAAACCCGCTGTACATGGCGGAGGAGGCTGCGGCCACGGACCTGATCAGCGATGGCCGGCTTCAGCTCGGAGTAAGCCGGGGTTCACCCGAGCCTGCCCTGAACGGAGCCGCCAACTTTGGCTATGTTCCGAACGAGGGCGAGGACGCGGGCGACATGGCGCGGCGCCACACCGCGCTGTTCCGCAAGGCCGTAGCCGGGCACGGGGTAGCCCAGGCTGATCCCCACTACGCAGGCGGAGCCACTGGACTTCTGCCCATCCAGCCACTCTCTCCAGGACTTCCACAGCGGATCTGGTGGGGTGCCGGAACCCGCAAGACGGCAGTCTGGGCCGCCGAGCAAGGCATGAACCTCATGAGTTCCACGCTCCTGACCGAAGATACCGGCGTCCCGTTCAACCAATTGCAAGCCGAGCAGATCCACCTGTTCCGCGAAGCCTGGGCAGCTGCCGGGCACGACTTCGAGCCCCGCGTTTCCGTCAGCCGCAGTATCCTCCCGATCGTCGATGAGGTGGACAACCGCTACTTCGGCCTTCGCGCCCAAGCGGACCGGCAGGACCAGGTTGGAATTCTCGACGGCGCGTTGTCCCGTTTCGGGAAGAGCTACATCGGCGAGCCCGACGAGTTGGCAGAAGAACTCGCAGCCGATGCAGCCGTCCAGGCTGCCGATACCGTCCTGCTGACGGTGCCCAACCAACTTGGGGTGGAGTACAACGCGAAGCTCCTGGGGAACGTCGCGAAGTACATCGCACCTGCTTTTGGCTGGGCCCGATAAACGCCTGAGTCCCGACAAAACGCCTGAGTCCCGACAAAACGCCTGAGTCCCGGCAAAACGCCTGAGTTCCGCCTACGAAGCGGCGGGCAGCCGCCCGATGCCCGCCGCTTCCACAGCAGTGTCCGAAACACCAGCATCCGAAACCCCGGACCCCGAAACTGCAGGCCCGTCCACGAAAACCCGGTAACCGCGTTCGTGATCGAAGCCGTGGATCTCCCGGGTGTCCAAAGCAGCCATGAACTCCAACGTCTGCCGGGTAATGACTTGGCCCGGGACAAGGATGGGGAAGCCGGGCGGGTACGGCGTGACGAAGCCGGCGGAAATGACTTCCTGCCCGGCACGCACTGCCAGGGCAAGCTCATCGGCGGACAAGTATGTCGTGGATTCGGGCTTGTAGCTTTCGAAGTAGGCTGCGCGGATATCCCCGTCTTCGCAGGCATCGTCCACACGGAACCGTGCGGCAAACGTGCTGAAGTCCGGGAGCGGCGGCGTCTGTCCAACCACCCCGGACCCTCCGGCCTGCGGAGACACAGGCACAGGCACTGTTCGGGGTCGCGCTGAGGGATGCGGGCTTTCGAAACCCTCGGCGAGTTTGACCAGCACCTCGATCAAGTACGCCACGGAACTCCGCGAAGTGCCGATGTTGGTCATGAACAGCACAGTGTTCCGGGACGTCTTGTTCACCTGAATTCCGTGATCGTCCATGAGGTAGCTGTGGCGGAACGTGTCGCCGTCGATGCCTGTCCTGCTGATGTCCAGCGTCAGGCGGCTGGGATCAATGACGAACTCATCGCGCTGCCAGGCGTCCTCAAGTTCCGCCAATCCCTCCCGCAGCGGCATGGCGGCGCTGGTTTCCCGGTATTGAGGCTCGATAAGGTCCCGCGAGGTCAACACCCGGAAGTATTTCTTCAGCAGGGGATGCCGTGCAACGGCTTGCGCGACGGAAACGGCGAGGTCGGATTGCTTCTGGACCAAACCAAAACCTTCCAGCTCCACCTGCCGACGGCCAATGTCCAGGGACGCCAGGATTTGGTAGTTGGGCGAGGTGGAGGTGTGGGTCATGTACGCCTCGCGGAAGGACTCCTGGTTGGAGGCCATGAAGTCCTGGTCGTACACGTGGATCATCGAACCCTGGCGCAAGGACGTCAGGGTCTTATGCGTGGACTGGGTGGCGTAGACCCTGATGCGTGCCTTCGCAGGGTTGGGAATCAGCCGCGTGTTCAGCCAGGCCTCATCATCAACGGGTTCACCAGTGACAGGGTCATGCAGGGCCGCTGCCTGGCCGGCGTACCGGGCCGCGTAGGCAGGGTTGCTGAAGGAGGCTTCCAGCGCGGCTGCTGAAGCCATTGCCGTTCGACGCCGGTAGATGGGGTGGGAGCGCGCGAAAGCAAACCATGCCTCGTCCCAGAGGAAAACCAGGTCGGGTTTGATGGCCAGGCATTCCTCCATGACACGCTCGACGTCGTAAACGATTCCGTCAAACGTGCAGTTGGTGAGCGTGACCATTTTGACTTCGTGCAACCGTCCGGCCCGCCGGTACTCAAGCAGCCTCCGCTTCAAACTGGCCAAGGGCACAGCACCATAGAAGGCGTACTTGTCCAAGGGGTAGGCATCCAGATATGAAACCCGGGCACCGGCGAGCACGAAGGCGTAGTGGTGGGACTTGTGGCAGTTTCGGTCAACCAGCACAACGTCACCAGGAGCCAGCAGGGACTGATGAACGATCTTGTTGGCCGTGGACGTGCCGTTGGTAACGAAGTAGGTTCTCTGCGCTCCGAAGGCCCGGGCTGCGAGGTCCTGCGCCTGCTTGATGGATCCATGCGGGTCCAGGAGCGAATCGAGGCCGCCGGACGTTGCCGAAGTCTCTGCCAAAAGGAGGTTTGTCCCGTAGAAATCGGCCATGTCCCGGATCCAAGGGGAGTTCCCTACGGATCCTCCACGCGAAATGGGCAGCGCGTGGAAGACGCTTGCAGGGCGTCGGCTGTAATCCTGGAGAGCTGTGAAGAAGGGAGCCTCGTATCGTTCCGCAACCCCCGACAACAGGGACAAGTGCAGGTCCAAGTGATCCTGCCTGCGGAAAATCCTTCGGAACTTCCTGGTCAGCGATCCGGCCAGGGACTCGATGGAAACGCCTGCAACGAGGTAGACGTCCAGCTCAGGCCTGAGACCGGATATTTCCTCGGCCAGGCCAAGGATCCGCTTGACGGGTCGCAAGGCCTGCAGGCCTTCGGGAGTGTGTCCGGCCAGGAACCGGCGGAGGTCGCTGCCAAGCTGCCGGGAGCTGCGAACGGAGAAGCCCGGCCGCAGGATCACTGCCTGGATGTCGGGGTTAAGCAGGACGGCGACCAACGCGTCTTCGTAGCTGGGAACCACATTGATTTCGTACGTGAAGGCATCGGAAGGGCGTCGCTGGGCTGCCATGCTGCCCTTCAGTGCCTCCGCTTCCTGGGGCGTGATGTTGTCCACCAGCAGGACCTCAAAGCGGGGTCGTTCAGCCTGTTCGGCTGGCGCAATCTCGTCCTCCAGCGACTCCTGGACAAGCCCGGACGATGAACCTTGCTCCGCTCCGGAAGCCAGCGGAAGGTGCGCCAAACCGCCCAGAAGCTCGAGCGCGGCGTGGGGGTCGCCGTCGTTCACCAGTTGGCGTAACTGGGCCACAGCGGCAACGCCCGGTTCTGCCCAGTAGGGCTCCACGGCATCCAGGAGAGCGAAAGTCCGGCTGATCTGGGAGTGCAAACCTGAGTCGGAGGATCCTGCGTAAGGGTCCAAGGCAAGCTGCTTGATGGCATATCCCAGGAACTCCCAAGCATCGGCGCGCGACCGCCAGGCGCGGCTGGGCGTGCCAATTTTTGGAAGGGGGGAGAGGGTGCTCATGTGAAGTGTGTTCTCTTTCAAACTGAGGGCGGGTTCAAAGCGGACTGTTCATTACGGATTCGGCCCCTGTGGGCGTACCAGCCACCCACCAGCAGCGGCGCCAGCACCAGCAGGGAACCGAGCACCCACCGGCCTGTTTCCGAGAAGCCCATGGTGATCAGGACAAAGGCCAGGAATCCGAGGGTGAGATAGGAGGTAAAGGGGGCGCCGAACAGCCGGAACGCAGGCCTGGTCACTTTGCCGCTCCGCACCCAGGCCTGCAGCTTGATGTGGCAGAGCATGATGGTGGCCCAACCGCCGATGATGCCCAGCGCAGAGACCTCGAGCACGATTTCAAAGACCTGCGACGGAACGATCGCATTCAGGCCCACGCCCATCAAGGTGATGACAGCAGTCAGCAGGATGCCGCCGTAAGGGACGCCGGAAGCGCTGATGCGGGCGGTGAAGCGCGGCGCTGAGCCCCTGATTGCCATGGAACGCAGGATCCGGCCGGTGGAGTACAGGCCAGCGTTGAGGCTAGAGAGAGCGGCGGTCAGAACCACGAAGTTCATCACGGAGGCCGAGACCGCGCCGGCCTGGGGATCGCCAAGGTGCGAGAAGAAGGTCACGAACGGCGACTCACCGGACTTGTAGGAGGTGAAAGGCAGCAGAAGGGAGAGCAACAGGACGGAGCCGACGTAGAAAATGCCGATACGGAGAACCACTGTGTTGACGGCTTTGGGCATGACCTTGTGCGGGTTGGCGGTTTCGCCGGCGGCCGTTCCCACCAACTCAACAGCTGCGTACGCGAAGACGACGCCGCTGATTGCCAGGAGTGGCGCCACCGCGCCCATGGGAAAGAGGCCCCCGTTGTCCGCAATGACGTTCAGGCCGGGAACGCCCACGTCCGTCCTGCCACCAAGGACAATGAAGCAGACTCCGACGACGAGGAAGGCTACCAGCGCACCGACCTTGATGAGGGCGAACCAGAACTCCATCTCACCGAAGATCTTTACCGACACGAGGTTCAAGGCCAGCACTACAACCAGTGCGATCAGGGCGATGAGCCACTGCGGGACGTCATTGATCGGCTGCCAGAACTGGCCCCAAAACTTCACGTACAGGGCCACCGCGGTCACATCCACAATGGAGGTCATGGCCCAGTTCAGGAAGTACAACCAACCAGCCGTGTAGGCCATTTTCTCGCCATAAAACTCACGGGCATAGGACACGAACGAGCCTGAGGCCGGGCGGTAGAGAACAAGCTCACCCAAGGCGCGCAGGATGAGGAAAGCAAAAAATCCACACACTGCATACACCAGGATCAAGGCCGGGCCTGAACCATTGAGGCGGCCTCCGGCTCCCATGAAAAGCCCCGTGCCGATCGCGCCGCCTATGGCAATCATTTGGATCTGGCGGGGTTTGAGGGTCTTCCGGTAGCCCGATTCTTCCGTTGAGAAGTCCTGGCCTGGCTCCTGGGCAACAAGCAGGGTGCCGGCCTCGTCGGACCGGTCGGGCGCAGCAGAATGCGCTGAAACTGACGTGGGTATCACTGGGGGTCTCCTTTGACTCCGGCGCCGCCGTCGGCAGCTCAACAGTTCCGAACGGCACAAACCTGCTGAGTGCACAGGCAGAACACACAGTGTTTGTGGCGTTGGGGACAGTAAATAACTCTAGATCTCAGGGGAATCGCGCAAATTGGCTGGCGAACCAAATTCGGGCCCCGGCTCTTGTGCCAGCTGGACAACACTGGTGTCCTGAAGGCCCGGTAATGTTTCTGGCTGTGCGCGATTGCGCAGGAGCATGGGCAGGACTTCTTCAATGGCGAAGGATGTCCGGTTGACCCGAATTGAATACGAGAGGAAGCGATAGCTTCGTTGAAGGCCCTGGACATTGACGACGACGGAGTCGTCACCTTGCTGAGCGATGTACTTGAAGACCTGGGCGTGGACAACGCACGGTTATTGCTTGCCCCGGACGCGGACAACCTGACAGTTCGTGAAACGGTCATTGTGGATGCAGAAGACGAGGATGCCACCCGTCCCGGGTCCTTGGTGATGCTCATCGGTGCCCGTGGACGTGTGGCGCTGCCGGCAATCCGTAGGATCATCAGCGGCAGGCCCACGGCCGTCGCCGTTAAGGGAAACGAACGTGAACTCGAAGCCGTGGCGGAACTGCTGCAATCCACCGGCATTGGATTGGTAGCCGTAGCTCCCGGCCTCCGCTGGGACAAGTTTGAAAGCGTCGCTGTGGACCGTATCCGGGAACGCGGTGTGTCCGGGGATAACCCCACCACCGTGCACAGGGACTTGTTCGCCATCGCCCAAACGACCGCAACCCTGACCAACGGCCATGTAGTCATCGAGGATCCGGGAAACAGGGTCCTTGCCTACTCGCCGGCATCCAACGATGTTGACGAACTCCGGCGCCTGTCCATCCTTGCGCGGCGCGGACCGGAGCGGTACCAGAAACTCCTCAAGGAATCAGGCGTCTACAAGCATCTTCAGGCCACAGAAGAACCCGTCCATGTGGAGGCCAACCCTGATGCCGGCCTTCGGGAACGCGTGGCCATTGGCATCCATGCGGGAAGCCGGGTGATGGGCTACATCTGGCTGCAGGAAGGTGCCGAGCCGTTGGCGCCGAACACTGACAGGCTGATGATCGGTGCTGCCCGGCATGCCGCGATTGAACTGGTGCGCCACCGGAACCAGCAATCCCAGTCGATGCGCGAAGACAGGGTGTCCAGCCTGCTCAGCGGAACGGCGCAGGTTCACTCGCAGGCCCAGTCCGCAGGAATAGACCCCTCCAAACCGGCCGCCTTGGTGCTGATTTCGGCGGGCGGGCTGGACCAGAGCGCCCCGGGGCAACAGCTCAGAAGGGGTGAACTCTCCAACCTCGCATCCATCCATGCGGCGGCGTACCGTCCGGGAGCAGTGGTGGGGGCCTTGGGCACGGAAACGGCGATCATCCTGCCGGATCTGGACCCGGTAAAGTCACTGCCCGCCATCAACCGGCTGGTCAACACGATTGTGCGCGACGCCACCACCCACCTTCATTTCCAGGTCCAGGCCGCCGTGGGCCCGATTGTTCCGCGGCTGGACGCCCTGTACGCCACGCTTGACCACGTCCGCAGTGTCCTCAAGGTGTTGCAGAGCACCCCGTCCATCCGTGTTGCTTCCTACCGGGATGTGGAAACCACGGTCCTCACCAACGAATTGCTGGATCTGCTGGAAACCCGGAAAGGGCTGCGGCACCAAGGCATAGCGAAGCTCTGCGACCGATACCCGGAGTTCGCTTTGACACTGCTCACATACCTCGAATTCTTTGGCGATGTGAACCGCTGCGCGGAGGAACTGGCCATCCACCGCAACACCGTCCACTACCGGCTCCGACGCGCTTGCGAAGAGGCCGGCCTGGACCTGCAGTCCGCGGACGAACGATTGCTTGCCCATCTCCAGATACGACTTTGGACCTACGCAGAGGCCAGGAGCTAGAACCTTGGACATCCAGAATCTCCTCGACGACATCGTCGGGGCAGTACAGCCGCACGTCGGGCAAGGCAACGTTGCCGACTACATTCCGCAGCTGGGAGCAGTAGACCCCCACCAGTTCGGCATCTCCATCGCAACCCGGGACGGTGACGTCTACTCTTCAGGGGACGCGCATGTGCCCTTCTCCATCCAAAGCATTTCCAAGGTGTTCGCCCTCGCCTTGGTGTTAGCCTTCGACGGCGATGGCATCTGGAAGCGCGTCTTCCGTGAACCTTCGGGCAACCCGTTCAACTCGTTGATCCAGTTGGAGAGCGAGGAAGGGATTCCCCGGAACCCCTTCATCAACGCCGGCGCGATCGTCGTCAGTGACCGGCTCCTCAGCGTCACGGGAAGCGCTGCCCTGGCTGTCCGCGACCTGATGCGCCGCGAAACCGGCAACTCCACCGTGGACGCGGACCACTACGTAGCGGCCTCGGAACTCCGCAACAGCCACCGCAACGCCTCACTGGCCCACTTCCTTGCCAGCTGCGGCAACCTGGAGAACCCCGTGGAAGCCGTCCTCGAGTCCTACGTGGAGCAGTGTGCCCTGGCCATGACCTGCGAAGACCTGGCGCTCGCAACCCGGTTCCTGGCCGCCAATGGTGTTGGAGCAGACGGCACACGATTGCTGTCCCCAGCGCAGACCAAGCGGATCAATGCAGTCATGCTCACCTGCGGGACCTACGACGCCGCCGGCGAATTCGCTTACCGCGTTGGCCTTCCGGGGAAGAGCGGCGTTGGGGGCGGAATCGTGGCAGTGGTGCCCAACAAGTGCGCCGTCAGCGTGTGGAGCCCGGGCTTGGGGCGGTCCGGCAACTCGGTGGCAGGGGTTGCAGCCTTGGACGAATTCACGACGCGCACGGGCTGGTCTGTTTTTTAGCGGCACGGTTTCCGGACGTTTGCCAAGGAAACAAGGGATGAAGCGTATGTGACGCTGGATTACCCAGCGTTACCGGTTGTTTCCGAGCCTTTGAAGCATATTACGGGCCCGCCCTACAGTTTTTTTATGGCAATACAGGACATTTACCCCACGGCACTGCGGCTGCTCGGCCGCCCGGTGCTGGTTGTGGGCGGCGGGCCCGTCGCGGAGCGCCGTGCCAAGGGACTGCTCGACGCCGGTGCGAAAGTTACCGTTGTCGCTCCCGTTGCCTCCGAAAACCTCCGCGGCCTCGCCAACGCCGGACTCCTCATCTGGGAGCCGCGCGAGTACCGCACGTCGGACCTCGACGGCGTTTGGTTCGTTCAGACCGCCACGGGCACTGCTGCTGTGGACACCCAGGTAGCAGCCGACGCCGAAGCGCAGCGCATCTGGTGCGTCAACGCCTCGGACCACGAATCATCAGCTGCCTGGACGCCCGCCGTGGCCGTGGTGGATGACGTCAAGATCGCCATCAATGCCGGGGGAGACCCGCGCCGCGCCATGGCGCTCCGCGATGCTGTTGCCACTGCCTTGGAAACCGGAGACCTGCCGCTGCGTCGTCACCGCAAGCCGGACGCCGCTGGCAAAGCGCCTGCTGGTCCTGTAGCACTCGTTGGCGGCGGTCCTGGCGACTCGGGACTCATCACAGTCCGCGGTCGACGCTTGCTCGGCCAGGCCGACGTCGTGGTTACAGACCGTCTTGGCCCGCGTGAGCTGCTCAAGGAACTGGCTCCGGACGTCCGCGTGATCGAGGTCGGCAAGACGCCGGGCCATCACCCGGTGCCGCAGCTTGAGATCAACCGCATCCTGGTTGACGAAGCCCTCAAGGGCAACCGCGTGGTCCGCCTCAAAGGTGGCGACCCCTATGTCCTGGGTCGCGGTGGCGAGGAAGCAGAGTTCTGCCGGCAGAACGGCGTCGAGGTTGAAGTGGTGTCCGGCGTGACGTCGGCGATTTCGGTTCCCGCCGCCGCTGGTATTCCCGTCACGCATCGCGGCCTGGCCAAGGGTTTCAGCGTCGTGACCGGCCACGAAGAACTTTCCGAAGTCCCTGCACGGCCGGACCACACTGTGGTTTTGCTCATGGGAGTGGCCCAATTGCGCGAGTCCGCGGCTGCCCTGGCTGGTTCGGGTCTGCCTTCGGACACTCCAGTAGGTATCGTTGAGAACGGGTATTTGCCGGATCAGCGCGTCACCATCGGCACGTTGGGATCCATCGCGGACCAGGCTGAGGCCGTCGGCGTGGCCAATCCCGCGGTGATCGTGATCGGCGATGTTGTCCGTGTCAGCCCCTTCGCCCCACAGCATTTCAAGACCGCTGATTACAGCACGATTACTCCCAACCGACCCCGCGTCCGCACCAACTGAGAAGAAGAAGGAACACAGCCGTGTCAATTAGCACCCCCGTAGGTTCTGCGGACCGTCCGCTTCGCGTCGCCGTGATCGGCTCCGGCCCTGCCGGCGTGTACGCAGCAGACATCCTGACCAAGAGCGAGGCCGTCAAGAGTGGCGAACTCAACGTCAGCATCGACCTCTTTGACCGCTACCCGGCACCGTATGGCCTGATCCGCTACGGCGTCGCTCCGGACCACCCCCGCATCAAGGGCATCGTCAACGCCCTGCACAAGGTCCTGGACCGCGGCGACATCCGCTTCTTCGGCAACGTTGACTACGGCACGGACATCTCCATCGAGGACCTGCGCAAGCACTACGACGCCGTCATCTTCGCCACGGGCGCCATCAAGGACGCGGACCTGAACATACCGGGCATCGAGCTTGAGGGTTCCTTCGGCGGCGCCGACTTCGTCTCGTGGTACGACGGACACCCGGACGTTCCCCGCGAATGGCCGCTGGATGCCAAGGAAATCGCCGTCCTCGGCAACGGCAACGTAGCCCTTGACGTGGCCCGCGTCCTCTCCAAGCACGCCGATGACCTGCTGGTCACCGAAATCCCGGACAACGTCTATGCCGGCCTGAAGAATTCCCCGGTCACAGACGTCCACGTCTTCGGCCGCCGTGGCCCGGCGCAGGTGAAGTTCACCCCGCTGGAACTCCGCGAACTCTCGCACTCCAAGGACGTAGACATCATCCTCTACGCCGAGGACTTCGAATTCGACGAAGAGTCCGACCGCCAGGTCCAGACGAACAACCAGACCAAGACCATGGTTGGCACGCTCACCAACTGGATCGCCGAGCAGCCGGAGGACCTCTCCGAGCTCAAGGCCTCCCGCCGCCTGCACCTGCACTTCCTGCACAGCCCGGTCGAGATCGTTGACTCCCCGGAAACCCCGGGCAAGGTTGCCGGCATCAAGTTCGAGCGCACCGAGCTGGACGGCACGGGCAACGCCCGCGGCACCGGCGAGTTCGTCGACTACCCGGTCCAGGCCGTGTACCGCGCCATCGGCTACTTCGGTTCGGCCCTGCCGGACGTCGAGTTCGACCACAAGAAGGGCGTCGTGACCAACGACGGCGGCCGCGTCCTTGACGCCGACGGTCAGCACGTGCCGGGCCTCTATGCGACCGGTTGGATCAAGCGTGGTCCGGTGGGCCTCATCGGCCACACCAAGGGTGATGCCCTTGAAACGGTGACGTACCTCTTGGAGGACCGCGAAAACCTGCCGTTCGCCGAGGTTCCTGCGGCAGACGCCGTCGTGGATTTGCTCGACGCCCGCGGCGTGCAGTTCACCAGCTGGGAAGGCTGGCTGGCTCTGGACGCCCACGAGCTCGCGCTCGGCGCAGCAGCCACCGAGGCCGGCGGCTCCCACGGTGTTGAGGTCACCCGTGAGCGCATCAAGGTTGTGCCGCGCGAGGACATGGTCAACATCTCCCGCGACGGAGTATCCGCACAGGTCTAAACCAACGCGGGGTCACTTACAGCCCATTCCGGGTCTTCGGATGGGCTGTAAGTGACCCCGCGTTGCTTTAACCTGAGGTATGGACGTCGTAGTCATCGAAACCACGGCATTGGGGGACCGGAGTTACCTGGTGCATGACGGCAAAGTTGCTCTGGTCATTGATCCGCAGCGGGACACCGACCGCGTTGAGGCAGCCGCGCGTGCCGCTGGCGTCCGGATCACGCATGTGGCCGAAACCCATCTGCACAACGACTACGTCACCGGCGGCCTGGTTTTGGCTGAAAAACATGGCGCCCAGTACCTCGTCAACGCCGCCGACCACGTTGCGTTTGATCGCGTCCCGGTCACCGACGGTCAAGTCATCAGTGTGGGACACCTACTCGTGAAGGTGCTCGCAACGCCTGGACACACGCACACGCACCTCTCGTACGTGGTGCGGGATGACACGCACGACGGCGGCACTGACGCTGTGTTTTCCGGCGGCAGCTTGCTCTACGGTTCAGTCGGGAGAACGGACCTGGTCTCGCCCGATGACACAGCTAAGTTGGCCCACGATCAGTACTCCTCGGTCCGGCGCCTTGTTTCCTCGGCATCGCAGGGTGCCGCGTTGTATCCAACACACGGCTTCGGATCCTTCTGCTCCGTGGGGCCCTCGAGCAAGGTCAAGGCCTCAACCATTGGCGAACAAGCCGCCGCCAACCACGCCCTGACTGATCCGGACGAGGACCATTTTGTGGCCGAGTTGTTGGAGAACATCACAGCCTATCCGGCCTACTACGCGCACATGAGCCCCCTCAACGCCGCAGGCCCCGGTGCAGCGAACCTGCAGGTGCCTGATTCCGTGGACGCCGCAGAGCTGGGCCGGCGCCTGGAGTCAGGGGAGTGGGTGGTGGATCTGCGTCACAGAGTGGCCTTCGCGGACAGCCATCTCCAAGGGAGCGTGAGCTTCGAATACGGGCGCGGCGACAACTTCACCAGCTACCTCGGGTGGGTGATCCCGTGGAATCAACCTCTTACCTTGCTGGGCCCGTTGGATGAGGTGGAGAAGGCGATCCGCGATTTGGCGAGGATTGGCATCGATGGTCCGGATGCCGCCGTCGGGCCTGGCGCCATGCCCCTGGACGTTGCTGCGCTGGCGCCTGGGCATCCACGGGCGTCGTATCCGCACTCGGACTGGGCCGGTCTCGCCAAGGACAGGGCACCGGAGGACGTGGTCCTGGATGTTCGCCGCCCGGATGAATTCGCGGCGTCGCATGTCAAGGGAGCGCTGAACATTCCGGTTTACGAGTTGATCAGCAGGACCCCTGAGGTGCCGGACGTCAGGATCTGGGTGCACTGTGCCACGGGATACCGGGCGAGTGTCGCAGCGAGTCTCCTGGATCGGGCGGGGCGTGAGGTGGTGCTGATCGACGCGCGGTTCAGGGACGTTCCCGGAGTGGGAATCGAGACTGTGCCATAGACGTTGCGAGCCCGCTATTTCGTCGTTGGGCAACAACGGACAAGCGGGCCGGCAACGGGCTAATGAGGGGTTTTGTCTGCGCAGAAATCCAGGTTCCGGTAGACGCTCTGGACAGCGGCATCGGGATCGTGTGCTTCCAACGCGTCCACCAGTTCGTCGTGGCCTTCGCGGGGGATGCCGTTGAAGCCTTCCTTGCGTTGCTGCCGGAGGAGGTCGTTGTGGAAGACCCCGCCAAAGGAGACATAGAGCTGATGCAACAGCGGATTACCGGATGCCAGGGCAACACGTTCATGGAATTCCCAATCTGCGCGGGCCCACGTGGGGTAGTCCTCTGACTGCCAGGCGTCATGACGCAGGGCGAGCAGGCGGCGCATCTCGGCGATGTCGTCCACCGTTGCATGCTTGGTGGCAAGGCGGGCCGCCTGGGTGTCCAGGCCGAGCCGGACCTCCACGATGTGTTCCTGCGTGTGCTCCAGGTACATGCGCTGGGCCGCGCCGGACATTTCACTGTTGGCACGCACGTACGTGCCGTCACCGCGGCGGACTTCGAGCATGCCCGAGTGCGCCAATGCCTTGATGGCCTCGCGGAGGGTTCCCCGCGAAACGCCCAGGCTTGCCATGAGTTCAGGCTCAGCCGGGATGCGTTTCTGGAGCGGCCATTCGCCTGATTTGATCATGTCCCGCAGCTTGGCGGTGATCTCCTCGGCAAGGGCCGGGCGATGCGAAGGGGTAAGGGTCATGCTGTCCTCGGTCCGGTCTTGGTGGCAGTGCGCTTGCTCGTGAGCATGTGGCAGGTAACCATGAGCGCCACCGCCACGATGGACAGCAAGCTCAAGGGCAGCGCCCAGCCGCCCGTAGCGCTGTGGAGCAGCCCCATGCCAAAGGGGCCAATTGCCGCAATCAAGTATCCCAGCGATTGGGCGATCGTGGAGAGCGCGGTGGTTTCCGCCGTCGACCGTCCGCTGCGGCTGATGATTAACAGGACCAGCGGGAAGATGCCCAACCCGAAGCCGAAGAGCACTGCGGAGACCACCGCGAGGGAAGTGGGCAACCAGATCATGGCGGCAATGGCAACCAGCGTGGAGCTGCTTGCGAGGTAGAGGGCAGGCCGCAGCATTCCGGGCCTGGAACCGAAAGCAAGCAGGATCATGCCGGCGGCCACGGAGACCAGCTGCATGACGCCGAACTGCAGACCGCTTTCAGAGGCACTGAGGCCCTGGGACGTGAGGATGTAGGCGAACCAGCTCATCACGGCGTACGCGAGGAAGGCCTGGAAGGTGAAGATGGCCGTGATCAGGATGCCCAGACGGGTGCGGAGCAGGGGCCACATGGATACGCGCGGACGGTCCGTCTTGGTGGAATTCCGGTGCGAGTGCAGGACCACCGGCAGGAATCCGAGCAGCGCCGCGACCCCCAGGATTCCCCAGGCGGCAAGCCCCATCGACGGCGAACCCAGCTGCTGCGCCAAGGGAACACTCACGGCGGCTGCGAAGGTGGCGCCGCCGGACATCGTGAAGGTGTAAAGGCCGGTCATCATGGACGTGCGGTCGGCGTAGTGCTCGCGGATGAACGACGGCATGGCCACGTTGCAGACGGCAAGGCCGGACATCGCCAGAACCGTACCGCCGAGCAGGGCGCCGGTGGCCGGCACGCCGCGAACCAGCAAGCCCCCTGCCAGCAAGGCCAGGGCGATGGCGATAGCCTTCTCAACACCCACGCGGCGGGTCAGCCACGAGGTTCCAAGCCCTGCAACCGCGAAGCACAGCAGCGGAATCGAGGGCAGGATTGAGGCCACCAAAGCGCCGTAGCCCAACACTTGCTGCAGCTCATGGAAGAGCGCCGCTGCGCTGGTGATTCCGGCGCGCAGGTTCAGCCCGATGAGCACCACGGCAATGATGCCGACGACGGCGACGACGCGCGCCTTGGGGACTGCCTTGACCGTGTGGGCTGTTGCCACGTTGGTGGGGGCAATCGTAGGGATGTTTCCTGTCGTGGGGGTAAGAGGGGTCGTCGCAGCCATACCTAAAGGTTAGACGTTTGACGTTTAATGTCTACACTTTTGTGGCGAATCTCTCCGGCGGTCCGGGTATAGGCGCTTACCGGGGGTTCCGTGAGCCCAGCCGCTGGACGGCCAGCGCAAGCCAAAGCTGCACGCGATCCTGCGTCTGTGACGGGTCATAGCCGGTCAGTTCAGTGATCTGGGCCAGCCGGTACCGGACGGTATTGCGGTGCAGCGTCAGGGCTTCGGCGACCGCGGCGACGGACCCGTTGTGGTTCAGGTAGCTTTCCAGCGTGGCTACGAGTTCGGCGCCGTGGGCGGCGTCGAACTTCCTCAGCGGAGTGAGCGACTCGCTGGCCATGTCGGCCAACGGAACATCCTCGCTTGCCAGCAGGAGGGAGGTCAGGCTCAGCCGTTCGGGCTCGTTGACGGGCAAGCCGTGCGCCACGGCGTCGCGCGCTTCAAAGTAGCTCCAGCGCAGGCCGTTCGGCTTCGTATAGGCGCCGCCGATTCCGATCACAGCATGGATCCCGGCCTCCTGCAGGTGGTCGCTCAGGCTCTTGGCCAAGGCTGTCGCGGAGCTGCCGTCGTCGGTGACGACAGTGACAAGATCCTTCCCGACGACGGCGCTAACGCCCGCTTCCAGCGCCTGGGGCAGCGAGATGCTCACCAGTTGCTTGTGGTGTGCCGTGGACTCCGCCACTAGCACCACGTTCTTCCGGGTGCTGTTGATTCCAACGCCTGCCAAACGGCGGGCGGCCTCAATGGTTTCCAAGGTGCCGTGGATGACGTCGTCCAGGACCTGCCCTGCCATGGCGCGCTGGGCCTGGCGCTGCTTGACCATGTTGTTCAGCTCGACACTGATGAGGTTCTGCGCGTAGCTCACAATCCCCGAGTCCACGAACGGCTGGCGCAACCACAACGTGCAGGCATCCCTGCGGCCGGTGGGAATCGGGTACGAAGCCCAGCCATCCGCCGTCGGGGCCGGTTTTCCGGGAACGCTGTTGTAGAGCTGCGCGCTGAACTGGGTGAGCACAACATCAGTGCGCAGCATGCTGCCCAACTGCTTCAGGAGCTCGCCCAGGCCGCCGCCGGTGAGGAGCGACCGGGCCAGGATCTGGTGTCCGGCCAGGAGCCGTTCCAGGTTTGAGTAGTGGTCAGCTGAATGCGACTCGGCCACGAGCTTTCCGATCGCGATGAAGGGAATCTCGTAAGGCACTTCAACCAAGGGCAAACCCCAGCGGTTCGCTTCGGCGATGAGCGCCTCCGGAACGGCTTCGTGGGTGAGGCCGATGCCGAAGCCGATGCCCACTGCACCTGCGCGCTGGACCTGCCGGACGAATCGGCGTTGGTCGGCGGCGCTCTTCAGGCGCAGGCCCGTCGTGAGAACCAATTCCCCGCCGCTGAGGAAGCGTTGTGGATCCTCCAGCTCCGTCACGGCAACCCAACTGATGTCCTGGTTCCAGGTTGTTTCGGCGCTGCCTGTTTTACGGAGCTTCAAGGATGGGACAGCGACGAGCGAAGAGAGGGACATTGCCATGGTTACAAGCGTAACCCGGCGCTGGTCAAGCGCACTAAGGAGGGTATGCCGGTGTGTGCAGCTGACTATTCCTTGGACCCCTTCGCTGGCATAGGCTCTGATCAGCTAAAACCCATGCCCCAGACACCGAAAGAGGGTTGCACACCGTGGTTCAAACCTTGCAGAACTTCATCAACGGCGAATTCGTTACGCCGGCAGGTACGGGTCTCCTGGACATCGTGAACCCTACCAACGGGGAGATCGTTGCCAAGTCGCCGATTTCGGTGCAGGCCGATGTTGACGCCGCCATGACCGCGGCCAGCGAAGCCTTCAAGACGTGGAAGCACGTTACGCCGGGCCAGCGCCAGCTCATGCTGCTCAAGCTCGCCGACGCCGTGGAGGCCAACAGCGAGGAACTCGTTGACGCCCAGCACCGCAACACCGGCCAGGTCCGGTCCCTGATCGCTTCCGAGGAAGTTGCCGCCGGCGCAGACCAGCTCCGCTTCTTCGCCGGTGCAGCACGCATCATGGAAGGCAAGTCCGCAGGGGAGTACTTTGAGGGCCACACCTCCTACGTTCGCCGCGAACCGATCGGCGTCGTAGCCCAGGTTGCCCCGTGGAACTACCCGTTCCTGATGGCTATCTGGAAGATCGGTCCCGCCCTTGCAGCCGGCAACACCGTTGTCCTCAAGCCCTCGGACACCACCCCGGAATCCACCTTGGTCCTGGCTCGCCTCGCCGGAGAGATCTTCCCCGCCGGCGTGCTCAACGTTGTGCTCGGCACCGGCGAAACCGGCGCCATGATGGTTGACCACAAGGTCCCCGGCCTCGTGTCCATCACCGGTTCCGTCCGCGCCGGAATCGCGGTCGCCAGCGGCGCAGCCAAGGGCCTCAAGCGTGCCCACCTGGAGCTTGGCGGCAAGGCTCCGGCCATTGTCTTCAAGGACGCCGACATCAAGAAGAGCGCGGCGGCCATCGCCGAGTTCGCCTTCTTCAACGCGGGCCAGGACTGCACCGCCATCACCCGCGTGCTGGTGGAAGACTCCGTCCACGATGACGTTGTGGCAGCAATGGTGGAGCACACCAAGACCCTGCACACCGGTTCGCAGAACGACGAAGAGAACTACTTCGGCCCGCTGAACAACGTGAACCACTTCAACGCCGTCACCTCGGTGGTGGAGCACCTCCCGGCAAACTGCAAGATCGAGATCGGTGGCCACCGCGCAGGCGAGAAGGGCTTCTTCTTCGAGCCCACCATCATCTCCGGTGCCAAGCAGACCGATGACATCGTGCAGAAGGAGACCTTCGGTCCGGTCATCACCGTCCAGAAGTTCAGCACGGAAGCCGAAGCGCTCGAGTTGGCCAACGACGTCGAATACGCCCTGGCGTCCAGCGTCTGGACCACCGACCACGGAACGGCCATGCGCATGAGCCGCGACCTGGACTTCGGTGCTGTCTGGATCAACACCCACATCCTCCTGACTGCAGAGATGCCCCACGGCGGCTTCAAGCAGTCCGGCTACGGCAAGGACCTCTCCATGTACGGGGTCGAGGACTACACCCGCATCAAGCACGTAATGAGTGCACTGGATGCATAACCCGGTTGCATAACGCAGTCGCGTAAACCTCCACCCCTGGCTTCCCAGAAAGGCAATCACCCCATGACCACTACCGCGAACGAACTCTCGTACCGCATCGAGCAGAAGCGCAACATCAACGGCGCCTTCCCCGGCCCCAAGTCGCAGGCACTGGCCGAGCGTCGCTCCGCCGTCGTTGCTGCCGGCGTCGCTTCCGGCGTCCCCGTTTACGTTGAAGACGCCGACGGCGGCATCATCCGCGACGTCGACGGCAACTCCTTCATCGACCTCGGCTCCGGCATTGCCGTGACCAGCGTCGGCGCGTCCGATCCCGCCGTCGTCGCCGCTGTCCAGGAAGCTGCTGCGCACTTCACGCACACCTGCTTCATGGTGACCCCGTACGAGGGTTACGTAGCCGTGGCCGAGCAGCTCAACCGACTCACCCCGGGCGACCACGCCAAGCGCACCGTGCTGTTCAACTCCGGCGCTGAAGCCGTGGAGAACGCCGTCAAGGTTGCACGCCTGGCTACCGGCCGCGACGCAGTGGTTGCCTTCGACCACGCCTACCACGGCCGCACCAACCTGACCATGGCACTGACCGCCAAGGCCATGCCGTACAAGACCAACTTCGGCCCGTTCGCGCCCGAGGTCTACCGCATGCCCATGAGCTACCCGTTCCGTGAAGAGAACCCGGAAATCACGGGTGCCGAGGCCGCCAAGCGCGCCATCACCATGATCGAGAAGCAGATCGGTGGCGACCAGGTTGCCGCGATCATCATCGAGCCCATCCAGGGCGAGGGTGGCTTCATCGTTCCGGCCGAAGGCTTCCTCCCGGCACTGTCCGCATGGGCCAAGGAAAAGGGCATCGTCTTCATCGCCGACGAGGTCCAGTCCGGCTTCTGCCGCACCGGCGAATGGTTCGCCGTTGACCACGAAGGTGTTGTCCCGGACATCATCACGATGGCCAAGGGCATCGCCGGCGGCCTCCCGCTGTCCGCGATCACCGGCCGCGCCGACCTGCTCGACGCCGTACACCCGGGCGGCCTCGGCGGCACCTACGGTGGCAACCCGGTTGCTTGCGCAGCAGCACTTGCAGCCATCGACACCATGGAACAGCACGACCTCAACGGCCGCGCCCGCCATATCGAAGAGCTCGCCCTGGGCAAGCTCCGCGAACTGGCCGAAGAAGTTTCCGTGGTTGGCGACATCCGCGGCCGTGGCGCCATGCTGGCGATCGAACTCGTCCAGCCCGGCTCCAAGGAACCGAACGCCGAGCTCACCAAGGCTGTAGCCGCTGCTTGCCTCCAGGAAGGCGTCATCATCCTGACCTGTGGCACCTACGGCAACGTGATCCGCCTCCTTCCGCCGCTGGTCATCAGCGACGAACTGCTCCTCGACGGCCTCGAGGTCCTCGCTGCAGCCATCAAGGCCAACGCGTAAGATTTTCTCGCTGTAACGCAGGAGGGCCGGGGTTTTCCCGGCCCTCCTCGTGCGTTTAACGCCGGGTTCGCGGGAAAGCGCTGAGTTCGCCGGAGGTTTCCGGGCGGTCTGGCACCTTTCCCGCGTCCTCGGCGTCCTCGTTGCAGGAAGCGCACGACGGCGGAGCCCGCCTAAGTGCCCAGCGTCAGGTTTTTCTGGTGGCCGTGTCCGTCGAGTTGGACGTCGATGACCAGGGGATCAGCGCTGACCAACGCCACCCCGGCATCGGAATCCACAAGGGTGCCCCACGCAGAGCCGGCGAGCGTGATCCGCACGGAGGACTGCGTCCGCGATGGATCTGCCACGGACACGGCCAGCCTGTCGCCGGTTTCGCGCAGAGCAAGCGTGCAAGGCCCTGAGACCGAGTAATCCCCAACGCCGCCAGCTGCGAAGAAGTTGGCCAGCACCAGGTTGTCCTTGGCGACCTTCACCATGTGGACGTCCGCCGAGTTGGCCAGCACTTTCACGCCGGGGTTTGCTGACTCTGAGAACGTGACTTCACGGCTTGCGGCAGGCAACACCATATATGCGTAGCCAGCTCCCACAGGATCCACCCCGTGGTGATGCGTGATGGTCAAGTAGTCCCTGGTGACAGGATCAGGGGATCCTCCCGTGTCTGCTCCGGAGTTGACGTCAAACCAGCTTCCTGTCCGGTGGATCACCGCCACCTCCGTAGAACCGGAGACGCCCGGCGCTTCCAGGAAGACGTAGCCGCCATGACCGTCGATGTGGACCGACCTCTGAACCGTCACGGCGGCGTCCCCGGGATCCAGGGAACGGTTCCGGGAATCCGTCCGCACGGAAGGCACTGAACCCGGAGCAAAGGACCTGTTCTCGATGGTGGTCCGTACCGCAGCCCCACCAGTGCCCGAGATGCCGGCGCCCAGGCAGACCACCGCGTCATCCAGGAAGAACCACGATTTCCTTCCGGAAAGTGTCTTGTTGTGGTTCAGGTGGTCCATGCCGATGACGCCCCAGCGGGCATCCACGGTGAGTCCGCCGGCGAACGCCTGAAAAGCGCGTGGGATGCCGGTTCCTGCAGTGCCTGCTCCGCTAGCCCGCACTTGATCGTTGACGGTGGTTCCGGGAAGTCCATACGGGTCCACCGTGGGCCAGAAGTCCGCGCTGAATTGGGAGGGGTCCTGGCGCGTGTAAAGGAAAGTCATGCCGTCGCCTTGGTACCAGCCAAGGTTGTTCTCGCTGTTGCCCCACTCATAGCGGCCGATCCTCTTTGATGAGAGGTTTACAGTGCAGCCCCACTGCGGGCGGTGGTGGACCAGCCTGTCCTGGTCAGCGAACATCCGGCTATACACCGGTGCCGGTGCTGAAACCACTGCGGAATCGGACAGGACGCCAAGCGACAACAAGGACTTCGCCAGGCTCTGTGTTGGATGCCCCACGAGTTTCTGGTCGGCACAGCGTTCCAGCCAGCCTTTGGCCAAGGCGAGGAACCTTGAACGGTAGGGCTCATCGCAGCCGGGTGCCAGCAGCAAGACGGCGGAGATGAGGGCAAAGCCACTGACGTAGTCGGGCTCGCGCTGACGGGACACGGCACGGCCGCGGATGGTGTCCATGATGCGGCCGTCCCACACGAAGGGTGCATAGGTGTCCTCCACTGCATCCAGGAGCACTGTGCGCTTGGGGTCGTTGACTGCCCACGTGCTTCCACCGAGCATCGCTATGATCTCGGCGATGCCAGCCAGAGCCACCACACCGTAGGTGCCGGCATAGGGCAGATAACCGTGCTGCACGAACGAACCGTCTGTGTAGAAGCCATCGCCGCTGGTTACGTACGTGAAAACGCTGTTGGTCCCGCCGCGGACGGTGTCACTCAAGGCGTCCCTGCCAAGAGCAATATCGTCCACATTGTTGTCCAGGATGCCCCGCATGCAGCAGGCCAGGGACTTGTCCACGCGGTTTGCCCCGGTCTCTGCAAGGGATGTGGCGCGTCCACGCCAATTAGGGTTCGGCGCGAACCAGCGGACGGCTGCCAGCAATGACGTCCGCAGGTCTTCGGGGACCTCTGCGTACATCAATGTGAGGATGTCCACCGTTTTGCGTGGCACACCTATCTCCCAGAACCACCAGTTGCCCGCTGCCCGCATTCCGGATTTGTAGGCGGTGTCATTCAGGAGTTTCAGGCCAGCCACTATGTCCGCGGCCAATTGAGGGTTGCCGGCGTAAGGATTTCCTGGAACCGCATAACCCAAGGCCATGTCATAGAGGCGGTTGAAGTGCAGGCCCATGTTGCCTGTGGCCGCCGTCGACTGTCCAATGCCTGTCAGGGGAACGTCATTCCACAAGGACGTCCGGGTGGCTGTCTTATCCAGGGAAGTCCACCAATTTTCCGCGGTTTTCCCCATTCCCTGCAGCTGGGCAGCAAGCTCCGGGATGCCCGCAGCGCTTTGTCCGCCAGTGAGGACCATGCGGCGGCGTCCTATGAGTTCCTGTAGCCCAGGTGCCGGTTCCGCAAAGGCCGGGGCAGAGCTGGAAAGCAGGGCTCCGGCCAGTGCGGCGGCACCAGCAGCGCGGAAGAGGGTCCTACGGCTCAGTGTGGGTCCATTGAGGGTCAAAACGGCTCCGTTCAAAACTGTTGCCAGCAAAGCCGGGCATATCCATGTGACTGTCATCTGTGGTTGTTCCCGATCTGGGAAGACCCGTGAATGCCAGGTACTTGGGTGTGCCTCTGGATATTGGCAAGTTGGGGGTGGACGTGGCGGCGAAAGTTTCCGCAACCTTATGTCCGCTTGGTGGACCCCTCAACAGAAATGAACAAAAGTGCTCACACGCCGAGAACGCGGGAACGCGTCCAGACCGCCCGAGGTTTCCGGGCTCTCACGCACGGTTCCGGCGACCTCGCTGCAGGAAGCGCTCGACGCAGGGGGCTAGGCGCCCCCAGCGGCCGCGATCCGGGCCTTTTTCTTCATCGACGAGTTCTTCCTGGCGGCGCGCAGCATGTCCACCGTGAGCACCAGCAGGGCGAGCCACACCACGCAGAATCCGATCCAGCGGGCCGTGGTCATGGTCTCGTTGAAGACGGCCAGCGCCACGATGAACTGAAGAATCGGTGCGAAATATTGGAGCAGACCGATGGTGGTCATGGGCAGGCGACGGGCTGAGGCGCCGAAGAAGAGCAGCGGCACAGCCGTGATGACGCCCGATGCGAGAAGCAACCAGAAATGCCCGGGCCCATGGGCGGTGAGTGTTGCCACGCCGCTTACGCCCAGGACAACCATGGTGGCGGCTGCCACGGGAGCCAGGACTACTGTTTCAACGGAGAGGCTGGTGAGCGCATCAACCCTGGGACCGACCCGCTTCTTAACGAACCCATAGAGACCGAAGCTGAAGGCCAGGATCAACGCAATCCAGGGAAGCTGCCCGTAGGAAAAGGTCAGGACGCCCACGGCAACAAAGCCGATGCCCACTGCTGCCCATTGGAGTGGCCGCAACTTCTCCTTGAGCACGAATACACCGAGCAGGACCGACACCAACGGGTTGATGAAGTATCCAAGGGATGTTTCCACTGCGTGCCCTGTGGTGACACCGAAGGTATAGGTCAACCAGTTGATGGCTATCAATCCAGCTGCCAAGGCCAATGGTCCAAAGACGGAGCGGTCCTTGACGGCGGCGCCGAAGACCCTCCACGCCCGCAGGACCGTGATCAGCAACGCGCAGAAGAGCAGCGACCAAACCACGCGGTTGGCAACGATTTCGATTGCCCCCGCCGGTTGAAGCGCGAGGAAGTACAGCGGAAGCAGTCCCCACAGACTGTAAGCACCAATGCCAAAGAGGATTCCCGCCGTCGACTCGCTCCAGACAGGCTTTCCTCCGCGGGTCCTGCCGCCAGAGGTGTCGCCGCTAAGTTCACTGGACGCACTCACAGTCGCGGGCTGGCTGGAAATGGACGAGTTTGCGGTGATCTGCTCGGGTGTCGACACAATGTCGCCAACACCAAATGGGAGCGCAATATTCCGCAATGTTGGCATCAATCGCCTGTTTTCTTGTGACTCCTGCCATATAGGAGGCCGGGTGCGGGGCGGACATCTAGAATTGGAATCTGCGCGCCCCAACGACGGCGTGGCTTACTGCTTCGGAAGGGCTTACGGTGTCCAACTCAGCCGCAACCACCCCCAAACGTCCGCTTCGCGTCGCCATCGTGGGCGCCGGTCCCGCCGGCGTGTATGCCGCCGACATCCTGACCAAGTCCAACGAGGTCAAGGACGGGGACGTGGAGGTCAGCATCGATCTCTTTGAGGCGTACCCTGCGCCTTATGGGCTGATCCGCTACGGCGTGGCGCCGGACCACCCCCGTATCAAGGGCATCGTCAACGCCCTGCACAAGGTGCTGGACAGGGGCGACATTCGTTTCCTGGGCAACGTCACCTACGGCAGGGATCTGACGCTTCACGATTTCCGTGCTTTCTATGACGCCGTGATCTTCTCCACGGGGGCCATCAAGGACGCGGACCTAAACATCCCGGGCATCGGGTTGGAAGGGTCCTTCGGCGGAGCCGATTTTGTTTCCTGGTATGACGGGCACCCGGACGTTCCCCGGGATTGGCCGCTGGACGCCAAGGAGATTGCCGTCATCGGCAACGGCAACGTTGCCCTTGATGTGGCTCGCATGCTGGTCAAGCACCCCGATGAGCTGCTGGTCACCGAGATCCCCGAAAACGTCTACGAGGGCTTGAAGAAGTCGCCTGTTACCGACGTCCACGTGTTTGGGCGCCGCGGTCCTGCGCAGGTTAAATTCACCCCGCTGGAATTGCGGGAGCTGTCCCACTGCAACGACGTCGACATTGTCCTGTACCCGGAGGACTTCGAGTTTGATGAAGCCTCCGATGAGGCAATCCGTACCAACAACCAGATCAAGACCATGGTCAACACCATGACCAACTGGCTGGTGGAAGAACACGCGGAATCCGAGCAGCCATCCTCGCGCCGTCTGCACTTGCACTTCCTGCACAGCCCCGTGGAAATCCTGGACTCGCCGGAAACTCCCGGCAAGGTTTCCGGCATCAAGTTCGAGCGGATGCAACTGGATGGAACCGGCAACGTCAAGGGCACCGGTGAATTCCTGGAGTACCCGGTGCAGTCCGTCTACCGCGCGATCGGCTACCACGGCTCGCCGCTTCAGGAGCTTCCGTACGATGCCCGCCGCGGTGTCATACCGAACGACGGCGGTCGCGTCCTGGACGCCGACGGCAAGCCCGTGCCGGGAATCTACGCCACTGGCTGGATCAAGCGTGGACCTGTAGGCCTGATCGGTCATACCAAGGGCGATGCACTGGAGACGATCGGCTGTCTCCTCGAGGACCGGCTCACGTTGCCGCCAGCAGAGAACCCGGACCCCCAGGCCATCATCGATCTCCTTGAAGAACGCGGCATCGAATACACCACCTGGGAGGGGTGGAACCGCCTGGATGCCCACGAGGCCGCCCTCGGTGCCGCCTGGTCCAAGTCGGAGTCCGAATCCGGCAACGGCAACGGTGTGATCCGGGAACGCATCAAGGTAGTCCCGCGTGAGGAAATGATCCAGATCTCGCGTGGCTAGCCCTTGGGTTTGTGTACACCGAACGTCCTCGCAAAAGGCGTCAGCTGTACACAAACTCCATTCCTGGAACTAGACTTTCGGGTACTGTGCCGCCAAGCACATGCACGCAGCGCACTGTCGCTGCGAATTACCGGGGAGTTCGATGAGGAATCCAATCCATCCGCCTGTTCCAGGCACCGAAGCCGGAAGGCTGCTGCAGAAGCGCGCCCTGGCTAGCCATGAACAATTGGATATGCTGCGGGCCGGGACTCCCGAGGAAATCTTGGGCCTCCGGCGTTTGGTGCGTGAGTCCTGGCAGCGTTCGGCCACTCTGCTGGCCAATCCTGATATCCCTGAAGCGCCGCTTGCGATGGACCGCGACGAACTGGAGGACTACCGCCGCCAACACCCGCTGGCAGCGATCATGCCGGTGATCAGGAAGTTGCTGGTCCAGCCCAGCCATGACAGTGGGTTGCTCGTGGCGGTGGGGGACGACGTCGGGCGGCTCCTGTGGGTGGATGGCGATCCAGTCATGCAGCGCAGGGCCGAGGGGATGATGTTCGTTGCGGGCGCCGATTGGTCTGAAGCCTCAGTGGGTACAAGTGCTCCCGGGACGGCGCTCGCCCTGGATCGGAGCATCCAGATCTCCGGGGCCGAGCATTTCAAGAGATCAGTTCACCCATGGAGTTGTACTGCTGTTCCCTTCCATGACCCGGATTCCGGTGCCGTGCTGGGCGTCGTGGACATCACTGGAACCGAGACTGCAGTGGCCCCGCACACGGTATCCCTGGTGGAAGCGACCGTTGCGGCTGCACAGGCGCAGTTGCGCATCGAGCGTCTCCAGTTGGCTGCTGCCGTACGGGAAAAACCGCGACGCCGGAGCTCAGGCTCTGCTTCCAGCCACACTCTTTACCGGAACAGCCTGCAGTTGCTAGGCCGGGATCAGGCCCTTCTCAGCATTGATGGCCGGACGGTTTCCTTGTCCGCCCGCCACAGCGAAATCCTGGCTATCCTCTGCAGCGAACCGGCCGGCCTCAGCGCGGACGACCTCTGCGCGCAGCTTTACCCCGGAGATGGCTCGGGAGTGACTTTACGGGCGGAAATGGTGCGGCTGCGCAAAGTTCTCCATGAGCTCAGCCCCGGCGCGGTGCCCGAATCGCGACCCTACCGCTTGCCCGTTGAGTTGCTTCCCGATTCAGGCCAGGTGCTCAGTTGCCTGCAGCGCGGAGCCCACCGTATTGCCTTGGAGATCTACAAAGGCGCAGTCCTGCCGCGCTCGGAGGCGCCCGGCGTCGTGCAGTTGCGTGAGCGGGTTTCGCATCTGCTGCGGGAAGCGCTCCTCAGCGACGGCAGCGTTGATTCGCTCCTGAAGTACGCTGAGCTGCCCGAGGCGAAGTACGACGTCGAACTCCGCCTTGCCGTCCTGAAGCTGCTGCCGCCGCGCTCACCCAAGCGTGCCGCCGTCGTGGCCGACCTTGAACGGATCGACACGGAACTCAAAGCGTGAGCTGACTCACATGATTGCAACGTAGCTGCAACCTGCCCGCTCCTAGGCTCGAATCAATGGCGACAGCCCACCGTGATTCGCAGCAAAGGAGCTAGCAATGACCGTTTATGCACAGCCGGGTGCCGAGGGTTCGAAGGTCACCTTCAAGGACCGGTACGAGAACTGGATCGGCGGGGAATGGGTTGCTCCCGTCAAGGGCGCCTACTTCGAAAACATCACGCCCGTCACAGGCAAGGCTTTCTGCGAAGTTGCCCGTGGCACATCCGAGGACATCGAACTGGCACTCGACGCCGCGCACAAGGTCGCGCCATCCTGGGGCAAGACGTCAGCGACAGAACGCGCCGCGATTCTGAACAAGATCGCAGACCGCATAGACGAGAACGTTGAGCTGCTCGCCGTTGCTGAGACATGGGACAACGGCAAGCCCGTCCGCGAGACGCTCAACGCGGACATTCCCCTGGCTGCCGATCACTTCCGCTACTTCGCTTCGGCTGTCCGTGCCCAGGAGGGCCACCTTTCGCAACTGGATGACGACACCACCGCCTACCACTTCAAAGAACCACTGGGCGTGGTGGGCCAGATCATCCCCTGGAACTTCCCCATCCTCATGGCCGTGTGGAAGCTGGCCCCCGCGCTCGCCGCCGGGAACGCCGTCGTGCTTAAGCCAGCGGAGCAGACGCCAACGTCGATCCTGGTACTGATGGAATTGATCGCTGACTTGCTGCCCGCAGGCGTAGTGAACGTCGTCAATGGTTTCGGCGTCGAGGCCGGAAAGCCACTGGCTTCCAGCCCCCGTATCCGCAAGATCGCCTTCACGGGCGAGACCACCACCGGCCGGCTTATCAGCCAGTACGCGTCCAACAACCTCATCCCCGTCACCCTGGAACTTGGCGGCAAGAGCCCCAACATCTTCTTCGACGACGTCGCAGCCCAGAATGACGCGTTCTACGACAAAGCACAGGAGGGCTTTACGCTCTTCGCCTTCAACCAGGGCGAGGTTTGCACCTGCCCGTCACGTGCCTTGGTCCAGGAGGGGATATACGACTCGTTCATGGCTGACGCCGTAGCCCGCACCAACAAGATCATCCAGGGCAACCCGCTGGACACGGATACCCAGATCGGTGCCCAGGCTTCCAACGACCAGCTGGAGAAGATCCTCTCCTACATCGACATTGGAAAGCAGGAAGGTGCCAAAGTCCTCACGGGCGGCGCGCGGGCCGAGCTGTCCGGCGACCTTGCCGGCGGCTACTACGTCCAGCCCACGATTTTCGAAGGCCACAACCGGATGCGGATCTTCCAGGAGGAGATCTTCGGCCCTGTGGTCTCCGTGACCAGGTTCAGCGACTACAACGACGCAATCGGCATCGCCAATGACACCTTGTATGGCCTTGGTGCCGGGGTGTGGTCGCGCAACGGAAATGTCGCCTACCGCGCGGGCCGGGAAATCCAGGCCGGCCGCGTGTGGGTCAACAACTACCACGCCTACCCGGCCGGTGCCGCCTTCGGTGGCTACAAGTCCTCAGGCATCGGCCGTGAAAACCACGCCATGATGCTGGACCACTACCAGCAGACCAAGAACCTCCTGGTCAGCTACAACGAGAACAAACTCGGCTTCTTCTAAACCCGTCCTGTTCATCGATCAAAGGAGATCGTCAATGTCCGCAACCATGCAAGCTGCAGTAGTCACTGAATTCGGAACCGACCTTACGGTCAAGGAAGTGGAAAGGCCGACGCCGGGTCCCGGCCAGGCGCTGGTCCGCCTCATTACCTCGGGAGTTTGCCACACCGACCTCCACGCCGCCGAAGGCGACTGGCCGGTCAAGCCGACCCCACCGTTCATTCCCGGGCATGAAGGTGTGGGTGAAGTCGTCGCTCTGGGTGAGGGTGTCACGGACGTTGCCGTTGGCGACCTCGTGGGGAACGCCTGGCTGTGGTCCGCCTGTGGGGACTGCCAGTACTGCCGCACCGGCTGGGAAACCTTGTGTGAGTCCCAGCAGAACGGTGGTTATAGCGTGGACGGCTCGTTCGGCGAGTACATGCTGGTGGACACGCGCTTTGCTGCCCGCATCCCGGAAGGCTCGGACCCGGTGGAAGTCGCGCCCGTTCTTTGCGCCGGGGTTACGGTCTATAAGGGCTTGAAGATGACGGAGGCCAGGCCCGGTCAGTGGGTCACCATATCCGGCATCGGGGGCCTGGGCCACATCGCGGTCCAGTATGCGGTGGCCATGGGGCTCCGGGTCGCGGCAGTGGACATTGCCGACGACAAGTTGGCGCTTGCTCGTGAACACGGCGCCGAGGTAACGGTCAATGCACTCCACGAGGATCCGGCGGAGGTCATCCAGCGCGAGACCGGTGGCTGCCACGGTGTCCTGGTGACGGCGGTCCACCCTTCTGCTTTCGGGCAAGCGATCGGCATGGCACGTCGTGGCGGAACCATCGTGTTCAATGGTTTGCCGCCGGGCGACTTCCCGGCGCCGATCTTCGAGATCGTCCTCAAGGGACTCACCGTCCGGGGATCGATTGTGGGTACCCGCCAGGATCTTGAGGAAGCGCTGGAGTTCTATGCCCAGGGCAAGATCAAGCCAACGGTCTCCACCCGGGAACTCTCCGAAGTCAACGCGGTCTTTGACGAGATGAAGCACGCCAAGATCGATGGCCGAGTGGTTCTGAAGTTCTGATGGACCACCCCGTGTTGGAAGCCACGGTGACGCTGCCCGGGGAGGATTTCTCCCGGGTGGCGCTCACCGCGGCCTCTGTCGAACTGTTGCGGAAGCTCTGGGAGCAGCATGGACCGCTCATGTTCCATCAATCCGGTGGCTGCTGCGACGGCTCCGCTCCCATGTGCTACCCGGCGGGGGAGTTCCTCACTGGTGATTCGGATGTGCTCCTGGGCCGGTTCGATATCAGTGCCGGCTTCGGAACCGGAGCGGACCAGGATCCCAAGCCCCTCGAGTTCTGGATGTCCAGGGAACAGTTCGCGTACTGGTCCCACACCCATCTGACTGTTGACGCGGTCCCGGGACGGGGAGGCGGCTTCTCTGTAGAGTCCCCGGAGGGGAAGCGGTTCCTGATCCGCTCCACCATCATGGACTGGGACGTACAGGGTGTTTAGTGGTGTGACGGGGGCTACTCGCCTCCGTCACACCAGTCACATCAGTAACGCGGGCTCAGCGACCGTCTCACTATCTGGGATAAATATGGTCGTCCACTGACCGGACACTATTCTTGATGAGTCCTATACAACCCCCATCCAGAATGTGGCATTTTTATGAACATTTTCAGGACCAAGTCGATCGAGCAGTCGATCGCCGACGCCGACGAGCCCGGGCGCAAGCTGAAGCGAAGCCTCAGTACCTGGGACCTGATGATCATGGGTGTCGCCGTCGCTGTCGGTGCCGGTATCTTCTCCGTTGGCGCCAAGGCTGCTGCAAACTTTGCCGGCCCGGCCGTCACCATCTCCTTTGCCATCGCAGCCGTCACGTGCGCCTTGGCCATCATGTGCTATGCCGAATTCGCCACGGCAATCCCCGTGGCAGGTTCGGCCTACGTGTTCACTTACGCCACCATGGGCGAGGTGCTCGCGTGGATCATTGGATGGAACCTCATCCTCGAACTCTTCACGGCGGCCGCGGTGATCGCCAAGTACTGGGGCATCTACCTCAGCAAAGTCTTCGCCCTGATGGGCCTGGATATCCCGCCAGCGCTCAGCTTGGGCGGCGTGGACCTCTATTGGGGCGCCTTCCTCATTGTCGCGATCTTCACGGTGCTGCTGGTGCTGGGGACGAAGTTGTCCGCCCGTGTTGGCAACATCTTCACTTTGATCAAGATTGCCGTAGTGCTGTTCGTGATCGTCGTGGGCTTCAGCTACGTGAAGTTCTCCAACTACACCCCCTTCATTCCCGCTTCCGAGCCAACTTCCGGAACGGGTGCCGCCGATGTCATGAAGCAGTCCTTCTTCGGCTTCCTGACCGGTGCTGCTCCTGCCCAGTACGGTACTTTGGGCATTTTCGCAGGTGCTGCCCTGGTGTTCTTCGCCTTCATTGGCTTTGACGTTGTTGCAACCTCCGCGGAAGAGGTCAAGAACCCGCAGAAGACTCTGCCCCGCGGTATTTTCGGGGGCCTGGCAGTGGTCACGCTGCTCTACATCCTCGTCTCCCTCGCTTTGACCGGCATGGTCTCCTACACCCAGCTGGCTGAGGAAAAGAACCCCACATTGACCACGGCTTTCGAGGCCGTAGGCAACAACGATGCCGCCAAGGTCATTGCGTTCGGATCCTTGGTGGGCCTGACCACGGTGATCATGGTGCTGCTCATGGGCCTTTCCAGGGTGGTTTTGGCCATGAGCCGCGACGGGCTGCTGCCGCGGTCCCTGTCAAAGACCAGCGCGAAGCGCTCCACGCCTGCACGCCTGCAGATCATTTGTGGTGCAGCAGTGGCACTGGTGGCCGGGTTGACCAACGTGGATCTCCTTGAGGAAATGATCAACATTGGAACGCTGTCCGCGTTCGTGATGGTCAGCCTGGGAATCCTGGTGCTGCGCAAGAAGCGTCCGGACCTCAAGCCCGCGTTCCGGGTCCCGTTCGGCAAGGTCCTGCCATGGGTGTCTGCCATCCTGTGCATCTACCTCATGACCAACCTGGCAGTCGAAACCTGGATCTTCTTTGCGATCTGGCTGGTCATCGGCATGCTCATCTACTTCTCCTACGGGCAGCGCCACTCGCGGCTCAACGAGAAGTTCGCCTCAGCCAGGTCAGCCGCTAATGGCGGTTCTGCAACCCCCGCGGTCAAGGGCGACGAGGACGAAGACTCCTTTACCAAGGTCTAAACCAATCCCGGCCGCTTGTCAGACAGCTGGCTGGAATCACCGTCGAAAGCGCTCGGGAACTGCAATTCCCGGGCGCTTTTGGTGTTAACGGGCGGCCTTGGTGTTTCCGGGCGCCTTGGCGCTCACGGGCGCTGTCTGACGGCGGATCTCGCGCTCTTCCTGGGAGGACCAAATCCTACGGCGCAGCGTGCTTCCCAACCCACTCCACCAGCGGCCTCAGCACTTCCCACCGGTCAGCGATCTCCTGTTTTGCGGACGGCGTGGAGAGCCATTCCGGCTCACCAACCTCAACGCCGGCAGACAAGGACTTGTGCTTAAGGAGCTCGGCGCGTGGATGGTCTTTGTCAAAGCCCCGCGGAACGGTCTTGAGCTTCTCGCCCTGGATGGCGAAACCCGCTGCGGCAACTGAGTCCACAATCTGCTGCAGTTCCCCTCCGCTATCGGGAGCGTCCACAGCCGCCCGGAAGCGTGCCAATTGCGCGGGAGTGTATGAATGGCAGCCGCCGCCGATCAACAGACCGTCGGCACTTACCTGGAGGTAGAACCCGAGGCCTTCCTGCGACGCTGCGAAGGCGCCCTGGGCCGTCTTGTAGGGCGACTTGTCCTGGGAGAACCTGATGTCCCTGTTGGGCCGGAAGATCTTCGCCGGCCCGAACTCAGGCTCCAGCTCCGAAAGGAGGGCCGCCAGCGGCTCCTTGACGGCGGCGTCGTAGGTGTCTTTGTGTTCCAACCACCACTCGCGGTTGTTGTTCTCTTCCAGTTCTTCATAGAAGCGGAAGGCTGCGGACGGAATTCCCTCGAATGTGCTCATGGAAGGATCCTATGGACCGCGGCACCAGAGCAGCCAGAGCCCAGCCCGCCTATGTGGAAAAACAAAGAAGAACACCCCGCTGTGGCGATCCGCAACGGGGTGTTCGACCTGGTACTTACCGGCTCTGATGCTTAGAGCTTGTTGGCTGCTTCGGCGTCGGAAGCGGTCTGGCCTGCACCGAGGTTGGCGCGCAGCTTGGCGCCGAGTTCGGCGTCAACGTTGGTCCAGTACTGGATGGCGCGTTCCTTGATGTCGGCGCTCTTCACGCCACCCACGGCACCGGTGATGGTGTCCAGCAGGCGGGCCTTGGCGGCGTCGTCGTAGACCTCGCGGTACAGGGTACCGGCCTGGCCGAAGTCGCTGTCCTCGGAGTGGAGGGTGTGCGCGGAGAGGGTGAGCTCGCCGTCGTTCTCCCAGCCACCTGCCGGTGAAGCGGGCTCAACAGCAGCCGGGCCACCAACGGAGTTCGGTGCGTAGACCGGGGTGGAGGGGGCGTTGAACAGGTAACGTCCTGCGCCGTCCTGGCTGTAGTTGTTGACCTGGTTCTTGGGCTGGTTCACCGGGATCTGTGCGTGGTTGGTGCCCACGCGGTAGCGGTGTGCATCGGCGTAGGAGAAGATGCGGGCCTGCAGCATCTTGTCCGGCGAGGCAGCGATGCCCGGTACGAAGTTCGACGGCGCGAAGGTGGCCTGCTCGATCTGCGCGAAGTAGTTTTCCGGGTTCTTGTTCAGCTCCATGGTGCCCACGTGGATCAGCGGGTAGTCCGCGTGCGGCCAGACCTTGGTGAGGTCGAACGGGTTGAAGCGGTACGTCTTGGCGTCCTCGTAGGGCATGACCTGGACGTGCAGTTCCCACGAGGGGAAGTTGCCGGCTTCGATGTTCTCGGAGAGGTCGCGGATGTAGAAGTCTGCATCCGAGCCTGCCAGCTGCTCAGCCTGGTCGCCAGTGATGGTCTTGACGCCCTGGTTGGACTTGAAGTGGTACTTGACCCAGAAGCGCTCACCGGCGGCGTTGATCCACTGGTAGGTGTGCGAGCCGTAGCCCTGCATTTCACGCCAGGAAGCCGGGAGGCCACGGTCGCCCATGAGCCAGGTGACCTGGTGTGCGGATTCGGGGGAGAGGGTCCAGAAGTCCCACTGCATGTCAGCGTCACGCAGGTGGGTACCCGGGAGGCGCTTCTGGGAGTGGATGAAGTCCGGGAACTTGATGCCGTCGCGGATGAAGAACACCGGGGTGTTGTTGCCCACGAGGTCGTAGTTGCCCTCGGAGGTGTAGAACTTCACGGCGAAACCGCGGGGGTCGCGCCAGGTGTCAGGAGAGCCATTCTCGCCGGCAACGGAGGAGAAACGGATCAGCATGTCCGTCTCGACGCCCGGCTGCAGGAACGCTGCCTTGGTGTAGGCCGATACGTCAGAGGTGGTCTTGAACGTACCGAAAGCGCCGCCACCCTTGGCGTGCACTACACGCTCCGGGACCCGCTCGCGGTTGAACTGTGCAAGCTTCTCCACCAGGTAGTGGTCGGTCAGGATGATGGCACCGTCGGCGCCGACGGACTTGGAGTGCGCGTCGGAAGTAACGGGGGCACCTGACTGGGTTGTTGAAATAGCAGTCATTGTTCTCCTTGTTCTTATTTTTGAGTTACGGACGTTTGTTTGGGGAGCTGTTGTTTAGCCTGGCAATCCTGGCAGATGCCCTGATACAGGACGTCTGCGATCTGGATGGTCATGGGCTTGGAATTTTCATCCCAGTGCGGTGTGAGGCACGGTGCGTGTCCCACGGCGCAGTCCACGTCTTCCACGCGGCCGCAACTGATGCAGACGGCGTGGTGGTGGTTGTCGCCAACCCGGGTTTCGTAGAGCGCCGGGGAGTGCGGGGGTTCAAAGCGGCGCAGCATCTGCAGATCCGTGAGGTCGCTGAGCACAACGTAAACGGACTGCGCCGTCAGTTCAGGGAGCTCTTTGCGGGCAGCGGCAAGGATGCCTTCTGCCGGGGAGTGCGGATGGTGCTGGACCGCGGCCAGCACTGCCAGCCGCTGTTTGGTCACACGCCTGCCGTGGGCATGCAGGGCACTGGCCCATGCTTCCTGGTCGGCTGTGTGATCGGTCATGCACCCATTGAAGCACTTATTTTGATCAGTTCACAATAAGGCAAAGCTAACTTCCGGCAAATTAAACAAATCCACCATCGGATTGGCTTCCTCCGCAGCAGATCGACCCACCGCATGGATCCGCAGGGTTGAACCCGGATTCCCGCCTTCGCCCGGACTCCCGCCTTCGCCCGGATCCCCGCCTTCGCCCGGATCCCCGCCTTCGATAGCTACGCAGCTGAAGCCGGTGAGTCCGCTGGTCAACGGCAGGGCACCCAGGGCGCTCCCCATGGCAACGAGCTCCGCTGGAAGGACAGCGGAAATCGCGGCCGCACCGCTGGCGGGCTCAATCACACTGTGATGGCGGGCTGCATCAACAGTCGCCACCCGCGGGAACGGCGCCGGCGGGAACGCCACGGGCGGTAACGGCACTTGGACGGGTACGACGCCGGACGTGGCCGAAGGCGCGGACCCCACCTGACCGGTGGGTGCTTTCGCAACGTTGGCGGCACTGAGCTGGAGAGAATCCCGGATCCGCGCATCTACGATGTCCAGGATGTCCTCAGGCACGGGAACGCGATGGTGGGCCGGCTGCGCGAGTTGGCGTCCCGGCGTCGTGCTTTCCGATTCCCAACGAGCGAAGAGGTGGAACGTGGGCGTGGACGACTCAGCCACCGGCTCGCCGACGGCCGCACCCAAGGGGTGCCACCGGTGGGCGAACATCACGGTGAAACGCTTCGCTCCCAGGACCTCGTCCAAGGCTGCCCTGAGGAGGTTGTGGCAGAACAACCAGTCGGCCGCCGAGGTTTCAGTAAATTCCGTGGAAGGGTCCGAGAGGCGGATCAGCACGTGCCCGGTCGTCAAAGGGTGGCGCGGCCTGGCAATTTCCCAGATGCCCGAGCGGAACAGCAATCGTCGCGACAAGACCATGTGGACTCCTTCCCCCGGGTGAGCCTACCAACCAGTGCGTTACGGTGGGAGACGCACCATGGAAGCCAAACGGACAAGGACGTCACTGGGGTCGCTAGGGTGGCTAGGTGGCGAAACTACTGGCAGACATCACCCCGATCAAGGAGAGCCCGGCATTCCGGCGGCTTTGGCTCGGAGCCTCGGTGGCTGCCATCGGTACCCAGCTCACGTTGGTGGCCGTCAGCTTGGAGGTTTACCGACTGACCCAGGAGAGTTTCTATGTAGGCCTCCTGGGAATCTTCGCGTTGGTTCCGCTGATCATCGCAGGGCTTTACGGCGGCTCCATCTCCGATGCCTACGATCGACGCAAAGTTGCCCTGATCGCATCATTGGTCCTTTGGGTCACCACCGCTGGCCTCGCACTGCAGGCCTGGCTGGAGATCGGCAACATCTGGTTGCTTTACGCATTGGTTGCCATCCAAAGCGGCGCACAAGGCATCAACGGTCCAGCCCGCAGCGCCATCATTCCGCTGCTTGTCCGCAAGGATCTGCTCCCGGCGGCGAATGCGTTGAGCATGCTGACGTTCGGCCTGTCCATGACTGCCGGGCCACTCCTGGCGGGCGTGCTGGTGGCCACGATCGGTTTCGGATGGACCTACACGATCGATGTCATCAGCTTCACTTTTGCCCTGTGGGGCCTTGCCAAACTCCCGCCGCTGCCACCGTCCAAAGATGCCGTCCGGCCGGGGCTTCGCTCCGTGGTGGAGGGCTTCCGGTTCCTTGGCACGCGGCCCAATGTCCGGATGACCTTCATCATTGACCTCATCGCCATGATCTGCGCCCAACCCCGTGCCCTGATGCCTGCAATTGGTGCGGTCATGATTGGCGGTGGTGAAGCAACTGTGGGCCTGCTGTTGGCATCCACGGCCGTGGGAGCCTTCCTGGCGGGCTTGTTTTCCGGTCCCCTTGGCAGGGTGAGGCGCCAGGGCAGCGCCGTGGTGTGGTCGGTGGTCGGATGGGGCGCCTCGATCGCAGGCTTTGGCCTTGTGGTGTTGCTGGCTGGAGATTCGGGCCGCGAGGGCGTAACACCCTGGCTCCTCCCGGCTGCCCTGTGTTGTGCGCTGGCGGGGATTTCCGATTCTGTGAGCGCGGTCTTCCGCACCACCATCCTCCAGGCCGCCACGCCAGACCACCTGCGCGGACGCCTGCAGGGAGTGTTCATCGTGGTGGTCGCAGGAGGCCCTCGAGTGGGGGATATGCTGGCCGGCGGTGTCACACAATTCCTCAGCGAAGGCGGCGTGCTGCTGATCGGCGGAATCGTCTGCATTCTCTTGGCCTGGCTGGCATCGCGCCTGCAGCCGGGCTTCGTCGCGTACGATGCGAAGCATCCGGTGCCCTAGCCGGCAGGGCGGGGCAGGCAGGGTAGGGCGGGGCAGCCCAGGCCTGCCTGCTGCGGAACACGGCGACCGCCGTCGGCGTTAATCAGTAAAGAACTGTTCGCGAGCCAACGAGAGTGGAAGAAGAACCGTGCACAAACACAACAATGGACTCAAGACCGCGGCGCTTTTCGGTGTGCTGTGGGCGGTGTTGTTGGGTTTGGGCGCCATTATCGGAGCCGGTACGCGGAGCACCACCCCCATCTGGATCTTTGCCCTGATCGGGGTAGCCACTACCGCGTACGGATACTGGAACAGCGACAAGATCGCCATCCGCTCCATGGCGGCCTATCCGGTCAGCGAAGCGCAAGCCCCGCAGCTGTACCAGATTGTCCGGGAGCTTTCCGTGCGGGCCAACAAGCCCATGCCGCGGATTTACCTCTCGCCCACCATGACGCCGAACGCTTTCGCTACCGGGCGCAGTCCCAAGAACGCCGCTGTCTGCTGCACCGAGGGAATCCTGCATGTCCTTGATGCCCGCGAACTTCGGGGTGTCCTGGGGCACGAGCTCATGCACGTGTACAACCGGGACATCCTGACGTCGTCCGTGGCGGCTGCCGTGGCGGGCGTGATCACGTCCGTGGGGCAGATGCTGTTGTTCTTCGGTGGCGGGGACCGGCGCAATGCCAACCCGCTCGCGATGATCGCCATGGCGCTGCTGGCGCCGTTCGCGGCCTCACTCATTCAGATGGCGATCTCCCGCACCCGGGAGTACGACGCCGACGAGGACGGTGCCGAGCTGACCGGCGACCCACTGGCGCTCGCCTCGGCGCTGCGCAAGATCGAATCGGGCGTCTCCCAGCTTCCGCTCCCACAGGATCAGCGGCTCGTGAATGCCTCGCACCTCATGATCGCCAATCCGTTCCGTGGCGGTGGCATGCGGCGTTTGTTCTCCACGCACCCGCCCATGAAGGAGCGCATCACCAGGCTTGAGCGGATGGCTGGGCGGCCGCTTTCCTAAGGACGCGGCTTTCCCAGGGCTAAAACGTCGTGAACCCGCTATTCCGTGGTCGGCCAACAACGGAATAGCGGGTTCACGACGTAATAGAGAAATCAGCCTAAGCGAAAAGTCCTTCACCGATGAAGCCGCCCTGCTGGATCCCCGGAGGCACGGCAAAAAGGCCGGAGCCCGTGTGCTTCAGGTATTCCACGGACAACGTATCGCCCTTGGCCAGAGCCAGCTGCATCGGAACGTAGTGGGTCCGCGGATCCTTGACGAACGCGATGAAGAACAGCCCCGCGTCCAGATGCCCGAGTCCGTCTGAGCCGTCGGTGAAGTTGTAGCCGCGGCGAAGCATCCGCACACCCCCGTTCTGGTCGGGGTGGGCCAGGCGGACGTGCGAGTCCAAGGGAATGAGCGGGTCACCGTTGCGGCCCGCGAGCTTGAAATCGGGCGCCGTGAACTCTTCGCCACCGGACAACGGCGCCCCCACGCCCTTCGTCCGCCCTATCAGGCCTTCCTGTTCACGCAGGGACGTCCGGTCCCAGATCTCGATGTGCATCTGGATCCTGCGCGCCACAAGGTAGCTGCCGCCCCTCATCCACTCTTCACTCGGCGAAGCCGGGGAACCTACCCAGACATGTTCATCGAGGAGGGCTTTGTCCTCAACCTTGAGGTTGTTGGTACCGTCCTTGAACCCAAAGAGGTTGCGGGGCGTCACCTGCGCACGGGACGTGGACGACGTACGGCCAAAGCCCAATTGGGACCAGCGGACACGCACCTTTCCGAAACCGATGCGCGCAAGGTTGCGGATGGCGTGAACGGCTACCTGGGGGTCGTCGGCGCAAGCCTGGACCACGATGTCGCCTCCGGTGCGGCCAGGTTGAAGGTCATCACCGGGGAAATGCGGGAGGTCGATCAAGGCTTCGGGCCGGCGACCATCCAAACCGAAGCGCACCCAGCCGTTCTTCTCGAACAGCCCTGCGCCGAAACCGAAGGTCAACGTCAATTTCGCGGCGGCCAGGTCCAGCGCCTCACCGGTGTCTTCCGGCGGGGCTTCGTAAGGGCCGTCGACGGCGCCGGTCGCACCCGTCGTGCGGCCCGCTGTCATAGCCTCAGCCGCAGCAGTCCAATCCTTCAGGAGCTTGATCAGCTCTTTCCGGTCCTCCGTGGTGACATCGAACGCAGCCATGTGAAGGCGGTCCTGGGCCGGGGTGGTGATGCCGGCCTGATGCTCGCCGAAGAAGGGAACAACAGCATCCCCTGCGTCGGATTCCGCAGCCGATGCAGCACCGGCCGTGACCAGGTCGTGGCCCAGGAAACCTGCGGCGAGGCCAGCGACTGCGCCAGCGCCGCCCACTCCGGCAAGGGAAAGAAGGCCACGGCGGGACAGCCGGGAGGTGCCGGCGGTTGCCGGCGCACCGCCGTCGGACGTCCCCGTGGAGCGTTCGACGCCGGTCGCCTCGCCGGCGCGGGCTGAAGCGTCAGCCTCACTACGATTCACATTCAATGGCTGTCCGGCACCTGGAGCCTCCGGGGCTTCGCCGGTGTGCCCGTAGGGGCAGCCGGTCACAGCACGACAGCCGAGGTGAGCTTGGACAGTGGCTCGCCCAAGGAATCGACCAAGGCGGCGAGCTGCTGGATCTGATCCTGGCTCAGCTCGTTGTAGTAGGAGAAGCCATCGCCCTTGGCGTGCTTCTTGAGCTCGGCCTGGAGGGCTGCGAACTTCTCGTCCAAGGACTTGGCGAGCTCGGCGTCTTTTTGCTCCAGGGCCGGCTTCAGGCTCTCGAAAGCGATGCGGGCGCCGTCCACGTTGGCCTGGAAATCCCAGAGGTCGGTGTGCGACCAGATCTCTTCCTCGCCCGTCACCTTACCCGTGGCAACCTCATCGAGGAGCTCCTTGGCGCCGTTGCCCAGCTTGTCTGCCGTCAACTCCACTGTGCGGGTACGCGTTGCGAGGTCTGCAGTATCTGCAACCAGCTGGGTCGATATCGCGCTACGTTCGGCCGGGGTCATGGCGGTGTAGTCCGCAGGCGGGAACAAGTCCTTCTCTGCGCGGTGCCATCCGGTCCATTCCTGGCCGGGCTCGAGATCGGCCTCGCGTGCATCAAGCTTGGGATCGAGATCGCCAAACGATTCTGCAACGGGCTCGATCCGCTCCCAGTGCATGCGGGTTGCGGCATACAGTTCACGGGCCTTTGCGGCATCGCCGGCTGCGAAGGCATCTGCAAAGGCCTTGGTGCCCGTGACGAGTTGCTCCGTTTGGTCCTTGACGTAGGCGGCATACTGCTGGGAGCCGGTCTCAAGAAGTTTTTGGAAATCGGCGTCCGCGCTCGGCTTGTTTCCGGACTCTGTGACCTCAAACGAAGCCCGGATTCCATCGCCCTGCATACCCGGCTTGCAGGCGGTGTTGTACTTGCCTGCAGGAGCGGTGACCACCAGGTTCCGGGTAATTCCAGGCCCGATGTTTTCCACTTCGCCGATGATCCGCAAACCGTCCTCGGCCAGCAGGTAGAACTCGGTGACCTCGGTGCCTTCGTTCTTCACGGCAAACGTCAGGTTGCCGCTGGGGGCAGTACCTGTGGAGACCTTGCATTCATTCGCGGTGCTGCTGACCTGGATCGGCCCATCTGTGGCCGCCGTGGTTTTTGTATTGTCAGTGCAGCCCACCAGAACCATGGGGACGGCCGCAGCCACACCGATGACGGTGAGGGTCCTGCGAAGCTTCGGGGAAGTGGAGGGGGCCAGGAACGTGCCAAGCATGGGGGTCCTTTGGGTTGTGGGAACGCGCGGGGTGCGAGGCCTGCGCGCGGGTTGGGGGTGCGGGATGTTACGGCTGAACAGTGTTTACGGCTGAACAGTGATTACTGCTGAACAGTGTTTACTGCTGAACCGTAGTTACTGCTGAACGGTACTTATTGCTGGACGGCGACTGCGGGCTTCGCGGCCGTCGTCTTCGCTGCCGCCGCCGGAGGATGGGAACGGTTGGCCCGGATGTACAGGAACAGGACCGGGATGACGTAAAGCAGCCATGCTGCTGCTTCCAGCCACGTGGTGGCCGGGGAGAAGTTCAGTGTGCCCTTCAGCAATGTTCCGTACCACGACGACGGCGGAACCGCAGCTGAGAGGTCGAAGGCCAGGCTATGCAGGCCGGGAAGGATGCCGGCTTCCTGGAGATCGTGGATGCCATAAGCAAGGACGCCGCCGGCAATGACGATGAGTCCCACTCCAGTCCAGGTGAAGAAGCGGCCCAGGTTGACTTTGAGGACGCCGCGGTGAAGCAGGTATCCGAGGCCGGCAGCCGTCAGGAGTCCAAGCAGGGCGCCGAGGAGGGGGAACGTGGTTTCGCCGGTGGCTTGCGCCGCCGCCCAAATGAAGAGCGCCGTTTCAAGTCCTTCCCGGCCCACGGCCAGTGCCGCAACAAGCACGAGGCCCCATGCGGCGCCGTCGGCTGCTTTATCCACGTGGGACCTGAGGTCGCTGCCGAGGCTGCGGGCGGTGCGCGCCATCCAGAAGACCATCCAGGTTACGAGGCCGACGGCAACAATGGACAGCCCTCCGCCGATCGCTTCCTGGGCCTCGAAGGTGAGGCCCCGTGGGCCGAACGTGAGAAGAGCGCCGAAACCGAGGGAGATGGCAATGGCCAGCCCGACGCCGGCCCAGAGCCGGGGGAGCAGCGACTGCCTGCCGCTCTTGATGAGGTAGGCCATCAGGAGGACCACGATGAGCGAGGCCTCGAGGCCTTCACGCAGGCCTATCAGGAAGTTGGCGGTCATGTGCGTTTCTTTCACTCAGGGGAGCCATACTTAGGCTTGCCTAATGATGAAGAATACTGCCGCAGTACGATTACGCAAAAAGTTTGTGCCCTAATGTCCCCTGTCATTACGACAATCGATGTAGTCATGCCACAAAAAACCGGGATCCAGCGCCCTGAGCGGCGCCGGACCCCGGCTTTTATGACGCTGGCGGTGCAGCGTCCGCAGCCTAGCTGCGGAAGTTCACGAACTGCAGGTCTGCCTCTTCGAACTTCTTGAGGATGTTCATGGTTTCCTGCAGGTCATCGCGGGACTTGGAGGTGACACGAAGCTCGTCGCCCTGGATCTGGGACTTGACGGACTTGGGCGCTTCGTCGCGGATGATCTTGTTGATCTTCTTGGCGATGTCCTGTGCGATGCCCTCCTTGATGGTGCACTCCAGCCGGAATTCCTTGCCGGAGGGGTAGGGCTCGCCCTGGTCCAGGGACTTCAGGGAGATGCCACGCTTGATGAGCTTGGACTGGAAGACGTCCAGGACGGCGAGGACGCGATCCTCCGAGTTGGCTTTCATTAGGATCTTTTCGCCGCTGAAGTCAATTTCCGCGCCGACTCCCTTGAAGTCGTAGCGCTGCGCGATTTCCTTCTGGGATTGGTTGAGCGCGTTGGCGACCTCTTGCTTGTCTACCTTGCTGACGACGTCGAATGTTGATTCGCCTGCCATGACTCTCCTTAGGTTGGGGGCCCGGTAAGGGCGGTTTGTCTGCCATCCAGCCTAGTACGGAAGGCGCGGGATGGGGCCGTGGATAACTTTCACAGTTCGCTCACAGCACATGCTTGGTTGGAACCGAGGTGGATCTTTGAGAGTTGTACCAGTTGGAAGAGCCCATCCCCGGAGGTAAGCATGAGCCACAAAGCCGTCCACTACGTCACGAAGTCCGCATCGGCGGCAGCCGGTTCGATCGGTACGGCAGCGGCAGCCGCGGCGAGTGCGGTGGCAGCGGTGACCGTGGCGGCGTCGATCGTCCTGAGCCCGGTGCCGGATGCGGCCTCGCGGATGGACGGCGTTCATGCGGATTTGCAGCGCGCGGTGGAACTCAACCAAATCACGGCTGAGCAAGCAGAAAAGTTTGAAGCGAAACTGGCTGGCCGGATCCTCGGAGAAGCCTGAAATACAGGCCATTCCGGCGTGTCCGCTCTCGATTAGATTCTTGGCCGGAAGTTCTGTAAGGTTGTCTCTGCCTTCGGTTACCGGATCGAAAAGAAACGGTCTCCGGAAGTGATCTTCTTTTGAAGTTCGGCAGATTACCCGAGCGGCCAAAGGGGGCTGACTGTAAATCAGCTGGCAACGCCTACGGGGGTTCGAATCCCTCATCTGCCACCCAAGGGAAATCCCCGGAACCATCAGGTTCCGGGGATTTTTTTGCGCTATGGCTCTGTGCTCTTCCGAAGTTCTGCGCTCTTCCGAAGCTCCGCGATCTCACGCCTTAGCGCTGCAATTTCAGTGACAAGGTCTGCCAATTCAGCGCGGACCGGTTCTTCGGCGGCTGCCGCTTTGGTTTCCGCGGCCGCCGCGACATCCTCCGCGTTTTCCTCGATTCGTTGCACCAGCCACGAGGCAATGGAGGCCGTCACGATACCCAGGACGGCAATCCCGCTCATCATGAGCGCTGCCGCCACGACCCTGCCGATGGGGGTGACGGGGTAGAGGTCTCCGTAGCCAACTGTGGTGATGGTGGTGATGGCCCACCATGCAGCGTCGCCGAACGTCAGGATCTTGGCGTCCGGCGCATTCTGCTCCACATCAAGCACTGCCAGGGCGCCGATGAGCACCAACATGGCGGCCGAGCCGGCAACGTATGTGGCCACGCGTCCGCGCAGGGTTTCCCCTACTGTGCGTTGCAGTACGGATAGGAGCGTGACCAGTCGAAGGAGCCGGAGCGGCCGAAAGAAGGGGAGCACCACGATGAGGAGTTCATGCAGGTTCCAGATGAACCATCGCCTTCGATCCTCGGCCAGCCAAAGGTTGGCGAAGTAGTCCAGCGCGAAGATCCCCCAGGTAATCCAGAGGATTATTTCGAAGGGAAGGCCGGCCGCGCCGTCCACGCGTCCTATGACCTGCCAGGCATATGCGGCGAGGAAAATCAGTGCCGTCGCCATGAGGGGCCATTCGACGAGGTCCCGGTATCGCGCTTGAGTCATACGGGAATCCTAGCCACAGCACCAATGCGCGCCACTGGGAAACGGGTCAGACGGTGGGAGTCTCCAGCCAGTATCCGTCCATGTGGTGAACCAGTTGCCGGCCCAAACCGCCCTTGAGCTGCACCCAGAGTGTGCTGCGGTCATCGGTCATGCCGTCGATGGTTCCTTCGATGCGGTTGCCCCGGGCGTCCCGGAGTACCACGTCCTGGTGCCGTGCGAGGTCGGGCCAGACGTCCGCGTGCGGCTTGGTAGTCAGAGTGCTCAAAGGGATCTCCCTGGTGGGTTGGTGTTTCCGGGTTTCAGATATTGTGCACGGGATGGATGAACTGGCGGTAAACGTTTGTGCAATCGTTGGACATAAAGCGTTGGATGTACTAACGCAGCATTGGGACTGTGTCCACCATGCGGCCGGCCTTCCCCCAGAAGTTACTCGCGGGTAACATTGCTTGCATGCATTTGCTTCTTCGCACCCTCATGCTGCTGTTCACTTCATCCAGGCGTTCGCCCTTGGGTGCTTGGGAAACGTCCTCATTGCCTCTGCGTGTTTTGCCGACGGACATCGACATCGCGATGCACGTGAACAACGGTATGTATTTCTCCTTGATGGACCTTGGCCGTTTCGACCTCATGGTTCGGAGCGGTATTTGGAGAAAGATGCGCAGGCGCGGCTGGAGTCCCGTTGCAGCGGGAGAGACCATCGCTTTCCGCAAGTCATTGCAACTGTGGCAGCGCTACTCCATCGAAACGCGCATCATTGGACTGGACACCAAAGCCATCTACTTTGAGCAGCGCATGGTGGTGGACGGAGAGATCTACGCCCGCGCCCACATCGCAACCCGCCTGGTGAATAAAGGGAAGCCGGTGACGCAGGAAGAGATTATTGCTGAGTTCGGTGCGCCACCGGCTGATCTGGAATTGCCGGAGTGGATCCATGAGTGGCGGGAAAACAATGCGCTCCCAGGGGCGCGCCGGCCAGCTCCGCATGTGTGGGCATAGGGGAACTCAAACACCGACGTCCCGCCGCTGGAGTGCAACCGCGCCCAGGACGATAAGCGCCGCAGAGATGCCAAGCAAGCCCGCTGCGGCTCCCCAATCAGCGCCGTTCGTCACGGGTGAATTGCCGTACGCCCAGTGGTAAGGCGAAAGGTTCAGCAGCCAGTCGACGTCGGGGCTTTGCCTCCCAACCGCGTTGAAGACATAACCGAGGACGGCGACGGCGGCACCCGCGGCAATCGCATAAACCTTCCGTCCCGTCAGCGCACCTACGCACAGCGCCGCTGTTCCGCTCAGCAATGCCAAAGCGGCAAACAGCACTACCGCGCCGAAGAGATGCCCGACGTCGATATCCAGTTTCGAGGGCCCGTTCAGCACGAGCACCAACAGGAAGACCACGGCCGAAAGGATCGCGACGCGCACCACGAGGGCCAGGGCGCGTTCAAGGACCACCTGGATCCGGGTCACGCTATGGGCCAAGGTCAATTCCAGGAGCCCAGACTCCTCGTCCGCGCCCACCGCAGCCGCGCCCCAGCCAACGGATGCCATGGACATCAGCAGGAAACCGATCAGACCGAACAGGGTGGCCTGTGTGTAGCCAGGTCCAGTGGCTATCTGGTCATAGTTCAGGGCCTTGGTCATCTCCTGGGGGAGTGCGTCGATCATTTGCTGCATTTGCGCGCTGCCCCCGATGGACGGATAGAGGGGCAGGTACAGCATGATCGCAGCCGTCAGCCCCAGGGCCCACGCGAGAGTGGACCGCCACGAATCAGTGAGGGCCTTGGTGAAGAGAGGGAGGAACTTAGGCATGGTGTGCTCCTTCCGTGTGGCTCACGGATTTGTGTCCGTTTCCGTTGCCGACGTAATGCCCCGTCCCCGCATAGTTCCCCGTGTAGAGAGTCAGAACGGCTTCCTCCAAATCCGGCTCCTCCAAGACGAGGTCTTTGAGGTTCAGCCGGGCCAGTTCCTGCACCAGTGGCTGGACCTGACCCGAAAGTGTCGCCGTTGCTTCGATCGCGGCTTCCGCTGCGCCGTCACCAGGAAGCTCCCGCAGCACAACATTGGCGACGCCCGGCACCCGCGCAAGCAGCGCGCCGAGGTCGTTCTTTTCTGCGCCGGCCGCGTTGAACCGCAACTGCCGTACGGCCGCGTTCCTCAAGGCCTCAACAGTGGAGATCGTTACGATGCCGCCGTCGCGGAGTATGGCTACGGCGTCGGCGGCCTGCTGGACCTCGCTCAGTACGTGAGAGCTGAGGAAGACCGTTGCGCCGTCGTCAACCACTTCGCGGATGAGTGCATGGAACTCCTGTTGGACCAGGGGATCCAGGCCGCTGGTTGGTTCATCGAGCACCAGGAGTTCGGGGCGGTGCATGAACGCCTGCAGGAGGCCGAGCTTCTGTTTGTTCCCTTTGGAGAGCTTTCGGGTTTGCCGGTCCAAATCCAGATCCAGCCGCTCTGCCAACTCGTTGACATATTTTGGCTCTACCGGGCCGCTGATGGCCGCGAAGTGTTCAAGCATGCGCCGGCCCGTGGTTCGGTTCTCCAAGTGGAGTTCCCCAGGGAGGTAACCGATCCTGCGGCGCAGCCCGGTTCCGGCGCGACGTGGATCCTGCCCCAACACTGAAATCGTTCCCGCGCTTGGCCGGATGATGTCCAGAAGGCAGCGCATGGTGGTGGTCTTGCCCGCTCCATTCGGTCCAATAACGCCGAAGACCGTTCCCGGTTCAACGGCGAAATCGAGTCCGTGGAGGACCTCGCGCTGGCCGAATTTCTTGCGCAACCCTTCGACGACGATTGCCTGGGTCACAGGGCATGCTCCCTTCCTTGGTTGTTGGCGTCTTGTTGCAGGGCGTCGCGGGCCGCTTCCAGGAACCGCGAATCCGCATAGAAGCCGTTGGTGTAGATGTCCAGCGCCGGGATGGTCAGTTGCCGCAGCAGTTCCGGTCCTATGCCGTGCGGTTCCGTTACGTCCGCTCCCAGCGCCCGTGAGAGGTGCCTGCCGAGCATGAGCATCGCGAGGCTGTTGGATGCAATAACGACGGCGGTGGACCGGACGTCGTTGAATTCGCGGATGGTGCCGGCCGCGATGCCGGCCTCGATAATGTCCTGCGTCTGGCGCACCACGGCGTCGAAGAATGCGTCGCCGGCCTCGGACTCGTCGCCCAGGGAGCGGCGAATGTAGGCGATCTCATCCGCGTACTGGTCCGGGTGGTTGAGGTAGTCCTGGATCAATTGACGGGCCGCGGCAGGGTCGGTTTTCTCCTTGCCCTGGCTGGCGGTCTGCGCGAGGACGTGCTGGTCGCAAGCTTCGCGCAGACCGGCCTTACTGCCGAAGTGGTGGATCACCAAGCCCGGGCTCACACCCGCCGCAGAGGCCACCGCCCGGACGGTGGCAGGACCGAAACCATCACGGCCGAACAGTCCAATAGCGGCATCGCGAATGCGAGCCCGGGTGGTCAGATCTTCTGCGGTTAAACGCATGTTTAATACACTAAACACCTGTTCAATCCGTATCAAGAGGCTGGGATTGAAAGGATCGCGGCTGCCTGGAACATAACGATGTGACACCAAACGCTGCGTCGCCGCTGCCTCAACTGCCGCCGTCGAACATACTGGCTTGACTGTCTTCGTGGGGGAGCAGTGACGGCGCCTGGGCGCCCGAAGATGCAGGGGTAGAGAAGTGGGTTGTACAGGGTCGGCTTCATCGTCGAAGAGAAGCAAAATTGCCGGGTCATTTGCGGCGCTGCTGGTGACCCTGGGCCTGCTCGGAACCGCTCTACCCGTGCAAGCCGCGCCATCGGGGAGCATCCAGGTTCAGGCCACCACGCCTCCCGTCACAGGCGCCATCGGCCAGCTTTACAGCACCAGCACCTGGGCCCGCAGCGTGCTGATCCGCCCCACGGCAGCGGAGGAATGCTCAAGCACAGGCTGCGTGCAACGCTTTGTCGGCGGCGATATCGCGTGGTCGCCCCGCACGGGGGCGCGCGTAGTGGTCGATGGACCAGTGCGCACCGCATGGTGGGAGGCCAACGGTCCTGCCGGCTATCACGGCTATCCCACAACAGACACTGCAAGCGGCTTGCGCAATGGAGGTTCCAAGCAAATCTTCGAACGCGGAGCGATCAGTTTCTCCCCGGCAACGGGTGCCCAACGCACAACGGGATCCATCCACTTGGCATGGGGGAGAGCGGGTTTTGAGGCAGGTTTCCTTGGGTACCCGGCCGGAAACGAACGCACCGGACTACCCGACGGCGGTGCCTACCAGGTCTTCGAACACGGCTTTGTTGTATGGTCGCCGGCGACGGGGGCACATCCCTCCATGGGCGCCATCCGTGAACGCTGGCGCCAATCCGGGCTGGAAAGCGGCGGGTTTGGCTACCCCATCACGGATGAAGCGACGGGACTGCGCAATGGTGGCTCGTCACAGCAGTACCAGCACGGAACCATCATCTGGTCGCCCTCGACCGGCGCGAGGGCCCTGACGGGAGCCATCAGGAGCTACTGGTCCGCGACTGGCGGCCAGAACGGTGCCCTGGGATATCCGGTCGGCGAGGAAAACCGGCAAAACGACTTCGTCTACCAACTCTTCCAGGGCGGCACGGTCTATTGGTCGGCGGCAACGGGTGCGCATTCCACCACGCACGGCGATGTCCACAACCGCTATGTGGCCCTGGGCGGAGCTGCCGGTCAATTGGGTTTGCCGCTCACGGACAAACTTCCGCGGGCCGGGGGCCTGGTGCAGCAGTTCGTCAACGGCTGGCTCGTCTGGGGGCCGGCCACTGGAGCGCGGATTGTGGGGCACTCCACATACAAAGTGTGGTCCATCAACCCGGGTGAGTTCGGTTGGCCGTTGCGTGACACCTGGACAGATGCAAGGGGCTCGCACGTCGCCTTCCAAAAGCTGGAAACCATCTGGAACGATTCCACGCAGGAGCTGTATTCAGCCGAAACAGTAGACGCCTCCACTGTGGTGTTCCTTGGCGACTCCCAGTTGGACCTGGATTCATGGGGCGAACAGGGTGCCCGGGCCGCTGGCTATACCCGCCAGGTGGTCCGGAGCATCGGTGGGATGGGATACGTTTCGGGGAGCCCCGCGGTTGGTGGCAACTCAGCGACGGATGCCGTGGTGCTGGACAGGATCCTTTTGCCCCAAGGGAACCCAGGTCTGGTGGTGGTGACTCTTGGCGGAAACGACGCCCGGATTTTTGCCACCGATGCCGCAATCCTGTCCCAGGCCAACCGGTTGTGGGATGAACTGCGCCGCAAATATCCCCGCAGTACGATCCTTGTCACTGGTGTTCTCTCCCGCTATGACGCCAGCCATTTCCAACGTCGATGGGTGGACGGGCTCTTGACCCGCGAAGCCGCTCTCCGGGGCTGGCCCCGCATCTCGATGGCGGGCACAGCAACTATCGCCGGGGCTACCTGGAACTACCTGGATGATGTGCACATGAACCAGACCGGGCACAACAAGGTGGCCCCGTTCTACGCGTCCGCGCTCAAATACGTCTTGGGCAAGTAGCCGTTTATTCCCGTTGACGCGGGAAGCGAACAACGCCCCTCTCCACGGGACTTAGCGGGCGGGGTCGCGTACCGTGGAAACATGGCTACAGTTGACATCACTGGAGAACAGTTCGCATCGACCATCGAAGGCAATGACATTGTCCTGGTGGATTTCTGGGCTGCCTGGTGCGGCCCGTGCCGCCAGTTTGCGCCCACTTACGGGGCAGCCTCGGAGAAACACCCCGATGTGTTCTTCGCGAAGGTGGACACCGAGGCTGAGCAGCAGCTCGCCGCCGAAGCCGGAATTACGTCGATCCCGACGCTCATGGCCTTCCGCGAGAAAGTGCTTGTCTTCTCCCAGCCGGGTGCCCTCAACGGCCAGCAGCTGGAGCAGGTCATCGAGGCCGTGAAGGGCCTGGACATGGAAGAAGTCCACGCGCACGTGGCCAAGGCACGTGCCGAGGCCCAGGAAAGCTAGACCAAACGCGGCGAAATCGCCGGAAACGCATCGAGGTCGCCGGGTAAATTCCGGCGACCTCGATGCGTTTCGGGCGTTTTCGCGTTCTTCCAGCAGTTTCGCGACGTGTAGAGCCTAGAGCCGTTCGAGCTGGACCGGCTCGGCAAGCAGCGCACTGAGGGATTCGTTCAAGTCCTGGACGGCAATGCCCTTGGAGTGCTTCTCCAAGGCCTCTTCAGACTCCCAGCGCTCTGTGAGCACCAGCTTCTCCTCGGTGGCTTCGGTCAGTTCATAACGGATGCAGCCGGGCTCGTTGACGACCTCGTCGATCGCGATTTCCAAGGCGAGCTTCACGCGGAAGAACTCGCCGTCGTTGGGGATGAACGTGGCCTGCAGGTCGATGGGTGCACTCATGGATCCAACCCTACCGGGAGGACACGGAAGCGATTGTCCACTTTACGGTTCTGTTGCGCGGACTGTCTTGGTAGCGTTCGGTCATGTTGTCCTACACCGCCGGAGACACTGACGTCCCGCTGCTTGAAGAGACCATCGGTGCCAATTTTGAACGCATCGCAGCACAGTTCCCGCTCAGGGACGCCCTGATCGAAGCAGCTGCCACACCCGGCGGCAACGCCCGTCGCTGGAGCTACGAAAAGCTTAACGACGACGTCGATCACCTCGCCCGCTCGCTCCTCGCCCTGGGCCTTGAGAAGGGTGAGCGCATTGGCATCTGGAGTCCGAACTGTGCCGAGTGGACCATCCTGCAGTACGCCACGGCAAAGATCGGGGCCGTGCTCGTCAACGTCAACCCGGCTTACCGCAGGCACGAGCTGGAGTTCGTAGTCAAGCAGAACGGCATGCGGATGCTTGTGGCCGCGCCCTCCGACAAGAACAGCGATTATGTGGGCATGGCCAGGGAGACCGCGGGTACGTGCCCCGAACTCAGGGAGATCGTTTTCCTCCCCGGAGACCCGGTTGTTGGCCTCTCAGCCGGTGTTCCCGAGGCCGGCCACGAACTGACGTACGCTCAACTCCTGACCCGGGCGGACGGCGTCGGGCCTTCTGCTCTACGGGACCGCATGGCCGAACTGGATCCGCACGATCCCATCAACCTTCAATACACATCGGGCACCACGGGCTTCCCGAAAGGTGCCACCCTTACGCACCACAACATCCTCAACAACGGCCACTCGATCGGCCGCCTCCTGGGATATACGGAACATGACCGCGTTGTGATTCCGGTCCCGTTCTACCACTGCTTCGGAATGGTGATCGGGAACCTGAATGCCCTGAGCTTCGGGGCAGCAACCATCATCCCAAGCAGGGGGTTCAACCCATCCGCGGCGTTGGAAGCCGTGCAGGACTTTGGCGGCACGTCGCTTTATGGCGTTCCCACCATGTTCATTGCCGAACTCGCGCTGCCCGACTTCGCCACGTTCGATCTCTCCACGCTCAGGACGGGCGTCATGGCGGGGTCGCTGTGTCCCATCGAGGTGATGCGCCGGGTCATCGATGAGATGCACATGGTGGACGTGGCCATTTGCTACGGCATGACTGAGACTTCGCCGGTATCCACCATGACCCGGGCGGGGGACACTTTGGAGCATCGGACCAGCACAGTGGGCACGACCATGCCGCACCTTGAGAGCCGGATCGTGGATCCGGGTACGGGTGAAGTGGTGGAGCGCGGCATCATCGGAGAACTGTGCACTCGCGGCTACGCGGTCATGCAGGGCTACTGGGGCCAGCCGGACAAGACGGCCGAAGCCATTGACGCTGAGGGCTGGATGCACACGGGCGACCTCGCTCGAATGGACGAGGACGGGTATCTGGTGATTGAAGGCCGGATCAAGGACATGGTGATCCGTGGTGGCGAGAACATCTATCCCCGGGAGATTGAGGAGTTCCTGTATCTGCATCCGTCCATCCAGGATGTGCAGGTAATCGGTGTTCCGGACGCCAAATACGGGGAGGAGCTGATGGCTTGCATCATCCTCAAACCCGGAGTCTCGACGCTCACGGAAGAGGACATCGCCGAGTACTGCCGTGGCAAACTGGCGCATTACAAAATCCCCCGGTATGTGGATGTTCGCGAGAGCTTCCCGATGACCGTCTCGGGCAAGGTCCGGAAGATAGATATGCGCCAGGAAGCCGTGTCCCGCCTGCACCTCTAGATGCAACGCGGGGTCACTTACGGCCCATGTTGACGACCTTCATGGGCCTTAAGTGACCCCGCGTTGCTGTCTTCGGTATCCGGGCTGTGGATAACTCCGTGCGGGCAGGGCCAAACCGACACACTGGAATGCATGGTCCGTATCAACCCTCTGCCCGACGAACTCCAGTACCGTGCTTTCACGACGTACGAGTCCCGCGAGCTCGGTATCCCAGCTAAAAGGCTCAGGGCAAAGGACATTTCCGACGGCGGACGGCTCATTCATCTGCCAACGGGACGTGAGATTGAACTGCTGGAACGGGCGCGGGTTCTGGCCGCCGCAACACCCGGGGCCTGGGTTTCCCACGAAACTGCCGCACTTCTCACGGGTTTGGGGCTTCCCCCTTGGATGGGCGGGGGAGATGCCATCCACCTGAGCAAACCGCACATCCTCCCGAGGGTCCGCCGTGGCGGGGTGACGGGCCACAGAGTGCGCGTCCACCCCGGTGAAGTCATGGATTTCGAGGGAATACCGGTTTCAGTTCGTCCTCGCACCTGGCTGGACTTGGCCAAGGACCTACCGCTGAACTATGTGATCGCGATGGGCGATCAGCTGATCCGTCGCCCTCGACCAGCCTTCGAATCACGGTCCGAACCCTATGCTTACCCCTCTGGTCTTCGGCTGTTAATTCGACAACACCCCAACCTCCAAGGTGTGGAGAAAGCCCGCCTTGCGCTGGACGAAATGAGGGTGGGTGCGGACTCGTATCCAGAAACATTCCTTCGTTTGGCCATGCGGGATGCCGGCCTTCCGGAACCTGAACTACAGCTGCAATTGGACCTGCTGGATCCGATGTCACCGAGGGCCGACCTCGGGTACCGGCGGTTTCGAATCGCTGTGCAGTACGACGGCGCCCATCACCTGACACGTGAACAGCAGTCCCGGGACAACCGGCGCGACGAGGCATTTCTCAGAGCGGGGTGGTCTTACTTCAAAGTCAATGCAGACGACCTTGCCGAAGGCTTCGCCGGGGTGATCTCCAGGATCAAGAGGGTATGACCCAACGCGGGGTCATTTACGGCCCTTTGGACGAGCAAACATGGGCCCTAAGTGACCCCGCGTTGCTTTAAAAGGTCAGTGGCCGCGGTGGTCCTGGACGGTCATCCGTGGGCCGAAGGTAGGCTTCCGGAAGCCGCTCAAGTACAGCATGCGGACCAGCCGCTGCCTTTGTCCGCGCCAAGGCTCCAGCAGCTCCAGCATGCCGGCGTCGTCGATCTTCCGTCCCAGCAACGCATAGCCCACGAACGACGCAAGATGGTAGTCGCCCACGGAGATTGAATCCGGGCAGCCGTGGGTTCTCTGGACCACTTCCGCGGCAGTCCAAACGCCGATTCCGGGAATGGTCTGCAGTTTGGCTCCGGCACGGGCTGGGTCCAGGCCGGCCAAACGTTCAAGCGCGACGGCGGACTGCAGCGCCCGCATCACCGTCGCCGAGCGTTGTGGCCCAACTCCCGCCTTATGCCATTCCCAGGACGGAACGGCCAACCATTGCCGGGCAGTGGGAGGTACGAGGAGCCCGGGAGGAGCCGCACTGCCGGGGGCTTTGGTTCCGAAACGGTACATCAAGTACCGGTAGCCACGCCTTGCCTCCAAGGTGGTGACCTTTTGCTCCAGAATGGTGGGCACAATGGAGTCAACCACCCGGCCCGTGGAGGGTAGCCGCAGAGCCAGGTTCCGGCGTCGTGCTTCAGTGACCAGGCGCGGGAGAGTTGCATGGAAGACGGGTTCGTCAAAAGCGGACCAATCATCGTCCGCGCCGAGCAGCCGTGGTACGCCGGCAATGGCGTGCTCTGCGCCGGGCCCCCAGGCCTGCGCATCGACAAATGATTCAGGTCCCGGGCCGCCTGCGGAAAGCCGCAGGGTGACTGCTCCTGAAGGAGTAGTGAAGGCCATCCAGAACCCGTTGGGATGGGCCGCGAAAGAGGGGTCGGCATTGCCCCGCATCAGGGGAAACATGGTTTGGTCGAGCCTGTAGGAGGCGCCGGGGTGCCATCGTATGGAAGCGTCTGCCGCGGCCGCAACAAGGGGCGGGGCGTCTGCAATGGTCATGTTTTCATCGTCCCACGGCTGGCTGACAATTCACTCCTGCAAGCCTCTTACGGCGGCCGCTTCCCGGGTCTAGACTCCCTGATGTGGCGCGGGTGGGCCGCGTCCGACCCCCAAAATCCAGGAGCGCAAACCATGGCCGGAATAGTGCATTTCGAGATTCCCACGGATGACAACGACAGGGCGAACACTTTTTACCAAAGTGCTTTCGGCTGGAATCTCAGCCCTATGCAGGAAATGGATTACACGATCGCCATCACTACTCCGTCCGATGAACAGACCGGCAGGCCCAAGGAACCCGGAGCCATCAATGGTGCCCTGTTCCCCCGAACGGACAACCTGAAAAATCCCATCCTCACCATAGACGTGGATGATGTGGATGCTGCCCTCGGCCAGGTGGAATCCGCGGGTGGCTCCATCGTTCAAGGTAAGGACGCCGTCCCCGGCATGGGCTGGTACGCGTACTTCAAAGACACCGAGGGCAACATCCTGGGCCTCTGGCAAACGGACTCCTCTGCCGGGAAGTGATGCTCCGCACGTGGGGCACGGCGGGGCGGACTACGGGCAGGCGGTAACTTTGTACCTATGAAGTACGCCCAGTCTGTGTTGGACCTCATCGGCAATACGCCGCTCATCAAGCTCAACCACGTAACGGACGGGATCAAAGCCACCGTCCTGGTCAAGCTCGAGTACGTCAATCCCGGCGGATCCATCAAGGACCGCATCGCCGTGAAGATGATCGAAGAAGCGGAAAAGGACGGGCGGCTGCAGCCGGGCGGAACCATCGTTGAGCCGACGTCGGGGAACACCGGAGTCGGCTTGGCGCTCGTAGCGCAGCAAAAGGGCTACAAATGCGTCTTCGTGGTGCCTGACAAGGTGGGCGAGGACAAACGGGCGGTCCTGGCCGCGTACGGCGCGGAAGTCGTGGTGACGCCCACAGCTGTTGCCCCCGACAGCCCGCAAAGCTACTACGGTGTCTCAGACCGCCTGGTCAAGGAAATTCCCGGTGCCTTCAAGCCTGACCAGTTCTCCAATCCAGCAGCCCCGGACAGCCACTTCGAGTCAACAGGACCGGAGATCTGGCGCGATACCGACGGCAGGGTGACGCACGTCGTCATAGGCGCTGGAACGGGCGGCACCATCACCGGCACGGGCCGCTTCCTCAAGGAAGTTTCGGCAGACCGTCCCGCGTCCGACGGCGGCCGGGTCAAGGTCATCGGCGCGGACCCCGAGGGCTCTGTGTACTCGGGCGGCACTGGGCGCCCGTACTTCGTTGAAGGCGTTGGCGAGGACATGTGGCCAGCGAATTACGACAAAACCGTCCCGGACCAGGTCATTGCCGTTTCGGATGCCGATTCGTTCGCCATGACCCGCCGCCTGGCACGTGAGGAGGGCCTCCTGGTGGGTGGCTCCTCCGGCATGGCCGTGGTCGCTGCACTGGAGGCCGCCAAGGACCTGGACGAGTCCGCGGTGGTTGTGGTGATTCTCCCCGATTCGGGCCGCGGCTATCTTGCCAAGATCTTCAACGATCAATGGATGCGCTCCTACGGTTTCCTTTCCGGCGGCGAAGAGTCATCCGTGGGCGAGGTGCTGAAGTCCAAGACAGGAGAGATGCCGGACCTGGTCCACATCCACCCGAACGAGACTGTTCGGGACGTCATCAACATCATGAACGAGTTCGGCGTCTCACACATCCCGGTCCTCTCGCAGGAACCGCCCGTAGTGATGGGCGAGGTCCTGGGCGCCGTTGATGAGCGCAGCCTCACTACCAAACTGTTCCGTGGCGAAGCCAAACTCACGGACAAGATCTCGGAACACATGGGGGAGCGCCTGCCCGTTATCGGATCCCTTGAGACCATTTCCGCGGCACGCGAGCTCTTGTCCGACGTCGATACTGTGATGGTCACGTTCGTTGGGGCGCCAGTGGGCATCCTGACTCGCCACGACCTTCTGGCTTACCTGAGCAACTGAGCGCCACGCGCCCACTTCCAACTGTTGAACACTGAAAGAGGAGCTTCCATGTCCGTCAACAACAACGCCGGGTTCAACACGAGGGCCGTCCACGCGGGCCAGGCCTTCGAACCCCGGACAGGCGCTGTGGTGCCGCCTCTGCACTTCAGTTCAACCTACGCCCAGGACGGGATCGGCGGCCTGCGGTCCGGCTACGAATATGGCCGCGGCGGCAACCCCACCCGCGACTCCCTGCAAGAACAGCTGGCTGCCCTCGAGGGTGGTTCCGCCGCGTTCTCGTTCAGCTCCGGCCTTGCTGCCGAAGACTCGCTGATCCGGGCTGCGGCCCGCCCCGGGGACCACATCGTCCTGGGCAACGACGCCTATGGTGGCACGTACCGCCTGATCGACCGTGTGCTCGGCGACTGGGGCATTGGCAACACTCCCGTTGACATGTCCGATCTCGATGCTGTGGCACGTGCTGTCGCAGCGAACAAGACGCGCATGGTGTGGGTGGAAACCCCGTCCAACCCCTTGATGAAGATCACCGATATTGCCGCGCTCGCCGCCGTCGCGCACGACGCCGGTGCCCTCCTGGTGGTCGACAACACCTTCGCGTCCCCCTACTTGCAGACCCCGCTGGACCTGGGTGCCGACGTCGTTATCCATTCCACTACCAAGTACATCGGTGGCCACTCGGACGTGGTGGGCGGCGCGATCGTCGTCAACGATGCCGAGCTCGCCGAGAAGATCGGTTTCATCCAGTTCGCTGTTGGTGCCGTTTCGGGACCGATGGATGCTTTCCTCACCACGCGTGGCCTGAAGACCTTGGGCGTGCGCATGGACCGGCACAGCGAGAATGGACAAGCTGTAGCCGAATGGCTGCTGCAGCGTCCCGAAGTTGAAGCCGTGCTCTACCCGGGCCTCCCGGACCACCCTGGCCACGAACTCGCTGCCAAGCAGATGAAGAAGTTCGGCGGCATGGTCTCTGTCCAGTTCAAGGGCGGTGAGGCGGCAGCGCGTACGGTTGCCGAATCCACGTCGATTTTCACCCTGGCCGAATCGCTGGGCGGAATCGAATCCCTCATGAACTACCCCTCGGAGATGACGCACGCATCCGTCAAGGGAACCGAACTGGCCGTCCCCGTGAACCTCTTGCGCCTCTCCTGCGGCATCGAGGAGTCTGAGGATCTCATCGCGGACCTTGAGCAGGCCTTCGCCAAGATCAGCAACGGCTGACACTGTGGCTTCTTCTTCACCCACGGTTGTTTCGGCTGCCCAGCGAGGCTGGATCCTGACCGTCGCAGGCGTGCTGACCCTCGCCGTCGCCGTTTGGTTCCTCTACACGGACTACCAGCCGTTCCTGAACGACTTCGAGGTCTATTTCTACGGCGGCGGCAAGGTTCTCGAAGGCGGGGATCTCTACGCTGTGCGCGATGGCCTTCCGTTTACTTACCCGCCGTTTGCGGCCCTGCTCTTTGCCGGCCTCGCAGCAATGGGTTTCTTCGCCAGCAGCATGGTCTTCATCATCGCGGCCCTGGCTGGCGCCGCAGTGGTGGCAGCCTGGTTGGCACGGCACTACTTCGGCGTGAAGACGTGGCGTTCAGCATTCGCCGACTATCGCTTCAGGACCACGGCTTTGGTGGGAACGGGAGCCATCCTGCTTCTGGGCCCGTGGCGGGACACGTTCGTTTTCGGCCAGATCAACATCATCCTCATGGGCGTGATCCTGGCGGACTTCGCGCTCTACGGTAAGGCGCGGGCGGGCCTGATCCGGTGGCCTGCAGGACTGTTGATCGGCCTGGCCGCAGGCGTGAAGCTCACGCCGCTGGCATTCGGACTGTATTTCCTGGTCCGCCGGGACTTCAAGGCCCTTGGATGGATGGCCGCTGGATTCTTCGGGTCCATCACCATCGCGTGGGCCATCCTCCCGCAAGCATCCCTGGCATTCTGGACCCGGATCCTCCCCGATACCGGGCGCATCGGCGGTCCGGCCTACGTGGACAACCTGTCCGTCAAGGGGCTGCTCCTGCACTTCGGCATGCCGGATTCCACTCTCACCAGCGTGGTGTGGATGATTCTTTCCCTGGTTCTGGCGGCCCTTGCAGCAAAGGTCATTAAGTGGGCCGTGGATGTTGACGAGAACTTCATCGCGGTCTCGGCCACGGCCATCCTGATGCTCCTGATCAGTCCCGTCTCCTGGTCCCACCACTGGGTCTGGGTGGCAGTAGCCCTGCCGAGCATGGCCTTCGCGATGCATCGGGTGCCGTCCCGCAGCGGGCGCATGCGGACGGCAGGGTGGATCATCGTGGCCTGTTCCACGGTTGCTTTCTATATGACGCCGAAGAACCTTGCCGTCTGGGCCGGTGCTGCCGAGTGGGGCAAGGACCCGCAGACGCAATGGCAGTTGATGGTGTCAAGCCTCGGTGTGGTGTGCGGAATCGCGCTGCTGGTGTACTGGGCCCTGGCTTACCGGCCTTCGCGCACGGGCCTCGTTCCAACCGGGATGCCCGCTGGGCGCGTGGCTTCCTGACTCTTTTTGCCGCGGGGATCTGCGCCGAGCATAGCTTTCTTTAGAAAAGTCATGTAGTTTGTCCACATGCCCTTACGATCCGACTGGTCCGCCCGCACGTGCAGCCTGGCCCGCGGCCTGGATGTCCTCGGTGATCCATGGGGGAGCTTGGTCCTGAGGGAGATCTTCTTCGGAAACGGCCGCTTCGACGCGATTAAGCAGCGCCTGGAAGTCGCAGACAACGTTCTCAGCAAACGTCTTGGATGGCTGCTCGAGGCGGGGCTGCTGGCGCAACGCCCCTACCAGGATGGTGCCCGAACCCGTCAGGAATATGTGCTGACACCCAAGGGCGAGGACGCTCTTCCCGTCCTCAACGCCATCATCATCTGGGCAGAGAAACACCTGGACGCCCCCAATGAGGTGTCCCATATGCGGGTGGTCCACACTGACTGCGGACAAGTCACAGCCTCGGCCGACACCTGCACCCACTGTGGCGTCCATCTGACAGCTGCCAACACGAGCTGGCATAGCTTCACACGCAGCGACCATCCACTGCCCCTGGCCGTAGCACCCGTATCAACAACTTCCCCCGAAACGGAGATCTCCGCATGACCGCTCCCGACGTCACCGGAACTCCGGCAACCTCTGCAAGTGTCCCCACCGGCAAGCGACCCACGGGCACCAAACCTGGCCGTCGACCCAGCCGCAGGCTGCACCCTGCCTGGATCGTGGCCGCCGTAGCATTCCTCGCCCTGGTTGGTGCGGCCGGCTTCAGGGCCGCGCCCGGAGTGCTGATGGTCCCGCTGCAGCAGGAATTCGGCTGGTCCACCACAGTGTTGTCCCTTGCGGTAAGCATCAACCTCGTCCTGTTCGGTCTGACGGCCCCCTTCGCCGCGGCCTTGATGGAACGCTTCGGCATACGCAAAGTCACCGCGCTAGCGCTTTGCCTGATTGGCCTGGGCTCAGCGCTAACTGTGTTGGTGAACCAGTCCTGGCAGATCCTGCTCACGTGGGGCGTGCTGATTGGCCTCGGAACGGGATCCATGGCCCTCGTCTTCGCAGCCACCATCGCCAACACCTGGTTCGCCAAGAGCCGTGGCTTGGTGATCGGCATCCTGACCGCCGGCAGCGCCGCTGGCCAGCTTGTCTTCCTGCCCTTCATCGCCGCCCTGGCGCAGAACCCGGGCTGGCGGGGCGCGTCGCTGCTCATCGCCGCAGGGGCGCTCGCAGTTGTGCCACTGGTCCTGAGGTGGCTGCGGAACTCACCCGCCGACGTCGGGGTGTTGCCTTACGGTGCGGAAGCACCTGGCGCCAGTCCCGCCGGTTCAAAGACCACGACGCCGGGTGTTGCAGTTGCGTCGACGGCTTCCGCAGCAGCCAAGCCGGATTCGGCGAACGCGGCTGTCCGGGCATTGCAGGTCCTTAAGCGTGCCAGCAAAGTCCGCACGTTCTGGGCGTTGGCGGCGGGCTTCGCTATTTGTGGAGCGACAACCAACGGGCTCATCGGCACACACTTCATTCCCTCAGCTCACGATCACGGGATGCCCGAAACCACAGCGGCGGGTCTGCTGGCCGTCGTCGGGATCTTCGACATCGTGGGGACCATCGCATCCGGTTGGCTGACGGACCGTTTCAACCCCAAGGTGCTGCTGGCCGTGTACTACCAGTTCCGGGGGATCGGGCTTCTGGTGCTTCCTCTGCTGCTGGGCTCATCCGTGGAACCGAGCATGATCATCTTCGTTGTGGTCTACGGCTTGGACTGGGTGGCGACGGTGCCTCCGACCGCGGCCATCTGCCGCTCGGTGTTCGGCGCCGATGGCTCAGTGGTTTTCGGCTGGGTGTTCGCGGCGCATCAACTCGGAGCGGCTGCCGCCGCACTGGCTGCTGGTTTCATCCGCGATGCCACCGGCCACTACAACTACGCGTGGCTGGGCGCGGCCGCAATGTGCACGGTGGCTGCAGTGATCAGCGCAACCATCCGCAAGGATGCGGCACGGAAGCAACCCGTGGCCGTCGCCGACGCGCCTGCCGCCCCAACCAACTAGGTCGCAGCTGATGCCGTTTTGGGGCGCCAAAACGGCATCAGCTGCTACCTACTTGGGTGCTCAGCCGCGGAAGGCGGCGATTCCCGTGATGTGCTGCCCAAGGATGAGGGTGTGAACCTCGTCAGTGCCCTCATAGGTGCGCACTGATTCGAGGTTGTTGGCATGCCGCAGCGGCGAATAATCCAGGGTGACTCCGTTGCCGCCCAGGATAGTCCGGGCCTCCCGGGCGATCTTGATGGCCTCCCGGACGTTGTTGAGCTTGCCCACGGAGATCTGATGGGGCTGAAGGTGTCCGGCGTCTTTCAGGCGGCCAAGGTGCAGGGCGAGCATGGTTCCCTTTTGGATCTCCAGGAGCATGTTCACGAGCTTCTCCTGCGTCAATTGGTATCCAGCGAGTGGTCGCCCGAACTGGAGCCGGCTGCCGGCATACTCCAAGGCGGCCTCATAGGAGTCGCGTGCTGCGCCCATCGCTCCCCACGCGATGCCGTACCGGGCCTCGTTCAGGCAGGAGAACGGTCCACGAAGCCCGACGGCACCCGGGAGGATTGCCTCCGGACCCAGCCTTACGCCGTCGAACTCTATGTCGCATTGGATTGATGCGCGCATGGAGAGTTTCGGTTCGATCGGCGTGGCCGTTACGCCCGGCGTGCCCGCGGGTACCAGGAAGCCGCGGATGCCGTCGTCTGTTTGGGCCCACACCACCATGACATCGGCAATTGAGGCGAGTCCGATCCAGCGCTTGGCGCCGTTGAGGACCCAGCCGTCGGAGGTCTCCCGAGCGAAAGTGGCCATCGAAGAAGGATCCGAACCGGCCGTCGGCTCCGTCAACGCAAAGCAGCCGATCAGTTCACCGGCAGCCATCCGTGGCAGCCACTGTTCTTTCTGCTCCTCCGAGCCCCACTTGTGAATGGCCGTCATCGCGAGCGAGCCCTGCACTGAGACAAAGGTCCGGATCCCGGAATCGCCGGCCTCCAGTTCCATGGCTGCCAGACCATATTCGACGGCGGTGCGTCCGGGGCAGCCGTAACCCTCCAGATGCATTCCCAGGACGCCAAGCTCGCCCAACTCCGGCACGATCTCCTGCGGAAAGACTGCGTCCTCATACCAGCGCGCGATGTTCGGCCGGATCCGCTGCGTGGTGTAATCCCGCACTTTCTCGCGGAGGGCCAGCTCTTCGCTGGTCAACAGGGAATCAAGGGCCAGCACATCCGAGGTGTTCGTCGTTGAATCGCTCATTCCAGCATCCTAAGTGGCTGGATGCACGCAGTGGACGGACGCACCGCGCCGCCCAGCCGGGTCCGGCCGCCGTCGGGCGTTTAAGTAGTATGTATTCCGGGAGCCACTGGGATCCCCACTGCACAAAGAAAATATTGGGGGACAAAGACATGGCACTGCCCGGCGTCGATTTACAGGCTAAGGCGGAAGCCGGGAAGTCTGCATCCACCGCATCACAAACACTCCGTTGGCTCCCGTGGGCGCTCTTGATCTGGCCCGTGTGGCTGATGCTTGCTGGCTGGAGTAAGGAGGGCCTGGACTTCAGTGTCTACTGGTTCGGCGGAAGCATCCTCAACGAGGCCGGTGCCTCGCCCTCGGACTTGTACGGCCCAAGTGTTGCCGCCGCCGGAGGACCGGATCTTCCCTTTACCTATCCGCCGTTCGCAGCGCTCATCTTTGGCTTGTTGGCACTCTGGCCGCAACCCGCCGCGCTGATGCTGTTCAACGTGGCCGGCGTAGCGATTGCCGGCTGGGTTGCCGCCACCATAGTGAAGTACTGGGCCTCCAAGCACGACTGGCGAACTGCATTGTCATCCGCCCGTGCCCGCTGGATTGCCGGGGCGCTGTTTCTGGCTGTCCTGTTCCTTGGTCCGTGGCGCGAGACGCTGGCGTTCGGCCAGATCAACATCCTGCTCATGGGCTTGATGGCTGTCGACTTGCTGGGCGCCTCCGGGCGTCGGGGGTTCCGTGGCAGCGGCTTCCTGGTCGGCATAGCGGCGGGTATCAAGCTCACGCCCCTTGTCTTTGGCCTGTACTTCCTGATGCGTAAGGACTGGCGTGGACTGGCCAACATGTCCATCGGTTTCGCCGGTACCGTCCTCGTGGCGTGGGTGGTTCGGCCGGCTGAGTCGCTGCAGTTCTGGCTGGAGATACTCCCTGACACGTCCCGGATCGGCGGCGCCGGCTACGTGGACAACCTCTCGATAAAGGGCGCGTTGCTGCATTTCGGCGTGCCGCAGGATTCAGTGACCGTTCCCTGGCTAGCGCTCAGCCTTGGCACGGTGGTGCTCGCGGCCTTCCTGATCCGGGCGGCCAGCTTGCAAGGAGCCCGCGTCATTGCAATATCGACGACGGCACTGACCATGCTGCTCATCAGCCCCGTCTCGTGGTCCCACCACTGGGTCTGGATGGCAATCGTTCTGCCGGCCTTCGCCTGGACCATCAAGGAAACTCCGGGCCGGTACAGGGCGCAGAGAATTCTGATGACTGCTGTGCTGGCCGTTTCCACGCTGGTCTTCTTTTATTCTCCAAAGACCATCGGCACGGCTCTGGGTGCCGCGGACCTCAACGTCCAGACGCCGGGGCTCTGGATCATGGCATCGAGCGCAGGGGTGTTCTGTGCCGTGGTGATCCTGGTCTGTTGGCTCCTGGCGCTGCGGCGGGATGCCGTCCTGCCGGATGGCGTGCCTGCCCGGCTCCACCAGTGGGCCATGGCACGGCGCTGAACGCAGGCTACTCGCCGCGCACCAGCCCGACCTCGGTGTGTTCACCGGTGAAGAAGCCACGCGTGGCAGGTGCGAAACGGCACACGATGGCCAGCACCACACCCAGGAGCAGAAGCAGGACGCCGCTGACAAAGGCTCCGCCGATCCCAAAGATCTGCGTATCACCGTATTCCGGATCCCACATTTGCACCGCTGAAATGAAGAACGCCACGGTCAGCGACACCGCGCCCAGGAAGGGCAGGATGCCGCGGAACCACAGGTTACGGGCAGAATCCCGAAGCGTTGAGCGGAAGAACCACACGCACGCGAAACCGGTCAGGGCGTAGTAGAACGCGATGAACAGGCTGATGGCACTGATGGAGTCCGCCAGCAGGTCCTCGCTGAGGAAGCTCATGGCCACGTAGTACGCCACGGCAGCCACACCCATCACCTGGGTTGAGAAACCCGGTGTCTGGAACCGTGGGTGGACCTTGCCAAACCGCGCCGGCAGGGCACCGTGCACGCCCATGGACAGCGTTCCCCGGGCTGTGGGGAGGATGGTGGTCTGCGTTGAGGACAGGACCGATGCCAGCACAGCCACCACGATCAGCCAACCCCAGGGACCCAGCACTACGTCCTTCATGGCCAGGAAGACGTCATCCTGGTTGGCTTCATTGCCCAAGCCAATGCCTTCGGTCCCGACACTCGCGTACATCATGACCAGCAGCGCCACGGAGACGTAGATTGCCACCAGGACGAACGCCGAGATAACGGCACCCCGGCCTGGAGTCTTCGCAGGGTTTTCCGTCTCTTCGTTCAGGGCCAGGCAGGTGTCCCAGCCCCAGTAGATGAACAGGGCCAGCAGGACCCCATGAACTACGGCGCTGGGATCGGCGAACGCACCCGCGGGGTTGAACCACTCAAGGCCGAAAGGCTGGACGGTGGGGCTGCTGTCGGCTGTTCCAGGCGCGCCACCGGCGATCCCAACAATAATGGCCACCGCAAAGATGCCCAGGGAGATGTACTGGATGTAAGTCAGGGTCCGCTGGACGTGCTCGCCAAGCCGTATCCCGCGGTGGTTCACGTAGGTCATGAAGGCGATGAACAAGACCCCGGTGGCGGTGACCAACCACGTGTTCCCTGCCAGGGAGCCGTCGCCGACCAGCAACCACAGGTACTTCCCGGCAATTTGGGCCAGGTTGGCGAGGACCACGATCCCGGCCAAAGCCACGCCCCAGCCGCCCAGCCAGGCCGCCCACGGCCCAAAGGCTTTGCGGGCCCAGAAGAACGTGGTGCCACAGTCAGGGAGCGCACTGTTCAACTCGCGGAACGCGTAGGCGATGAACAGCACCGGGATGAAGCCAAGGACCAGGATCAGGGGCGTGTAGTTCCCATTGACGGCAACAATGAGCCCCAGCGTAGCGGCCAGCGAATACACCGGTGCCGTGGATGCCAAACCGAGCATGACGGAGTCGCCAAGGTCCAGGATCCCTGCATGGAGGCCTTTGGAAGGTACGACGACGGTACGGTCGCCGCCCGCTGAACCGCCGTCCGGCGTCGAAATTTCAGTGCTCAAAGTGCAGCTCCATAAGAAGTAGTGGTGGGCGCGGCAGGCGCCGGGGCATCAATGGTGTTGGGAACGAAGCGGCAGAAATAGTCTGTGATGGGGCCATCGGATTCACGGATGCCGCAGCCCACGGACTCGCCGTCCACGACCCACAGACCAAGCACCGGATGGTTTCCGTCGAAGTCGGGGAGAGCGTGGTACTGCTGGAAGCACCAGCCTTCGCGGCCATAGCCGCCGGGCTGCTGCAACTCGATGCCGGGGGCATGGATACGGATGTTGTCGCCCTCGCGGCCATGAAGGGGCTTGGCCACCCATTCCTTGAGCGGGCCAGGATCGCCAAGGTAGGCCGGCAGCAGGTTCCCGTGGCCGGGGTAGAGGTGCCACAGGGCAGCCAGCAGGGCTTTGTTGGAGAGCAGCATCTTCCACGCCGGCTCTACCCACCGGGGGTTATGCGCCCGCGTCAGCAGACGGTGTCCGAAAGGTTCCTTCATCATCAGTTCCCACGGGTACAGCTTGAACATGGTGCTGATCATGAAATTGTCCAGGTCCACAAAGCGGTTCAGGTTCGGGTCCCAACCGATATCCGACATATTGATGCCGATGGTCGTCCACCCACCCTGGCTCGCCACATCCCGCATGTAGGCGGCAGTCATCCAGTCCTCGCCGGACTCTTCGGCCTCCGAATGAGCCACATGCAGTGTGCTCATCCCGGTGCGGAACTGCAGCTTTTTCCATTGCCGGATCAGCGCCTCATGGATACCGTTCCACTGGTCCTTTTCCGGAAACACATCCTGCAGCCAGAACCACTGGGCAACGGAGGCTTCAATAAGGCCTGTGGGCGTGTCGGCGTTGTACTCCAGCATCTTCGCCGGCCCGCCCTTGCCGTCATAGATGAAGTCGAAGCGCCCATAGATATCCATGTCCCCGGCCTGCAACGACTCACCGGCAAGCTCCAGCGCCTGTTGGCCGATGCCAATATCTCCCATGGCCCCGGTGGCGAGGAACTTTGCCGCTTCCAGGCACATGAGGTGCATGTCCTCGGCAGTCTTCTCGAGCGTCTCCACCTCGTCCATGGTGAATTCGTAGTACGCCGACTCGTTCCAGTACTCGATTTTGCGGCCATCGGGCATGGTGGTGGTCGAAAAGACCAGGCCCTGTTCTTCGATCTTCTTTTTCCAGTCCGGCCTGGGCTCGGAGGGCAAACGCCGCACGCCTAACCTCCCGAGCTTCCGCCGCTTTTGGAGCTGCTGCCAAAACCGCCACGGCTGACTGTGCCGCCCTTGGTGCTGTAGCCCGTCGACGTCTTGGCGCCTTGTGGAACTGTCTTCGTGTAGCTCGGGTAGGAGTTGCGGTTCTGTCCCACAGCGGGCACGCTGGCTCCCCGCGAGTAGAAGTACCAGGCGTAGATGGCGGAACCGCGGCCATCCGAGCTGCTGTTGTTGCACTGGGAATCGTCCACGCGCTCGCCGGTTTCATCGTTGAAACAGACCTGCGCGTAGTCAGCCTCTTGTTCGCTGCTGGCGACCACGGCCGTGATGGTTCCGGCCAGAAGGGCCGTCACGCCCAGACCCACGACGACGGTGCGGCGCCGGGAGCGCTTCTTCCGGGCCTCGGCTTGGGCTGCTTCGCGTTCACGTTCCTTGGCGAACGGGTCAATGATGGGGAGCGGATGGCCTGGCGCTGGCTTGGAAGGGCCGGGCTGGGATGCGCCGGGCTTGGAAGAGCCTGGCTGGGATGTGCCGGGTTGGGATGCGCCAGGAGCTTTGTCCGTGTCGTCATTGGCTGGAGGGATCAGCTCGGGATGGAGCTCGGGTTTGGGCACCTGCCACGGCGGTGGCTTGGGCGGATTCTTGCCCGCGTCCGGGCCTTGGCCACCACCTGCAGCACCGCTGCCTGACGCGCCGTTTCCTGACGCGCCGTTTCCTGAAGCGCCGCTGCCTGCGGCGCCTTCGTTCGGGTCCATGTATATCCCCCTGGATAGACCGTTGGATTGTCCGGCGCCATGCCGGACCAGATGCTGAAAGCAAGCCTAGTCCTTGAGCGGGGCGCGGGCACTGCTGTCATCCGAAGGTGGGCAGAACTGCCCATCTTGCCAACCGTGGAAGGATGTAGCCATGCCAGCTCCTGAAGCACAAAGCAGCGACTCCGACGCCGTTCTGCTGCGCCTTCCCGCTGTTCGGGGCATCGGCCGTGGACGCGTTGTAACGGGCCTTGTCCTTGCCTTGCTGTTGCCGCCGGGCGTCGAAGTCATGGTCACCGTTTTGGGCTTCCGAAACTTCGCCATGATCATGCTCCTTCAGCTGGCAGCGGCCGTGGCCGTTGCCGCAATCGGAGGCCTGTGGCCCGCCGTGGTCGCGGCGGTCCTGGGTAGTTTCCTGCTGAACTATTTTTCCGCCGAACCCGTGGGCTCCCTGTCCATCGCTGATCCAACCACCCTGTTTACCCTGGTGGTTTTCCTGGCCGTGGCTTGCGGCGTTGCGCTCGCGGTGGGACTGGCAAGCCGCAGGGCCCAGGAGGCTGCGAGGTCCGAGGCCGAGGCCACTGCCTTGAGCGAGTTGGCACTGCGCATCCTCAGCTCTGACGGCAGCCTTGAATCCTTCCTGGAGAAAGTCCGCGGAAATCTCGGCATGGAGGCTGTGACGCTCTTGGGATCGCCGGGACCGGACAGCGTCACAGTGCCGGGAGCACCGCCGCAGTGGCGGATTCTTGCGAGCGCCGGCCCCAATCCGCCGGTGACCCATGCTGCCGCGGACCATGCCGCCGTCGTCGATCCCCACTACACGCTGTTGTTGCGCGGTGGTGCGCTGTCCTCCCAACACCAGCGTCTGCTGGCGGCCTTCGGAGCGTTTGTGGTGGCTGTGCGTGAGCGGCAGCAGCTGGTCAAGAGCCGGCGGGACAACCTTCGCCTGGCCGAGGGAAACAAGATGCGGACGTCTATCCTTCGCGCCGTTTCCCATGATTTGAGGACGCCGTTGGCCGGAATCAAACTGGCTGTGAGCAGCTTGCGGCAGGAAGAGGTCCAGTTCCCTCCGGACGTGGAGAAGGAGTTGTTGGAGACGATCGAGAATTATGCCGACCGCCTTGACCATTTGGTGGACAACCTGCTGGATATGTCGCGCATTACCGCCGATGCCGTGAACCCTTTGCTCGCGGGCACCACCTGGACCGAAATATTGCCCGAGGCACTTCGCGGGATCCCGAAGGATCGGATACGCAGCGAGTTGCAACCCAACCTGCCGCCCGTAACAGCCGACGCCGGCATGTTGGAGAGCGTCGTTGCGAACATCGTTGAAAACGCGGTGAAGTACGCACCTGGTTCGGACGTTGTCCTGACTGCGCGTGCGGGTGCCGGGATAACGGTGGGGGACAAGCCTGCCAGCGAACTGAGGATCGTGGACCATGGCAGCGGGGTGGGACACAACGAGGTGCTTGAGATGTTCCAGCCCTTCCAGCGGCTTGGCGATTCGCCGGCCCCGGCAGGCGGCGCGGGCGGTGGAATCGGGTTGGGACTTGCGGTGGCCAAAGGCTTCACGGAAGCCATGGGCGGCACGCTCATGGCGGAGCCGACGCCAGGTGGCGGCTTGACCATGGTGGTTACGTTGCCGCTGTGGACCGGTCATGGGGGAGGCAGGGCATGACCCGTGTGCTGATAGTTGAGGACGAAGCCCAGATCGCACGGGCCATGCAGGTCACCCTGCAGGCCCACGGGTACCAGGCAATGACCGTTGGAAACGGCGCCGATGCCTTGAACGCCGTGGCGAGACAAAGCGTGAACATTGTTGTGCTGGATCTTGGATTGCCGGACATGGACGGGGTGGAGATCATCCGCCGCATCCGTGGGTGGAGCAGCATGCCCATCATCGTGCTGTCCGCCCGGCATGCCTCGGAGGACAAAGTTGAAGCGCTCGACGCCGGTGCGGACGACTACGTGACCAAGCCCTTCGGACTGGATGAGCTGCTTGCGCGGCTTCGGGTTGCCTCGCGCCGGGTCCTTACCGATCGGGAGGAACCTACCTTGGCGACGTCGGACTTCATGGTGGACCTGGCGGGCAAGAAGATCGTGAAGGACGGGTCAGAGGTGAGGCTGACGCCCACCGAGTGGAACATCCTGGAGTTGTTGGTCCGGAACAAGGGGAAGCTGGTGAGCCAGCAGCAGATCCTGACCCAGGTCTGGGGTCAGGCCTATGCCAAGGAGACGCAATATCTGCGGGTGTATATTGCCCAGTTGCGGCGAAAGCTGGAGCGGGACCCGGCCGCGCCGCGGCACCTGCACACTGAAGCGGGAATGGGTTACCGGTTTGATCCTTAATCCGGTTCCCCGTCCGTAAACTGTTGTCCATGAACACCGCATCCCTCCTCGCTGTCTGCCGTGTCCACCAGTTGTTGCCGGACCCGGAAGGAAGCGTTGGCGTCACGGCGATAGATAAGCGTCCTGTGGAAGGCCCCGTGAAGATCCACAAGCTCGGCGTACACGGCGACGTCCAGGCCAACAGGTTCGATCACGGCGGTGAAGACCAGGCCTTGTATGCCTATTCCCAGGCGGATGCCGATTACTGGTCGGCCGCACTGGATCGTGAGCTTCCAGCCGGCGTCTTCGGGGAGAACCTGCGCGTGGAGGGAATCGAGACCACGGGAGCCGTCATTGGTGAACGTTGGAAGATCGGGCTGGAGGTGGAGGTGGAGGTAACGTCACCGCGCGTCCCGTGCGCCACCTTCCAGCGCTTGCTGGACGAGCCGCAATGGGTGAAGCGATTCACGCAGGCCGGGCGGGTTGGAACCTACCTGCGTGTGATCAAGACGGGGACGGTCTCCGCGGGAGACCACATTCACCAGCTGTTCGTACCGAAGCACGGCATTACTGTTGGCCAGTGGTTCAGCGAGCCCACGCCGGACATGGTGCAAACCCTGCTCGATGCCGAGGCGGACGGGGAGATCCGGCTTCAGGACGAATACCACGGGAAGTTCGAGAAAGTCCTTCGGCGAAACGGGTTCTAAGCCTTCTTGAACGGGCTGCCGGGCCTGTTGGGGTGCTGCCTGGAGACTTCATGGAGACTGCATGGAGTAGCCGAGGAGTCCGGGTGTGCTCAAGCTCACTTGGTCTCCATCAGCACTCAACTCGCGGTGATGGCACTCTGTGCCCTACACTTGAAATATCCCCCACTCCGGAAATCCCTTTATCCTGCCCAATTCTTGAGGCAGGACTGGTAAGTGTTGGGGCCCGCAAATGTGTGCGGGCATTTTCATAGGGAGAGCCGGCTAAAGAAAACGCTGTACAGACTGCTGGGATAGCAGCCAAGAGATGCAGCGGGAAGTCCTGCCATGGGATTGCGATAGCGCCGGACTTCTTGCGAAAGCAGGGCACCTTTGCCTGGCTCTTCGCGACGAGTAATGCGGCCAAGCCCAACCGGGCCGCGCCGACTGCCCTATGGATGAGGAATTTCCCCCTATGACCGAAAATCTCAACGAAAACTTCGACGCCCCCAACGCTGAGTCTGCTGACGTAGCAGAGACCGCCGCTGAAGGCACCGCAGTAGAAGCACCGGCCGCCGCCGCTGCCCCCGTCGAGAACGCTGCACCCGAGTCTGCAGCCCCCACCTTCACCGAAGCTTCTGCCCCCAAGGTGGAAGACGAGGAAGAAGAAGGCGTCCGCTTCGTCGATCTTGGCATCGATGGCCGCGTTCTGGCCGCACTGCAGGATGTCGGGTATGAAAAGCCGTCCCCCATCCAGGCAGCCACCATCCCGCTGCTCCTCGAAGGCCGCGACGTCGTCGGCCTGGCCCAGACCGGTACCGGCAAGACTGCAGCCTTCGCTGTCCCTGCTCTGTCCCGCCTGGCGGAGCTGCACGACCTCAACGGCCCGTCCCGCAAGACCCAGGCATTGGTCCTGGCGCCGACGCGTGAACTCGCCCTCCAGGTTGCTGAAGCGTTCACTTCCTACGCCAAGCACATTGACGACTTCACCGTGCTTCCCGTTTACGGTGGTTCCGCTTACGGTCCCCAGCTGGCCGGCCTTCGCCGCGGTGCACAGGTTGTTGTCGGTACCCCCGGCCGTGTGATCGACCACATTGCCAAGGGCTCCCTGGACCTCTCCGAACTCCAGTACCTGGTGCTGGATGAAGCTGACGAGATGCTGCGCATGGGCTTCGCCGACGACGTGGAGCAGATCTTCCAGCAGACTCCGGAAACCCGCCAGGTTGCACTGTTCTCTGCCACCATGCCGGGCCAGATCCGCCGCATGTCCAAGCAGTACCTGAACAACCCTGCTGAAATCTCGGTGAAGTCCAAGACCACCACCGGTGCCAACACCAAGCAGCGTTACCTCCAGGTCATGGGCCCGCACAAGCTGGACGCCCTGACCCGCATCCTCGAGGTTGAAGACTTCGACGGCGTCATCGCCTTCGTGCGCACCAAAATGGCAACCGAGGACCTCGCCGACAAGCTGAAGGCCCGTGGCTTCCAGGCTGCCGCCATCAACGGCGACATCCCGCAGCAGCAGCGCGAACGCACTGTTGACGCGCTGAAGGAAGGCCGCATCGACATCCTGGTTGCTACCGACGTCGCAGCCCGTGGCCTTGACGTTGAGCGCATCAGCCACGTCATCAACTACGACATCCCCCACGACACCGAGTCCTACGTCCACCGCATCGGCCGTACCGGCCGTGCAGGCCGTTCCGGTGACGCGATCCTGTTCATGACGCCGCGGGAGAAGTACCTGCTGCGTTCCATTGAGAAGGCTACGCGCCAACCGGTGGAGCAGATGCACCTGCCCACGGCCGAGACCGTGAACACGCTGCGCCTGGGCAAGTTCGCTGAACGCATCACCGAGACCCTCGAGTCCGAGGATGTTGCAGCATTCCGCGACCTCATCTCCTCCTACGAGGAAGAGCACAACGTACCGGCCTCGGAGATCGCCGCTGCACTGGCCGTCATGGCACAGGGCGGACAGCCGCTGCTGGTCAAGGAACTGCCTGCAGCTCCTGAGTACCAGAAGCGCGAGCGCTCCAAGGATGGCTTCGGCTCCCGTGGCCCGACCCGTGCACTCACCGAGGGCAACGCCACCTACCGGATCGCCGTCGGACGCCGTCAGCGCGTCATGCCGGGCTCCATCGTGGGCGCCATTGCCAACGAAGGTGGCATCTCCTCCGCACAAATCGGTGGCATCGACATCCGCTCGGACCACTCCCTGGTGGAGCTCCCGGCAGACCTCAGCCCCGAGCAGTTGCGCGCACTGTCCCGCACCCGCATTGGTGGCGAACTGATCCACCTTGAGCTGGACAACGGACGCAGGCCCAACAGCGACCGTGGCAGCTACGCCGGTGGTGGCGCCGGTGGCCGTGGTGGCTACGGCGACCGCGAAAACCGTGGTGGCGGCAACTTCAAGGGCAGCGGTGGCTTCAAGAAGGACTTCCGCAAGTCCGAAGGTGGCGAGCGTTCCTCTGCCGACCGCGGCGGCCGCACGTACAGCGACCGCTCCGAGCGCACTGCAGGCAGCTTCGGCGATCGTGACCGCGGCCAGGCCAGCGGCTCCCGCTTCGGCGGACACGGCGACGGCGCCCGCAAGCCCCGCAGCGGTGGCGAAGGCGGACACCGCGACTTCAACCGCAAGGGCAAATGGTAAACACTGGTCAAGTGGTAAACACTAAGTAGTTCCCGTCAGGGGGTCGGCTTTCGGGCCGGCCCCCTGTGGCGTTTAACCCGTCAATTCCGGGCCTTGTTCGATATACGGGGCCTTGAACGACGGGTATTTCGAACAAGACCGGGATTTCTGCGGAGGTCCTGGAAGCCTTGGAACGGCCGGAGTGCCGCCGTACGATCGAGGTGCTACGAGTGGCGTAGCTGCGAAGAGCCTGAGGGTCGCAAGCTGAATGTAGGAGGGTTCCGATGGGATTGCTCGACAACTTGAAGAAGAACCTGGGCCGTGGTGAGAAACATCACCCAAGCCCGGATGCCAGTGTCCCGGATGCCAGCGTGGTGGATGCCGGTGAAAAGGATCACAGGAACCAGGGTGCGGCCGCCGCGCCGGACACCTCCGTTGATCCTGCCGACCAACCCGCTGCCGACCGCTCCGCTGCCCACCCCTCCGCTGTGGACCGCTCCGCTGTGGACCAGGCGGCAGAGGATGCTGCCGCCGTCGATGCTTCTGCTTCGAGCAAGGCGGCCGCGGAAGCTGCCGCAGCCCAGGCCGCCGAACAGCAGGCGGCGGCCAACGCTGCAGGCGCTGGGATCGCCGAGCAGGCGGGCTTGGAGCCGGAAGCCCCTGAGGTTCAGCCAGTGGCCCGCCAGGCGGCCTCTGAGGCCGCTGCCGAGGCAGGACAACGTGGTCCAGTCGCCCCGCGCGTCACGGAGGTGGTGGTGGAGCCCGGCGATACGATGAGCGGCATCGCTGCGCAGTTCGGGGTGGACCTCGGAGCCCTGATCGCAACGAATGCTGACACAGTGCCCAACCCGGATCTCATCTACCCCGGACAGGTGCTCCGGCTGCCCTGATTTGGACGGTATCTGGATCAGGAAAACGGCGTCTGCGCAAATTGTGTCGGCGCCGTTTTTCCCCGGATTTTCGCCGATTTGTAGCTTCTGAAAACGTCCGGTAGAGTATTTACTCGTTGCCCCCCTAGCTCAGTGGTAGAGCGCGTTCTTGGTAAGAACGAGGTCACCGGATCGATTCCGGTGGGGGGCTCTGAATGAGGGCCTGTGTCAAGGCGGTTTTGACCGGCTTGACACAGGTTTTTCTCATTCGTGGCGGTGTAGCTCAGTTGGTTAGAGCGCACGACTCATAATCGTGAGGTCGGGAGATCGAGCCTCCCCACCGCTACAGAGCAAGACCCCGCAGGTATCATCTGCGGGGTCTTTTCATTTGCCCGACCGCGCCACCTTTCCATCTGGGACAGAATGGGTGCATGAGCCGAATCGCAATCATTGGCGGCCACGGCAAAGTGGCCCTTCATCTATCCCGGATTCTTAGTGGCGAAGGTCACGATGTCACGTCGTTCATTCGGAATCCCGATCATGTGGCAGATGTCACGGAGACGGGAGCCACTGCGCAAGTGCTGGACGTGGAAAACTCGACGACGGCGGAACTCGCCCAGGCGCTCGAGGGCCACAATGCCGTGGTCTGGTCGGCGGGGGCCGGTGGGGGTAACCCGGCCAGGACCTATGCCGTGGACCGGGACGCCGCCATCCGATCCATGGACGCAGCCAAGGAAGCCGGCGTTAAGCGTTACGTGATGGTGTCCTACATCGGCAGTGCCAAGGATCATGGCATTCCCAAGGACCACCCTTTCTTCCCTTATGCAGAGTCCAAAGCAGTGGCCGATGACTACCTGCGCAGTAGCGGCCTGGACTGGACGGTGCTGGGACCGGGAACCTTGACCGAGGAGCCGGCGTCCGGGCTGATCGAAGTCAACCCGGCCAACCCTGGCAACGGCACCGGGACGTCCCGTGCCAACGTTGCTTTGGTGGCCGCTGCCGTCCTGGAACTTCCCGGCACTATCCACCGGACCATCACTTTCAAGGATGGAACCGTTGACGTGGTGGACGCCCTGACCACGGATTGACGTGGTCCACGGATTGACGTGGCAAGGGATCTACGGACCCCGGGATAGGTTGGTAGGTAGCTTCCGTGGGCCAGGCCTGCGGGAAGCTCGTACAACTTCTGGGGAAGCGGGAACATGGATCAGCTGGCACTCATTATCGGATTGCTGCTTGCCACGGTGCTGGCCGTCGGCCTGGGGGACAGGCTTCGGCTTCCTTATCCGGTCCTGATGCTGCTCCTGGCTGTTGCGCTGACGTTCATTCCCGGCTTTCCTGAGTTTGAGATTTCGCCGGAGCTGATCCTGCCGATCTTCCTCCCGCCGTTGCTCTTTGCCACTGCGCAGAAGAGTTCCTGGGCCGTTTTCCGCGTCCGGTGGCGGACGCTGCTACTCATGGCTGTCGCCTTGGTGGTGGTTTCCACCGCGGTGGTGGCTGGTGCTGCGTGGCTCATGATTCCTGGTATCGGGATCCCGGCAGCGATTGCTTTGGGAGCCATGGTGGCGCCGCCGGATCCCGTTGCCGTGGAGTCAGTGGCTGGCCGCGTTCACATGCCCAGGCGGCTCATTACTGTTCTGCAGAGCGAGGGCCTTTTCAATGACGCCGCCGCAATCGTGATCTTCCAGGCAGCAGTCGCTGCCACGGTGTCCGGTAGCGAAGTGGGCCCCAATGTCATCCTGCAGTTTGTGGTGGGTGCTGCCTTGGCAGTGGTCATTGGCATCGCCATGGGCTGGCTGACCAAGTTCATCACCAAGCTTGTGACGTCCATGGTGGCACGCAGCGCGGTCACGCTTGTGGTTCCGTTCGCTGCGTACATCCTGGCGGAAGAGCTGCACGCATCAGGTGTGGTGGCCGTCGTCGTGACTGCCCTGGAGCTGCAACGCCACGCGCGGCCGCAGGACGCTGCTGAGCGCATTACGCGGACAGCCTTCTGGGACGTGGTTGAGCTGCTGGCCACCGGACTGGCCTTCGGCCTGGTGGGCTTGGAGATCCGTCACGTCATCCGTGACGAGGGGACGGCGATTTTCGGGATGATCGGCGTTGCCGTGGTGATTTGCATCCTGGTGTTCGTTGTCCGCTACCTATGGCTCGGGCTGCTTGCGCTCACGGCCCATCGGCGGCGGAATCTGCTGCAGCCGACCTCGCCCAAGGAAGTACTCATCCTGACATGGTGTGGAATGCGTGGGCTGGCCACCCTGGCCCTCGCTTTGGCGCTCCCCGTGACCCTGCCTGATGGAAGTGACTTTCCCGCACGGCACGAAATCCTCGTCATCGCCTGCGCCGTGCTTCTGGCCACGTTGGTACTGCCGGGCCTGACACTTCCCTGGCTGATGCGGGTCCTGAAAGCCACGGAGGACGGTTCCCATGAAAAGGACGCGGCACGCGTTCTGGCCAAACGTGCGCAGTCGGCAGCAGTCTCGGCGCTGAAGGACCATGAGCTCATGAAGGAACTCCCGGCGGACAAAGTGGCACTGGTCAAGGAAAAGATGCGCCGGCTCCACGCAGAGCTGCTGGATGGGACGTTGCGCAACGAGTCAGCGGCGGAGAAACGCAAGCGGGGCCGTGAACTTGCCATTGCCGTGCAGACGATCGCGCTGGATGCCGCCCGTCAGGAAGTGGTGGAGGCACGTAATGAACCCGGGACTGATCCTGAAGTGGCAGATCGTGTCCTGAGGCAGCTGGATTTGCGCACCATGTCAATGCCGGAATAGCACCGCGCAGGCCCGGGTTGCAGTCGGGCGCTGGACACGATCAGGAGGCGTCCGCGCGCTTCGGCAATGACGAGGGGGAGAGGTCCAGCGCGTGCTCCTCGACGTAGTCCAGGGCGTGGCGGATCGCGCCGAGGGACACAATGCGGTCACCGAGGGTGGAGGTTGCCAGCCGCGGGGGAGTGAAGGTGAAGTCCGGCAACTGCTTTTCAATGGCTGGGATCAGTGCATGGGCAGAGGCTGCGACGGCTCCCGCAATAACCACCAGCTCAGGGTTGACCAAGGTACTGATCGAGCCGATGACACGGGCCATGCGGTGCGCCACACGGTCCAGGGCCTGACGGGCGGCGTGGTCGCCTTCCGCGGCTGCCTTGAAAACCATCTCCGCTGTTAACGCTGCAGGATCATCCCCGCAAAGTTCCCGCAGCTTCGTGGTCGGGGTATCGTCAAGCGCTTCCCGCCCCCACAGCACGGCGTAGTGGGCGATGCCGTACGTGTCGCCCACGCCGTCAACGGTGTCCAGGTATCCCAGTTCCCCAAAGCCGCCAAGCTGCCCGTGGAGCAAACGGCCGGATTCGAGGATTCCGGAACCCAGGCGGTCGCCTGCCAGCATAACCACGAGGTTGTCGACTCCCTGCGCGGTGCCCTGCCACCGTTCCGCGAGGGCTGCGAGGTTGGCGTCGTTTTCCACGAGTACCTGCCAGCCATGCCGCTCTGCAACAATCCCGCGGACATCGAAGGATTTCCAGAATTCCTGGACGGTGAGGACCTCGCCGTCGCGGCTTACCGGGGCAGCAACTCCCACAGACACTGCAAGGATCGAGTCTGCAGGTACGCCGGCCTTTTTCAGGACGTCTGCTGCGATCCGGTCCAGCACATCTGCGCGCTCATTGGCAGAGACGTTGTACGTGCGGAAGGGCATCGTGACCTGGGATAAAGGTGTTCCGGCCATGTCGGCAACTATGGCGGTGATCTTATTGGCGCCGATGTCGATTCCGAGCACGCTGGCCGCGTTGTCGTCGAAAACAAAGCGGCGTGCCGGCCTGCCCTTGATGTAGTCTCCGGCCCCCCGCTGGTTTTCCAGTTCCTGGAGCCAGCCGAGCCGGACAAGTTCGTCGCAGATGGAAATGACCGTGGCGCGGGAGAGTCCGGTGGAAGCCATGAGTTCTGTGCCTGTTACCACACCGGCACCACGCATGGCCTTGAGCATCGCGCTGGCATTGACCCTGCGAACCAGCTGTGTTGACGGCGCAATCCCGATCAGCATTCGGCGCTCCCACCTTTTCAGCCGCCTACCGGAGTGATAGAGCGGTCTCTCTAAATTTAGTGCATAAATTTAGATGACGACGTATTTCCCCCAAAGCTTGACCATGTGGCGCTCCTCACTAAATACTAGCGATAGGTCATAAATTTACCTCCTATCAAAACTCCGGTGGAGGTCGAATACGACCACCTCCCCCCACGGCATAGCGGCCACTGGGGGTCCGCAAGACGAAAGGACTATGGAGTCTGTGAAAGCTACGCGCAAGAAACGCATGGCAGCGATGGGCCTGGGTCTGGCTCTTCTGGCCGGCCTTCTCTCGGGCTGCACCGGGGAACCGGGCAAAGAGACCATCCGCTTCACCTTCAGCAAGCGGGAGGCAATCGGATTCATGACCAAGCTGGTTGCCGACTACAACGCTTCCCAGAACGAAACCGAGGTAGTCCTGGACACCTCGGGCGTCGACGTCGTGTCCGCGAGTTTCGTCCGCGGCAATCCACCGGACATCGCGCTTGCGAACTACAACATGGAGACGTCCCGCTTCGTCCAGCGCGGAGCGTTGAGCGACTTGTCCGGCACGCAGGCCGCCTCCCGCGTCCGCGAAGACCTCCAGCCGCTGATGGACCAGTACGGTTCCTATCCGGAGCGCACCAGTGCCCTGCCCTACTCAGTCATGGCGTCCTCAGTGATTTACAACAAGGAGATCTTCGCTGCGCACAACATCGCCGTGCCGAAGACCTGGAGCGAGATGATCGCGGCGTGTGAAGCGCTGAAAGCCGCTGGCGTGACGCCGTTCTATGCCACATGGAAGGACGACTGGACGATCGCCCAGGGGTGGTTTGACTACTCCGTAGGCGGGCAGGTGGACACCATTGACTTCTTCAGGAAGCTTGCTGCCGAGGGCACGAAGGTTGGTCCGGAATCCCCGGTGTCATTCCAGAAGGACTTCAACCAGCCGGTGGAGAAGATGCTGACGCTAGCGAAGAACTACGTCAACAAGGATGCTGCAAGCCGCGCCTACGGTGACGGTAATCTTGCTTTCTCGCAGGGCAAGGCGGCTATGTATCTGCAGGGGCCCTGGGCGTTCAGCGAGATCGCCAAGACCGCCCCGGACCTCAAGCTCGGAACCTTTCCCCTCCCGATGACCGAGGACCCCAAGGATCTGCGCGTCCGGGTCAACGTGGACCTCGCGGCCTGGATTCCCGAGGCGTCCAAGCACAAGGACGCTGCGCGCACCTTCCTCGAGTACCTGTACCGTCCAGAGGTAATCGATGCCTACAACAAGTCGCAGTTGGGCTTCACACCCACCAAGGACTCTGCAAATGTTCCGGATCCCCGGATCGAGGGAATGGTGGAGTACTACGAGAAATCGCAGGTTTACCAGGGCCCCTCGGTACTCGTTCCGCGCACCATACCGATCATGAACTACACGCAGGCAATCGTGTTCGGCGCGTCCCCTGCATCCACCCTCCGCACACTCGACGCAGATTGGGCGCGCCTGGCCTTCCGCCAGTAGTGCAGAACATAGGAAGTCAGAATCATGTCCAGTATCAGCACCTCAACCACATCCGGGCAGAGCCGCCAAGGGCAGCGCAGCAGGCGGCGTGTGGAACCGATCTTCTACTTTTTCCTGGTACCCAGCCTCATCCTGTTCACGCTAGCCATCACGATTCCGGGCATCATCGGTATCTTCTTCAGCTTCACGGACTCCATCGGAATTGGTGATTGGGAGTTCATCGGCCTGACAAACTACATAGCGATCTTCAGCGACCCCGCTATCCTGCAGAGTTACCTGTTCACCTTCGGTTTCTCCATCGTTACAGTGATCGCCGTCAACGTGATCGCCTTCCTCCTTGCCGTCGGCCTTACCGCGCGCATCCGGATGAAGTCGGCACTGCGGACCATTTTCGTCATCCCGATGGTGGTTTCCGGCATCATCATCGCCTACGTGTTCAATTTCCTGTTCTCGAACTCCTTGCCTGCCGCGGGAGCTGCGGCGGGGATCCCCTGGTTGGAGACCAGCCTCCTGGCAAACCCGGACCTCGCGTGGATTGCGATTGTGGTTGTCACAGCATGGCAGGCGGTACCCGGCGCACTGCTCATCTACATTGCGGGACTTGTTGCAGTGCCCGGAGACGTCTATGAGGCCGCGGAAATCGACGGCGCGGGCAAATTCCAGCAGCTGCTGAAGATCACCCTTCCGTTGGTGGCCGGTTACGTGGTCATCAACATCATTCTCGGGTTCAAGGGCTTCCTGAATGCTTACGACATCATCGTCGGGCTGACGAACGGCGGCCCCGGGACCTCCACCCGGAGCATTGCGATGACTGTCATTGCCGGCTTCAATGGCGGCGACTACGCCTACCAGATGGCCAATGCGACGATCTTCTTCGTGGTCGCCATCCTTATCTCACTCCTGCAGCTTTCGCTGACTCGCGGACGGAATGCACTCTGATGACCAAACAAACCACCCTCGCAATCGAGGACTCCTCCCACGTTGAAACCATCACCGCTCCAACCAGCCGACGGCGGTCGGCTCCGGCGATCGAACGGGTCAACTGGCCGGCAACCACGGTGCTCGTCCTGTGCGCAGTGACCGTGCTGCTTCCCCTCTATGTCACGGTGTCCATGGCCTTCAAGACCCAGGGGCAGGCTGTGGATGGCAACGCCTTCTCATTTCCCGCCCCCTTCAGCCTCGACGGTTTCATCCAGGCCTGGACCCTGACGAACTTTCCCGTCGGTGCCGCGATGTCATTGCTGGTGACTGCAGGGACTGTCCTCGCCACCATCGTCCTTGCTGCATTCGCCTCCTATGCGATTGTGCGCAACTGGGAACGCCGGTTGTTCAGGTACTCGTTCTTCTATCTTCTCGGAGCGATGTTCATTCCGTTCCCGGTGGTTGCATTGCCGCAGATCCAGCTCACCGGTCGTCTTGGGCTGGACAACCCGTTCGGCGTTATCCTCCTGGCCACCATGTTCCAACTGAGCTTCAGCGTGCTGCTCTTCACCGCATTCCTGCGTTCCATACCCATGGAACTGGAAGAGAGTGCCCGGATCGATGGCGCTACGACATGGCAGACATTCTGGAAGCTGATCTTCCCGCTGTTGGCGCCGATGAGCGCCACGGTGGGTATCTTCGCCTTCCTCTATGCCTGGAATGACTTCATGATGCCGTCGTTGATCATTTCCGATCCGGCGCTGCAGACCCTGCCGGTACGGCAAAACCTGTTTCAAACGCAGTTCAGCAACAACTACCACGTGTCTTTCGCCTCCTACCTGATGGCGATGGCGCCCGCGATCGTCGCGTACCTCTTCACGCAGAGGTGGGTCATGGCTGGCGTGACACAAGGTGCCGTTAAGGGCTAGTGGATGTTGACCTTCCGTGCCCAGCGTTTCATACTGGTCCGGGATATAAATTTAGATTCTAAATCAAAGGAGTTTCGTGAGCACTTCCGCCACTCAGGCACACCGTACCGACGCAGAGCGAATGGCTGATCCCAACTGGTGGCGCCAGGCGGCTGTTTACCAGATCTACCCGCGCAGCTTCTCCGATTCCAACGGCGACGGCATCGGTGACCTCAAGGGCATCACCGCCAAGGTCCCGTACCTGAAGGAACTGGGGATCGACGCCGTTTGGCTGAGCCCGTTCTACCCGTCGGCGCTTGCGGATGGTGGCTACGACGTCGATGACTACCGCAACGTGGACCCCAAGCTGGGGACGCTTGAAGATTTCGATGAGATGGCCGCAGCACTGCATGCCGCCGGCATCAAGCTGGTGGCCGATATCGTGCCCAACCACTCTTCGGACCGCCATGAATGGTTCAAGGAGGCCCTGGCATCGCCCAAGGGTTCTGCAGCGCGGGAACGCTACATCTTCCGTGACGGCAAGGGGAAAAACGGCGAGCTTCCGCCCTCGGATTGGGACTCCGTGTTTGGCGGACCGGTCTGGGAACGCATCACCGAGCCCGATGGCACTCCCGGACAGTGGTACATGCACATCTTCGCCAAGGAGCAGCCCGACTTCAATTGGGACAACTCCGAGGTTCGCGAGGACTTCCTGAAGACCCTGCGGTTCTGGTCCGACCGCGGCGTGGACGGCTTCCGCATCGACGTCGCACACGGCATGGCCAAGGATCTCTCCGAGCCGTTGCCGATGAAGGCAGACCTCGAGGCCCGGGCCCACGGCACGGACGGCTTCGTAGACGGGTCACACCCGTTCTGGGACCGCGACGAAGTCCACGAGGTCTACGCGGAGTGGCGAAAGCTCTTCAACGAGTACAACCCGCCGCGCACTGCAGTAGCAGAGGCCTGGGTCCACGAATCGCGTCGCGCCCGCTATGCCAGCCCTGAGGGACTGGGCCAAGCCTTCAACTTCGACCTCCTGCAGGCCGACTTCGATGCGCCTTCCTTCCGGACCATCATCACGGAAAACCTGATCGCGGCCAAGGAAACCGGGGCGTCCTCCACCTGGGTGTTCTCCAACCACGACGTCGTTCGGCACGCCACCCGCTATGGACTGCCCAAGGGCGGTTCAGTTGCCAAGGGAACCAACGCCGCCCAGGATGTCTCGGCCAGCAAGCCAAAGGGCCAGGACGGCAAAGGCTGGCTGCTGGCCGGCGCGCCGGCGGAAGAGCTCGACGTCGAACTGGGCTTGCGTCGTGCCCGCGCCGCCACGCTGCTGCTCCTCGCGCTACCCGGCTCCGCCTACCTTTACCAAGGCGAAGAGCTTGGCCTGCAGGAAGTAACCGAAATTCCGGACTCCGAGCGGCAGGACCCGTCCTTCTACCGCAACCCAGGCGTGGAGATCGGCCGCGATGGTTGCCGCGTTCCGCTGCCGTGGACCGCAGAAGGACCCTCCTTTGGCTTCGGAGAAGGCAAGGCACACCTGCCGCAGCCGGAATGGTTCGCCAAGTACGCGGTGTCCGAGCAGGAAGGACGTGAAGGCTCAACGCTGGAGCTCTACCGCAAAGCACTGCGCCTGCGCAGGGAACTGCAGAACGACGAGGAACTCGAATGGGTTGAGACCGGAAACCAGGACGTTCTGCACTTTAGCCGTCCGGGCGGTTGGGAAACGGTAACCAACTTCGGAAGCGAGCCCTTCGCGCTTCCGGCGGGCACCGTCGTCGTGAGCAGCGGACCGCTGGAAGGCGGCCTGCTCCCGGCCGACACCACTGCCTGGGTGGTCCGCGACGCGTAAGCGCCGGGCAGCCAACTGATTGAATACATGGATGAATAATGCGAACGGGCGCGGGCGCCTGATCTACGGCTGCATGGGTCTTGGCGGTCCCTGGGACGGAACGTCCTATGGTGCCGCGGAGATTGAACAGGCTGCCGCAGTCATCGAGGCAGCACAAGGTATCGGCATTGAATTGTTCGATCATGCTGACATCTACCGCAGCGGCAAGTCCGAAGCCGTCTTCGGGGAAGTCCTCGCCCGTTCGCAGGGCCTGCGCGGGAAGATCCTGCTGCAAACCAAATGCGGGATCAGGCTGGGGGAGCGCGGGCTGGACACGCACTACGACCTCAGCCGGGAAGCCATCCTTGAACGGGTCAATGAAAGCCTGAAGCGCCTTCAAACGGATTACGTAGACGTCCTTCTCCTGCACCGCCCGGATCCCTTGATGGATCCCCGCGAGGTGGCGGACGCCGTCGGGCAGCTTGTTACGGAAGGCAAGGTGCGGCAGCTGGGTGTGTCCAACATGTCCGGCGCGCAGATCGAGTTCCTGCAGGACTCCCTTGAGATGCCCATCATCGCCAACCAACTGGAGATGAGCCTGCTGCGGCGGGACTGGCTGGAAAGCACCGTACTGGTCAACCATGCGGACGGGCTGGGCTTCAACTTTCCGCATGGGACCCTGGAGCTATGCATGGCCAAGGGGATTGAGCTCCAGGCCTACGGCTCCCTGGCTCAAGGGCGCTACACAGGGGCGCCGTCCGGGGAAATGTCGCCGGCCGAGTCCGCTACGGCTGAAATGCTTCAGCGGCTCGCGCGGGAGAAAGGCACTACGCCTGAATCGGTACTGCTGGGGTGGCTGATGCGGCATCCGGCGCGGATCTCTCCCGTGCTGGGAACCACCAACCCCGGGCGGATCGCTGCCTGCTCTGATGCCGCCTCCGTGGCTGCCGCCATGTCCAGGGAGGAGTGGTACGGCCTGTGGGTGGCGGCCCGGGGAAGCAACATCCCCTAACGCGCGTTTTACCCAACTGAGTCGCAGGTGTGCGCGTTATGACGTCTCAAAACGCGCTTAACTGCGACTCAGATGGGCTACAACAGCAACACATACGGGCCCCTACGAAACGCGAGCGACCGGGGCCACCACCGAGTAGGTGCTTGAATCACCCTGGATGGCCTGGCTTGCCTTGCCGTCGATGCTCACGGGAATGTCGCCGGCAATGGTGACGCGATTGAGCTTGCGCGGCTGCCCATCGTAGTTGTCCGGGGCGTAGTGCTGGGTGATCCGGTTGTCGAACAAGACAACCTGGTTGGGCTCCCAATTCACCCGCACCACGTTCTCCGGGCGCGTCACATAAGCCTGCAGCAGCCTGATGATGTCCCGGGATTCTGTGTTGGACAAGCCAACGATCCGAAGCCGCTGCGCGAAGCCCCCAATGAACAATCCGCGCTCGCCGGTCAACGGGTGGACCCGCACCACGGGGTGGGCGGTTTCGAACTTCAGGCGGGTGAACTCCTTACGGCGCTCCTCGGCATTCTGGTGCTCAAGGTTCTTGGGCACGGAGTAGTCGTAATCGTTGGTGTGGATGGCCCAGAGGGTGTCCGCGAAGTTGCGCAGTTCCTCCGGCAGGTCCTGGTAGGCGCCAGCGGAGGAAGCGATGAGCGTCTCCCCGCCATAGGCAGGCAGGTCGATGCTCCGCAGTGTGGAGGCCTGCGGCGGATTGACCACGAAAGTAACGTCCGTGTGCCAGTTATTCGCGGAGCCGTTCTCACTGTCCACCGGCAAGACGTTTTCTTCACCTTCCACGGACGCAACCGTGGGATGGGCCTTGGTAAGCGGTCCGAAATGGCTGGCGAACTTCACCTGGGCTTCGTCTGTGAGGATGTTGGCCTCCCGGAATACCAGGGCCTTGTGCTCGTTCAGCGCGCCCCGGATCTGGGCGATCGTGTCCTCGCTGAGGTCTCCACTGATATCGAGTCCCCGGATTTCCGCGCCGATGCGGGAGCCCAGCTTGGCAAATTCAAGCTTGGTTTCGGTAATGAGGGTCATTGTTCTTTCCTTACTTTGTGATGGGTTGTGGCGGGTGCCACAGGGGTGGTTTTCAGGGGGCGTCCGCGCCTACTGCCGTCCGCCAGCGGGAGAAGTGGCGTTCCAAGGCGACCAGCAGGAAGTTCACGCCAAGGCCCAGCAGCGAGACTGTCAGGATGCCCGCGTACATATCAGGGATCAGGAAGCTGCTCTGCGCGTTCACGATCAAGTAGCCAAGTCCGGCCTTGGCGCCGACCATTTCGGCGGCAATCAGCACCAGGATTGACGCAGTGCCGGCCATGCGGATACCAGTGAAGATCGTGGGTACGGCGGATGGCAGGATGACTTTCTGGAAGAGTCGGAAACTGTTCAGTCCCAGCGAGCGCGCAGCCCGTATGAGCAACGGATCCACGGTTTTCACTCCGGCGATCGTGTTCAGCAGCACCGGGAAGAAGGCCGCGTAAGCCACGATGCTGATCTTGGATTCCTCGCCGATTCCCAGCAGCAGAGTGAACACAGGCAGCAGGGCCAGGGCGGCCGTATTGCGGAAGAGCTCCAGCAAGGGGTTGAGGACTGCGTTGAGCCGTCCGTACCAGGCGATCAGTAGTCCCAGCAACACACCTGCAACGAGGGCCGCGCCGAAACCGGTGACTGACCTGGTGAGGCTGGCCGCGATGTGGCCTTGGATGGTGCCGGCTTCAAAGAGCTTGCCCCATGCCAACAGCACGTCGTGCAACGGTGGCAGGAATACCCTGGTGGACGGGCTGGCCAGATACGTCGGGCCGAATTCCCACAGCGCCAGGAAGGCCAGGATGCCGGCGGACTTCCACACGCCTGAACCGGCTGCTGCCGTAACCCTGCGCACGGTGGCGAGGACCGGCGTCGAACGTTGCGCGTTACCGTCCCGGGCGGGTGCGGCAGCAGTACCGGAAGGTCCGACGGCGTTACCCGGCTCGGTGGTGATGCTTGCCTTGCGCGCTGCCGCCGCGGTTTCTGTCTGCGTCAATGTGGTGCTCATCAGGCCGCAGTCCTTTCATTGGTGGCGGTTCCCTCTTTGGTCAGGGTTGACGGTTCATCCGGTGCGCTGCCGTCCGGGAGGATCTTCCGGTGCCCGGCGTCCTGCGCGCGACGGACCTCATCGTGCAGGAGCGTCCATACCTCGTGCCGGTGCTCGACGAACGCCGGGTGGGAGCGGATGTCGTCCTCCCCGTCGCGATCGGGGATGTTGATGTCCACAATTTCCTTCAGGCGGCCGGGACGGGCGCTCAGAACTGCCACGCGCCCGCCGAGGTAGACGGCCTCGTCAATGCCGTGGGTGATGAACACGATGGTCTTGCCGGTGGCCTTCCAGATGCGCAGCAGTTCGTCTTGCAACTGCTCGCGGGTTTGGGCGTCCAATGCCGCGAAAGGCTCGTCCATCAGCAGGACGTCGGGCTCGTAAGCCAGGCTGCGGGCAATCGCGACCCGTTGCTTCATGCCCCCGGAGAGCTCATGGGGATAGCGGTCCTCGAACCCGGCCAGCCCGACGAGTGACAAGTACTCCCTGGCCTTGGCTGCCCGTTCGCGCCGGTTCAATTTCCTGCCGTCCGGCCCTGGTCCTTCCAGGCCGATGGACACGTTGGCCGAAGCTGTCCGCCAAGGGAACAGTGCGTACTGCTGGAACACCACGGCGCGGTCCTTGCCGGGACCCGTCACGGGCTTGCCGTCAACGAGAACCTCCCCGGACGTGGGCGTTGAGAGACCCGCGAGCAAGTCAAGCAGGGTGGTCTTGCCGGAACCGCTTGGCCCTACCAAGGTGAGGAACTCGCCGTCGCGCACGTCCAGGCTCAGCGAATCGATGGCCGTGAGCGTCGTTGCGGCAGTGGACTTCGTAGCCCGGACCGTGAATTGCTTGGTCACATTGCGGAGGCTGATTTTGGCTGTCATGGCTATCCCTTCCTGGCTGCGTCAGTCTTGGCTGGGTCAGTAGCTGTGCCGTTCGTGGCACCGGCGAGATCGTTGAATTCGTTGGTGTAGTACTTGGACGGCGTGAGCTTGTCCTTCACGATCCCGGCAGAGTTCAGCCACGCCTCCCAGCGGGTAAAGTCCTCGTCCTTGATCACACCGCTGTCCGGAACCCCAGGGCTCTTCCAGAACTTCAGGTTGGCCGTGCTCTCATTGCGTCCGCGGTTTTCGATGATCTTGGTGAAGCGGGCAATGACTTCGTCGCGCGGTGTTTCCGCTGCCCATTTGATGGCTTTGGCAACGCCGGTAGTGAACGTGCGGGTGGTGTTTGGGTTCTTTTCGATGAAGTCGTTCCGGAGCACGATCTGGCCGCCTGCAAAGTTGCCGAACAACTGCACATCGCTGAACAGTGAACGTAGTCCGCCGGCCCCAACGGCCCTGTCCTGCAGCACTCCGCCAAGGGTGCCCGCGTCCACCTGGCCTCGGCGGATGGCTTCCTCCGTATCGTTCGGTGCCAAGGGGACGAGCTGGACCTGCTTGATCTCGTCCGGGCTGAGACCGTTCTGCGTCAGGTACGTATTGATGACCGCCTCGTGGTGTGCGCCCAGTGTGTTGACTGCGATCTTCTTGCCAATCAGGTCACGGGGTCCCTTGATGGAGCTGTCCGCCTTCACGTAATAGCCGTTGAAGGTCTTCTCGTCCGAGCCGTAGTAATTGACCACGGCCTTCACAGGGGCGCCCGCTTCGATGAGCTTCACCACGGCTCCGGAGAATGCGCCGCCGAAGTCCGTCTGGTTGGTAGCCGCGGACTGGATGTCCTGCGGGCCGCTGGTGGTGTTGCCCACCCAGTTCAGCTTCAGATCGCCCAGGTATCCGAGGTCCGCAGCAAGCTCAGGGAAGGTCACGTTGTTGGCCGAGCCTTGGTAGCGGAGTTCCTTGACCTCGTTGCCGGGTTGGTTGGCTTGTCCGGCTTCGGCTGCACCGCCGCAGCCGGACACCGTCAGCGCTAGTACGACGGCGGCCGCGACGCTCAGCAGGGGCAAGTGCAGTTTCATGGGAGCTACTTTCGAGTGATTGTGTTTCGGTTGGGGAGCCGTATGTTCACCGGCTTGGGAACGATGTAAGCCCATCCGGGTGGCCCGTGGAAAGCGCCGTGGTCACGGTGGGAAACCGCGGGAAACCGCGGGAAACAGCGGGAAACGCTCTGAAACAGCGGGCAACCGGGCGCAACGCGAAGCCATGAAATGCAATCGACGGACACAAAGTCGCAGCGTTGAGCCGGATGAAGTGCATGTTGAGCCGAATGACGACACTGTTGAGCCGAATGACGACACTGCTGACCCCAATGACGACGCTCTTGAGTTCAATGACCCACCGCGCGGGGTGCGCTGGAAACGAAAGCCGCGTGCCGCCGTCGGACAGTCATACTGGGGGAGGGCACAGTCATAAGGGCTTTAGTTCGTATTGATCCTCACAACCGGGCAGATTTCTTCGCCCTCCGGGCCGCTTGCCGGATACGGTAGATACATGACGTCTAGCATCGCCGCCGAATCCATTCGGCCTACCCGCAATATTCCCGCCGATATCGCCCGCTCCTGGCTCCTCGTGAACGCCATGAAGACGGAACTTTTTGACGAATCCGCGGGTTCACGGGCAGACGCCATCATCCTGGACATCGAAGACGCTGTTGACCCATCCCAGAAGGACACGGCCCGCGAGAATGTCGTGAATTGGCTGAGGTCCGGCGGTCAGGCCTGGGTTCGCATCAATGACGCCACCAGCCCCTTTTGGGCAGACGACCTCGCCGGCCTCCGCGGCACCCCGGGCCTGCTCGGAGTGATGCTCGCCAAGACCGAGTCCGCGGACCAGGTTACGGAGTCCTACCACCGCATGGACGGCAAGACCCCCGTGATTGCACTGGTTGAGTCTGCCCTCGGCATCGAGGAAGCCAACCACATTGCCCGCGCCCAAGGCGCGTTCCGCCTGGCGTTCGGTTCAGGTGACTTCCGCCGCGACACCGGCATGGCAGCCACCCCCGAGGCCATGGCCTACCCGCGCGCCAAGCTCGTCGTTGCCAGCCGTGTCGGCAACCTGCCCGGCCCCATCGATGGCCCCACGGTCGGCACCAACCACCCCATCCTGCGCGAGCAGACCGGCATCACTGTGACCATGGGCATGACCGGCAAGCTGTGCCTGGCAATCGACCAGACCACCGTAATCAACGAGGTCATCAGCCCCACCCCGTCGGACGTTGCCTGGGCTACCGACTTCATGAGCGACTTCGAAGCCAACGGCAGGGTGATCCGGGACGGTTCGGACCTTCCACGCCTTGGCCGGGCCGAGAAGATCATGAAGCTCGCAGTTGCCTTCGGGGTTCAGCCCTCCCTGTAGCCATGCTGGTCCACGGCATAGCTTGGGACTCTTCCTCACCGGCTTTGAGGTTATTGCAGCCCGACGGGGAGTTCACCGACGTTGCGCTGGCCCCGGGTTCAACCCTGGGCCTGCGCGTCATGCCCGGGGTGTGGTGCCTTGGCCATACCAAGGTCCACGGGCCGGGCAACCGCACCCATGTTCCTTGCCGCAGCGGTTCCCCAGCCGAGCGTGGGAAGCAGTGCGGGGCCTGCTTTGCCCGGGACGATTCCCGGCTCATGCATGATTTCCACCGAGGCAGCTCTGTGCCCGCCGGTCTTCGCGCTTATCTCATGCAGCCACACTGGCTGTACGTTGCAACGTTCGCCAATGGGGCAACCAAGATCGGGACTGCCTCGGCTCCGCGCAAGTGGAACCGGTTGGCCGAGCAGGGTGCCGTGCAGGCTGCCTATGTTGCTCTTGCCGAGGACGGCCGGGTTGTTCGAGTGCTTGAGGATCTCGTGACCCGCGAGCTTGGACTCGTCCAGCAGGTCCGTTCCGCTGCCAAGGCGGCGTCGCTTGTTGAGCCGCGTCCCGACGTCGAGCTTGTTGCCATCAATCGCCGGCATGCCGCGCAGGTGCGCGCCTTGCTGGGCGGACTTGCCATGACCGGCTTCGCCGTTGTGGAGGAAGAGTGGGAGCGGCCGGCATTGGCTGACCGGCTCTGCACCGTTCGTGCCGCCGGTTCGTCGCGCCACCCCTACCCGGCAGCGTTCGACGGCGGCGGGCATGGTTTTCGGATCCACTCACTTTCCGGTGCCATAGCCTTGGCCGGTCTGCCTGATGCTTCCGGGAACCTGGTTCAGGGAAGTTTCGTGGCAGACCTGGGCGCCTTGAAGGGACGCAAGATCGAGTTCGGGCCCCACATCACGGAAATCCCCGCGCTGCAGGATTCTTTGTTCTAACCCCTTGTGGGGCCTGGTCTGCGTGTTATTTGTGGGTTTTGGGGCGCAGAGCTGGCCTCGCAACGGGCACCGGTAGACTTGGACGGTGCTGAACGAATTCTGGGCCACCTCGTCCACCGCCTACAAAACGCTGGTTTTCAGCGCCATGGGGCTCATCGCCGTCGGACTCATCCTTTCCATTGCCGGGAACACGACCGGCAACCAGGGACTGGCCATTGCATCACTGCCCGTGATCGGTGTCGGGCTGCTGCTCCACGTCACAGGGCTCGTAGTCCGCGGCCAGAAGATCCGCAAGACCTACAAGAAGTAGTCGCAACACCACCCTGGGGTCCTCAGCCCGATAGGGTTGGACCATGAGTATCAATCCGGACCTGCAGGGCCGAAGCTACCCTGCCGCAGAAGTTTATGACGTCGGCCGCGAGAAGATCCGCGAATTTGCGAAGGCCGTGAAGGCCAGCAATCCTGCGCACTTTGACGTTGAGACTGCACGGGCCATGGGGCACAGCGATCTTGTAGCCCCGCCAACGTTTGCCATCATTGTTGCCCAGCGCGCCGACGCCCAGCTTGTGGAGGACCCCGAGTCCGGCATCGACTTCTCCCGCGTGGTCCACGCGGACCAGCGCTTTACGCATCACCGCGCCATTGTGGCCGGGGACCGCCTCGTGGCTGAACTGCATGTTGATGGAGTGCGTGCCATGGGCGGCGGGGCGATGATCACAACGCGTTCTGAGATTTTCGCCCTCGACGGCAACGATGACCGTGAAAAAGTAGCCACCACCACCTCGTCCATCCTGGTACGCGGAGAGGGACAGTAACCATGAGCCCGAAATTCGAAGAACTGACGGTCGGCCAGGAAATTGGCACACGCAGCATTGAGGTCACCCGCCAGGACCTGGTCAAGTACGCCGGCGCTTCGGGGGACTTCAACCCGATCCACTGGAACGAAGCATTTGCCACCTCCGTTGAGCTGCCCGGCGTGATAGCCCACGGCATGTTCACCATGGGCTCGGCTGTGCAGCTTGTCAGCGACTGGGCCGGGGACCCCGCCGCCGTCGTTGATTACCAGACGCGCTTCACCAAGCCGGTCCTGGTGGCTGACACCACCGGAACGGACGAGGCCGGTGCAGTTATCGATGTCACCGGGGTAGTGGGAGCCCTCGACGCCGAGGCAGGCACCGTGCGCATCGACCTCACGGTTGTAGCCGCCGGACAGAAGGTCCTCATGAAGTCCCAAGCAGTGGTGAAGGTCTCTTGAATCATGTGAGCACTTCAATCCCCGTTAGGCTTGATGGGTGACCCAGACGCTGCTTTCCGACCTGACCACGGCTGCCGTCGGCGGCCCGGCAGGAAACTATGTAGAGGCCCGCACTGAGGCTGAAATCATCGACGCCGTGCGGTCGGCTGACGCTGCGGGGGAGAAACTCCTCATCATTGGCGGGGGTTCCAACCTGCTGATCTCGGACGAAGGCTACCCCGGCACGGTCCTGAAGATAGCGTCCGAGGGCTTCACCGTGGACTCGGAAGACAGCTGCGGCGGTGTGTCCGTGGTGGTTCAGGCCGGCCATAATTGGGACGCGTTGGTGGAGTACTCGGTCCTGCATGCTTGGTCCGGCCTTGAGGCCCTGTCCGGCATCCCGGGGGCCACAGGTGCCACGCCGGTACAGAACGTTGGCGCGTATGGGGCGGATGTCTCACAAACCATCGCCGCCGTGCGGACCTGGGACCGGCAACGCAACGCAGTTCAGACGTTCACCAACTCAGAACTCAAGTTTGGTTACCGCGATTCCATCCTGAAGCAGACCACTGTGGAAGGTTCGCCGCGCTACGTGGTGCTGACTGTTGAATTCCAATTGCCGCTGGGGCGAATGAGCGCCCCCATCCGGTACGGTGAACTCGCCCGCGTGCTGGGCGTGGAAGCCGGCAAACGTGCCTACTCCAACGATGTCCGCCGGGAAGTCCTCCGGCTCCGCGCGTCCAAAGGCATGGTCTTGGACGCCGCAGACCGGGACACTTACTCCACGGGCTCGTTCTTCACCAACCCGATCATCCCGGCCGAACGCGCCGCAGGGTTGCCGGAAAACGCGCCGAAGTACCCGGCAGGTGAAGACGGACTGGTAAAACTTTCCGCTGCCTGGCTCATCGATCACGCGGGATTCGGCAAGGGTTTCGGACTCGATGAAACCAGTGTGTCCGGAGGCAGGGCATCCCTGTCCACCAAGCACACCTTGGCGATCACCAACCGCGGATCGGCCTCGGCGTCGGACATGGTGGCTATCGCGCGCGAAGTGCGTGCCGGCGTCGTGAATCGCTTCGGAATTGAGCTGCACCCGGAACCGTTGCTGATTGGCGTTTCCCTCTAGCCCGACACAGCAGGCTGCGGCGGGCTCAGCGTGTACGTCGTGCGGCGATGGGCAGGACTTTGTTGAGGAGCAGGAAGGTCAGCCCGCAACTCACCGATCCCAGCAAGAAGATCTGGCTGAAGGCAATGCTTTGGGGTGAGGGGCCGCTAGGCATGAAGAGTCCTGCCATGGCGAAGCCCACCAGGCCCAGGAGCATCACGATGGCACCCAGCAGGAAGCTGCGTACTTGTGCTGCGGCCGCGGGGTAGAACCAGGGCTCCGGGGTGTCGTCCCCGGGGTCGGCAACAGGTTGGATGGCGGCTGCGGTGCCGATGAGCAGCGCGGCAGTGGCAGTCGCCACCAGCCCCGCCATCTGGATGACCTGCATGGCAGGCGTGAGGCTGACTCCTGTACCAACGGCCACAACGAGGCCCGTTCCAAGCCCGACGACGGTGCAGCACCAGCCAGCCGCCGCCAACCACCGGCTGAGCGGCCGCACAAGCGGAGCAAGATCACCAAAGAGCATGCAGCCATCCTAGGAAACTGTGCTGGAAGGCTGCTGGGAGGTCTTGCAAGGTTCCCTGTACCGGTTGGGCGCTTTTAGGATGGAGCATGCCTGCACCCCAAGCGCGCCCTGCCACTATCACTTCGCGAATCATGGGCCGCCTGCGGCTGGCTGGCCAGGGACTCCTGAATGGTGGTTTTGCCTCAGTACCGGAAGCGGTTCGGTGGATGACAGCCATGCAGGCGCAGGATCTCGGGTCCGCGCTCTGGGCGGTGGGGCAGCGTGTCCCGGGATCTGCCGCTTCCGACGTCCGCGCAGCCCTTGACTCCGGAACCATAGTCCGGTCGTGGCCAATGCGGGGAACGCTGCATCTGCTGGCACCGGAGGATCTCCGCTGGATCCTGCGAATCACCAGCCCACGACTCATGAACATGGTGGCAGGGCGGCACCGGGAGCTTGGCATCACCGCCGAGGACATCAGCCATTGCCGGGACATCGCACTGAAGACGTTGGAGTCCCTCAGGACGGCCGACGGCGGACGCGGGGCCACGCGCGAGCAACTCTTTGACGCCTTCGAGGAAGCAGGCCAGATCACCAAGGCCCAGCGTGGCATCCATCTGCTTGGAAGCCTGTGCCAGCGTGCATGGCTCGTTCAAGGCCCCATGGCTGGTTCACGCGGCAAAGTGGGCGTCCAACAATTGTTTGTGCCCTTCGACGAGTGGATCAAGGACTCCAGGGACCTTGATCGCGAGGAAGGCATAGCCGAGCTTCTCTTCCGTTACATCCGCAGCCACGGGCCTGCGACGGTGAAGGACTTCGCCTGGTGGAGCCAAGTGCCCCTCACGGAAGCGCGCAAGGCCCTTGCCTCGGTTCAGGATCGATTGGTGGAGCTGCCGTTTGGCGGTACCAGCTATTGGCTTTCGCCTGAAACAGCAGCACTGCTCGACGACGGCGTCCCCGGCTCGCGGGCGTTGCTGGCTCTTCCTGGCTTCGATGAATTCCTGCTCGGTTACCAGGACCGAAGCCTGGTCCTTGCACCAGAGCATGCTGAATTGGTGGTGCCGGGCAGGAACGGAGTGTTCAAACGAATCATCGTGGCCGGGGGAGAAGTGGTGGGCACATGGGCCAGGACCGGCAACGGCAACGCGCCCGGCGTTGTTCCTGAGCCCTTCGAAGGACAGCTGGGCCCGGCCGCGGAGCGTTCGTTCCAGGCGCAGGGGCGGGCTTACCTGAAGTTCATGGCGGGCTGAGGCCGGGCTTGCCCTGCCCCGACACTGTCCTAGCCCGTGGCTTGGCCGCTTCCCCGTGGTTTGCCCGCTCCCGCGTCGTTGGCCAACAACGGGTTAGCGGGTCCGCGACTGGGCATGGAGATCCAGCGACGTGGGGCATTGGAGTATCCATTGCCGACGGGCCGTAGTTGTCCACATACGGCCCTGAAAGGCTGTCCGCGAGGCCAACGGCAGACGCACGATGGACCCCATGAAGCCACAGAAACTTGACGCCCTGATCGCCGGCAACTGGCCGAATAACATGATCGCTGTGACAGCGGACCTCGCCGAGAATGGTCTCGGCGACCGGGTGCTTACGGCGGGTGTGCGATCGGGAAAGCTGATCAGGCTGAGACGTGGCGTGTACGCCCGTGCCGCTGACTGGCGCCGGCGAAGTCCTTGGGAGCAGGACATGCTGAGGATCCAAGCGCATCAGAGCGGATCACGTGTCGCCAACATCTACAGCCATTTGAGTGCCGCGCGACTTCATGGATGCTCACCGTGGGATGGTGGCCCACTGGTGCATGTCACCACGCCGTTCTGGCCAGCACAGGCGAGCTCCGGGGAAGATGTATCGGCGCACGGTGGTCCACTGGAGTCCGCGGAGATCGTTGAGCTGCAGGCGGCGTGGCGACGACCCGTCAAAGTCACGAGCCTTGAGCGCACGGTGGTGGACTGTGCACGGACCCTGGCTTTTGAACGGGCATTGGTGATCGCAGACCAAGCTGTACGCAGGGGCGCTGATCCGCTTTTGATGCAGGGCTATGTGGATACTGGCAAAATCACAAGAGGTGCACGACGCTTGCGTCGGGTTCTCGACGCAATGGATGCCCGTTCGGAATCCGTGGGGGAGACCCGCACACGAGTGCTTCTGGACAAGTTGGGGATCCACGGAGCGGTGCTTCAGCTCGAAGTCGATACACCCATAGGCCGGTACCGGGGAGACTTCGGCTGGCCGGAAAACAAGGTGATTCTGGAGTTTGACGGCCGTGCCAAATACTTCGATTACGCACCCACGGAGGAAGTGGTCTTTCAGGAGCGACGCCGGGAGAAGGCACTCCAAGCCCAAGGGTGGAAAGTGGTCCGCATCGAATGGGACGATCTCAGCAGGCCATGGGACGTCGACCGCAAGCTCAGGGAGGCGTTGGGCGGATCGCGGGTAGAACGCGGAAAACCCGCTGTTCCGTTGCTGGGCAGCAACGGAACAGCGGGTTGACGACGAAAAAGCGCGGACGGGGCCTAGAGCTTGCCTGTCACGATGTTCAGCATGCGGCGCAGCGGCTCAGCTGCACCCCACAGGAGCTGGTCGCCCACGGTAAAGGCGCTGATGTACTCCGGGCCCATTTCGAGCTTGCGGATACGGCCAACGGGAATGTCCAGGGTGCCGGAAGCAGCCACAGGAGTCAGGTCCGCCATGGAGGCTTCCTTGGTGTTCGGAACAACCTTGGCCCACTCGTTGTCCTTGGCCAGGAGGTTCTCGATCTCCGTGACGGACAGGTCTTCGCGTAGCTTGAGCGTGAGGGCCTGGGAGTGGGAGCGCATGGCGCCGATGCGGATGCAAAGGCCGTCCATGGCGATGTGGTCCTTGCCCGCGGTGCCCTTGCCCGTTCCGAGGATCTTGTTGGTCTCGACCCCGGCCTTCCACTCTTCCTTGGACTGGCCGTTGCCGAGGTCGGCATCGATCCAGGGAATGAGCGAACCGGCCAGCGGAACGCCGAACTGGGTGGCGTCAACGCCAGTGCGCTGAGCGGCGAGAACCTTGTGGTCGATCTCCAGGATTGCCGAGGCCGGATCCTGAAGTTCGCTGCTTACCTCGTTGTTGAGGGTGCCGAACTGGTTCAGGAGCTCGCGCATGTGGCGGGCGCCGCCACCGGAGGCAGCCTGGTACGTCATGGAGGTGCCCCATTCGACCAGGTTGTTCTTGAACAGCCCGCCAAGGCCCATGAGCATGCAGGAAACGGTACAGTTTCCGCCGATGTAGTCCTTGACGCCGCCGGACAGGCCGGCGTCGATGACGTCGCGGTTGATGGGGTCCAGCACGATGATCGAGTCGTCGTTCATGCGCAGGGTGGAGGCAGCATCGATCCAGAGGCCATCCCAGCCACGGCTGCGAAGTTCGCCGTGAACCTGCTTGGTGTAGTCGCCACCCTGGGCGGTAACAATAATCGGCAGCTTGGCAAGCGTCTCGATATCGAACGCGTCCTCGAGCTTGCCAGCCCCGTCAGCAAAGGAAGGGGCGGCACCTCCTGCGTTCGAGGTGGAGAAAAATACCGGGTTGATGTTGGCGAAGTCGTTCTCATCCTGCATGCGCTGCATCAGGACGGAGCCGACCATGCCACGCCAACCGACCAGTCCAACGGACGGATTAGCTGCTGTAGTCATTTACCCAGTCTAAACTTTTGCGGCGAAGAGCCGCTGTTGGTTACGTCACGCACGCAACGCACGACGCCGGAACTCGCCCCAGCGGCAGGCAGGCCGACCGCCGCGGCTAGTTCCCGGCGTCGGGCCCTTGCAGCAGCACGGCCTTGCGCTTGCGCAAGGCAAAGAACGCACCGAACGTGAAGACCTGTGTGACCACGATCAACACGATGATGCCGACGATGCGGTTGCCGCCAAGAATCATGGTCAGTCCAACAATGGCTGAAATCAGCGCGAAAAGCGGCAGCAGCATGTATCCCAGTACGAACAATGTTTCGGGTTTCTTCAGCATTCGGAGCATGTCCTGGTTTCTAGGTTTCCGTCCGGCGCCACGTGGTGAACCGGTATTGTGTGCCGTTCTTGGCCGTCAGCCAGCCTTCGTCCGGCGCGGCAGTATCAAAAGTCCAGTCGTCGCCGAGTTCAGGCGCGAAGGTATCGCCGTCGAGGTCTGCATCGATGATGGTGATGACGGCAACATTGGCAATTCCCATCGACTGTTCAAAAATCTGGCCGCCGCCGATGATCCAAACCTTTTGGCCACCGGGTGCGAACTGGGATTCCAGCAGGGCTGCGTCCAGGGAGGAAACCACGACGGCGCCCTCGGCCTCAGGCGTGGAAGCCCACTCCGGGTTGCGGGTCACCACAATGTTGGTGCGCCCGGGCAGGGGACGGTACTTGTCCGGGAACGATTCCCAGGTCTTGCGGCCCATGATGACGGGGTGTCCCGTGGTCAGCTGGCTAAAGTGCTTGAGGTCCTCGGGGAGGTGCCACGGCATGGAGCCGTCATTGCCAATGACACCGGCTTTGGTCTGGGCCCAGATCATGCCGACACCGGTCATTTTGGCTGCGGTTTCCTGGGTGAAAATGACGCCCGGAAGCTGGGAAGGATTCTCGGATGGGGGAGTGCTCATACGGCGATCGGCGCCTTGATGGTGGGGTGGTGCCGGTAGCCCACAACCTCGAAGTCGTCCAGGGTGTAGTCGAAGATCGAGTCCGGCTTGCGGAGGATTTTCAGTTGTGGATACTCGTACGGTTCACGGGTGAGCTGCTCGGTGACTTGTTCCACGTGGTTGTCGTAAATGTGGACGTCACCGCCTGTCCAGACGAACTCGCCCGGCTCCAGGCCCAACTGCTGGGCGACCATGCACGTCAGCAGGGCGTAGGAGGCAATGTTGAAGGGAACGCCCAGGAACGTGTCCGCGGAGCGTTGGTACAGCTGGCAGGACAACTTTCCGTCCGCCACGTAGAACTGGAAGAACGCATGGCAGGGCGGGAGCGCCATGTCCTTGAGCTCGGCGACGTTCCACGCGGAGACGATGTGTCGCCGGGAATCCGGGTTGGCAGCCAGGTTGGCCATGAGCTCGGAGATTTGGTCGATATGCCCACCGTCGGGTGTGGGCCAGCTGCGCCACTGCACACCGTACACGGGGCCGAGTTCGCCGTCGGCGTCCGCCCATTCGTCCCAAATGGAAACGCCTTGGTCCTGCATCCACTTCACGTTCGAATCGCCGCGAAGGAACCACAGGAGCTCCACTGCCACGGATTTGAAGTGGACCCGCTTGGTGGTGATGAGCGGGAAGCTTTCGGCGAGGTCGAAGCGCAATTGGCGCCCGAAGACGCTGCGCGTTCCGGTTCCGGTGCGGTCCGACTTATGCGTGCCATTGGCCATGACGTCGCGCAGGAGGTCTTCATACGGGGTGGGGATGCTCACGAGTCCAGCTTACTGGTTTGGTCCATGCGGGCCCTCAGTGGATTGATGAGTGTCTCATCACCGACGCCGACGACCGAAACCCCAGTAGGCGCGCGCGGCGGCGATCCCGGGGTTTGCTGCCAGGCTTCGGCGAGGCTAGTCGTCGAAAGGCTTGACCTGTTCCACCGACACAATCTTCCGCTCGGAACCACGGGCAACCTGGCAGACGATGACCTCGCCCGGAGAAAGGAACGGATCGGACGTTGGCAGCAACCCCCGCAAGGCGGCTGACATGTGCTGGCCCAGTTGGTTCAGGACGGTGGGCAACGCCGGGCGATGGGTGCACACGGCGATTGGCACCTGCTTATCGAACAGGGCCTCTACTGTGGCGGCCGTTTTCTTGGGTGACCGGTTGTGGTTGTGCTCGGTGAGGGCTTCAACCAGCTTTACCTTCGCTCCGCTTGCCTTGGCGTAGGGGGCAATGGTTGCTACGCAGCGGGTCCACGGGCTGGTAACTATCCGTTGCGGCTTCCACACTTCCAACAGGCGCTGGACGGCCGCCGCCTGGCGTTGTCCAGTGGCGGCCAGCGGACGCTCCCCCTCAGCTTTGGTCCATGAGGACCTGGGCTTTGCCTTTGCGTGGCGGATCAATACGAGCGGCCACGTATCCAATTCGCCCCGGATGTGGGCCTTCTCAAGGTACTCGAGGGGCTCCACATCGGTGGGGTTGCTGAGGAAGGACGCAGCCCTGTCCGGGCTGCACCACATGACGCTGTCTACTTCCTTGCCGTCGGGCCGCAGCTGTTCGCCGTTGACCCGCATGGCCCAGTAGTGCACAACTTTCAGGCCAGCACTGACATGGTAATGAATGGGTGGCAACGGCACGCCGAGCGAACTGTTGAGGCCGATCTCTTCATGCACTTCACGGACGGCGCACTGCGGAACTGTTTCGCCGTCGTCGAGCTTTCCTTTGGGCCAGGACCAATCATCGTAGCGGGGCCTGTGGATCAGGAGCACCTCAAGGGCGCCCTTCTGAACCCGCCAAGGAATTGCACCGGCCGCAACAACGGCCACCCGTTCACCGGGGTGGTCCGTCTGATCCGCCACGGGGGTATCGCTTTTCAACAGGTTCCCTTACCGCCGGGCCGCTGCACGCTGGCGTGACCGGGATGCAAGGAGCCAGGACTGCATGTCCAACAGAGGCTTTCCGTCCTCGTCAAGGTGGTGCCTGGTCCAATGACCTTGGTTGTCCAAGTGCCAACTCGCGGTTCCGTCGTCCACATAACGGTTCATGAGGTCCACGACCGTGGCGGTGTCTTCCTTGCTGGCCAACTGGACGAGTGCCTCAACACGCCGGTCCAGGTTGCGGTGCATCATGTCTGCGGATCCGATGTAAACCACAGGGTCCCCACCGTTCGCAAAAGCAAAGACGCGGGAGTGTTCCAGGAACCGGCCGAGGATGGAGCGGACCGTGATGTTTTCGCTCAGGCCCGGTACGCCCGGCCGGAGGGAGCAGATGCCACGGACCACCACGTCCACCATCACACCGGCCTGCGAGGCGCGGTAGAGGGCGTCGATGATGGCTTCGTCCACCATGGAATTGACCTTGATCTGGACGCGGGCAGGAACGCCGGCGCGGGCGTTGCGGATTTCCGCTTCGATCCTCTCGATGAGGCCGGCACGCACGGAACGCGGCGCCACGAGCAGCCGTTTGAACGTGGACTTCGGTGCGTATCCGGAGAGCTGGTTGAACAGCTTGGACAGGTCTTCGCCCACTTGCTCGTTCGCCGTGAGCAAGCCGAGGTCCTCGTAGTAGCGGGCGGTCCGAGGGTGGTAGTTGCCGGTACCGATATGGCAATAGCGGCGCAGGCCATCCACTTCCTGCCGGACCACCAAAGACAACTTGCAGTGGGTCTTCAGGCCCACAATGCCGTACACGACGTGTACGCCCGCCTGTTCCAGCTTCCGGGCCCAGGAGATGTTTGCCTGCTCGTCAAAGCGGGCCTTGATCTCCACCAGGGCAAGGACCTGCTTGCCGGCTTCTGCGGCATCGATCAACGCGTCAACGATGGGGGAGTCGCCGGACGTCCTGTACAGGGTCTGTTTGATGGCCTGGACTTTGGGGTCCGCGGCAGCCTGTTCAAGGAATGCCTGAACGGAAGTGGAGAACGAGTCGTACGGGTGGTGGAGCAGGATGTCCCGGCGGCGCATGGCGGCAAACACGTTGGCCGCCTTGGACGTTTCGGATTCATTGAGATACCGGGACGTGTGCGGGACATGCTTGGGGTAGTGGAGGTCGGGGCGGTCAATGGCGCTGATCGCAGAGAGGCCACGGAGGTCCAGGGGCGCCGGAACCGAGTAGACCTCGGACTCTTCAACGCCGAGTTCCCGGATGAGCAGAGCCTTGATGTTCGGGTTGATGTCCGTGGTGACTTCCAGACGCACAGGAGGGCCGAAGCGGCGGCGGAGGAGTTCCTTCTCCAAGGCCTGGAGGAGGTTCTCGGCGTCGTCTTCTTCTACCTCAAGGTCCTCGTTGCGGGTGACGCGGAAGGTGTGGTGCTCCAGGACTTCCATGCCGGGGAAGAGCTTGTCCAGGTGGACTGCGATGACTTCTTCCAACGCAATGAAGCGGGCAACACGGCCAGGAATGGCACCTGCACGGGGGCCGTCCACGGAGATCAGGCGCGGCAGCTGGTCCGGAACCTTTACACGGGCGAAGAGTTCCTTGTCGCTGATGGGGTTGCTGACAATCACAGCAAGGTTCAGCGAGAGGCCGGAAATGTAGGGGAAGGGGTGTGCGGGATCCACGGCCAGGGGCGTCAGGATCGGGAAGACCTTCTCCTGGAACATGATGCTGATCCGGTGACGGGCATCTTCATCCAATTCATTCCAGTGCATGATGTGGATGTGCTCGTAAGCCAGGGCAGGACGGATCTGTTCGGCGAAGACACGCGCGTGGCGTTCCTGCAGCTTGTGCGCCTCCTGGCCGATCTGCTCCAGCACCTCGATGGGGCTCAGGCCGGCGGGGGAGGGAACAGCAAGTCCGGTGGCGATGCGCCGCTTCAAACCGGCAACGCGGACCATGAAGAACTCGTCGAGGTTGGAGGCAAAGATCGACAGGAAATTCACGCGTTCCAGGAGGAAGAGGTCCGGATCCTCCGCGAGCTCCAAAACGCGGGAGTTGAATGCAAGCCAGCTGAGTTCACGGTCCAGGAAACGGTCCGGCGTGATGTCGCCTTCGGGTTCCAGGCTCGGCGCAAATTCCGGGATGTCAATGCGGTCCTGGGTGGCTCGTGAAGCCGGCACTTCCGATGATCCGAAGCGTGGGGGCAGTGTGGCGCCCTTCGAAGTGGATCCGGCGGTGCCGACGGGGTCCGGCTGCATGGGGGTTCTCCTAAGCTCAGGACTGGGTTTCCTCCCACATTACAAGCAATTCCAGTGCCCGAATCCAAGAAGTCCCGGGCTTTCCTTGCAGCGGGATGCTGAGGTTAATTCTTGGTTAAAGGTCCATACATCACATCGGTGTCCCAACGGATGAAGCCAAGCTTCTGGTATAGGGATACCACGGCCCGGTTGTCGGCGTCGACGTAAAGCATGACCGCGTGCAGGCCCTTGTCCTGCAGGTACCTGATTCCGGCCACGGTGAGTGCCTTGCCCAACCCCAGGCCCTGCGCCCCGGGCGTGACACCCACTACGTACACCTCGCCGATCGCGGGATGGGGCCCCTGCCGCGGGTGAACCTTGGTCCAGTGGAATCCCAGCAGTTCGCCTGCGTCACTAACGGCCAGGAGGAAGCCGGCGGGATCAAACCAATCTTCGGCCTTGCGGGCCTCAAGATCGGCCCGCGTCATGGAGCCCTGCTCGGGATGGTGCGAGAAGGCCGCGCGGTTGGCTGCAAGCCAAGCGTCCTCGTCCTGTCCCGGCACGAAGGGACGTAATGAGACCCCGTCCGGGAGGCCGACGTCGGGCAGTGCGGACGTGGAGGACATCAGCCGCATCTTCCACAGTTCACGCACGGGACCGTAGCCAAAACGGGTGGCCAGTTCCGCCGCGGCCTCGTGGTTGCCGTGGGACCAGGCGCTCAAGCCGTCAAAACCGCGTTTGCCTTCCAGCGCCTCCAGCAGGCGGCCCGCTACGCCTTGATTGCGGTAGGTGGGGTGGACTGCCAATTCGAGGACACCCGTTGTTCCCGATGGGCCGGGCGCTTCAACGACGACGGCGATTCCCGCCAGGTCTTCTCCGGTCGCCGGATCTGAATCCTCGTCCGGGGCATAAAGCGCAAGCGACAGGACGGAGTGATCGCCGGCATCGGCCCCACGCAACATGACCAGTGTCTGTTCAGACAGGGGAGGGTTGCCGTCGGATTCCTCGGCGGCCGCTGCGAGTGTCCTGAAGTCCTTGAGGAGTTCGGGATCGAGGGCGCCGGTGACGAGCAGTACTGGCCAGTTCTCAGGGTGCGCTTGACTCATGATGCAAGGCTATACGTCCGGGGCAAGCACTGTAATTTGAAGTCCCCTTGAAACGGCTGTAGGCTCGTTATCTCGTTCGGCTTTGCGGCGGCTCTGTAGCCCACCGTGAAGTCAACACAGGGGGGATCCACCAGTGGGGTGGCCTCGATACGTTCGACCCGTATGTCCTCCACGGAAAAGGGAAGAGGCCAGGATTCATGTGAATCCTGGCCTCTTTTCGTTTCGCAGTCGACGGCGGTCTACGCTTCGGAGAGTTCGTCATCCGGGAGCCTGACCAAGGTCAGGCGATAACCGACGTTGCGGACCGTGCTGATGAGATTCTCGTGGTCAACACCGAGCTTGGCGCGGAGGCGTCGGATGTGCACGTCTACCGTCCGGGTGCCACCGTAGTAGTCGTAGCCCCAGACTTCGGTCAACAGCTGCTGACGGGTAAACACGCGTCCGGGGTGCTGGGCGAGGTACTTGAGGAGCTCGAATTCCTTGAACGTCAGGTTCAGGGGTTGGCCGCTGACCCGGGCGGTGTAGCTCGCTTCATCGATAACGACGCCGGCGGCGCGGATCTCCGTCTGGGTCTCCTCTTCGCCTGGTACAGCACGGGCCATGGCCAGGCGGATTCTCGCCTCGACCTCAGCTGGGCCCGCGGAGTCCAGCACAATGTCATCCACTGACCATGCAGAGGAAACGGCTGCCATGCCGCCCTCGGTAAGAATCAGCATGAGCGGGGCGCTGAGTCCGGTGGCCTTCAAGAGTTGCGTCAGGGAGCGTGCCCCCACCAGGTCCTTGCGGGCATCCAGGAAGACGATGTCCGTGGGGTCGGTTTCGAGCAGCGCAGTCGGTTCTGCCGGGAGGATGTGAACACGGTGGTTGAGCAGCTCAAGGGCAGGCAGAATGTCCACCGAAGAGCCGGTGCTGTTCGTCAGGAGCAGGATGTGCGACATAGTTCCTCCAATGGGCTGTACGCGCATCATCGGGCGTCGAAACCGGAATTTCACCGGCCGGTCACGGCAGCTGGCAAGCCTTGGCCCGTTGTAACGGAATCAAGGCAAACAGTGTGGGCCGTTGAAGTCCGAGTATACCCACCCGAGCCCCGCCAGTCAGGGATTCGTGACGGGCTGCCACCGGAATTACGACATATTCGCCCGCCATAAGGCAGGATTGTCGGGAGGTCGTAAGGCGCATCGAATTGAGGTCGGGCACACAGTGAAGTCTTGGAGCATCGGGGTATTCGGACTCGTGGCGCTCGCAGCCATCGTGGCCAGCACCTTCGTTTCCCGGGAAGCCATGGTGGGCATCGGCATTGTGGCGTCCGCGGCTGTAGGGCTTGGTTGGCCGCATTTCCTTGCGGTCCCGGCCAAGAAAACCCTGGCCTCGGTCATTGCCCTGGCCGGTGCCGGGTCGGCATTGACGGCAGCTTACATGCCGGCTCCTGGATTCCTGGATGGTACCCCCGCCTTCATTGCCTTGGGCGTCATGGCGGTGTTCATCATCCAGCTCGTGCGGGGAACGGGGCAGGCGCAGCGCCTGGAGTCCACGCTCGGCTGTTGTGCCGGGGTCCTGTTGAATTGCCTCGGTGCAGGATGGATTGCCGGCGCCCGGTTCAACGGCGTCAAGGAAATGGTCCTGGTGGCCGGGTTGAGCGCCGCAGTGGCACTCCTGGTAGGCGTCATTCGTTGGCCGGACCGGATTGTGGCTCCCTTGGGCATCGTCATGGCCGGACTCATGGGCCCCTTGGCCGGACTTGTTTTTTCCGATATCGCCGTGCTGCCTGCTGCCTTGGTGGGCGTCGTGGTCGGGTCGGTCCTCGTGTGCTTCCGGCGGATGACTACTCTCAGGCGCGGGCGGCTCAATATTCCGGCAGCATTGGGAATGGGCGTCGCACCGGTTTGGGCTGTGGGAGCCTTGGCCTACTTCATAGACAAACTACTCATCTACTAACGGTTAGGATTGCATCATGTCTGTACTCGCATTTGAAATCTTCTTCCTCGTTCTCCTTGGCCTGGCAAGCATTGCCATGGCGTGGTTTGCGGGTTTCGTTGTTTACCGCCTTTTCAAGGGCCAGAAGTAAAGCCTTCTGATCCTGCAGTCCAAAAGAGGTAGTCGTTGTGCCTATTGAGATTCCAACAGACCTGACGCCTGAACTCGTCCCGCTTTCCTGGCTCATTGGTGAGTGGGAAGGCCGCGGGCGGCTTGGCAGTGGTGATGAGGATTCGGAACATTTCGTCCAACACGTTTCCTTCACCCACAACGGTTTGCCGTACCTGCAGTACAGGGCCGAGACCTGGATCAGCGACGACGCCGGCGCAAAGTTGCGCCCACTGACCGTTGAAACCGGCTTTTGGGCCTTGGAACGCAAGCTCCAGGAAGGCGACGGTGGTCCCGGGCTGATCCCTGCGGACATTGTGCCCGTGCTCAAGACCGCCGATGAGGTCGAAGAACGCCGGAACAAAGAAGGCGGCTTCGATATCTCCGTTTCAATTGCCCACCCTGGCGGAATCACAGAGCTCTACTACGGCCAGATCAAGGGACCACAGATCCAGCTCACCACGGATATGGTGATGCGCGGCAGCCACTCCAAGGAGTACACCGCCGCAACACGGATCTTTGGCCTGGTGGATGGCAATCTCCTCTGGCGCTGGGATGTTGCCGCCAACGGCAAGGCATTGGAACCACACGCCTCGGCGTTCCTTCACAGGGTTTCCTGACGCCCGGCGCGAGGTGTCACTGAACGTTCCACACGCAACCAGCAAAAGGAGCAGCTAGTGAATAACAACCTCAAACCGGGAGGCTACGAGGGACTCAAGGCCGTGTTCTTCAACGGCACGTTGAAACCTTCACCTCAGGTCAGCAACACCGATGGGCTGATCCGCATCAGCCGCGACATCATGGAAAAGCAGGGCGTCGCCACCCGCCTCATCCGGACTGTCGATCACGATATCGCCAGCGGTGTCTATCCGGACATGCGGGAACACGGCTGGAAAACCGATGAATGGCCGGAGATCTATCCGTTGGTCGCTGAGGCCGACATCGTGGTGGTGGCCGGTCCCATCTGGTTGGGCGATAACTCTTCCCAGACCAAGAAACTCATTGAGCGTCTGTACGCCCACTCCGGCGAACTGACCGACAAGGGCCAGTGGGCGTTCTACCCGAAAGTGGGTGGATGCCTCATCACCGGAAATGAAGATGGCATCAAGCACTGTTCCATGAACGTGCTGTACAGCCTCCAGCACATAGGCTTCACAATTCCTCCGCAAGCTGATGCCGGCTGGATTGGCCCTGTAGGCCCAGGGCCGAGCTACCTGGACGAAGGGTCCGGTGGTCCGGAGAGTGATTTTACCAACAGGAACACCACCTTCATGTCCTGGAACCTGATGCATATGGCCCGCCTGCTCAGGGATGCGGACGGCATCCCCGCCTATGGCAATCTTCCGGAAGAATGGAAAGCCGGCACACGATTCGATTTCGAGAACCCGGAATACCGCTGATTCCGGAATACCACTGAGCCGCAAGGACTTCTACTACATATGACTTACAAGAGCCCCCTGTTGTCGCGCCCTGGCGCTGTCGAAGACACTGGTCTGGATGCCGGCGTCGCGGCCCACTATGGCGAGCCGCTGCGGGAGCAACGCGCTCTGGCGACCGGTACCGCCGTCGTGGATCTTTCACACCGGGGCGTGGTGACGGTGTCCGGACCGGACCGACTCAGCTGGCTCAACACGCTTTCATCCCAGCAGGTGACCAACCTCCAGCCCCGTGTTGGCAGCGAACTGTTGCTGCTCAGTGTCCAGGGCCGCATCGAGTTCGATGCGCGGGTTATTGACGACGGTGAAACCACTTGGCTGATCGTCGAGGCCGCGGAAGCGGAGCCGTTGGCCGAGTGGTTGAACAAGATGAAGTTCATGCTGCGCGTGGAGGTCACGGATGTCTCCGGGGAGTGGGCTGTCCTTGGTTCCACAAAGCCCGTGGAGAAGCTCGGCGGTTACTTGGTTTGGGAAGATCCGTGGCCGCATATAGGCCCGGGCGGTTATTCCTACAGCACTGTCCCGGAGGAGTCGCACCCTGGCCTCGAACGCCCATGGTTCGAATACCTTGTCCCGGCGGCAGACCTGGAATCCGTGGTCGAAGGCCTGCCCCTGGCTGGTGCCATGGCGGCCGACGCCCTCCGGATTGCCGCGTGGCGCCCACGTCTCGGTGCGGAGACCGATGACAGGACCATCCCGCATGAGCTGGACCTCATTCGCACCTCCGTTCACCTGAGCAAGGGCTGCTACAAGGGCCAGGAGACCATCGCACGCGTTCACAATCTCGGCCATCCGCCGCGGCGCCTCGTCTTCCTGCAGCTGGACGGCTCGCAACACACTCTTCCGGCCGTTGGCAGTGTTGTATTTGCGGGGGAGCGCAAGGTGGGTACTCTGACATCTGTGGCGCAGCACTTCGAGATGGGCCCTGTGGCTTTGGCTGTCATCAAGCGCTCCGTTCCGGCGGATGAAACGTTGACAGTCATGGACGGCGAGGAGCCTTATATCGCAGCCCAGGAAGTGATCGTCGCCCCCGACGCCGGCCAGGTGGTCGGGCGCCAAACCGGATTCCTGAAGGGACCCCATCGATGAGCCAACCTAGTCACAGCACCGGATCCGAAGCCGACTCTGCCGCCACCGATACGGGCGCCGACGACGAAGCAGTCGCCTTGGCCCACACGCTCTTCGATGCCGCCCGCGAAGGCAACACCGAGATGCTTCGGAGCTACCTGAATGCCGGTGCCCCGGCCACGCTCACCAACGCCTCCGGAGATTCGCTGCTGATGCTTGCTGCCTACCATGGGCACGAGGAAACCGTGCAGTTGATCCTGCACCACGGCGCCGATGTGAATACCCCCAATGACCGTGGTCAGACGCCGCTTGCCGGGGCGGTATTCAAGGGATACACGGGCGTCGCCCGGGCGCTGCTGGACGCAGGAGCAGACCCCGACGCCGGAACTCCCACCGCGCGCGAAGCGGCCAGGATGTTTGCCAGGGCCGAAATATTGGCCCTTCTGGGCTAAGGCGCGAGGGGTTCCGGGAAAGCCCGGCAGCTGCGACAACCGTACTGATGGGTGCGGGATCAGAGAACTTTCATACCAGCCGAAGGAATCCCTTGGAAAACGTAGCCAAGCCGTGGCCCGCGCTGTGGTCCCTCGTCATAGGCTTCTTCATGATCCTTATCGACACCACCATCGTGTCGGTCGCGAATCCGCGAATCATGGAGGGCCTCAAGACGGATATCAATGCTGTCATCTGGGTTACCAGCGCCTACCTCCTGGCATATGCGGTACCCCTCCTCATCACCGGCAGGCTGGGTGACCGATTCGGGCCGAAGAATCTGTACTTGATCGGCCTGGTGGTCTTCACGCTGGCTTCGCTGTGGTGCGGCCTCTCCAGTGATATCACCATGCTGATCGCCGCCCGCGCGGTCCAAGGGCTCGGCGCGGCCATGATGACGCCCCAGACCATGGCTGTCATCACGCGTATTTTTCCTCCGGACCGCCGGGGTGCCGCCATGGGGCTTTGGGGAGCGACAGCCGGCATGGCTGTCCTCGTGGGTCCCATTCTGGGCGGGGTCCTGGTGGACGGACTGGGATGGGAGTGGATCTTCTTCGTCAACGTCCCGATTGGAATTGTCGCCTTCTTTATGGTCACCCGTTTCGTCCCGAAGCTGACGACACACAGCCATTCATTCGACGTCGCGGGCGTGGTGCTTTCCGCCGTCGGCATGTTTCTTTTGGTCTTCGGTCTCCAGGAAGGCCAAACCTATAAGTGGGGAACGGTCACCGGTGCCGTTACCGTGTGGGGCTTGATCATCGCAGGGCTCGTGGTCCTGGTTCTCTTTGTTCTCTGGCAGTGGCTGCTGGGCCGGCGCGGCGGGGAACCGCTGCTGCCGCTCGCTTTGTTCAAGGACCGCAATTTCTCGCTGGGCAACACCACCATCATGGTGGTCGGCTTCACAGTGACGGCGTTCCCGCTGCCCACGATCTTCTACTACCAGGTTGTGCGGGGCTTGACCCCCACTCAATCAGCGTTGCTCATGATTCCCATGGCGGTGATCTCCGGTGGCCTGGCACCCGTCGTGGGTAAGCTGATCGACCGTGCCAACCCGCGCTGGTTCGCATCCTTCGGCCTGGTTTGCCTGGCAGGAGCGCTCTTCTGGACAGCTTCACTTCTACGGCCGGATACTCCCATTTGGATGTTCCTGCTTCCCAGTGCCCTGCAGGGCGTTGCCAATGGCTTCATTTGGGGGCCGGTATCCAATGCGACAACACGGAACCTCGAACCGCGCCAAGCGGGCGCCGGTTCGGGCGTGTTCAACACCACCCGCCAGATCGGCGCAGTCCTTGGATCGGCGGCCATTGCCGCGCTGATCCAGGCGCGGCTTGCGGCCGAGCTGCCCGCGGCGCCAGCGGGAGCTCCGGCGAACGAAGCGTCCATGAACGGCGCCCTTCCCGAGGCACTGCATGCAGGATTCTCGACGGCGATGAGCCAGTCGATCGTGCTGCCCGCTTGTGCGATCCTCGTCGGGGCAGTGGTGGCCGTGTTCTTTGCCAAGCCGAAGTCCGTTGAAGGCTGGGGAGCTGCTGCTTCAAGTGGGGCTCCTCAGGAATCCGTCCGGAAGTAGCGTGGCAAACGGCGGGGGCCAGCCCACTTTTGGCTGGTCCTGACCCGGACGCAGGGGCAGGACCGGTGCCATCCCGGACCAAGGCTGGGCCGGTTCGGCGCTTGTCAGCCGAGCAGCACGCTCGCATGGAGTCCGCCAGTGGCGAATCCCAAGCTTCGCGCCATCGCGAGTGCGCTGCTGTTGCTGACATCGGCCTTCCACTGGAGCGTCAGACCAGCGGCCAGGGCTTCGTGGGCAGCAATGGATGCAGCGAGCGTTCCCAGGCCACGCCGACGCCAGGGCGGAGCTACCAGGACGCCCATGTTGGCCAGGATTCCCTCCCACTCGGAGTAGGCCCCGCACGCCACGGGGGTGGGCTGTTCTTCTTCGGGATGCATGATGGTGAAGCGGTGCTCAAGGGCTTGGAGGCCCACTTCGTTGACGTCATCCGGGGGGCACAGCCCTTCCAGCGCGATCGCCTCTGGATTGCCCCGTGAGACCGTGAGGTCTTCGGATGGTTGATTGAGTGGGAGGTCGTCGGCAAAGAACAAGGCGGAGGACCCCAGGCCGTGTCCACCGTGGGACCGGGTGAGGGTCAACAGCGTGACATGCTGGGCAAGCTCAGTGTCTGGAATTCCAGCGGCTGCGTCGAGGACCCACTGGGGTCCCACCAGCGCTGAGGCACCAAAAAGGCGGAGGAAAACGACTGCCTGCGCCGATTCGTCGGCGAGGGTGATGCGGTTTGAGGGGTCGCTTGGATCCACCTCCGAAGTGGTGACCCGGGCCGCAGCGGCGGCGAAAGCGTCGTCGTCGAACCCCAAATGCCGAGCCCACGCCAGCTGGATAATGGCAGCGGACGTGGGCTCAAGAGTCATGGATTCAGCCTAGCCGAACAACACACTCGCTTCGTCGTAGCGGTGCTGCGGAACGGTCTTGAGCTTGCCCAGTGCTTCTTCGAAACCAACGTGGGAGATGTCCGTCCCCTTCAGGGCGACCATGGTGCCCCAACGTCCCTCCACCACCGAATCGATAGCTGCCATGCCCAGGCGGGTTGCCAGAACGCGGTCATAGGCCGTTGGTACGCCGCCACGCTGGATGTGGCCAAGAATGGTGGCGCGGGTCTCTATGCCCGTGCGTGCTTCGATTTCCGGGGCGAGCTGGTCCGCGATTCCGCCCAGGCGGGGCCGGCCGAAAGTGTCCAGTCCGCGCTCGGAGTGGGGAGATTCCATGTGGTCCGGAACGAAGCCCTCAGCTACCACCACCAGGGGCGCGCGACCGCGGTCGTGGGCCTCCTGGACCCACTCGGTAATCTGCTCGATGCTGACCGTCTGTTCCGGGATGAGGATGGCGTGTGCACCAGCGGCCATTCCGGCGTGCAGCGCGATCCAGCCTACGTGGCGGCCCATGACCTCGGCGATCATGCAGCGGTGGTGGGACTCACCTGTGGTGCGGAGGCGGTCGATTGCTTCGGTGGCGATTTCAACCGCTGTATCGAAACCGAAGGTGTAGTCGGTTGCGTCGAGGTCGTTGTCCACGGTCTTGGGAACACCAACAATTTTCAGTCCGGCGTCGGTGAGCCGTTTTGCCGCCGCCAGCGTGCCCTCGCCACCAATAGCGATGATGGCGTCAATGCCCAGGCGTTCCATGTGGGCCTTGATGACGTCCGGTCCGCCGCCGTTCTCGAAGGGGTTGGTGCGGGAGGTGCCCAGGATGGTGCCACCCTGCTTGGCGATACCGCGGACCAAGGTGCGGGGGATGTCGATGACATCACCTTCCACAACGCCGCGCCAGCCGTCCTTGAAACCCACGAACTCCTGGCCGTGGATTGCGATCCCCTTCAGGACCGCTCCCCGGATTACTGCGTTGAGTCCGGGGCAGTCGCCACCGCTGGTAAGAATGCCAATTTTCATGTTTGCTCACTCATGGCTTGGAGGAATACGTGTAGAGCGCCACGCTGAGCTCCCAACGATTGTAGACGTGGATGTGGGGTGGGACACAAATGGTTACTTTCGACCCCGACGGTGCGCTATTGGAAATCTCTCTGAAAACAACGAAAGCGCCCCGCAACGGCGGGGCGCTTTGTGTCGCTGGCGTCGAAGTCGTTGATCGTTGTGACCCTAACGGGAACGCTGGCTGATGAACGACTCCAGCACGATCCTGTTCTTCTGGTCCGGCAGGATGAGCCAAGCGAGGATATAGAACACTGCAGCCGGCCCGGGCAAGAGGCAGAAGAGCAGGAAAGCGACGCGAACGTATGCCACGTCCACCCTGAGCTTCGCAGCGATCCCACCGCAGACACCACCCAACCAGCGCTGGGGTCCACGCTTCAGGCCGAAGCCCCTGACGATGCTGAAGAACTTGTCCATGGCTACAGACTTCCTTGTTGTGGTTGCTTTGTCACGCTGGTTGCTTGTCACGTTGGTACCTGTCACGTTGCTACCTGTCCGGATGGGTTGGCAGTTACCTTGCGGGGCTCTTGGTTTTACCAGCACTCTTGCGGGCGGCGAGGACTCCTCCGATGACCAAGGCTGCGCCTGCGCCGATCATGAGGCCGATCAGCACATACGTGCCGTCCAGCACCACCCAACCAAGGGTGGAGATCGCCAACAAAGCGGCCAAGGCAATCACAATCAATCCCCACACCACGGTGCCGATCCGCGCCTGCTGCGGTTCGTCGTCGTCGATGGCCGGTTCCACCCGATAGCTGGGCTCAAGCGGTGGCGTGAGCGATATTGGCTGGAGCCGCGGTGCGGGTGCGGGCTCATTCGATTCCGCTGCTTCACGTGCGTTGCTTGACTCGTTCGTGCTCATGTCAGTTTCCTTCCTGGATGGTCACGTTGCTGAAAGTGCCATCGATCTCCACCACGAGGTTGGCTCCGGGCTTATCGGCGTTGTAGACCGAACGCTCGTCCTGGAGGCGGCCGCCGCGGTCCGAGCCGTGTTCGTTGAGGTTGCCGAAGGTCATATCGGCCCTGACCTCAACGGGTACGTCGTCCGGGATGATGACGGTGACGTTGCTGAAGGTGGCGTCCACGGGGACCACGATTTCGGTGGTCAGCGGAGCCCTCAGGGCCAGGTCGTCCAGGTTCACTGTTCCCTTGCCGCCAGTGACGTCGACCCCCTGCCGGGCCTGCTCAATGCTCAGTGGTGCCCAGTCCACGTCATGGAAGGTGAAGCGATCGCCATTCCTTGGGACGACGTTGAAGATTCCACCGATGATCAAGGCCACCACTGCCAGGAAACCGAGGAAACCGGAGGTCCGTCCCCGCAACCCCGCAATGAGGATGCCCAAACCCAGGACCGCTGCGCCCGCGGCCCACACCACGGCGTTGGCTGAGTGGCCGAGCTCGATGATGTTGCCGGCGTCCAGCGCTTTCAAGGTACCCCCAACCAGCAGTGCCACACCCGCGGTGACGGCAACTATCGCTGGCCCGGGACCCCTGCGCCGGGCGCGGGGCGGCTTGGGTTCACCGTTGTGCGGCTGGCCGCCAAAAGGCTGTCCGCCCTGGGGCGGAGTGGGGCCGAAGGGCGGCCGGGGGCCTGATGGCTCGTAGGGGCCAGCCCCATAACCCTGCGGTTTGGTGCCTGGCTGGCCTTGGCCGTAGACCGGAACACCGCTGTTGGTGCCGGCAGCTGTGTTCATGCCGGTATCAGTGTTTGTCCCGGTTGCCGTTGGCGTTCCGTATGCCGTGGGCGCTCCGTAGGCAGTAGCCATTCCATAAGAAGTGCTTGCAAAGTCCTGTTGGTTCATGGGCTGGCCCACCTTCGATCCCTTGTTGCGCTGCACCAGGTAGTAGATGAGGTAGATGACGCCGCCCACCCAGAACAGCGTCCACAACAGGCCGGGAAGGCCGTTCCAGCCCCAGCCCCAGAACCCGCGGCCCAGGCCAGGCAGGCCGATGATCGTGGTGATTAACGCTCCTGTCATGCCACCTGACCAGCGCCCGGCGGCTGCTTCCTGAACGTGGATGCGGCCGTCCGGTTCAGGCAGCAAGGCCCACGCCAGGCCGTAAAGGAGGACGCCAATGCCGGCAAAGAGGGCCAGGACGATGAATATTCCCCGGACAATCAGGGGGTCGATGCCGAACCGGTGCGCCACTCCGCTGGAGACGCCACCGATCCAGCGCTCCGGCCCACGGCGGACGCCCTGGCTGCGGATCCAGTCGAAGAAGTTCTGCTGGGGTGCAGTGCGCGGTTGGGGTTCGGTGCGGGGCTGTGGTGCAGTGCGGGGTGCACCGGGACCGGTTTCGGATGAAGGATAGGCGTGGGGGGACGGTTCCCCCGGGGCGCCGGCGGATGTGCCGGCGTTGGCGCCAGGATCGGGTGTGCCGGCGTCGCCAGGATCGGGTGTGCCGGCGTTGCCAGGCGTTCCGGATTCCTCTGGGTTCATGCTGTTCGCGTTCATACCTCGATCCTCCCGTCCCGGGTACCCTGCCCTCTACTGGGGGATACCCTGAATGATCCCTGAGGGACCCCCGAATCAGGCCGGTTTCAGGTCCGGGCAACCCTGATCCGTGTTTGGATTGGTACATGACAACCGCTGTACAACGCCCGCCGCTGGTCCGCAGCAGCGACCGCATGATCGCCGGCGTCTGCAGCGGACTTGCCGACCATTTGGGCTGGCCCGTGAAGTATGTCCGGCTGGGCATGATCCTTGCCTGCTTCGCCGGGGGAGCGGGGCTGGCCTTCTACGCCTGGCTGTGGACCATGGTTCCCACCGCTGATGAGGCCGCGCGCCGCAATGCCCGGCGCCCGGCGTCGCCTATTGCTCCCGCAGTCAGCCTTCCGCCTGCCACTGAGTCCATACCAAAAGCGCCCGACGCCGGACCCGCACCGCCGGTGGCCGGCTCTCCAGCGGTGGGTGGAAACCTGCCCGGACCCGACGCCGCGGGTGCCTTTGGTCCACAGTTTGCCAGCCCACCGCTCGGTAGCCCACCGCTTGGTGAACAACTGTCTGGTGGGGCAACCAGCGGCAGCACGGCGGCTCCTGCCGGCGGCTCGGCCGAATCCGGAGGCCCCGCATCACCGGTCTCCCGGTTCAACTTTCGAAGAATCCAGTATGGCAAGGAGATCCTGCTCGGAGCCGGCCTGCTTCTGGTCGCTGTGATCCTGATTGCCCGCCAGTTCGGCGTCGATGTGCCCTTGGGAACACTGATTCCGGCAGCTGCCATCCTGGGCGGCGCTGCAATCGCATGGATGCAACTCGACGAGACGCGCAGGGCCGGTTTGGTGGACAAGACCAAGGCCGACCAGGCTGGTGGCTGGGTCCGCTTGGCCGCCGGCCTTGCATTGGTAGTTGCCGGTGTCCTGGTCATGGTGTCCGGATCGGGATCCTGGGAGCAGACCTGGCTGGCGCTCCTGGCGTCCGTTGCTGTGCTGGGTGGCGTTGCACTGGTCCTGCTGCCGTGGGGACTGAAGTTCTGGAAGGACCTCGAGACTGAACGGGCGGGGCGTGTACGGGAAACCGAGCGCGCGGAGATCGCAGCCCACCTGCACGATTCGGTGTTGCAGACCCTTGCGCTGATCCAGCGCAGGGCAAGCTCTGAGCAAGACGTTGTCCGGCTGGCGAGGGCCCAGGAACGTGAACTTCGGTCCTGGCTCTTCACTGATGCCGCCAAGAATGCCGGACTGCTGGCCGAGCGGATCAAAGCCGTAGCCGCCGAAGTTGAGGATGCCCACGGCCAAGCCGTGGAGGTGGTTACCGTAGGCGACGCCGATATGACTGACAGGCACGAAGCCCTGGTCCAGGCAGCCAGGGAAGCCATGCTCAATGCTGCCCGGCACGGCGGGGGAACGGTATCCGTCTACATGGAGAGCACAGCCGGAAACACCGAGGTCTTCATCAAGGACCGCGGTCCGGGATTTGACCTTGAGTCCGTCCCCGATGACAGGCTGGGAGTCAAGGAATCAATCATCGGCCGCATGAAGCGTCACGGAGGCACGGCCACGATCAACAGCAGCAGGGACGGAACCGAAGTCCGGCTGGCCCTCCCCTCGATAAACGCCGATGGTGGCGATACGCGCACTGGAGACGTGCGCTCCGGAGATGTGCACAGCGGCGAAGTACGGAATGGAGAACCACGGTAATGAACAACACCTCCCAAAGCGGTGAGCCGCGCAGTGTACGGGTGGTGATCGTCGATGACCACACGATCTTCCGTTCCGGGCTGAAGGCGGATCTCGATCACCGCATGGACGTCGTGGGCGAGGCAGGCACGGTTGAGGAGGCCATTGCTGTCATTGCGGAAACCCGGCCTGAAGTTGTCCTGCTGGACGTGCACCTTCCCGGTGGCCTTGGCGGCGGAGGGCGCGAGGTCATCGCAGGGTCAGCCGCGCTCCTGGGCACCACCAGCTTCCTGGCACTGAGTGTTTCAGACGCAGCCGAGGACGTCGTGGCAGTGATCAGGGCCGGTGCCCGCGGCTATGTCACCAAGACGATTTCCGGTGCCGGTATTTCCGATGCCGTGATCCGCGTGGCGGACGGCGACGCCGTCTTCTCGCCGCGCCTCGCTGGCTTCGTCCTGGACGCCTTCGGTACGGCACCAGCAGACATCGCGGACGACGAATTGGACCGTCTCTCGGCGCGTGAGCTGGAAGTCATGCGGCTCATCGCGCGCGGATACAGCTACAAGGAAGTGGCCAAGGAGCTGTTCATTTCCATCAAGACCGTGGAGACGCACGTGTCCGCCGTTCTCCGGAAACTGCAGCTCTCCAGCCGCCACGAACTCACCAAGTGGGCCGCCGAGCGCCGCCTCCTCTGATCCTCTCCCACATCCGTCGCCCTTTTGACTGATCCTCTCTCAGATCCGTCGCCCTTTTGACGGATGCTCTCTCAGATCCGTCGCCCTTTTGACGGATGCTCTCTCAGATCCCGCCGGCTTAAACGGAAATGCTCCCGCACCAACAAACATTGGTGCGGGAGCATTCAACCGGTAACGTCGAAGGGCTACCGGGCCATAAGCTATTTCGCCTTGCCCAGGAATTCCTGGATCCGGCGGACGCCCTCGGCGAGATCGTCGTCGCCAAGTGCGTAGGACAGGCGAACATAGCCGGACGGGCCGAATGCCTCGCCGGGAACGATCGCTACTTCAACCTCGTCGAGGATCAACGTGGCGAGTTCCGCGGATGTCGTAGGGCGGACCGGGCCGTTGGAGGTTTCGAATTCCTTACCCAGCAGGCCGCGGACGTCCGCGTACACGTAGAAGGCGCCGGTCGGCGTCGGGCATTCCACGCCGTCAATCGCGTTCAGGCCGGCCACGATCGCCTTGCGGCGGCGGTCGAACGCGACCTTCATTTCGTCGACGGCGGTCAACGGACCCGTGAGGGCAGCGGCGGCGGCGACCTGCATGATGTTCGAAACGTTGGATGTCGCGTGCGACTGCAGGTTGGTTGCACCCTTGATGACGTCGGCCGGGCCGATCATCCAGCCCACGCGCCATCCGGTCATGGCGTAGGTCTTGGCTACACCGTTGAGGATGACGACTTTGTCGCCAAGCTCCGGTGCTGCGGTGGCGATGGAGGTGAACTTCACGCCGTCATAGGTCAGGTGCTCGTAGATTTCGTCGGTGACAACCCACAGGCCCTTGGAAGCGGCCCACTTGCCGATCTCCGCAACCTGCTCCGGGCTGTATACAGCGCCGGTCGGGTTGGACGGGGACACGAACAGCAGGATCTTGGTTTTGTCCGTGACAGCGGCTTCAAGCTGCTCGATGGTCACGAGGTAGCCCTGCTCGGGTCCGGCGAATACCTCCACCGGAACGCCCCCCGCGAGACGGATGGCCTCCGGATAAGTGGTCCAGAAGGGCGTGGGGATGATGACTTCGTCGCCCGGGTCAACCAACGTGGCGAAGGTGTTGTAGACAGCCTGCTTGCCGCCGTTGGTCACCAGGACCTGCGACGGGTCCACTTTGTAGCCGGAGTCCCGGAGGGTTTTATCGGCGATGGCCTTCTTCAGCTCGGGAAGCCCGGCAGCGGGGGAGTAGCGGTGGTACTTCGGCTGGGCAGCAGCCTCGATTGCTGCCTTGACGATGTAATCCGGGGTGGGGAAATCGGGTTCGCCGGCACCGAAACCGATCACGGGGCGCCCCGCGGCCTTCAGTGCCTTGGCCTTGGCGTCAACGGCAAGGGTGGCGGACTCGGCAATAGCGGAGATTCGTTGTGAAATGCGGGCGGCAGGTGTTCCGGCAGACATCTATGTACCGTTCTTCGCAGGCAGCTCGTGGGCTGGATGATGGGATTCGACGTAAACTACCTTATGCTGTTCTGCGGAGCTCCCGGGCGCCTGCTGGACAATGTGACTGATAATGCTGCTCACATTGATTCATAAGCGGCCGGAAGGCCCGGAATTAGTCCGGTTCGACTATCGCGAAGTTCTTGCGTAGACTGGTTCACCGGTGTTGAAAAGCACCACAGGCTGAAGTGCGGCCTGAAACATGGATTCGATCCATAGGGTAGTGGCGCAATTGGTAGCGCAGCGGTCTCCAAAACCGCAGGTTGCAGGTTCGAGTCCTGTCTGCCCTGCGCAAGCTGTTCCGGCGGAAACGCCGGGGCAAGCGCAGCAACCATGGCTCTGATCAGAGCCGGGTCAAACGACTTTGCAAGGTGAGTGAGGACCAGGTGACCGAAACGGCTGCTAGCAGCTCAAAGGGCCGTCCTGCCAAGAAAGCCGATGCCGGCTTCTTTGCCCGAATTGCACTCTTCATCCGCCAGGTTATCGGCGAACTGAAGAAGGTCGTTGCCCCGACCCGCAAGGAACTGATCAATTACACGGTCGTGGTGCTGGTGTTCGTAGCCATCATGATGCTCATCGTCACCCTGCTGGACCTTGCCTTCGGCACGGGAGTGAGCTGGGTCTTCGGTGGGTCAGGCGCTACGGACCGCTAAGCGGATCTGTCCGCAAACCGCGCGAAATTCCTTGGTAACTCAGGAATTTTGTGGGGTTTGCGGAATTGAGCCATTTAAATAGGCATGTTAGGCAATGAGGAAGCAGGAGACCAAGTGTCTGAGCAGGAGCTTGAGGTAAACGAGGCTGAGCTGGATGGGCCCGCTGAAAGCACGGACGACGCCGCGGCTGAGGCTGCGGAAGAGTCGGAGGCTGACTCTGCTGCGCCCGAATCTGCCGACGTCGATGATTCCGAAGAGGATTTCGAGTCTGACGTAGACGCTGAGTCTGATGACGAGTCCGACTCTGACGACGAGTCCGACGTCGACGCTGCGGATGTCTCGCTGGAAGCCGCTGCTGCTGCAGCGCCCGCGGATCCGGCTGAGGAATTCAAGGCCAAGCTTCGCCGCCAGGAGGGTGACTGGTACGTCATCCACTCCTACGCCGGTTACGAAAACCGCGTGAAGGCCAACCTCGAGACCCGCATCCAGACGCTGGACATGGAAGATTACATCTTCGAAATCCAGGTCCCGATGGAAGAAGTCGTCGAGATCAAGAACGCGCAGCGCAAGGTAATCAACCGCGTCCGCATCCCCGGTTACGTCCTGGTCCGCATGGACCTGACCGACGCTTCCTGGGGCGCCGTTCGCCACACCCCCGGCGTCACTGGCTTCGTTGGCAACGCCCACAACCCGGTCCCGCTGCGCCTTGACGAGGTCTTCTCCATGCTCGCCCCGGTCTTCGAAGAAGAGCAGGCCGAGAAGGGCAAGCCGGTCAACAAGCAGAGCCAGGCTCCCGTGGCTGTCGACTTCGAGGTCGGCGAGTCCGTCATCGTCAAGGAAGGCCCGTTCGAGACCCTTCCGGCAACGATCTCCGAGATCAAGCCCGAGTCCCAGACCCTCGTGGTCCTGGTCTCGATCTTCGAGCGCGAAACCCCGGTTACGCTCGCATTCAACCAGGTCACCAAGATCTAGCTGATTCCAAGATTTCGCTCCCGTTCCGCCTGCTTTGCGGTTCGGAAGCGGCCGGCCGCCTTGCCATGGCGGCCACAAACCTGGGACGCGCTCCTGTGTCCCAGGAAGCTATTGAGAGAAGGACCCTACATTGGCTCCCAAGAAGAAGGTCACCGGCCTCATCAAGCTGCAGATCCAGGCAGGTGCCGCTAACCCGGCTCCGCCGATCGGTCCTGCGCTTGGCCAGCACGGTGTCAACATCATGGAATTCTGCAAGGCGTACAACGCTGCAACGGAATCCCAGCGCGGAAACGTTATCCCGGTTGAAATCACGGTCTACGAAGACCGTTCCTTCACCTTCATCACCAAGACCCCGCCGGCTGCAGAGCTCATCAAGAAGGCTGCAGGCGTTGCCAAGGGTTCGGCTACCCCGCACACCGTCAAGGTTGCCAAGCTGACCCAGGCCCAGGTCGAAGAGATTGCTTCCACCAAGATGGAAGACCTGAACGCCAACGATATCGCGGCTGCTGCCAAGATCATCGCTGGTACCGCCCGTTCCATGGGTATCACCGTCGAATAGTCGAGGAATGCACGGACGGTGCGGGCTGAGGAACGAAGCACTCGCCGGAAGTGAGTCCCGGAGACTTTCGACAAATAGACGCAGCAGAGGGCTAATTTCAGCCTTCACCCGCCGGGCAACCGGCATCTGAAACATTAAAATGTCGCAGGATCCTTGCCGGATCCACGACTTGTGGCAGGGCCCAGCGCGGTCCGCAGACCACAACTGCACAAGGAGAAATAAGCAGCATGGCAAAGCGCAGCAAAGCATATGAGGCAGCCGTAGCCAAGATCGAGGCAGACAAGGTCTACGCCCCGTTCGAGGCAATCACCCTCGCGAAGGACACCAACCCTTCCAAGTTCGACGCAACCGTTGAGGTCGCTTTCCGTCTGGGCGTTGACCCGCGTAAGGCCGACCAGATGGTCCGTGGCACCGTCAACCTGCCGCACGGCACCGGTAAGACCGCCCGCGTCCTCGTTTTCGCAACCGGCGACAAGGCTGAGGCAGCAATTGCTGCCGGCGCCGACTTCGTTGGTTCCGATGACCTGATCGAAAAGATCGCAGCCGGCTGGACCGACTTCGACGCCGCCGTGGCAACCCCTGACCTCATGGGTAAGGTTGGCCGCCTCGGTAAGGTCCTGGGCCCGCGTAACCTCATGCCGAACCCGAAGACCGGTACGGTTACCCCGGATGTCACCAAGGCTGTCAACGACATCAAGGGCGGCAAGATCGACTTCCGCGTCGACAAGCACTCGAACCTGCACTTCATCATCGGCAAGGTGTCCTTCGACGCCCAGAAGTTGGCTGAGAACTACGCAGCTGCACTGGAAGAGGTGCTTCGTTTGAAGCCGTCCGCTTCCAAGGGCCGCTACATCCAGAAGGCTACGGTTGCAACCACGTTCGGTCCGGGCATCACCGTTGACCCGAACGTCACCAAGGTTCTCACCGAGGCGTAAGCTTCGCGAGTTCAAACTCTGAGAGGGACCGTCCGGCATTGCCGGGCGGTCCCTTTTTCATGGGTTCGTGCAGGCTGGCCGCGACTTGTTTGCCACCCCAGGCGGCCGTAGGCTGTGGGGCGTGGCGTCGTCGTCGAACTTTTCCGCCAATGGCGGGCTCACCATAGAAAGGCTTCCTGTTCCGAACGGTCCGGAGGCCACTGCCTCACCGGACTTCAAAGCCTTCCATGCGTTACGCATCGCCCATGAGCTGGCTTTGTGGGGCAACCTGGACCATTCGGCCACATTGGCCGAGTCGTTCATGTTCTGGCAGGGCAACGAATACGAGGAGCGGCACGTCTACCTGGCCCGTTTGGACGGCATTGTGGTGGGCAGCGGTTCGCTGACCCTGCCGTTGAGCGAGAACACGACGACGGCGGGTGTGGACGTCGTCGTTGACGCAGCTTTCCGGCGGCGCGGCATTGGGACGATGATCCTTGAAGTTCTCGAAAGGGCGGCTGTGGAGCGGAACCGTACTTCCCTTGACGGATACTGCGGCGAGCCAATCGGGCCTGTCATTGCGGGCGAGGCGCTGCTGGAGGCAAAGTCCGGCACGGGTGGCGTGCCCCTGGACGCGGCATCGACCCGCTTTGCCGTGCACCATGGCTATTCCCTGGAACAGGTCGAAACCAGCAGCATCCTGACACTGCCGGTTGATGAGGCGCACCTGATTGAACTCGAAGTCGAGGCGCTGCGCCGGGCAACGGAGTACGACATCGTCGGTTGGATGAACGAATGCCCGGACGAACTCCTGGACAGTTTTGCCAATCTCAAGAGCCTCATGAGCACGGAGGTGCCCATTGCCGGTCTGGGGTGGGAAGGCGAAGAGTGGGACGCCGTGCGGGTTCGGCGTGAGGAATCCACGTGGCGGGCAAGCGGCATGGACTCGGTTGTGGCGGCTGCCCGGCACCGCCCGAGCGGGGAGTTGGCGGCCTATACGGTCCTGACCCACCGTGAGGCGCTGCCGGCGGTCGTCAGCCAGGAAGACACGCTGGTGGCTCCCGGCCACCGGGGACACGGCCTTGGCATGCTGGTCAAAATCGCCAATCTTCGGAGGGCAGAAAGTCTTTGGCCGGACGCCACAGGCGTCATGACATGGAACGCCAATGAAAACCGGCATATGCTGGCCATAAATATCGCCCTTGGATTCAAGCCTTCCGGTTTTGAAGGCGAATGGCAGAAACGGCTGGGATGACTGTACACGAGGCGAAGACCGTTGTTGTCGAGCAGCTATGGGTGCCGGACAATCTGGACAGCCCCAAGGCAAGGGATTTCCTGGACGCCGTGGAAGTGGCGCGACGGGTCCGGATGCAGACCTGGGGGAGCGATGACCTGGCTTACACACCCCTGGAGAAGCTGCTTGAGTTCTCCGACCCCTATGAGCGCCAGATCATCCTGGTAGCCAAGGTGGACGGGGTCATCGTTGGAACAGTGGACATTGCGCTGCCGCTCGCGGACAACATGGACCTGGCGGAGTTCACCCTCGATATTCTCCCGGAGTATCAGAGCCAGGGCGTGGGTCGTCAGCTCCTGGAGGCCGCAGAGCAGTTGGCACGTTCTGAGGGCCGCACCATGGTTTTGGTGGACACGAACCACCCGGCGACCTCACTGACAGAGATACCTGAAGACCAATTGATTCCCGGCAGCGGCCCGGGCTTCGTTCCTGTCAGCAGCAGGGAAGTGGACTTTGCCCAGCGGGCCGGTTATACCCTTCAGCACATCGAGCAATTCAGTTCCTGCGTGCTGCCGCTGGATTCCAAGCTGGTTGCGGATCTTCAAGCAGAGGCCGAGGAAGCGAACGCTGGCCGCTACAGGCTGCACCATTGGACTGACCGGTGCCCGGAGGCTTGGTTGGAGGCCGTGGCTGAGCTGGAAAACGCTGCGGGTGAGGTTGTCCACGGTGAGGACGGCGAGGAAGAAGACTCCGCTGTTGAGGTTACCGGCATGGTCTTCGACGCCGCGGTTTTACGCGAAACCGAAGACGCCGCATTGGCGCAGGGCCGGCGCACGGTGGTTACAGCCGTCGAGCATATTGAGAGCGGGCGGCTGGCCGGATTGACCACCATCAGCGTCCTCGCGCACCGTCAGGACGTTGTTTTCCAAGACGATACTTTGGTCCTGCAGGAACACCGCGGCAACAAGTTGGGCCTGCTGATCAAGGTGGCAAACATGGAAAGGCTCAGCGAGCAATTTCCTGATGCCCGGGTCATTTACACCTGGAACGCACCGGAAAACCGGTACCTCCTGACCGTGAACAAGCAATTGGGATTTACGACGGCGGGAGTCACCGGGCTCTGGCAAAAGGAGCTTCCCGATCGGGGACCGAAGGTCACGTCGTCGGAGTAGCCAGCCAGGCATCCCACGGGGGGAGCGCGACGTCGATTTGGTTTGCTGATCGGTCTCCCGTAACCTTGAAGTACCAAAGACCGTCGGTTGATGGGAATCCACTCTTTCGAGCGCAGCTCAATTCTGCAGCGACGCCCCTGAGAACAAAGTGCATTCCTTGACGAAGGACCCTGAACATAGGGCGGCCGGCGCAGGTGAACGAAGCAAGTCTCCGCAGTGCAAACTGTGTTGAGCCAAGCCCCGTGCATCTGCGCGGGGCGTTTTTAGTTTTAGCTCTCGTGAGCGGGGACCCGGAAGACCGGCTTTATTCCCCGGAAGGAGGGTTATGACAACGCCTAGCAAGGTCTCCGCAGTTGCAGAGATCACCAACGATTTCAAGGAATCGAACGCGGCTGTCCTGACCGAATACCGCGGGCTCACTGTTGCACAGCTCAAGGAACTGCGTGTTGCACTCGGCCAGGACACCAAGTTCTCGGTCGTCAAGAACACCCTGAGTGCCATTGCGGCCAAGGAAGCCGGAGTTGAAGCATTCAACGACCAGCTTGCAGGCCCCACTGCAATCGCCTTTATCAAGGGTGACGCTGTTGCTGCTGCCAAGAGCCTGACGGACTTTGCCAAGGCCAACAAGCAGCTGGTTATCAAGACCGGTTACTTCGAAGGCAAGGCATTGGATGCACAGGGTGTTGCCGCACTGGCAGCCCTCGAGTCCCGCGAACTGCAGCTTGCACGTGTTGCTGGTGTCCTTAAGGCTCCTGCTTCCGCTGCTGCCCGCATCATTGACGCTCTGCGCCTCAAGCTTGAAGAAGAGGGCGGCGCATCTGCACCGGCCGCTGAAGAAGCCCCGGCTGAAGAGGCTGCTGCTGAAGAGGTTGCGGCTCCGGCCGAAGCCGCTGAAGCCGCAACCGAAGAGAACTAAGTTCTCCCCCCAATCAAACTCAGGTGCATGGATCGGCTTTGCCCGGATCTGCACCAACTAATGGAAGGACGCCACCATGGCGAAGCTCAGCAACGAAGAGCTCATTGAAGCTTTCAAGGAACTGACCATCATCGAGCTCTCCGAGTTCGTCAAGCTCTTCGAAGAGACCTTCGAAGTTACGGCTGCTGCTGTTGCAGTTGCCGGCCCCGCCGCTGGCGGTGCTGCTGAAGCTGCTGAAGAGAAGACTGACTTCGACGTCATCCTCGAAGCTGCTGGCGACAAGAAGATCGCAGTGATCAAGGAAGTTCGCGCCATCACCTCCCTCGGCCTCAAGGAAGCCAAGGACCTGGTTGACAGCGCACCGAAGGCTGTTCTCGAAGGCGCCACCAAGGAAGCCGCAGAGAAGGCAAAGGCTCAGCTCGAAGAAGCTGGCGCAACGGTTACCCTCAAGTAACTCGTCTTGCTTTGTGGAAGCCCCGTCCGGTTCGCCGGGCGGGGCTTCCTGCTTTAAACAAGCAACGCGGGGTCACTTACGGCCCATCCCATGGGGAATTACCGGCCGTAAGTGACCCCGCGTTGCGCTAAGCGGGTTCGCTGATGTCCGCAACGATGGCATTGAGCGCGGAAGTGAGGGCGTCCGCGTCCACGAATGCACTCCTGCCATGGGCTCCGGCACCCATCGAGATGCGGCGTCCGGTGATGGTGGCATCCGCATACACCGGCCAGGGCGTGGTGCTTCCCAGGGGAGTGATGGTCCCGCGCTCATAGCCGGTTGCGGCCAGGGCAACATCGGCGTGCGGCAGCGAGAGCTTGTTGACGCCCACCAACGCCCGCAACTTGGGCCAGGAGATCTGCCGGTCGCCGGGGATCAGCGCGAAGAGGAAGGTGCCGTCGCGATGCTTGACCACGAGCGACTTCACGATGTCCCCGGGACTGATCCCGAGGATGCCTGCGGCCTCCTCAAGGCTTTTGGCGGCAGGGCGCTCGACGACGTCCACGTCCAGTCCGCGCGCGGCGGCGTCGGACAGGAACCGTTCGGCCCCGTTCATTTGAGGTTCCACCACGTCCTGTGCCATTAATCGCGGTACAGCAGGAGAGCTTCGCCCTGGCCACCGCCGCCACAGAGGGATACAGCAGCCTTGCCGGTTCCCCTGCGCTTGAGTTCGTGGGCCGCGTGCAGGGCCAGCCGGGCCCCGGAAGCACCGATCGGGTGGCCGAGCGCGATTGCGCCGCCGTGGATGTTGCACTTCTCCAGCGGGTAGCTCAAGTCCTTCAATGATTGGACCGCCACAGAGCCGAAGGCTTCGTTAATCTCGATGAAGTCCAGGTCCTCGGCAGTCCATCCGGCCCGCTTCAATGCTTGCGAAATAGCGTTGGACGGCTGGGAGTGCAGTGAGTTGTCCGGGCCGGCCACTTGGCCGGGTTTGCCTACGACCGCAAGGTATTCCAGCCCGTTGTCCGTGGCGAAGCGGCGACTTGTCAGCACGAGTGCGGAGGCGCCGTCGGACAGGGGAGAGGAGTTGCCGGCGGTAATGGTGCCGTCGGTAGCGAATGCGGCCTTCAAAGGGGCAAGGGTTTCCAGGGTCGTGTTCGGACGAACGCCCTCGTCCGAGGTGAGTGTTACCGGATCCCCCTTGCGCTGCTTCACGCTCACGGGAGCGATTTCGACGTCGAAAATTCCCTCCGCGATTGCGGCAGCAGCGCGCTGGTGGGAAGCCGCCGCAACTTCGTCCTGCGCACGGCGGTCAATGCCCAGCGTTACGTTCTTGGTTTCTGTGGACAAGCCCATGGACTGGCCATCGAATGCATCCGTGAGTCCATCATGGGCGGCAACGTCCAACGCCTGGATCGCGCCGTAGGTCCAACCCTGCCGGGAACCGGGGAGCAGGTGCGGGGCGCGCGTCATCGATTCCTGGCCGCCGGCGACAACTACGGTGGCGTCCCCGCTGCGGATCATCCGGGCGGCATCAATGACAGCCGTGAGGCCGGAGAGGCAAACCTTGTTGATGGTGACGGCAGGGATGTTCCAGCCAACGCCTGCCGCGATAGCGCTCTGCCGTGCAGGATTCTGGCCAGCGCCCGCTTGCAGCACCTGTCCCATGATGACGGCGTCCACTTGTTCGGCCTTTACGCCGCTGGCCGCCAGTGCGGCGCTGATGGCGTGGGCGCCGAGGTCGACGGCGGTGAATCCGGCAAGCTGCCCATTCAGCCGACCCTGTGGGGTACGGGAAGCGGCAAGGATGACAACGTCATTGTCGTCAGCGGAGTTGTTCATGGTCTCTCTTCCGATCCGTGGTGGTGTAGCCAAGGCTATCGCGCTGCGTGCGCCAGCCTATCCTTTTCAACGCTCTTACCTGTCGCTGGATTCCATGCCGGGAGATTTCACGACGGGCCCGGTGCCTTGCTCCGCCAGATGGTCCGGGCAAGGTCCGTGGACCGCGCATAGGTGCCTGCGGCAACAGTGCTTGCATTCACGGACAATCTGGGGTAGACAGGAAGGCTACTTTGCCGTATCGTAGATATTTGCGTCTTCCCTGTTAACCTTCAGCCTTCATATAGCGGTGGGCTTTACCTCTCAGCTGCGACATTGACGTGCCGTTCACAACGTGCACTGCCATGTGCGGACTGGGTCCGGGTCATATAGCGGAACCGGAATAAGTATGCTGCGGAGCACTCTGCATCATGCAAACGGGGGAGATCTGAAAACGCCTGAAGGTCTGTGGAAGGATCCCTCTTGGTCGCCTCGAGCACCTCTAATAACGAAACCGCTAACACGGCAAGCACCGATGGTGCCACTCGCCGCCTCTCATTCGCAAAGATTCACGAACCCCTTGATGTTCCGAATCTTCTCGCCCTGCAGACGGACAGCTTTGACTGGCTCGTCGGAAACGAACGCTGGCAGGCGCGGGTAGCGAAGGCTGTCGAGGAGGGCGACCTCAGCGTCGCCACCACCTCCGGACTTGCCGACATCTTCGAAGAGATCTCCCCCATCGAGGACTTCCAGGGCACTATGTCCCTGAGCTTCTCCGAGCCGGAGTTCGCTGATCCGAAGTACACCATGGCCGAATGCAAAGACCGTGACGCCACTTACTCGGCACCGCTGTATGTCAAGGCCGAGTTCATGAACAACAACACGGGCGAAATCAAGCAGCAGACCGTGTTCATGGGCGACTTCCCCCTCATGACTGAAAAGGGAACGTTCGTCGTCAACGGCACCGAGCGTGTCGTTGTCTCCCAGCTGGTCCGCTCGCCGGGCGCCTACTTCGAGCGCACTGCGGACAAGACCAGTGACAAGGACATCTTCACTGCGAAGATCATCCCGTCCCGCGGTGCATGGTTCGAACTCGAAATCGACAAGCGCGACCAGGTCGGCGTCCGCCTCGACCGCAAGCGCAAGCAGTCGGTCACCGTTCTGCTGAAGGCCCTCGGTTGGACCGAAGGCCAGATCCTGGAAGAGTTCGGCCAGTACGACTCCATGCGTGCAACGCTGGAGAAGGACGCCACCGAAACCCGCGAAGACGCGCTTCTGGACATCTACCGCAAGCTGCGTCCGGGCGAGCCGCCCACCGTCGAGGCTGCCCAGTCCCTGCTGGACAACCTGTACTTCAACGCCAAGCGTTATGACCTCGCCAAGGTTGGCCGTTACAAGATCAACCGCAAGCTCGGCATCGACCGCTCCCTTGGTGACAAGGAAGCTTCGGTACTGCACGTCGAAGACATCGTCGCCATGATCAAGTTCCTCGTTGCGCTGCACGCCGGCGAGAAGACCCTCATGGGCAAGCGCGATGGCGAAGACCACGAGCTCCGCGTCGAGATCGATGACATCGACCACTTCGGCAACCGTCGCATCCGCGCCGTTGGCGAACTGATCGAAAACCAGGTCCGCACCGGCCTTTCCCGCATGGAGCGTGTTGTTCGCGAACGCATGACCACGCAGGACGTCGAGGCCATCACGCCGCAGACGCTGATCAACATCCGCCCGGTTGTCGCTGCCATCAAGGAGTTCTTCGGAACCTCCCAGCTGTCGCAGTTCATGGACCAGAACAACCCGCTTTCGGGTCTGACCCACAAGCGCCGCCTGTCGGCTCTTGGCCCGGGTGGTCTTTCCCGTGACCGCGCAGGCATGGAAGTTCGAGACGTTCACCCGTCCCACTACGGACGTATGTGCCCCATCGAAACCCCTGAAGGCCCGAACATTGGTCTGATCGGTTCGCTGGCTTCCTACGGCCGCATCAATCCGTTCGGTTTCATTGAGACGCCTTACCGCCTCGTTTCCAACGGCGTGGTCTCGGACGAGGTCCAGTACCTCACCGCCGACGACGAAGCTGAAGTCCTGATCGCACAGGCCAACGCTCCGCTGGACGCTGACAAGAAGTTCTCGGAAGAGACCGTCCTTGTCCGTGCCCGTGGTGGTGGAGGCGAGCCGGTCCTGGTTCCCGCTGCCGAAGTTCAGTTCATGGACGTTTCCCCGCGCCAGATGGTGTCCGTGGCAACCGCCCTGATCCCGTTCCTCGAGCATGACGATGCCAACCGTGCACTCATGGGTGCCAACATGCAGCGCCAGGCTGTGCCGCTGGTCCGTTCCGAGGCTCCTTTCGTGGGTACCGGCATGGAGCGCGCAGCAGCAGTCGACGCCGGTGACGTTGTCATCGCGAAGAAGGCCGGTGTAGTCACCGAGGTTTCCGCTGAGCTCGTTGTCATGATCAACGACGACGGCACGGAGACCAACTACCGCATCAACAAGTTCGCCCGCTCCAACCAGGGCAACTGCTACAACCACCGTGTCCTGGTCAACGAAGGCCAGCGCCTGGAAGTCGGCGGCATCATCGCCGATGGTCCCGCAACGGACCAGGGTGAACTCGCCCTCGGTAAGAACCTGCTCGTGGCATTCATGTCATGGGAAGGTCACAACTTCGAGGATGCCATCATCCTGTCCCAGCGCATTGTTGCTGAGGACGTTCTTTCCTCCATCCACATCGAGGAGCACGAGATCGATGCCCGCGACACCAAGCTTGGTGCCGAGGAAATCACCCGTGACATCCCCAACGTGTCCGAGGAAGTCCTGGCAGGCCTGGACGAGCGCGGCATCATCCACATCGGTGCAGAGGTTGAAGCAGGAGACATCCTGGTCGGAAAGGTCACACCCAAGGGTGAAACCGAACTGACTCCGGAAGAGCGTCTTCTCCGCGCCATCTTCGGTGAGAAGTCCCGCGAAGTCCGCGACACCTCCCTGAAGGTTCCCCACGGCGAGTCCGGTACGGTCATCGGCGTCCGCGTCTTCGACCGCGACAACGACGACGAACTGCCCCCGGGCGTGAACCAGCTGGTCCGCGTCTATGTTGCAGCCAAGCGCAAGATCACCGACGGCGACAAGCTCGCCGGCCGTCACGGCAACAAGGGTGTTATCTCCAAGATCCTTCCGATCGAGGACATGCCCTTCCTTGCAGACGGTACCCCGGTGGACATCGTCCTGAACCCGCTTGGTGTTCCGGGTCGTATGAACGTTGGCCAGGTCCTGGAAACCCACCTCGGTTGGGTTGCCAAGACCGGTTGGAAGATCGAAGGCGAGCCGGAGTGGGTCAAGAACCTGCCCAACCTGCCCCGTGAAACCGGCCAGACCACCGTTGCCACCCCGGTGTTCGATGGCGCCCGCGAAGAAGAAATCACGGGCCTGCTTGACTCCACCAACGTGACCCGCGACGGCGACCGCCTGATCGACTCCTCCGGCAAGACCCGTCTGTTCGATGGCCGCTCCGGCGAGCCGTTCCCGGACCCGATCTCCGTCGGTTACATGTACATCCTGAAGCTCCACCACCTGGTGGACGACAAGATCCACGCGCGTTCCACCGGCCCGTACTCCATGATCACGCAGCAGCCGCTGGGTGGTAAGGCACAGTTCGGTGGCCAGCGCTTCGGTGAAATGGAAGTGTGGGCGCTCGAAGCTTACGGCGCTGCCTACACGCTTCAGGAACTCCTCACGATCAAGTCCGATGACATCCATGGTCGTGTGAAGGTCTACGAAGCCATCGTCAAGGGCGAGAACATCCCTGAGCCTGGCGTTCCCGAGTCCTTCAAGGTCTTGATCAAGGAAATGCAGTCGTTGTGCCTGAACGTGGAAGTTCTTTCCACCGACGGAACCACGATCGAAATGCGTGACTCTGATGACGCAGTCTTCACGGCTGCGGAAGAACTGGGCATCGATCTGTCTCGTGCAGAGCCCAGTTCCGTAGAAGAGGTCTAGTAGCCGTTCCGGTGGGCAGCAGTACTTAGCTGCCCACCGGGACAGCTCCCTCTTCCCGTAACCAAGACTTCAGAATTTAGAGAACAAGAGAGAACAGGGACCATATGTCCAGCGAATCCTCCTTCGGCCTCATGCAGATCGGCCTCGCCACCGCGGAAGACATCCGTGGCTGGTCTTACGGTGAGGTCAAGAAGCCGGAAACCATCAACTACCGCACCCTCAAGCCTGAGAAGGACGGTCTTTTCTGCGAGAAGATCTTCGGTCCTTCCCGCGACTGGGAATGCTACTGCGGCAAGTACAAGCGCGTCCGCTTCAAGGGCATCATCTGTGAGCGTTGTGGCGTTGAAGTCACCCGCGCCAAGGTGCGCCGTGAGCGCATGGGCCACATCGAACTGGCTGCGCCTGTAACCCACATCTGGTACTTCAAGGGCGTTCCCTCGCGCTTGGGCTACCTGTTGGACCTGGCTCCGAAGGACCTTGAGAAGGTCATCTACTTCGCTGCCTACATGATCACCAGCGTTGACACGGAAAACCGCCACGCTGAACTGCCGAACCTCCAGGTCGAGCACGACCTCGAGAAGAAGCAGCTCGTGGACAACCGCGACAGCGACATCGCCACGATCGCCCGCGACCTTGAAGACGAGCTTGCCCGTCTTGAAGGTGAAGGTGCCAAGGCTGCCGACAAGAAGAAGGCCCGCGACTCCGCAGACCGCCAGATGGCGAACGTCCGCAAGCGTGCCGACGCCGATATCGAGCGCCTTGAGCAGGTCTGGGACCGCTTCAAGAACCTCAAGGTCGCTGACCTTGAGGGTGACGAGGGCCTGTACCGCGAACTGCGTGACCGCTACGGCATGTACTTCGAAGGCTCCATGGGTGCCGAGGCCATCAAGAAGCGTCTTGAGACCTTTGACATGCAGGCTGAAGCCGAGTCGTTGCGCGACACCATCCAGAACGGCAAGGGCCAGCGCAAGACGCGTGCCCTGAAGCGCCTGAAGGTTGTCAACGCATTCCTGACCACCAACAACAGCCCCCTTGGCATGGTTCTGGACGCCGTCCCGGTGATCCCGCCGGAACTGCGCCCGATGGTTCAGCTGGATGGTGGCCGCTTCGCGACCTCCGACCTCAACGACCTCTACCGCCGTGTGATCAACCGCAACAACCGACTCAAGCGACTGCTTGACCTCGGTGCTCCGGAGATCATCGTCAACAACGAGAAGCGCATGCTTCAGGAAGCTGTTGACAGCCTCTTCGACAACGGTCGTCGTGGCCGCCCCGTTACGGGTCCGGGCAACCGTCCGCTGAAGTCCCTGAGCGACATGCTCAAGGGCAAGCAGGGTCGTTTCCGCCAGAACCTCCTCGGCAAGCGCGTCGACTACTCCGGCCGTTCGGTCATCGTCGTTGGCCCGCAGCTGAAGCTGCACCAGTGTGGTCTGCCCAAGCAGATGGCGCTGGAGCTCTTCAAGCCGTTCGTGATGAAGCGCCTGGTTGACCTCAACCACGCACAGAACATCAAGTCGGCAAAGCGCATGGTCGAGCGTTACCGTCCGCAGGTTTGGGACGTGCTGGAAGAGATCATCACCGAACACCCGGTGCTGCTCAACCGTGCACCTACCCTTCACCGCCTCGGCATCCAGGCCTTCGAACCGCAGCTTGTGGAAGGCAAGGCAATCCAGCTTCACCCGCTGGTTTGTGGCGCCTTCAACGCTGACTTCGACGGCGACCAGATGGCAGTGCACCTGCCGCTGAGCCCGGAAGCCCAGGCCGAAGCCCGCATCCTGATGCTGTCCTCGAACAACATCCTGAAGCCGTCCGATGGCCGCCCGGTTACCCTGCCTTCGCAGGATATGATCATCGGCCTGTACCACCTGACCACTAAGCGCGTCGGCTCTGCCGGCGAAGGCCGCATCTTCTCCTCGGTTTCGGAAGCCATCATGGCGTACGACGCCCGTGATCTGCACCTGAACTCCCAGGTCAAGATCCGTCTGGACAACTTCGTGCCTTACGCCGGTTGGGAAGCTCCGGAAGGTTGGGAGCCGGGTCAGCCTGCTCTCGTCCAGACCTCCCTGGGCCAGGTCATCTTCAACCAGACGCTGCCTGAGGATTACCCGTGGGTTGAGGCTGTTGCCGACAAGGGCGAACTGTCCCGGATCGTCAACGACCTCGCTGAGCGCTACCCGAAGGTTGTCACGGCTGCCACGCTGGACAACCTGAAGGATGCCGGTTTCTACTGGGCAACCCGCTCGGGCGTTACCGTGGCTATCTCCGACATCGAGGTGCCGACCTCCAAGCCCGCCATCCTGGCTGGTTACGAGAACATGGCTGCCAAGATCCAGGGCCAGTACGACAAGGGCCTGATCGACGACGACGAGCGTCGCCAGGAACTGATCGAGATCTGGAACAAGGCCACCAACGAGATCGCCCAGGCGATGCGTGACAGCCTGTCCCCGATGAACACCATCAACCGCATGGTGTCCTCCGGTGCACGTGGTAACTGGATGCAGGTTCGCCAGATCGCGGGTATCCGTGGTCTTGTGGCCAACCCGAAGGGTGAGATCATCCCTCGCCCGATCAAGTCCTCCTACCGCGAGGGCCTGTCGGTGTTGGAATACTTCATCGCCACGCACGGTGCCCGTAAGGGTCTGGCCGATACCGCTCTCCGTACCGCCAACTCGGGTTACCTGACCCGTCGTCTGGTGGACGTTTCGCAGGACGTCATCGTCCGCGAAGAGGACTGCGGTACCGAACGCGGTCTGCTCACGCCGATCGCCGTGCCGGATTCCAACGGTGAGCTCGTCCTGGACGAGAACGTCGAGAACAGCGCCTACGCACGTACGCTGGCCGTCGACGTCGTCGATGCCCAGGGCAACGTCCTGGCTGCCGGTGGAACCGACTGCGGCGACGTCGTTATCGACCAGCTGCTGGCTGCAGGCATCACTGAAGTCAAGGTCCGTTCCGTACTCACCTGTGAGTCCAAGGTCGGCACCTGTGCACTCTGCTACGGCCGTTCGCTGGCAACTGGCAAGACCGTGGACATCGGTGAGGCCGTGGGCATCATTGCCGCACAGTCCATCGGTGAGCCCGGTACCCAGCTGACCATGCGTACGTTCCACACCGGTGGTGCCGTTTCTGCCGGTGGTGGCGACGACATCACCCAGGGTCTGCCCCGTATCCAGGAGCTCTTCGAAGCCCGTACTCCGAAGGGTGTCGCACCGATTGCTGAAGCAGCCGGCCGCATCACCATCGAAGAGTCCGAGCGCCAGATGCGCTTGGTCATCACTCCGGACGATGGTTCCGAAGAGATTGCCTACCCGGTGCTGCGCCGTTCCCGTCTCCTCATCGAGGATGGCGAGCACGTCAGCGTCGGCCAGAAACTGATCAACGGTCCTGTGGACCCGAAGCAGGTTCTGCGCATCATGGGTCCCCGTGCCGCACAGAAGTTCCTTGTGGACGAGGTCCAGGGCGTTTACCGCAGCCAGGGTATTGGTATCCACGACAAGCACGTCGAGGTTATCGTCCGCCAGATGCTGCGCCGCGTGACCGTCATCGAATCCGGCGACTCCGACTTGCTCCCTGGTGAGCTTGCAGAGCGCTCCCGCTTCGAAGACGAGAACCGCCGCGTCGTGTCCGAGGGCAAGTCCCCGGCTTCGGGTCGTCCGGAACTCATGGGTATCACCAAGGCGTCCCTGGCAACCGAGTCCTGGCTGTCGGCCGCTTCCTTCCAGGAAACCACCCGCGTCCTGACGCAGGCGGCCATGGAAGGCAAGAGCGATCCTCTGCTCGGCCTCAAGGAGAACGTCATCATCGGTAAGCTCATCCCGGCCGGTACGGGCCTGCCCCGTTACACGGAGGTCACGGTTGAGCCGACCGAGGAAGCCAAGGCAAGCCTGTTCACGGGCCCCAGCGCTTTCACGGACTTCTCCTATGACGCCCTGGGCGGCGACGGTGCTCCCGAGTTCCACGCCATCCCGCTGGATGACTACGATCTCGGCAACGACTTCCGCTGAAACCAGCAGTAGTTAATGGCTGAAGGATGGGCCCCGCACTCTTGAGTGCGGGGCCCATCCCGTTAACGGGACGCCATACACCCGATTAAGGCCTCAGATCAAGCCGTGCTAGAATTTTGGTAATTGTTCTGTGTGGCAGTGGATGAAGGCCGCCGCAGCATCATTTTGGTTTTGTTCTCATGGTGCTGGGTGGAGCCTGTTTCCGGGTTGCGGGCAACATGCGCAACGAATGCCGCACTTTTGCACGCCTACCGGATGTTTCGGCCGGCCGCATGAGCAACGCCAAAGTTCCCACGTTTACACTGGCTGGCGCCTATGTGTGGGGGCAGAGATCAAACAACGGAGAACACGAAAGTGCCTACGATTAACCAGCTGGTCCGCAAGGGCCGCACGCCTAAGGTCTCCAAGACCAAGGCTCCCGCGCTGAAGGGCAGCCCGATGCGCCGCGGTGTTTGCACCCGCGTCTACACCACCACCCCCAAGAAGCCGAACTCGGCTCTTCGTAAGGTGGCACGTGTGCGCCTCAACGGTGGCGTTGAAGTTACCGCTTACATCCCCGGCGTTGGCCACAACCTCCAGGAGCACTCCATCGTGCTCGTCCGTGGTGGTCGTGTGAAGGACCTTCCGGGTGTCCGCTACAAGATCGTCCGCGGCGCACTCGACACCCAGGGTGTCAAGAACCGCAAGCAGGCCCGCAGCCGTTACGGCGCAAAGATGGAGAAGAAGTAATATGCCTCGCAAGGGTCCGGCCCCGAAGCGGCCGCTAGTTTCCGATCCCGTTTACGGCTCCCCGTTGGTCACTCAGCTGATCAACAAGGTTCTGGTTGACGGCAAGAAGTCCACCGCAGAGCGCATCGTTTACGGCGCCCTCGAAGGTGCACGTGCCAAGTCCGGCGGCGACCCCGTTGCTGCCCTCAAGAAGGCCATGGACAACGTCAAGCCTTCCCTCGAGGTGCGTTCACGCCGTGTTGGTGGCGCCACCTACCAGGTTCCGGTTGAGGTCAAGCCGGGTCGCTCCACCGCCCTCGCCCTGCGTTGGCTCGTGGGCTACTCCAAAGCCCGCCGCGAGAAGACCATGACCGAGCGTCTCCAGAACGAAATCCTGGATGCCTCGAACGGTCTCGGTGCCGCTGTCAAGCGTCGCGAAGACACCCACAAGATGGCCGAGTCCAACAAGGCCTTCGCACACTACCGCTGGTAAATCCTCCCGGGCGCCGTCGGCTCAACCGAGCCGGCGGCGAACGTGTAGTCCATCCGAAAGGGAGACCCCGTGGCACAGGACGTGCTTACCGACCTTAACAAGGTCCGCAATATCGGCATCATGGCCCACATCGATGCCGGCAAGACCACCACTACCGAGCGCATCCTGTTCTACACGGGTGTGAACCACAAGATCGGCGAGACGCACGACGGCGCCTCGACGACCGACTGGATGGAACAGGAAAAGGAACGCGGCATCACCATCACGTCTGCCGCCGTGACTTGCTTCTGGAACCAGAACCAGATCAACATCATCGACACCCCGGGCCACGTGGACTTCACGGTTGAGGTTGAGCGCTCCCTGCGCGTCCTCGACGGTGCTGTCGCTGTGTTCGACGGCAAGGAAGGCGTGGAGCCGCAGTCCGAGACTGTTTGGCGCCAGGCTGACAAGTACAACGTTCCGCGTATCTGCTTCGTCAACAAGATGGACAAGCTGGGTGCGGACTTCTACTTCACCGTTGACACCATCATTTCCCGCCTTGGTGCCAAGCCGCTGGTCATGCAGCTCCCGATCGGCGCTGAGAACGACTTCATCGGCGTGGTTGACCTCCTCGAAATGCGTGCCCTGGTTTGGCCTGGCGACGCAAAGGGTGACGTCACCATGGGCGCTTCCTACGAAGTGCAGGAAATTCCGGCGGACCTCCAGGCCAAGGCTGAAGAGTACCGTGCACAGCTCGTAGAGACCGTTGCGGAAGCATCCGAAGAGCTCATGGAGAAGTACCTCGAAGGTGAAGAACTCACCCTTGAGGAACTGAAGGCCGGCATCCGCAAGATGACCATCAACTCCGAGCTCTACCCCGTGTTCTGTGGCTCTGCCTTCAAGAACCGCGGCGTACAGCCGATGCTTGACGCTGTTGTCGACTTCCTGCCGAACCCGCTCGACGTCCCCGCGATGATCGGTCACGATCCCCGCGACGAAGAGAAGGAACTCACCCGCAAGCCCTCTGCAGACGAGCCGTTCTCGGCCCTCGCCTTCAAGATTGCGGCGCACCCGTTCTTCGGTCAGCTGACCTTCATCCGCGTGTACTCCGGTCACGTCGAGGCCGGCGCCCAGGTGGTCAACTCCACCAAGGGCAAGAAGGAACGCATCGGCAAGCTGTTCCAGATGCACGCCAACAAGGAAATGCCCGTTGAGGGCGCTACCGCCGGCCACATCTACGCAGCCATCGGTCTGAAGGACACCACAACGGGCGATACCCTGTGTGATGCCAACCAGCAGATCGTCCTCGAGTCCATGAGCTTCCCGGAGCCCGTGATCTCGGTTGCCATCGAGCCCAACACCAAGGGTGACCAGGAGAAGCTCTCCACGGCCATCCAGAAGCTCTCCGCTGAGGACCCGACCTTCCAGGTCTCCCTCAACGAAGACACGGGCCAGACCATCATCGCCGGCATGGGCGAGCTCCACCTGGACATCCTGGTGGACCGCATGCGCCGCGAATTCAAGGTTGAGGCAAACGTTGGCAAGCCGCAGGTTGCTTACCGCGAAACCATCAAGCGCGCTGTAGAGCGTCACGACTACACGCACAAGAAGCAGACCGGTGGTTCGGGTCAGTTCGCAAAGATTCAGATCGCGATCGAGCCCATGGACACCTCTTCCGGCGAGCTGTACGAGTTCGAGAACAAGGTCACCGGTGGCCGCGTTCCGCGCGAATACATCCCGTCCGTTGACGCTGGTATCCAGGATGCACTGAACGACGGCGTCCTGGCCGGCTACCCGGTTGTCGGCATCAAGGCCACGCTGATTGATGGCGCGTCCCACGATGTTGACTCTTCGGAAATGGCGTTCAAGATCGCCGGCCGTATGGCTTTCAAGGAAGCTGCACGCAAGGCGAACCCTGTTCTGCTCGAACCGCTGATGGATGTTGAGGTCCGCACACCTGAGGAATACATGGGTGATGTTATTGGTGACCTGAACGCCCGCCGTGGCCAGATGCAGTCCATGGAGGACGCAGCAGGTGTGAAGGTTATCCGTGCACACGTTCCGCTGTCCGGGATGTTCGGTTACATTGGCGACCTCCGTTCCAAGACGCAGGGCCGTGCCGTGTACTCCATGACGTTCAACAGCTACGCGGAGGTCCCGAAGGCTGTAGCCGACGAGATCATCCAGAAAACCCGCGGAGAGTAATCTCCCGGCAACGGATGCTATTCCGGTTCCGGGAGGGCATCTTAGCGTGTGAGGCGGGGCTGCGGCGAAAGCCGTGGCCCGGCCCCTGCGCGAACAGGCTCTAGGAACTAGTATTGGTTCCTGAATCTGCAATTTCACCAAAACCAAGCCCCCAAGTAGACTTGCTAAAGTTTCTGCCGCGAAAAGCGCGGCCGAGGAGCACTTCACTTGAAATCGTTCTAGGAGGAACCTGTGGCAAAGGCAAAGTTCGAGCGGACTAAGCCGCACGTCAACATCGGCACCATTGGTCACGTTGACCACGGTAAGACGACGCTGACTGCCGCCATTTCCAAGGTGCTGTACGACCAGTACCCGGACATCAACGAGCAGCGCGACTTCGCGTCCATCGACTCTGCTCCGGAAGAGCGCCAGCGCGGTATTACCATCAACATCTCCCACGTGGAGTACCAGACCGAGAAGCGTCACTACGCACACGTTGACGCCCCCGGTCACGCTGACTACATCAAGAACATGATCACCGGTGCTGCCCAGATGGACGGCGCGATCCTCGTGGTTGCCGCAACCGATGGTCCGATGGCCCAGACCCGCGAGCACGTTCTGCTCGCCCGCCAGGTTGGTGTTCCCTACCTGCTGGTCGCACTGAACAAGTCGGACATGGTTGATGACGAAGAACTCCTCGACCTCGTCGAAATGGAAGTTCGTGAGCTCCTGAGCTCGCAGGGCTTCGATGGCGATGAAGCTCCGGTTGTTCGCGTTTCCGGTCTGAAGGCTCTGGAAGGCGACCCGGTTTGGGTCAAGTCCGTCCAGGACCTGATGGCAGCTGTCGACGAGTCCGTTCCGGACCCCGTACGTGACCGCGACAAGCCGTTCCTGATGCCGATCGAAGACGTCTTCACCATCACCGGTCGTGGCACCGTTGTTACGGGCCGCGCCGAGCGTGGAACCCTCGCCATCAACTCCGAGGTCGAGATCGTCGGTATCCGCCCGGTCCAGAAGACCACGGTTACCGGTATCGAGATGTTCCACAAGCAGCTCGACGAAGCATGGGCCGGCGAGAACTGTGGCCTCCTGCTCCGCGGTCTCAAGCGCGACGACGTCGAGCGTGGCCAGGTTGTGGTCAAGCCGGGTTCCATCACCCCGCACACCGACTTCGAGGCCAACGTCTACATCCTTTCCAAGGACGAAGGCGGACGTCACAACCCGTTCTACTCGAACTACCGCCCGCAGTTCTACTTCCGTACCACGGACGTAACCGGCGTTATCACCCTGCCGGAAGGCACGGAAATGGTTATGCCTGGCGACAACACTGAGATGACCGTTGAGCTCATCCAGCCGATCGCTATGGAAGAGGGCCTCGGCTTCGCTATCCGCGAAGGCGGCCGCACCGTTGGTTCGGGACGTGTTACCAAGATCATCAAGTAGTTTCTACTTGTAGATCGGCAATCTTCCGGCCTGGTCGGTAGCAAGCCAAAGAAGAACCCCGCCGCTTATGCGGTGGGGTTCTTCTTTGCTATGATTAATCTATCGATTGGATTAATGCCGTGCAGGCCTTGCGCCCGGCTTCACCGTAGGAGCTTCCATGCTGGGATTCTTGACGACGGGCCTTGTACTGCTGCTTTTGGCCCTTATTGGTGTCATTGGTTATGCGCTGGGTTTGGTGCGGGGCCGACGGGAGGCCGCCCGCTCGACGCCGACTGTCGGAGTCGACGACGCCGCCACTTACCGTGCGGGGTATCTCGCCGGCCATCTGGCAGGTTGGGAGGACGCGCGGGGGCAAAGCCGGCGGCCCGCAGTGCGGCAGCAGCAGGCGGCACGGCAGCAATCGGCGACAGTACAGCAGCCAGGGACAATACAGACACCCGGGAGATTGCAGCAGCCGCCTGCAGTACTGCCGCCGACGCCGTTCCAGCCCGTGATCATGCCTGCTGCCTTTCAGCAGACCGTGGGAAGTACTGCGCCACCCCGGGTTCCGCCGTCGTACAGTCGCGGGCCTGTGCCCGAGCCAAGTTTTGCTCCTACGCCACAACAGCAGCAATTCCAGCCGACGCTCACCCCGCGTGAGAGCCCGGAAACGGTAGCGGCGAGAAAGGAGAAGCGCGACCGCCAAAACATCAACATCACCCTGTACGTCGCGAGTCTGTTGCTTGTTGCCGCCGGCGCTCTTTTTGTTGGAACCAGTCTTCCTGGGGTTTTTCGGCTCGTGGCTATTTGGGCGATCACCATCTTGTTCTATGCTTCAGGACTCATCATCCAGCGAAGGGTGCCGCGGCTTCGCCCGGCAGCCATGGCCTTTACGGGAACAGGTCTGGCCCTGGTCCCGGTTACAGGTTTGGCCATGTACAACTTTGCCCTCCATGACGGCCCCATGGCATGGCTGATCACTTCATTGCTGGGAACTGCTGCCTACGTTTACGCTGCTCTGCGCCTCGATAACAAGGTGCTGGCGTTGCTCTCACTTAGCTTCGTGGTTTCCACGGCGTGGTCCGGAGTATCAGTGCTAGGCGGGGCCCTGGTCTGGTACTTTACGGCGCTCATTGGCGTTGCCATTCTCTTCACACTGGCTGCACTGGTTCACCCCCGTTGGATCCCTCCGCTCTATGTGCGTCCTTTGGTGGTGCTGCATCCCTTTGTAGTGCCGTTCGTGGGGCTCGCGGTAACCATGACGCCCAGCTTCCTGGCCAAGGGGGAGTACCCCATGGTCATGGTGATGTGCGCGCTGTACTTTGCGGTGATGCTGCTTGTGAGGTCAGGCCAGCACCGTTTGCTCAACTTCTATTTCGCCCGCGCCGCCTCCACCTTGGCTGTGTTGGGTTTTGTGTGGGATGTATCTTCGGATTCAAGCCACGTGCTGCTGGCAGGAATCATCTGTCTGGGTCTCCAATCGGTTGGAGTCGCATTCGGCGGAAAACGCCTGGTTCCACGTACGTGGTGGTACGACGCCGTCTGGTCCCTCGGGCTGCAAATTGTTGCCTCGGTTGTGCTCATGGTCATGCTTGGCATGGGAAACTTCCAGCTGCCGGAGTTCCTGCCGCTCTTCATCGCGATATCGACCTCCATGGTGGTGGGGTGGAAGCTGGGCGAGGGGGCAGAGTTCGCACCGGCCGCCGTACTTGTTGTGGCAATACCGTTCGTTGGGTTGCTGGGTGCGTGGCCTGTGACCGTGCTGCTCGCTGTCGCCGGCCTGTACTGGTTCCTTCTGGGAGCCATCAGACCAGGGCCACTTCGACATGTCTACGTCCTGGCTGGGCGGGTCGCCCTGACGCTGGCTGTAACGGTGTCGGCTGCGGGCGTCTTCACCGACCATCCGGACAGGTCTGCCTATACGTTGTTCGTTTTCGTGGCGGCGTGTGCCGTACAGCAGCTGGTGAGTGCCTTGCTTGAGGGCAACGGTGTCCGCACCGTGGGAGGGCAGGCGTCTACGGCGGGGTTCGGCGGTGCGGCGATGGCAGGACTTCTTGCTTTGCCTCTTTTCGATGCCGCACCCGGGCGGCCCACTGTGGCGGTTGCTGTGGGGGTGGTGGTTGCCGCAGGTTTGGTGTCCGGCTGGTTTGCGTTCCCCCAGGGTAGGGGCAGCAGTGGGTCCGGCCCCGCAGGTGGTGGCGTGCTGACCTGGCGTCCGACCATGGGGGAGTTCCTTGCTCCGGCCGCCGCTACGGTGGCAGGCATCGTGGCTGTGGTCGCTGTGTCGCGGACTCTGGGTAACGTTGTTCTCTTGGCGGCTGTCACCTACTTCTGCGCCATAGGCCTCCGGCTGCCCGCTTCCTTGCATAGGCAAAGCTACTGGTGGTTGGCGCGCGCTGCAGGAACCCTGTTGGCTGCCTCGGCCTACTACGACACAACGAAGGATGCCGGATTCCGGATTGCCGGTGAAGCGGTTGGCGTCGGACTGACTGTCACAGTCGTTCTCGCCCTACAGCTGATCCTGCCTCTGCGTGCGGGTTATGTTGCGAAGTTCCCACGCCCGGCCATTATTGATGCTGGAGTGGTGCTTGCCGCCATGGTCCTGTGCAGTATGTTCCTCACCATGGATGGGGTTCCGGGGGGTCGCGAGGGCTGGCAACCAGGTGCCGCTGCCACGCTGGCGGCACTGGCGGCCGTGGCCGTGAGTACCGCGCTTCGAGCGCACAAACCGGGATGGTTGTTCGCTCCTGCGGCAATGGTTCTGCTGCTCGCCCTCCGGCTTGAAAATGTCAGGGATCTGGAACTCCTGCTGGGCATCTTTACGGCATATAGCGGCTTCATGGTTGCTGTCACCGGTCAACGCCTCGCCCGTGGTGGCTACCTGTTGGCTGTGCGCATTCTCTCCGGGGCCTTGGTCACACTGGTGGTGGCCGACTTCACGGAGTCGGCTGCGGCTACATCTGTCACCGTCGCGCTGATCCTTATCCTGCAGTTGCCGGTGCAGTTCCTTCTGCAGTCCTTTCTCCAGGGGCGGCACAGCGATGACCCCTTCCAGAAGGCAATGGTTTGGGCCGTTCCAAGTGCACAGCTACTTCTCCCACTGGTCTACTTCCTCGCAGAAGACTACGACGGCGGTGGCCGTTGGGTGCTCCTCGCGGAGTTGGCATTCGTTCCGGTAACAGCCGCGATCGCGTGGCGCACCTTTGGTGCCCGGGGAGCGCAGTACTTTGGGATCGCTGCAGTCACGGCAGGAGTGATTGCCGCTGGACCCGCCCTGGGCTTCCCATCCGATACGTGGTTGTATCAGCCGTTGCTGGATAAGTATCAAGTGCCCTGGGTACTGCTTGCGCTGGCTGTGGCTGCCGTGGTTGCCAGGGCAGTTTTCCCGCCCGTGAACGCGGGGTCAGTCAGGACCGGCGAGGGTTCACCCGCCGCTGTGGCCGAACGGTTGCTGTCGTTGATTTCGGCACTCACCTTCACCACTGCCGGCGGATTGTTGGCTCTGGCGACGTCCCTGTCGCTGAGCGGTTTTGCCGTCCTGGTTCTGGCGTCGGTGCTGTTCGCTGCGTCGCACTTTGAGGGCATGCCTTCCCTCTATGCCGCGGCCGCGCCCGCCGCGCTGGTTGGTGCCGTGACCGCCGTCGACGGTTTGCTGGATGGCCGCGAACCGACTCCCTGGGACTCCTTCGTTCCATGGCTGATAGGCGCAATGGGAACCGGGGCGGCCATGTATGTGGTCCGACGACTGGGCGGACCTTCCATCACCTCACAACCCTGGCGGCGGAACGCCCTGGTGATAACTTCGATCACGGGGCTTGGCGCAGCTGCGGCCGCCGGCCTGGCACGGGACCAGACCTCGCTGGTGGGTGCGGGCCTGATCCTGGTTGCCGGAGTGTTGGTGGTCATCGAGGTCCCGAACGGCAAGCGCCTGGCCGGAGAAATCACTGCACTGGCAACCCTTGCAGGGTTCCAACGGGCCGTGCTGTTTGTGGATGGCGGCTCACCTGACTGGTTCTGGGCCGCGCAATGGTACGTCGTCGCGGGCGCGGTTATGGCAGGGGTGCGCTACATGGGCTTCCAGCGTCCAGAGGGACAATTGCGGCTTGCCCTCACAGCAGGGCTGCTGTCCTTGACAGCCGTGGGGACAAGTTTCGTGGGAACATCGTCCCAGCAGATATACGTCCTCGTGGCTCATGTGGTGCTCCTGGTGGCCGGACTCCTCCTGGCTGAGCGAATGTTCGTGTGGTGGGGCGCTGCTGGTGTGGCAGCCAGCATCATGTGGGCGCTGCGCAGTTACGCATTCGCCATGCTGGCACTCGTCGCCTTGGCCCTCATCGTCCTGGCGGTATGGAGGCTGAACCGAAAACCGCCTGCAACCGACGGAAACAATCCAACACCGGAACCCTCACCTGCATCCAGCCGGGATGGAATCCGCTAACGTTGAACCCAATGAGAGGAGCACCATGGAATTCCTGATTTTCCTTGCCATCATCGCGGTGATCGGCGGCGGAGTGCTGTGGGGTCGCAAGTACTTCCGCAATGAAATTGAGCGGGCCAAGCGCATCAACCGCGCCAACAAAAACAAGTAGCCCAATCGGGAGTTAACCCACGTGGGCTAGTGTTCCCGATGGCGTGCACGGCCCAGTGCCCGGTACCAGTAAAACGAGTCTTTGGGTGTGCGCTCCAAGGTGTCGAAGTCCACGTGCACCAAGCCAAAGCGTTGCGAGTACCCTGCCGCCCACTCGAAATTGTCCAGTAGCGTCCACACGTAGTAACCGCGGAGTTCGACGTCCTCGGCGATCCCGCCGGGTCCCGTAGCTGTCAGTGCGTGGCCAAGATGCTCCGCCAGGTAACTGATCCGGTTATGGTCCTGTATAGGCCCATCCACGTGCGAAGGCTCGGGGAAACTGGCCCCTCCTTCGGTGATGTAGACCGGTGGAAGGGCGTCGCCGTAGCGGTCCTTCATCTCGCGGAGCAGTACTGCCAAATGCTCCGGCGCCACCGGCCAGCCGAATCCAGTCGTTTCGTACTCCTGGTAGGCGGCCAGGTGAAATGGCACTTTCGTCATTTCGACGGCCGTGCCCGTGGGGATCTCCGCCGGTCCCCGCCCCGCAGCAACCTTGACCGGGTAGTAGTAGTTGAGCCCGTAGAAGTCCAGAGGCTGGCTGATCAGTTCAAGGTCACCATCCCTGATGGTTCCCAAGGACCGGAACCAGGGTTTCATAGGCAAGGGTGGCCTGGGGTACTGCCCCAGCAGGACCGCGTCAGCATAGATGCGGTTGAGGAGCAGATCGAAGGACTGGGCCATCAAACGGTCCGAGAGGCTGTTGCTCGCTGGGCGGACGGGGGAGTGCATGTTGGAGATGCCGATCTGCCCCTTCACCCCGGCGTCACGCAGGGCACGCACTGCCAACCCATGGCCCAGCAGCTGATGGTGGGCGGCCGGCAAGGCATCGAACAACAACTGGCGGCCGGGCGCGTGGACGCCCAAAGCATAGCCCTGGAGGGTGACGGAAACTGGTTCGTTCATGGTGACCCAGTGCTCCACGCGGTCCCCAAAGCGCTCCGCTGCAGCACTGCAATAGACGGCAAAGCGTTCCGCTGTATCCCGATTGATCCAGCCGCCGGAGTGTTCAAGTTCCAGGGGAGTATCCCAGTGGAACAGGGTGACCATGGGGGAGATGCCGGCAGCAAGGAGTTTGTCGATCAGGCGATCGTAGAAGTCCAGCCCACGCTGGTTGATTGTGCCCGTGCCACCGGGCTGGATCCTGGGCCAGGAAAGGGAGAAACGGTACGAATCGATGCCGAGTTCCTGCATCAGGCTGATATCTTCGTCGGCGCGGTTGTAGTGATCGCAGGCTATGGTGGGCGAGTCGGCGTCGACGATTGCTCCCGGCTTCTGCGCGAACGCATCCCAGCCCGAAGGTCCCCGCCCATCAGCCGTTACGGAACCTTCAATCTGGAAGGCGGCGGCCGCGACCCCCAGCGTGAACCCGGGACGTAGGCGCGCGGCCAGATCTTCCACGGAACCCATATCCTGGGCGGTCATTCCACTATCATCCCTATCGGGTGGCGGCTGTGGCAATGCCCGCCCGGGCCCCGATTGGCCTTTGGCCTTTATTTCCGGCATACTGGATGAGTTGTTCAAGCGCTTCTTCGTGTCCCGATCCGGATAATGCCGGGTGTCAGGGTCCAGGCTGAAGCCCAAACATAACCCTGAACCCCATGGAATGCGGTCGAGTTTGCGTGAAAATCGCGACACGCCCGACCGCGGGGGTCGGTGCGCCGGCAGGTTGAGGAACCCGGAATGATCCGGATTCAGCTTGTGCGGCGTGTGGTGGTAAAACCTCAAACGCTTCGGCGGCCACGCCAACAGGTAAGTAAACAGAGCAGCCCTAACTAGAGCAGCACTAGCTGAAAGAGAGTCAGGCGACATGGCGGGACAAAAAATCCGCATCCGGCTGAAGTCATATGACCACGAGGTCATTGATGTTTCAGCGCGGAAGATCGTTGAGACGGTCACGCGCGCAGGCGCAACGGTAGTCGGCCCGGTGCCGCTTCCGACGGAGAAGAACGTGTACTGCGTTATCCGCTCTCCGCACAAGTACAAGGACAGCCGTGAGCACTTCGAAATGCGTACTCACAAGCGTCTGATCGACATCATCGACCCCACGCCGAAGGCTGTTGACTCGCTTATGCGTCTCGACCTGCCGGCAGACGTGAACATCGAAATCAAGCTCTAGGGAGGTGCTGAGAGACTATGACCGCAACCCGTAACGTAAAGGGCCTGCTGGGCACGAAGCTCGGCATGACCCAGGTCTGGGACGAGAACAACAAGCTCATCCCGGTAACTGTCGTCCAGGCTGACTCCAACGTCATCACCCAGCTGCGCAACGCAGAGGTAGATGGCTACGTCGCCGTCCAGATCGGCTACGGCCAGATCGACCCCCGCAAGGTCACCAAGCCGCTGGCTGGTCACTTTGAAAAGGCAGGCGTAACTCCTCGCCGCCACGTTGTCGAACTGCGTACCGCAGACGCCGCATCCTACGAGCTGGGCCAGGAGCTCTCTGTCGAGATCTTCGAAGCCGGCCAGAAGATCGACGTCGTTGGAACCTCCAAGGGTAAGGGCTTTGCCGGTGTTATGAAGCGTCACGGCTTCCACGGCGTTGGCGCTTCCCACGGTGCCCACAAGAACCACCGTAAGCCTGGCTCCATCGGTGGCGCATCCACCCCGAGCCGCGTCTTCAAGGGCCTGAAAATGGCCGGCCGCATGGGCGCCGAGCGTCACACGACGCTGAACCTCACGGTTCACGCTGTTGACGTTGAGAAGTCGCTGCTCCTTATCAAGGGTGCCGTCCCCGGTGCCCGCGGCCAGGTCGTACTCGTACGCACCGCCGTGAAGGGAGCCTAGTTAGATGACTAGCACTGTCAAGGTAGACCTGCCTGCAGAGATCTTCGACGTCCAGACCAACGTGCCGCTGCTGCACCAGGTCGTCGTCGCACAGCTCGCTGCTGCCCGCCAGGGTACCCACAAGACGAAGACCCGCGCCGAGGTTTCCGGTGCAGGTCGCAAGCCGTTCAAGCAGAAGGGCACCGGCCGCGCCCGTCAGGGTTCCATCCGTGCTCCTCACATGACCGGCGGTGGCGTTGTCCACGGTCCGACCCCTCGTGACTACAGCCAGCGCACCCCCAAGAAGATGAAGGCTGCTGCTCTCCGCGGTGCCCTGTCTGACCGCGCCCGCAACGGTCGCATCCACGTCATCGCTGAACTGGTTGCCGGCACCAAGCCGTCCGCCAAGGAAGCACTGGCTTCGCTGCGTGCAGTCTCCGAGCGCAAGAACCTGCTCGTTGTCATCGAGCGCGCCAACGACGTCGCTGCACTCTCCGTGCGCAACCTCGCAGATGTTCACGTTCTGTACGCAGACCAGCTGAACACCTACGACGTTCTCATCTCCGACGACGTGGTCTTCACCAAGGCTGCTTTCGAGGCGTTCGTCGCTGACAAGGCCAAGAACGAGGAGGCCTCCAAGTGAGCGTAACCACCATCAAGGACCCGCGCGACGTCGTGCTTGCACCCGTCGTATCGGAAAAGAGCTACGGTCTGATCGACGAAGGCAAGTACACCTTCCTGGTGGACCCTCGCTCGAACAAGACCGAGATCAAATTGGCCGTAGAGAAGATCTTCTCGGTCAAAGTTGACTCGATCAACACCATCAACCGTGCCGGTAAGCGCAAGCGCACCAAATTCGGCTGGGGACAGCGCAAGAGCACCAAGCGTGCAATTGTCACCCTCAAAGAAGGCACAATCGACATCTTCGGCGGTCCGCTCGCGTAGCGGAGACCACTTTAACGAGGAAATAAATTATGGGAATCCGTAAATACAAGCCGACTACCCCGGGCCGTCGTGGCTCGAGCGTAGCCGACTTTGCTGAAATCACGCGATCGACTCCGGAAAAGTCGTTGCTGCGTCCGCTGCACAAGACTGGCGGCCGTAACAACTCCGGTAAGATCACCACCCGTCACAAGGGTGGTGGGCACAAGCGCCAGTACCGTCTGATCGACTTCCGTCGTCACGACAAGGACGGCATCAACGCCCGCGTTGCCGAAATCGAGTACGACCCGAACCGCACGGCTCGCATCGCACTCCTGCACTACGTTGATGGCACCAAGCGTTACATCATCGCTCCTAACAAGCTGTCCCAGGGTGACTTCGTCGAGGCTGGTCCCGACGCTGACATCAAGCCGGGCAACAACCTGCCGCTGCGCAACATCCCGGTTGGTACCGTAATCCACGCAGTTGAACTGCGTCCGGGTGGCGGCGCCAAGATGGCACGTTCCGCAGGTGCTTCGGTACAGCTCGTTGCCAAGGAAGGCCGTTTCGCCCAGCTGCGTCTGCCCTCCGGTGAAATCCGCAACGTTGACGTGCGCTGCCGCGCAACCGTCGGCGAGGTCGGCAACGCCGAGCAGTCGAACATCAACTGGGGCAAGGCCGGCCGTATGCGCTGGAAGGGCGTTCGCCCGACCGTCCGTGGTGTAGCCATGAACCCGGTTGACCACCCGCACGGTGGTGGTGAAGGTAAGACTTCCGGTGGACGTCACCCGGTTAACCCGAACGGCAAGCCCGAGGGCCGTACCCGCCGTCCGAACAAAGAGAGCGACAAGCTTATTGTTCGTCGCCGCCGTACTGGCAAGAACAAGCGATAGGAGCCTGGACACATGCCACGCAGCCTGAAAAAAGGTCCTTTCGTTGACCAGCACCTCTTTGTGAAGGTCGCACGGGAAAACGATAAGGGCACCAAGAACGTCATCAAGACCTGGTCCCGCCGTTCGATGATCATCCCCGACATGCTCGGGCACACGATCGCCGTACACGACGGACGCAAGCACATCCCGGTGTTTGTCACTGAGTCGATGGTCGGGCACAAGCTCGGCGAATTCGCTCCCACGCGGACATTCCGCGGCCATGTTAAGGACGACCGTAAGGGCAAGCGCCGCTAGGCGCCTGACTTTACGTCTTAGACGAGAGAAGGAAAGCAATGGAAGCCAAGGCTATTGCGCGTCACATCCGCGTAACGCCTATGAAGGCCCGGCGCGTCGTCAACCTTGTTCGTGGTAAGCAAGCGAATGAGGCTCTGGCAATTCTGAAGTTTGCCCCCCAGGCAGCTTCGGAGCCGGTATTCAAGGTACTTCAGTCGGCAATGGCCAACGCACGTGTCCTCGCGGACCGTGACGGCGTTGCATTCGACGACAGCGACCTGTTCATCAGCGAAGCATTCGTTGATGAAGGCCCGACCATGAAGCGGTTCCAGCCGCGTGCCCAAGGCCGCGCCTACCGCATTAGGAAGCGGACCAGCCACATCACCGTGGTCGTCGCAACCCCGGAGAAAGAGGAGGCTCGCTAAGTGGGACAGAAAGTAAACCCGCACGGGTTCCGACTCGGCATCACCACCGACCACGTTTCGCACTGGTTTGCTGACAGCAACAAGGCCGGACAGCGCTACAAGGACTTCGTCCGCGAGGACATCAAGATCCGTCAGCTCATGTCCACGGGCATGGAGCGCGCCGGCATCGCCAAGGTTGAGATCGAGCGCACCCGTGACCGTGTCCGCGTGGACATCCACACGGCACGCCCGGGTATCGTCATCGGTCGCCGTGGCGCCGAGGCAGACCGCATCCGCGGCGAGCTCGAAAAGCTCACTGGCAAGCAGGTTCAGCTGAACATCCTCGAGGTCAAGAACCCCGAGATGGAAGCACAGCTTGTTGCCCAGGGCATCGCTGAGCAGCTGACTTCCCGCGTGGCTTTCCGCCGTGCGATGAAGAAGGCCATGCAGTCCGCACAGCGTGCGGGTGCCAAGGGTATCCGTGTTGCTTGCTCGGGTCGTCTGGGTGGCGCAGAAATGTCCCGCTCGGAGTTCTACCGCGAAGGCCGTGTGCCCCTGCATACCCTCCGTGCGAACATCGACTACGGCTTCTATGAAGCCAAGACCACCTTCGGCCGCATCGGTGTGAAGGTTTGGATCTACAAGGGTGACGTAACCGCCAAGGAACTGGCTCAGCAGGCAGCTGCTGCTCCGTCCCGTGGCCGCGCAGGAGACCGTCCGGGCCGCCCGGGTGGCGACCGCCGTCGTCGTAACGACCGTCCGGCAGCTGAGGCAGCACCCGCTGCCGTTGAAGCACCGGCCGCTGAAGCTGCTGCTCCTGCAGCAGAAGGAGGAGAGGCTTAAATGCTTATCCCACGTCGAGTCAAGCACCGTAAGCAGCACCACCCGGGTCGTTCCGGCGCTGCAACGGGTGGCACCAAGGTCAGCTTCGGTGAGTACGGTATCCAGGCCCTGAGCCCGGCATACGTGACGAACCGTCAGATCGAGTCCGCCCGTATCGCGATGACCCGCCACATCAAGCGTGGCGGTAAGGTCTGGATCAACATCTACCCGGACCGTCCGCTGACGAAGAAGCCTGCTGAAACCCGTATGGGTTCCGGTAAGGGTTCTCCGGAATGGTGGGTCGCAAACGTCAAGCCGGGCCGGGTTCTCTTTGAACTCTCCGGTGTCAATGAAGAGGTAGCTCGCGAGGCCCTGCGCCTGGCAATCCACAAGCTCCCGTTGAAGGCACGCATTGTGCGTCGCGAAGGTGGTGAATAGAAATGGCAGTAGGGTCGAAGGATCTCGCACCCGCACAGCTGGACGGTTTCGACAACGAGCGTCTCGTTGAAGAACTCCGCAAGTCCAAGGAAGAGCTGTTCAACCTGCGTTTCCAGTCCGCCACCGGTCAGCTGGAGAACCACGGTCGCCTGCGTGCGGTAAAGAAGGACATCGCACGCATCTACACCGTTCTGCGTGAGCGCGAGCTGGGCATTCGTGCCGAGGTTGCCGCACCGGTTGTGGAAGCCAAGGAAGAAAAGAAGTCCAAGAAGGCTGCCAAGGCTGAAACTGCCGAAGCTGAAGCTGGAGAGGACGCCAAGTGAGCGAGAAGGAAACTGTGACGGAAGCAGCAGCCAGCGCTGAACAGCGCGGTTACCGTAAGACGCGTCGCGGCTACGTTGTCTCTGACAAGATGGAAAAGACCATCGTTGTTCAGGTTGAAGACCGCGTGAAGCACGCTCTGTACGGCAAGGTTATTCGCCGCACTTCGAAGGTCAAGGCTCACGACGAAGAGAACACCGCCGGCATCGGCGACCTCGTTCTTATCTCTGAGACCCGCCCGCTGTCCGCTACCAAGCGGTGGCGCCTGGTGGAGATCCTCGAAAAGGCCAAGTAAATCCGACGCCGGGCTTGCCCGGTTTGGATTCACTGGAAGGGTCCGCGTTCTGCATGGAACGCGGGCCCTTCCGCGTTCCCGGCACGTTTCGGAAAGACCAACGAAACATGCTAGGATATTGAGTTTGTATGGCGCCATTTGTGCGTCATCGATTACCTCGTAAACAATCGTGCCGCTGCATACTGCCCCGCGCAGAGTTTTCTGCAAGGGAAGCTGATGCTCGTGGCACGGGCGTTTAGGCCTGTTCTGGCAAAATCCAGGCAGGTCAAGAGACACCCCGATCAACCGTTCCGCAAGGCTCATTCCGTATGCATGATTTCGGTCTGAGAACCGGCGCGACGCAAGGAGTAAAAATTGATTCAGCAGGAGTCGCGACTCAAGGTCGCCGACAACACGGGTGCTAAGGAAATCCTTACCATTCGCGTTCTCGGTGGATCCGGTCGTCGCTACGCAGGCATTGGCGACGTCATCGTCGCTACCGTCAAGGACGCTATTCCCGGCGGAAACGTAAAGAAGGGCGACGTCGTCAAGGCGGTCATCGTCCGTACCAAGAAGGAACGCCGCCGTGCGGATGGTTCCTACATCAAGTTTGACGAAAACGCAGCTGTGATCCTGAAGAACGACGGTGACCCCCGCGGTACCCGTATCTTCGGCCCGGTTGGTCGTGAACTTCGCGACAAGAAGTTCATGAAGATCGTTTCGCTGGCCCCGGAGGTGCTTTAGTCCATGGCTAAGATCAAAAAGGGTGACCTCGTTCAGGTCATCACCGGCGCCAAGCAGGAACGTGGCGGCGACCGCGGCAAGCAGGGCAAGGTCCTGCGCGTATTCCCGGACACCAACCGCGTGCTGGTAGAGGGAATCAACCGCGTCACCAAGCACACCAAGGTCGGTCAGTCGCAGCGCGGCACCAAGACCGGTGGCATCGAGGTTGTTGAGGCCCCGATCCACGTTTCCAACGTTGCTCTGGTTGACCCGTCGACCAAGAAGCCGACCCGTGTTGGTTTCCGTCTCGACACCGTTGAGAAGGATGGCGCTACCAAGACCGTCCGGATCCGCGTGTCCAAGGCCACCGGGAAGGACATCTGATGAGTGAGACACTGTCTGAGACCACCGTCGAAACGAAGATCGTTCCTCGTCTGAAGACGAAGTATGCAGAGACCATCAAGAAGTCCCTGCAGGACGAGTTCAGCTACGCGAACGTGAACCAGGTTCCCCGCCTGGTGAAGGTTGTTGTGAACATGGGTGTTGGAGATGCCGCCAAGGACTCCAAGCTGATCGACGGCGCTGTCCGCGACCTCACCCTGATCACCGGCCAGAAGCCGCAGGTAACCAAGGCCCGCAAGTCGATCGCACAGTTCAAGCTGCGCGAAGGCATGCCGATCGGTGCACACGCAACTCTGCGTGGAGACCGCATGTGGGAATTCGTGGACCGTCTGGTTTCGCTGGCTCTGCCGCGTATCCGTGACTTCCGCGGCCTCAACGGCAAGCAGTTCGATGGCAACGGCAACTACACCTTCGGTCTGACCGAGCAGGTTATGTTCCACGAAATCGACCAGGACTCCATCGACCGCGTTCGCGGTATGGACATCACGGTCGTCACCACTGCCAAGACCGACGACGAAGGCCGCGCGCTGCTCAAGGCGCTTGGTTTCCCGTTCAAGACCGAAAACTAACTACGTAACAGGTCCGGCAGCGTGGCTCGTAAGAGCGGGCGCTGCGGAAACCGTTATGAGGAAGGGCTATAGCCCAAATGACTATGACAGATCCTGTCGCAGACATGCTCACGCGTCTGCGCAATGCAAACTCGGCATACCACGACACCGTGACCATGCCGTACAGCAAGCTGAAGGCACGCGTTGCTGACATCCTGAAGGCAGAAGGCTACATTGCCGGCTGGAAGGAAGAAGACGCCGAGGTTGGCAAGAAGCTGACCATCGACCTGAAGTTCGGTCCGAACCGCGAGCGTTCCATCGCTGGCGTCCGCCGCATCTCCAAGCCCGGCCTCCGCGTATACGCGAAGTCCACCAACCTGCCTCACGTGCTGGGTGGCCTGGGTATCGCTATCCTGTCCACCTCTTCCGGCCTCCTGACTGACAAGCAGGCCGGCAAGAAGGGCGTGGGCGGCGAAGTCCTCGCGTACGTCTGGTAACGGGAAAGGAAGAGAATAATGTCACGTATTGGACGTCTCCCCATCACCGTTCCTGCCGGAGTTGAGGTCAAGCTCGATGGCTCCGTCATCAGCGTCAAGGGTTCCAAGGGAGAGCTGAGCCACACTGTAGCCAGCCCGATCGAGGTTTCCCTGGAAGAGAACACTCTCACGGTCACCCGCCCGAACGACGAGCGCAACTCGCGTTCGCTGCACGGCCTGACCCGCACCCTGATCGCCAACATGATCCAGGGCGTTACCGAGGGCTACGAGAAGAAGCTTGAAATCGTTGGTACTGGTTACCGCGTTCAGGCAAAGGGTTCTGACCTGGAGTTCGCTCTTGGCTTCAGCCACCCGGTTAATGTCTCGGCACCCGAAGGCATCACCTTCGTAGTAGAGGGTCCGACCAAGCTCTCTGTTGCGGGTATCAACAAGCAGCAGGTCGGCGAGGTTGCTGCCAACATTCGCAAGCTGCGCAAGCCTGACCCCTACAAGGGCAAGGGTGTCCGTTACGCCGGCGAAGTCATCCGCCGCAAGGTCGGAAAGGCTGGTAAGTAAACCATGGCCATCGCAATTAACAAGAAGCGTACGAACAAGAGCAAGTCTGCTGCACGCAGCCGTCGCCAGCTTCGTATCCGCAAGCGCATCACCGGCACGGCTGTACGTCCTCGTCTGGTCGTCAACCGTTCGGCCCGCCACATCTTCGTCCAGGTTGTCGATGACAGCAAGGGTGTAACCGTGGCTTACGCTTCCACCCTGGAAGCTGACCTTCGCGCACTCGACGGAGACAAGACTGCCAAGGCCAAGCGCGTGGGTGAGCTCGTTGCCGAGCGTGCCAAGGCTGCAGGCGTCGAAGCTGTTGTCTTCGACCGTGGCGGTAACAAGTACCACGGCCGCATCGCCGCCGTCGCTGACGGTGCTCGCGAAGGTGGGCTGGCACTGTGACCGTTGAAAATAACGAAAAGGACATTCAGGTGACTGAAGCTGTAGCTGCTGAAGCAACTGAGACCGCACCCGCTACCGACGACCGCCGCGGCGGACGTCGTGGCGAGCGCGGCGAGCGTGGCCAGGGCCGCGGCGACCGTGGTGGCCGTGGTGGCCGCGACGGCGGTCGCGAAGCCGAGAAGAGCCAGTTCGTAGAGCGCGTTGTAACCATCAACCGCGTTGCCAAGGTCGTCAAGGGTGGTCGTCGCTTCAGCTTCACCGCACTCGTCGTCGTCGGTGACGGCAACGGCATGGTTGGCGTCGGCTACGGCAAGGCCAAGGAAGTTCCCGCTGCTATCGCAAAGGGCGTCGAAGAGGCCAAGAAGTCCTTCTTCCGCGTTCCCCGCGTTGGCAACACCATCCCGCACCGTGTGCAGGGTGAGGCTGCTGCAGGCGTTGTCCTGCTGCGTCCGGCTTCCGCCGGTACCGGTGTTATCGCCGGTGGTCCGGTCCGCGCGGTACTGGAGTGCGTGGGTATCCACGACATCCTCTCCAAGTCGCTCGGTTCCTCCAACGCGATCAACATCGTTCACGCGACCGTTGACGCTCTGAAGCAGCTCGAAGAGCCCGCTTCGGTGGCTGCCCGCCGTGGCCTGCCGCTGGACGAGGTTGCTCCTGCTGCTCTGGTGCGCGCGCTCCAGAACCAGAAGGCAGGTGTTTAGTCATGGCTAAGAACCTGACTCCCTCCGACGCCAAGTTGGAGATCACCCAGATCAAGGGCGTCATCGGCGCCAAGCAGAACCAGAAGGCTACCCTCCGGTCCCTCGGCCTGAAGCGCATCGGACACACTGTTGTCCGTGACGCCGACGCCGTGACCGTTGGAATGCTCAACACGGTTCCGCACCTCGTGAATGTAGAGGAGGCGAAGTAATGGCCGAGAACAAGACCGCTGCAGAGGCTGCTGAGAAGCAGAACGCTCTGAAGGTCCACCACCTGCGTCCCGCCCCGGGTGCCAAGACCACCAAGACCCGTGTTGGTCGTGGTGAAGGCTCCAAGGGTAAGACCGCTGGTCGCGGTACCAAGGGTACGAAGGCCCGCTACCAGGTAAAGGCTGGCTTTGCCGGCGGCCAGCTGCCGCTGCACATGCGCCTGCCGAAGCTGCGCGGCTTCAAGAACCCGTTCCGGGTTGAGTTCCAGGTTGTGAACCTGGACAAGCTCAACGAGCTGTTCCCGGAAGGTGGCGCTGTCACCGTTGAGTCCCTGGTTGAGAAGGGTGCCGTTCGCAAGAACCAGCCCGTCAAGGTCCTGGGCACCGGCGACATCACCGTCAAGGTTGACGTCACCGCCCACGCTTTCTCTTCCAGCGCTGCTGAAAAGATTGCTGCAGCAGGTGGAAGCACCACTGCTCTCTAAGAGCCAGTGGGGCTGATGCCCGTTGTAAAAAAGATCCCGGTATGCGGGGCTTCGGCCCCGTATGCCGGGATTTTTTGCGTGAAAGTGGACTCTCGATTATTACGACGGCGTCACAAGCAGCTAGACTCGGTTGTTGGGTTTCATTGAGCCCATCCACATCCTTGTACTTTCTACTCAGGAGGACGCTTGCTAAGCGCATTCGGCCGGGCGTTTCGGACGCCTGATTTGCGACGCAAGTTGTTGTTCACGCTGGGAATCATCACAATCTTCCGCTTGGGAGCTTTCATCCCCTCGCCTGGTGTGAACTACCAGAATGTCCAGCAATGCTTGAACAACGGTGACACCTCGCAGGGCATTTACCAGCTGGTGAACTTGTTCAGCGGCGGCGCGTTGCTGCAGGTCTCGATCTTTGCCCTGGGCATCATGCCCTACATTACGTCGAGCATCATCGTTCAGCTGCTCCGGGTGGTCATTCCCCGGTTCCAGCAGCTCTACGAAGAGGGCTCCTCGGGCCAGTCGAAGTTGACCCAGTACACCCGGTACCTCACCATCGCGCTCGGACTCCTGAACGCCACCACCCTGGTGTCCTTGGCGCGGTCCGGCCAGCTTCTTCCGGGCTGCAACCTCCCGATCATTCCTGATGAGAGCATCATTACGACGCTGCTCATCATCATCACGCTGACGGCCGGTACCGGCCTCATCATGTGGATGGGCGAGCTGGTTACGGAAAAGGGTGTGGGCAACGGAATGTCGCTGCTCATCTTCACCTCCATCGCTGCAGGCTTCCCGCGTTCACTTGGTTCCATTTGGGAGACGAAGGGACCGGGAACGTTCTTCATCGTCCTGGCAATCGGCTTGCTCACGGTGGCATTGGTGGTCTTCGTGGAACAGTCCCAGCGGCGGGTTCCGGTCCAATATGCCAAGCGCATGATCGGACGCCGCACCGTGGGTGGCACCAGCACCTACATCCCCATCAAGGTGAACATGGCCGGCGTCGTGCCCGTCATCTTCGCTTCCTCCATGCTGTACCTGCCAGGCCTGATTGCGCAGTTCAACCAGCCGAAGCCAGGGGAGCAGCTGGCGCCCTGGGTTGAGTGGATCAACAACAACCTCACCCGTGGCGACCACCCCATCTACATGGCGCTGTACTTCGCCATGATCGTGTTCTTCACCTACTTCTATGTGGCCATCACCTTCAACCCTGAAGAAGTGTCGGACAACATGAAGAAGTACGGCGGGTTCATTCCGGGCATCCGGGCGGGTAAACCGACCGCGGACTACCTGCAGTACGTGCTTTCCAGGATCACCCTGCCTGGAGCCTTCTATCTGGGCTTCGTGGCGTTGATTCCGCTGGTTGCACTCGTCCTGATCAACGCCAACCAGAACTTCCCGTTTGGTGGCACATCAATCCTGATCATGGTGGGTGTCGGCCTGGAAACCGTCAAGCAGATTGATGCGCAGCTACAACAACGTCACTACGAAGGGCTTTTGCGATGACGAGAATGCTGATCATTGGACCTCCCGGTTCGGGTAAGGGTACGCAGGCTGAGCGGATTTCCGAGCGCCTCGGCGTAGTCGCCATCTCCACCGGCGACATCTTCCGTGCCAACGTTAAGGGCGAAACCCCTTTGGGCATTGAAGCCAAGAAATACATGGACGCAGGGGACTTCGTTCCGGACAGCGTCACGAACAACATGGTTCGTGACCGCCTGAGCCAGAGCGACGTCGAGAACGGCTTCCTTTTGGACGGCTACCCGCGCACCACCGCGCAGGTCGACTACCTGGACCAGATCCTCGCTGAAGGCGAGCAGGAGCTCGACGTCGTGCTCCAGCTGACTGCCGACGACGAAGAACTGGTGTCCCGCCTCCTGGGCCGTGCGAAGGAAACCGGGCGCTCTGACGACAATGAGGCCGTCATCCGTCACCGGCTGGACCTCTACCACGAGCAGACTGAGGCCGTTGTTGCCAAGTATGCCGAGCGCGGCATCCTGACGCAGGTGGACGGAATCGGCGGCATCGACGAAGTCACCGACCGCGTTCTCACCGCCATCGAGTCGGCCAAGGCCGTCTAGCGAGGGCTTTTCCACATAGCCGGATCGTCGGCGCTGGAGCAAAGGGTGTGTCCCGTACCATTGGTGCGGGACACACCCTTTTCGTTTCGCGGCAGTTTTTGGGGGAACCGCATGCAAACAGCTCTTTCCGGACACAGCAGGATTGCGGGTTTGGAGGTTTACCTTCCGCCTGCGCGCCTGGAGACTTCCGCCGTCGAACGCCGTATTGGTGAGTCGAGTCCGGGGTTCCGGGTACCCAAGGGCTTGATCTCCCGTGTTACCGGGATCCGCTCCCGGAGCGTCATGGCAGACTCCGAGCAAGCATCGGACCTTGCGGCCAATGCTGCGGCGAAGCTCCTTGCTGAATGTGGCCTGCAGGCCCCGGACATAGATCTCATCATCTTCGCGTCTGCCAGCCAGGACATGGTGGAACCGGCTACGGGCCACATGGCCGCCGCCAAACTCGGACTCTGCTGCCCGGTGATGGATGTGAAGAATGCGTGCAACAGTTTCCTGAACGGCCTGGAAGTGGGCGATGCCCTGATTGCCACGGGACGGTATACCCGGGTCCTGGTGGTCACGGGGGAGTCGCCGTCGCGGGCGGTCCGTTGGAGGGTTCCGGACTTTGGCACTTTCGCATCAAGCTTTCCCGGGTACACCATGAGCGACGGCGGAGCGGCAGTGTTGCTTGAACCCGCGGGTCCGGCGGCAATGGCGTCGAACGGACTGGAGGCGGGGCCGGCAGGCATTCTTGGTATGGGCTTCACTGCCCGCAGCAGCCACTGGTCTGTCGGCACCTTGGCTGCAGGTGGATCTGCTTATCCGCGTGATCCGGAAGCTACCTATTTCACCATGGACGGGGAGAAGCTCAAGGAGGCTTTTCTGGATTTGGGCTGCGGCGTCCTGGACGAAACTTTAAACGGCTTGGGTCTGCAGTGGACGGACTTCGCCGTGGTTTGCGTGCACCAGGTGAGTGCACCGTACCGGGAGGTCTTTGCGGAACGGGCCGGTGTTCCGCGTGAGTTGCTGGTTCCTTCGGTAGAGGACTTCGGAAATTTGGCCTCAGTTAGCTTGCCCCTGCAATTGAAACTCGCCGTGGACAGTGGACGCTGCGGTCCGGGAGATCTGGTGGCATTGGTGGGACTCGCCGGCGGCGTGAGCCTGGGTATGGCGGTGGTGCGGCTGTGACGCCGGAACACCATCCCGGAAGCACGGCCCGTACCCGGCCGCTGTCCATCGCCCTGCCCATGCTGAACGAAGAGAAGCTTGTCCGGCAGACGTTGGACTCTCTTGCGGCCCAGGAGCACCCGGACTTCACGGCGGTGGTTGTAGACAACGGATCCACGGACTCCAGCTGTTCGATCGTGGCAGAGTTCGCCGCAGCCCATCCCACTATGGACATCAGGCTTGTCCATGAAGCCGAGAAGGGGACGGGCGCGGCCGCGGATACCGGCATGCGCTTCGGTGTGGAGCATGGCGCGAGGTGGCTGGCCCGGACGGATGCCGATTGCCTCGCTGCGCCGGATTGGACCGCGAGGATTGTCCGGGCCTTCAACGACGGTCTGGAACTCATCGCCGGCCAGCTTGTGCCCCGTGAGGATGAAGGCATCAGTGCGGGGGAGCGGAGGATGATGCTCCTGGCAGTTGAGATCGCATCCTTCTTCGGCCGTATTCGCCCCGGCAACAAAGGTGACGGATATCTGGGCCCTTATCAGATGCTTCCAGGGTGCAATATGGCGATCACGGCAGATATGTATCACCGTTCAGGTGGGTTCCCGCGGACCAGCATAGAAGACCTCCATGAAGACCGCGCATTGTCCAACCGCGTGCGAAAGCTGACCCGCAATTACGCGCTGCGCCGGGATGTTGTCGTGTACGGCTCCTCACGGCGGGTCAAAGCCTGGGGTTTGAAGAACACCCTGGCCTGGTATGCGGACCATCGGTACCGCCCAGAGCACGTGGACATCCGGTGACGCCGTGATAACCAACGGCAGAAAGTCCAGCGGCAGGATGTCCAGCGGCTTCATGAGCAAGGCCGAACGCTGGGAACAGCGTGTTCAACTGGGGGCGCATCCATTGCTCTACCCGGCGATTCGTGGGCTGGGCAGCATGCGGCCGGTGATGCGTTTGCCCGGTCTGGGGATCCTTGTCAGCGAAGCCGCCCTGGTGCGTGACGTTCTCATGGATACCCAGCGGTTCATCAAGAACGGACCGTCGGGTTCAGGTGCGCTCTGGACTCCCGTAGTGGGACCAAAGGCGTTGGTGAACATGGACGGCACGGAGCACAGGGAGCTGCGGCGCAAGCTTGCCGACCTCTTCACTCCGGGCTCGGTGGCGGCGATTGTCGAGCCGGCGGCTGCGTCGCTTCATGACCGCTTACACCACGGACTGGACGCAGGTGGGCACGTGGATCTGGTGGACTGCGTCAAGGAGCTTGCCGGGGGAGTCATCTCCAGGCTGCTGGGCGTGCCGGATGATGCACCTGGCCGGTTGCCCAATAGGGAACTCTTCAATTTAGGGTCTTCCATCTCTTCCCTCGTCCACCTGGGGCGCCCCACGCTGACGGTGAGGCAGATCGCCAAGGGAAGATCCGCCGTCGGGGTTTTGGCAGGACCGGCGCGGGAAGCGTACCGGAAGAGCGACCCCCAAACGTTTCCAGGCAGGCTGCGCGCACTCGGCATGACCGAGGAGGAGGCCATGGGCATCATCAGCGCATTCGTGATGGTGGGAACTGAGACGCTGGTGTCCTTCGTTCCGCGGCTGATTGCCCTGCTCGCTGACAGTGGACGCCTTGCGGGACTGGTTGAGGATCGCTCCGGTGTTGCCTCGGCCGTGAACGAGGCATTACGGTTCACCGTGCCGTCCCCGATGATGCTGAGGGATGCTCTTTCTCCTTGCACCCTTGGCGGAGTCGCTATCCGGGCAGGGGACCGTCTTTTGCTATCGACTGTTCACGCCTCCAAGAGCCTGGGCAGATTCGAACCCGGGATTCCCACCCCGCCGCAGGCGCGTCAGCTGTGGTTCGGTGCGGGTCCGCACTTTTGCATCGGCATGCCGTTGGCCATGGCCGAGATCAATGCGACGCTGTCTTTGCTCCTGGACAGGTATGCCCGGCACCAGTGGCTCGTCTCGTCCCGGCAAGTGAGCAAAGGTGTGCTGATTCCCGGATACAGAAAGTTGGAGCTGGTCAATGCCTGATGACGCATTGTGGGAAGGTACCGCGTCCGGCACCGATCTTATCGAAGCCGTCTACGCCGCAGCCGGGCGCGTGCCAGAGAGCCCCGCGATCACGGCGCCTGGCAGATTTTCCCTCTGGAACCATGTTCCAGGGCGACTACGGCGTCCCGGCCGGCTCCGACCAGGACGGACCATCACATACCGCGAATTGGTCAAAGGCATAGATGCTACGGCCCGGCACCTCCATGATGACGGTTTTGGTGCCGGTGAACGGATGCTCTTCTCGGTCCGCCCCAGCCCGGCAGCGTTCATCCTGGCACTGGGGGCCGTCCGCGCCGGTGGTTCCGTAGTGTTCATCGATCCAGGAATCGGACCGTCGCTTTTCCATGACCGGGCCAGGCTGGCTGCGCCGCGGTGGGCTGCCTCAGAGTCCCTTCTGTACGCCCTCAGTACCAGGAGCCCACTGCGGCCGCTGGCCCGGCGGAGGGGATTGCTGCTGCCGGATTATGGTGCCATGGACGTCCGGCACTACTATTCCGGCCCATGGCTCCCTGGCGTACCCCGAGGCGCGACCCCGGTGAAGCGACTCGCCAGTCCCGGGCTTCCCAGGGATATCGTTCCGCCCTCCCCGGAGGCTTCCTCCGGGCAGGAAGCCGTGATCATTTTTACGTCAGGGACCACCGGTGCGCCGAAGGGCGTAGTACACACCCGGCGTTCGCTTGGAGCAGGATTCGAGCAGCTCAACCAACGCTGTACCTTTGGCGAGGGCGATCGCATCCACTCCGAGCAGCTCATGATGGGCTTGCCGGCACTCATCGCCGGCGCGCACTGGACCATGCCCGGCTATGGCTTTTCAGCGCACATTGACCCTCTTCGCTTGGCACGCGAGCTTGGGCCGGTGGCTGGCAAAGAGGACTCGTACGACGGCGCGACGCACCTTTTCCTTGTGCCGTCCCAGTTGGCGCCAATCCTGGATGCGGTCGAGGACGGCAGCGTCAGGCTCCCCCCAACGCTGCGGACAGTAATGCTTGGAGCCGCGCCGGTGCTTGCTCCCTTCCTGAAACGGGCAACGACACTGCTTCCCGGCGTCGAGTTCAAACTCATCTACGGCATGACGGAGTTGCTGCCGATTGCCGTTGCCGATGGTAGGGAAAAGCTGGCCTTTGCGTCCGGCGCTGATGCCGAATTTACGTCGCCGGATGGAAGTGGCGAAGGCGATTTCCTCGGAGAGCCACTGCCCGCCGTCGGCATCCGGGTAGGGGAGGACCACGAACTGTACGCCCGGGGACCGAACATGTGTCACGGATATCTGGGTGAGGAAGCCATGATTGAGCACGCCACCGGAGACCTGGTGCGGCTGGACCACGGTACGGCAGGCCCCGGAACGGGTCCCGCGCGCTTGGTGATGATCGGGCGCAAGAAGGACATGATCATCCGGGGCAAGACCAACATCTACCCTGCCCTGTATGAACCGCTGATCACTTCCGTGCCAGGAGTTCAGCAGGCCGTCATGGTCGGGGTGCCCGACGGGATCGGTGATGAAGCTGTGTGGCTGGCCGTCGTGGCTGCACAGGCGAACCCAGGGGCGGACGGAGAGCTGAAAGCAAAACTAACCAAGGTCCTCCCGGAGATGATTGACGAATCCGCTCTCCCCGACCACATCGAAATCCTGGATGCCATCCCTGTCGGCGGACGCCACAAGAAGCCGGACCGGGAAGCGCTTCGACGCGAATTTGCCCGCAAGTCCGCTGATAAAGCCGCGGCGCTGTGAAAGCCGGGGCGCTGTGAAAATCGCGGTTACCGGGGCCACAGGCTTCATAGGGGGAGCAGTCGCCGCTGCCGCCGAGGCTAAAGGGTGGGACGTTGTTCGTTTCGCACGGCGCCAAGGCCCTGGGCTGACGTATTGGGACCTAACGGGTGTGCCGCCTGGCCGAATGCCGGCCGTGGACGCGGTGGTCCATGCCGCCGCCCACGTGGCGGACTGGGGCGCCGCCCGCATGTTCTACCGCACGAATGTGCTGGGTACCCGTGCCGTGGTTGAGGCCTACCCAACAACGCGGCTGGTGCACATTTCCAGTTCAAGTGTCTACCCGTGGTGGGAGCCCTGTACCAACCGCGGCGAAGTTGAGGTGGCTGTGCGCCACCTCAACGCCTACGCGAGCAGCAAGGCGCTCGCCGACGTGGAGGCCCGACGGCATCGCAACGCCGTGGTTCTTCGACCACACGGAGTTTATGGACCGGGCGATCGGACGCTGATGCCGCGCCTGATCAGCAACGTACGCCGCGGAAGGCTCCTCACCGTGGGCCATGCCGGTATTCGTCATCAGCTCACGCATGTTGACAACCTGACAGAGGCAGCGCTGGCAGCTTGCCAGTCCGATGCCCGAGGGGCTATCAACGTGGCCGACGCGGAGCCGGTGGAGCTTGGGACCGTATTGAAGAAGGTACTTGCTGTCACTGGCCACGCCGGGGCGGGTATCAGGTACATTCCGGAGCCTGCCGCCATGGCACTTGCCGGCATTTCCGAAGCCGTTGCCCGCGTTTCCGGCCGGGCACCACGCCTCACGCGCTACGCCGTCAGCCAGCTCGGACGGGACAGAACCTACCGTTTGGACCGGCTCCGGGAAGAGCTGGGAGTCGAACCAATTTCGACCACGCTCTCCGATGCGGGAAAATGGTTGGAGCACGGGGCCTGATGGGCTCCTACAGCAAACCATCCAGAGGAGAACATGGCGTTCGGTCAGCCCCGCATCGAGTACAAAACCAACGAGCAAATGCGCAAGATGCACGAGGCCGGTTTGGTCCTCAGCCGTGCCCTTGACGCTGCCGTTGCGGCGGCCAAGGCAGGCGTCACCACCAAGGACCTCGACGACGTTTTCGCGGCAGTCCTGAATGACGCCGGGGCCAAGTCAAACTTCCTTGGCTACCACGGCTTTCCCGCCACCATCTGCACGTCAGTGAACGAGGAAGTGGTCCACGGCATCCCAGGAAACCGTGTCCTCAACGATGGCGACATTATTTCCATCGACGGCGGCTGCATCGTGGACGGATGGCACTCGGACTCCGCCCGCACTGTCATCGTTGGCACGGCAGACCCTGAGGACCAGCGCCTCTCGGATGTCACTGAGGCCGCCATGTGGCGAGGGATTGCTGCGCTGGCCAAGGGCAAGTTCGTCGGCGACATCGGCAATGCGATTGATGACTACGTTTCTTCCGTCCCCGGTAAGCCCTTGGGCATCCTGGAGGACTATGTTGGCCACGGCATCGGTTCGGAAATGCATATGGCCCCCGACGTCCTGAATTACCGCACCAATCACCGCGGCCCGAAGATCCGCCCGGGACTGTGCCTCGCCATTGAACCCATGCTGGTGCGCGGTGGCATCGAGACTGCCACCCTGGATGATGACTGGACTGTTGTCACCACCGACGGCAAGCGCTCCTGCCAGTGGGAACACTCGGTGGCCGTGCACGAAAAGGGCATCTGGGTCCTGTCCGCCCCGGACGGAGGGGCCGAGCAGTTGGCGCCGCTCGGCGTCGTGCCCGTCCCGATTCCGTAACCGGGGCGCGGCCGGCTGCCGGCCGGCGTGCTGCGGCTTAGGGCGTTGCCTCCAGGTGGACAATAAAGCCATGAATGCGATCACCGATGTACCGGGCATCCGTATTGGCCACGTCCAGAAGAACGACGGCGGGTGGCTCTCTGGCGTGACAGTCGTCCTTCCGCCTGTGGGAACCGTGGGGTCGGTGGACGTACGCGGGGGAGGTCCTGGTACTCATGAAACTGATGCTCTCGATCCGACGACGTTGGTATCCACGGTCGATGCCATCGTGCTGACGGGTGGCAGTGCGTTCGGCCTCGTCTCAGCGGCTGGTGCCCAGCTCTGGTGTGAGGAGCAGGGCAGGGGCTTTGCGGTTCCCGGAACCGTCGTACCGATCGTTCCGGCAGCAGCCATCTTCGACCTCGGACGCGGTGGTGACGTCAAAGCGCGACCAGGCGCGGACATGGGTTACCAGGCAGCCGCCGCAGCGTTCGCCTCAGGTGACCACGCCGCCGTCGGGCGCGGAAACGTTGGCGCAGGCACTGGCGCGGTGATTGCGCGCGGACAGTACAAAGGTGGCGTCGGAACATCCTCGATTACGCTCGACGGTGGGATCATCGTCGGTGCCATAGCAGTAGTCAACGCGCTGGGTGCGCCCGTGAGTGGGGGCCCGCAACCCTCTGCGCGCTCGGTCGTTCCTCCCTTGGACGCGCGCGGCCGGGTTCCGGGCCCCCAGGGCACGTCTCCCTCTGCTCCGGTCGTTTCTCCCCAAGGTCTCAACACAACGCTCGTCGTGGTCGCTACGAATGCTGTCCTGGATGTTGCTGAGTGCAAGCGGACCGCCAGCGCTGGGCACGCCGGGCTCGCGCGGGCGTTGGATCCGTCCCACACTTTGGCAGACGGTGACACCGTTTTCACTCTGGCGACCGGCGCCGTCGGGCTTGATCGCAGTACCGAGCAGGCACGGCAGGTATCGCTCATAACGCTCCAAAGCGCCGCAGCTGAGGCCGTGCGTTTGGCGATCCTGGACGGTGTTGAAGCCGCCGAAAGTGTCACGACGGCGGGAGGAGACTTCCCTGCTTACCGGACCGTAGGGGAGTGACGGGCGGCGGTACGTGCGCTACCATGGACGGATTTAACTTTCCGGCCCCATTGGCGTAGAGTTATTTGTTGGTTGTCTGTGCAGCCACGCCCTTTTTAGTGTCGTGGTTCCAAGAGGGCCAAGCAAACAAAAACGTCCGTTGGATTTTCGGTGCCTAACCGGAGGACAGCGGCAAACAACAGTTAGCGGAGGATATGGCCAAGAAGGACGGGGTCATTGAGATCGAGGGCGTTGTGACTGAGGCGCTGCCCAATGCGATGTTTCGTGTTGAGCTCACCAACAAGCACGTCGTTCTCGCACACATCTCTGGGAAGATGCGTCAGCACTACATTCGAATCCTCCCCGAGGACCGGGTAGTGGTGGAGCTGAGCCCATACGACCTCACACGTGGTCGTATCGTCTACCGCTACAAGTAAATTGCTGGGCGGCCCAGGCAATAGTGCCAAGCCGCTCCAGCAGATCAACTGCAAAACACGCAAAGGAACGCCATGAAGGTCAAGCCGAGCGTCAAGCAGATCTGCGACAAGTGCAAAGTGATCCGCCGTAACGGCCGGGTCATGGTGATCTGCGAGAACCCGCGCCACAAGCAGCGCCAGGGCTAATTCCCCTTCTGGGAATCAGCGCCCGCAAGGGCAAACCTGGGTTGCTAGCCCACGCAAGTAAATAAAGGCAGCACAAGTTGTGCCAGGACTGCATTACAGAGCCTGGTCAACGTACCCCCGGTCGGAGGCTGGGGCCACACGGATCGTGTGGGTGTACTGCCTACGACCTCCGGTTTATTCAAGGAGTACCGCCACTATGGCTCGTCTCGCTGGCGTAGACATTCCCCGCGAAAAGCGGTTGGAAATTGCGCTTACTTACATCTACGGCGTGGGCAAGACCCGTGCACACGAAACCCTGGCTGCCACCGGCATCAGCGCTGACGTTCGCGTCAAGGACCTGACTGACGCCGAACTGGTCCAGCTGCGTGACTACATTGAAGGCAACTACAAGGTTGAGGGTGACCTTCGCCGCGAGGTAGCCGCTGACATCCGCCGCAAGGTTGAGATCGGCAGCTACGAAGGCCTGCGCCACCGCAAGGGCCTGCCCGTACGCGGACAGCGTACGAAGACCAACGCTCGTACCCGCAAGGGCCCGAAGCGCACCGTCGCCGGCAAGAAGAAGGCCGGACGTTAATCCCTCGGGATTGACCTGGTTTTCCCCCGATAACTTTCTGTAGGAGAAACAATGCCCCCGAAGACTCGTGGAGCGGTTCGTAAGCCGCGTCGCAAGGATAAGAAGAATATTGCGCTTGGCCAGGCGCACATCAAGAGCACCTTTAACAACACCATCGTGTCCATCACGGACCCGAACGGTGCTGTAATCTCCTGGGCTTCCGCCGGTGAGGTTGGCTTCAAGGGCTCCCGTAAGTCCACCCCGTTCGCTGCCCAGATGGCTGCTGAAGCTGCTGCAAAGCGCGCTCAGGAGCACGGTCTGCGCAAGGTTGACGTATTCGTCAAGGGTCCGGGATCCGGACGCGAAACCGCAATCCGTTCGCTTCAGGCTGCTGGCCTTGAGGTTGGCTCCATCCAGGACGTCACCCCCAGCGCCCACAACGGTTGCCGCCCGCCGAAGCGCCGCCGCGTCTAATTAGGTATTCCCTGTCTGACCGGCCGGGCCTGCTGTACATGGTTTAGACCATCTACAAGCATGGCCCGGCTGGTCAGGCTGGAAACCGAAGCCGATTTCCACCACCTGTGTTGCGTCATATAGCGGATGCTCGCCGAAAGGAAACCTAAGTGCTCATTGCACAGCGCCCCACCCTGTCTGAAGAAGTTGTATCCGAGAACCGCTCCCGTTTCATCATTGAACCGCTGGAGCCGGGCTTCGGCTACACCCTCGGAAACTCCCTCCGCCGTACCCTGCTCTCCTCCATCCCCGGTGCCGCTGTAACCAGCATCCGGATCGATGGCGTGCTGCACGAGTTCACCACGGTTCCGGGTGTCAAGGAAGATGTCACCGAGATCATCCTGAACATCAAGAACCTTTCGGTTTCCTCCGAGCACGACGAGCCGGTTGTTGCTTACCTGCGCAAGCAGGGCCCCGGAGTCGTCACCGCCGCGGACATTGCTCCGCCGGCCGGCGTCGAATTCCACAACCCGGATCTGCACATTGCCACCCTGAACTCGAAGGGCAAGTTCGAACTCGAACTGACCATCGAGCGCGGCCGTGGCTACGTTTCGGCAGCTCAGAACAAGTCCGGCGACTCCGAGATCGGCCGTATTCCGGTTGACTCGATCTACTCGCCGGTCATGAAGGTAACCTTCCGCGTGGAAGCTACCCGTGTTGAGCAGCGCACTGACTTCGACAAGCTCATTGTCGACGTCGAGACCAAGCAGGCAATCGCTCCGCGCGACGCCGTTGCTTCTGCAGGCACCACCCTGGTGGAACTGTTCGGTCTGGCTCGTGAGCTGAACACCGCAGCTGAAGGTATCGAGATTGGCCCGTCGCCGACGGACGCTGCCCTGGCAGCGGACATGGCTCTGCCGATCGAGGATCTGGACCTTACCGTCCGTTCCTACAACTGCCTCAAGCGTGAGGGCATCCACACCGTGGGTGAACTCGTTGCCCGCTCCGAGGCTGACCTGATGGACATCCGTAACTTCGGTGCGAAGTCCATTGACGAGGTCAAGGCAAAGCTCGTCGAACTGGGTCTGTCCCTCAAGGACTCCCCTCCCGGTTTCGACCTCGCAGCCCGCGCCGCAGCCATCGAAGAGGACGACGCCGCGTTCAGCGACGACGAGCTCTAAAAAGCAGATCTTGGCCGTCAGGTCCAGCGATGGACCTGACCGGCTTACACAACAGGAGAAATTATTATGCCTACCCCCACTAAGGGTCCGCGCCTCGGAGGCGGCCCGGCTCACGAGCGCCTGATGCTCGCGAACCTGGCAGCTGCTCTGTTTGAGCACAAGCGCATCACCACCACGGTCACCAAGGCCAAGCGCCTGAAGCCGTACGCAGAGCGTTTGGTCACCTTCGCCAAGCGTGGCGACCTCTCGTCCCGCCGCCGCGTTCTCGGCCTGATCAGCGACAAGGGCATCGTCCACGAGCTGTTCACCGACATCGCCGGCGCCGTTGCCAACCGCGATGGTGGCTACACCCGTATCACCAAGATCGGCAACCGCAAGGGCGACAACGCTCCCATGGCTGTCATCGAGCTCGTCCTTGAGCCGGTTTCCCCGAAGCAGGCCGTAGTTGCTGAAGCAACCGCTGCTGCTGCCAAGGCTGCCCCGGCTGCTGAGGAAGAGGTTGTTGAGACCGAGGCTGTAGAGACCGAAGCTGCTGAAACCGAAGAGGCTCCGGCCGCTGAGGCTGAGGCTGCTGACGCTGAAGCTGCTGAAACCGAAGAGGCTCCGGCCGCTGAGGAAAAGAAGTAATTCACTGAATTCTTCTTAGTAGACTTAAGTCTATGAACGAACGAAAACCCGCTGCCCCCGCTTTGGAGGGCGGCGGGTTTTTGCGTGTCCGGATGGATCTTTCCTACGACGGTGGACCATTCAACGGCTGGGCCCTTCAGCCCGGTCTGCTCACAGTTCAGGGATCACTTGAGGAAGCTTTGGCGCTCCTCGTGCGCCGTCCCGTGCGGGTCACGGTTGCCGGCCGCACCGACGCCGGTGTCCACGCCCGCGGCCAGGTCGTCCATCTCGATCTGACTGAAGCCGAGTGGCTGGGACTTCCGCGTGGACACGAGCTGGACCCCGCCGTCGCGCTTTTACGGCGCCTTCGCGGCGCCCTCAGCCGCGTCCTCGGCGATCTTACCGGTGCCATAGAAGTGCACGACGCCGGTCTGGCGCCTGAAGGTTTCGACGCCCGGTTCTCTGCGTTGTGGCGTCGTTACAGTTACCGCATTGCTGATGGTGCCGAGCGCTGGGATCCGGTGCTTCGAGGAATTACGCTGTGGCATAAGGCGCCGCTGAACATTTCTCTTTTGAATGAGGGCGCTTCCCAGTTGCTGGGGCTCCAGGACTTCCGCTCCTACTGCAAGCCCCGCGAGGGCGCCACAACCATCCGCGAGCTACAGAAGTTTGAGTTCGAACGGGGGAGCGACGGGGTCATTGTCGCCACAGTTCAGGCCGATGCGTTCTGCCACAACATGGTCAGGTCCTTGGTGGGCTCGGCCCTGCGCGTGGGCGAAGGCCTGGAGCGACCGGGCTGGCTGCATGAACGTCTTCTGGAACGTAAGCGTGATGCCAAGTCCGTGTTGGCTGCACCCCACCCCTTGGTGTTGGAGGAAGTTGCGTACCCATCGGACGGCGAGCTGCTGGCACGGGCCGAGCTGACGAGGGCCCGGCGCGAGTAAGTCCGGACATTGGAGGACCCCCTCCCGGCTCTGGGTACCGGAAGGGGGCCGTTGTGGCCGTCCACGGTCTGGGATCCGCGAACGGCCGGTCTAATTCCCGCGGGGCAAGATCAGCTGAAGGCTTGGATGATCTTGATGGCCGCAGGACCCAGAAGGACTATGAACAAAACCGGGAAAATGCAGAACAAGAGCGGAAAAAGCACTTTGACCGGAAGCTTCATGGCCTTTTCTTCTGCGTTCTGTCGACGCTTTACCCTCGCTTGCTTCGCCTGAGCCCGGAGAACGCTGGCGATGCCGATGCCGTATTTGTCGGCTTGAATGACAGCCAAGACAAAGCTGCGAATGTCCGGTACGGCGCAGCGTTCGGACAATGCATCGTAGGCTTCACGCCGGGGGCGTCCCACCTGGATGTCCTGAAGTGTACGCATCAGCTCGTGGGCCAGGGGTCCGGTCCCCTGCATGGACGCCCGCTCCATCGCAGCTTCGAATCCAAGGCCAGCCTCGACCGAGATAAGCATCTGATCGAGCGTGTTGGGGAACTCCAACTTGATGGCATCCTGACGTTTGGTTCCCGTGTTGTAGATCAAGAGGTCTGGCAGGAAGTACAGGAATATCGTTAGAAAGATACCGATTCCAGCGAGCGTAGGAGTGGGATTCCCCGCGAAAAGGAGTAAGCCGATCACTGCGCCAGCCAGGGCGAGGACAGGCTTGAGTGCGATCAATTTGGTGAGCGGCATGGAGCGGGGGCGCCCTGCCAGGGCCAATAGATGATCCAGCTTTGCTTCATAACTGCCGGGCGTGAGCTTTCTGGCAATGCCTAACAAAAGCGGAGGCCTGCGGGCGACGCTTCCGCTGCCTTGGGCGAATCCTGATCCCAGGTTGGTCTGGATGGCCACAATCCCCTTGCGGTCAATGGTGACCAAGGACCAAGCAAAGTAGGCGATGGGGAGAACGATAACTGCGATGATGATCCAAGCAACGGGAGTCATTGTGGGGCCTCCTTAGAACTTGATCTTGACGGTGCGGCTCATCCAGAAGCCGCCGATGATGAACAGGACAACGCTCGCGATCAGCATTGCGATGCCGACCGGGTGGGTGACGAACGTCTTCATATACCCGGGGTTAATGGCGCCCATGAAGATCCCGACGGCCACCGGCATGGCCATGAGGATAAGGGCGGACATCTTGCCCTCCGCACTCAGTGCCCGTACGTGGCCCTTGATCTCGCTCCGCTCCCGAATGGTTCCGGCGACCTGTTCGAGCACCTCGGCAAGATCACCGCCTACCTCCCGGTTGATTTGCATTGCTTGGCCGATCCAACGGAAGTCCTCGCTGTCCATCCGCGCAGCACAGTCGTCCAGGGCCTGGCGGGGGTCCTTGCCGATTGTTACTTCGTTGACAATCCGGCCCAGTTCTTCGGACGTGGGGGATTGAGCCTCCCGAGCAGCAGCTTCCAGCGAACGCATGATACTGTGTCCCACGCGAAGCCCCCCGATCAACATTTGAATGGTGTCGGTTAGCTGTGTCTCAAACCGGGAACGACGCTTTTCTGTCTTGAACACCAGGAACAGCTTGGCTGCGAACGGCGTCGCTAATGCTAAGACGATGCCTATGAACAGGTTCACCAGAAGGGTACCGAGCGTACCCACTACGAGAGTCGTCACTGCTACCAAGACCGTGAAATCGGCAGGAGCCTGTTTTACTCCGGCGCGGTAGAGAATTTCACGGTTGAAGGGACCGCCGGAACGGCCCAACGCTGAATCGACTGCTGCAACCGCTGTTTGGGATACCCGGCCGAGGGCAGACTCGTCGGCCACGGAGCCCACTCGACGGCGTTCGATGGGGATGACGCCGTTTCGAGGCTTGAGGACCACCATAATAACCAGTGCGAGCGCAGCGACGCAGAGGCCGACGGCAGCTATGAAAATAAGCGAGTTTTCCATCTCAGCGCCTCCCGACCGGTGTGGGTGCCACCCCGAAGACAGCGGGCGACACCGTGATGCCGAGTTCCGCGAAGCGGTCCAGGAAACGGGGACGAATACCCGTCGGGAGAGCCTTTCCCAAGAATCGCCCCTGCGCGTCGAGGCCAGCAGAGTAGTCGAAAAGGAAGGCATCCTGTAGCGTCACGACGTCGCCCTCCATTCCCTGGACCTCCGTCACATGCGTCACACGGCGGCTTCCGTCGCGAAGCCGCGTGACCTGCACGATGACATCGACAGCCGATGAGACCTGCTCGCGGATGGCCCGAAGGGGAAGATCCATCCCGGCCATGAGGACCAGGGTTTCCAAACGCGCAATGGCATCACGTGGAGAGTTCGCGTGGACTGTGGAAAGCGACCCGTCGTGGCCGGTGTTCATTGCCTGAAGCATGTCCAGGGACTCACCGCCACGGACTTCGCCGACGATGATTCTGTCGGGTCGCATGCGCAACGAGTTCCTCACTAAATCACGGATGGTGATAGCGCCCTTGCCCTCGATGTTCGGTGGCCGGCTCTCCAACCGCACAACATGTCTCTGCTGGAGTTGGAGTTCAACAGCATCTTCAATGGTCACGATGCGGTCGGCTTCCGGGATGAACGACGAGAGAACGTTCAACAGTGTCGTTTTACCGGTACCTGTACCACCGGAAACGATGACGTTCAGCCTAGCGCGGACACAGGCACTTAGCAGCTCTGCCATCTCGGGACTCATGGAGCCCCATTCGATCAGATTTCGAACTGTCAAAGGCACGTGGCTGAACTTTCTTATGGTGAGTGACGGCCCATTGACAGCCAACGGCGGAATGATGGCGTTGACGCGTGAACCATCCTCCAGCCTGGCGTCAACCAGCGGTGACGACTCATCGATACGCCGCCCAACCTTGGAGACGATCCGTTCAATGACTTTCCGCAGATGATCATCGGAACTGAATTGCAGGTCAGTCAGCGCCAGTTGCCCATGACGCTCAACGTAGATCTGGTCGAAGCGATTGACCATCACTTCCGTAATGGAAGGATCCTCGAGAAGACGCTGCAGCGGGCCGAAGCCCATGACTTCGTCGGCTATTTCCCGGATGAGGCGCCGACGTTCTTCGGGCGAAAGCGGGACCTGCTCGTCGTCGATGACCGACGAAAGCTCGTCAACGGCGAACGTCCGAAGTTCCTCCTCGGACGTTGAGCTATCCCCGAGCCTGTTGCCAATGCGCTCAAACAGCGAGGTGGCCGCCCGATGCTTCAGCCCTGCGAGGGCATCCACCGCAGGGACGGAGGGAGCACCCCCCAGCAGGGACGCCTGCCCGGGGTCGACTCCCGGAGCGTCGGTCGTCCCAATGAAACCGCCCGTCTGGCCAAGCCCTTCTTCCACCGAGGAGAGCGGTCCGTTCTTCGAAAGCCTTTCAGACAGTTTCATGACACAACCACCCGTCGGTGAAGTTTGTTCTGGGGAAGGGCTTCCAGCTTGGGATCAAATCGCTCTACGAGCTTCCTCAACCCTTTCGTCGCGGAATCCCTGGTGGTTCCTTGAAGGACCGGAATGCCCCTGTTCGTGGAGAAGGGCAGGTTCCTTGACCGCGGGATGACCGTATCCACGGGAACTCCGATAGTGGCCTCGACGTCCTGAACAGAGATGCCACTCTTCCTATCCGCGAAATTCAAGACAGTGTGCCTGTTCTGTGGCAAGAGTTGAAGTTCCTTTAGCACACTGAAGCTCTTTCGAAGACCTCGAATGCTGGGTACGTCCATGCCGCACACCCAAACCCCGTCGGTGGCCAACTCGAGCGTCGCAAGGCAGTGTTCGCCCAAGCCCGGAGCTGTGTCAACTACGACGTATTTGAACTCGCCGGCCAGTTGGTTGATCAGCCGCGACACATGGTCTGCCGTTATGTAGTCCGATTCCGATGGCCTGCTGGGAGCGCACAAGGCGTAGATCCCAGCGGGATGCACCGTCAGGAAGGCCTTGAGCACCATGGAGTCTTGGGCCGCGGAGCCATGGACTGCCTCGGTGATTGAGTGCTCAGGTTCCAACAACAAGCCGGAGGCCACATCACCGAACTGGAGGTCCAGGTCCACGATAACCACTCCCATGGGTGCTACGGCCCCGAGGCCTACAGCCAGGTTGGTGGCCACCGTGGTCTTGCCGACTCCGCCCTTGGGCGACATCACGGCGATGACACGGCCCCTCTCGTGCCCTGTTTCTGCTGCAGGCTGCATGCCCCTTCGCCGACTAGCTGAGGCAAGGCAAGCCCGTTCCAAGAGGACGCGCAGCTCATTGATTTCGATTTCCGGCGAGATGACGTCCCGAATTCCGGCGTGCATGGCTCGGAGCACCGTTTCGGCTTCTGGCTCGGAAACAAGAAGCAGACTAATTTCGGGGTACTGCAGATCAAAGACAGTCGCCAACTTGAGGGCATCGTCAGGATTAACACCAGGCCCTAGGATCATTACCTCTGGCGGAGCGCCGGTCAGTTCTTTGAAGACATCGTCCGTGCTGCCGTGCAGGACAGCAGGTGAAAGTGTCTGCAGGTCCCCATGCAGTGCACCCGTAATGGCTTGGCGTACCCGACCCTCAAAGTCGCGAACCGCGGTGATGGCTACGAAGCGAGTCATTGGACCAGCCCTCCAAAGGTTGTTGTTGGGGGATCGCTCTTTGCGGTCTTGTCGGTCTGTTTGGATAGCCACAGGGTTCCGAATTCGGCGCCGAAGACCATCTTGGAGGCGTTCGCATCGCTCAGCGCGACGGTGACGTAGGCAGAACCGTTGGGGAGGGCTACCCCCTTATCGGTGCCCGCAGACTTTTCTGCGTCCGGAGCGGCCTGCTGAACGGCAGTAACCAGGACATCGTGGTAGAGCAACTCGGTGAAGTTCTTCCAGCCGGTCAGTCCCGGCGGGAGGTTGGCTCCGGCGGGGACGTTGTCGTCCAGTTTGAAGGATGCGAAGACGGTAACGGTGTCGCCGGCCTCAATGCGACCACCCAGGATCCGCTCCGGGGCCAGTACGAAAGTGGTCTCCTGGAGTCCATCCGGGACGGGGACCGTGCCTGGCACAAGTTGGTTGGGGGCGACGAGCTTGACTCCGAGTAATTGCTCACCGGGTTGAAGATCGACGTTGGTGACCTTCCCGGACTGATCGTTGAGGGCACTGATGGTTCCTGGCGCGACAGCGGACTTAGGCAAGGTTTCTGTCTTCACTTTCGAGCCCAGGTCCTCGGCCTTGGTGCCGGCGGGGATGCGTTCCTTGGCAACAAGGACGCTGACGGGATCGAGCCCCTGTTGCGCGCGCTTGTCAGCTCCCTGAACGTAGGTGACTAGCAGGACGGTGCCGATGACTGCCAGCAGCAGTGCCGCAATGCCTCCCAGTAGGCGTGTTTTCACGGTGTAACTCCCTTCGGATTTCTAACTTGACGTAGTCGGCATTGGGCCGGCTGCTATTTGGTAAGTGAAACGACAGAAGCTCCATAGTTGGGGATACCTCCGGTGACCTTCATTCCGTCTTCCAGTGAGACGAAACGGTCAAAGAAGCCCTGGATGCCGCGGCAGTTTCCGTTGCATTTCGGGGCAGCTGGATCGACCACACCTCCGGTGCCGCTGAATTGGTAACCAGTAACTTGGAACGCAGCAAAGCCAATCAGCTTGTAGGTGGCATTTGATCCGTTGCCAGTAGCGGTTCTGAAGAGGGGGACCAGCGCGGGTTGGTCCATGATGTGGGCCAGCACGGTGTTGCACGCGGCATCATTCGGGAAGTGGTTGCCTGGTTGGCCTTGGACTGTGGCGTCGAGTGAAATGTCTGTTGAGCAGCCCGAGGTGGTCAGCAGCCAGCCAAAACCACCGGGCTCGTAGCCATTTTGGGCTGCGCAGCCGGGGTACGCCGGCGCGTTTTCGTCATAACGCAGCAGCACGTGCGTTGGAATGGGGTCTCCGGTGAAGTTGCCGGTGGAGTTCAGAGATGCCAGCTGCGTTGGGGACAAGTACTTCTTGAAGACGCACTCGCTGATCGTCCACGGCAAAGTGCTTGCCTTGGACGGCGCACCCCAGCTGGCCTCAGCCGTCGCTTTTACAGTGGTCGACTCAAACCCCATGACCTGGGCGAAGTAGAGCGAGAAACTGTTGACGCCGCCCTCCTTGGCGTTGGTGACGACCCTGACCGTCGTGGCGCCCGGGAATGTGACCGTGGCCCCGCTCTGGCCGTCATTGGAATTCTTGTTGGCGAAGTCGTTGCCGGTAGTTGTGCTGTTTCCACAGCTGCCGTTGGCGCAGTCCGTTGCAATTGCCAGGGCTGCGGCATCGGCACCGTTCTGCAGTTGGGCCTTTTCGGCGTACAAGGCGCCGACGTCGACCGCCAGGGCCGCAAACCCGAGCAGCACGACCATGATCCCGGCCACCATGATGGTGGCGGCGCCGCGGCTTCCTTGATCAGCCTCCGCGCCTCTCGCTAGGCGCCTTTGGAGCGCTCGTACTATCCGCCGCATCTCATCACTCCCTCACCTTTGAGGTTCATCGGGAAGAGGCCCGGGGAACCAAAGAAGCCGGCATCCAGGAAGCCGGATATCGAAGTCAACGAAACACTCGTTGTTACCTTGACGTTGGATCCGGGTTTGCAGCTGGAAGCGTTGTCGGTGACAGTGACACCAAGCCCGTTCAACGAGGGGGCCGCCGCGAGAGCAACGCCCGACACGTTGAGGCCGCCTTTGTCATAATTCACTGCCGCGTAGCGAGCGCCCTCGCGGGCCGCCTGGGTCAGGGAAACCTGAACGTTCAGCACGCGGCCAAACTCTATAATTCCAACCAAGATCAACAGTAGGAGCGGCAAGAGAATTGCCATTTCCACGGCTACTGCACCGCGCTCTTTCTTTCGTGTTGTCACGACTGTCTCCCAGACCCAGATCCCCTTTAGGGGGTGTACGGAACAGCTGTTAAGAAGAAATGGCCGGCGGCTGTGGCGGAAGTTCGTTCCACAGCCGCCGGCCAAGGGGGAAGAGGCTAGATCTTGGTTGTGACGTCAGCGAACATGTCGTGGATAGCAGTGCCCAAGGGGCCTACAGCTGCCAGGACCACCACTGCGATCAGGGCGACCATGATGCCGTATTCAACCATCGTCGCGCCCTTCTCCTCGGAGGTGAAGCGGTCCTTGACGCCGGCGATGTACGAGGTGATGGTGAACATAAGAGCAGACATTGGAAAATCCTTCCCAGATGAATTTTTTGGGTTTGGTAAATTATGGATATAGGTCCAGCAAATTATCGGAATTTGCTTTCGATTCCCGAACTACCCCCATGTTGCCTTTAGCGGTTCGGAATTCGATGAGATAAGAATTCACCCTGGACGCACTGCTGAACAATGCGTAGTCGTACTCGAATTCCTGCAACGCATATGACGCGGTCACCCGTAGAAGGGCAGGGAAGTACTCAGTTGAGAGGTCAAAAAAGGCAAGCGACTACTTGGAATCGACAGCAGCCTTACATTTTTGAGGCCATGTAGGGCCCGCGGAAACGCAGGAGAACCAGGACTACTGAAGTAGGAGAGTCACACCCAGTGCCGCGATAACCATGGCGGGTCCGTGTGCCGTTTCCACTGTCTTTTCCTTGCGATTCAGGCGCAACATCAGCACCGTGAGCACCCCGCCCACCACGAATCCCAGTAGTCCGCCGTAGAGTACTTGCTTCCAACCCAAGTACCCCAAGTACAGTCCGACGGGTGCTGCGAGCTTCACATCGCCCATTCCGAGGCTTCTTGGCGAAATAAGTCCCAGAATCAGGTAGCAAACGAAGAGTATGAGGCCTCCGGCGAGTGCTCGGAGCAGCTCGGGCCAGGCGGGATCCAGTGCCGCGGACGTGGCAAGGAGAACAAAACCGCCCCCCAGCAGGAACAAAACGAGCGGGTTTGGCAGCAAATGGAGGGTGAAATCAATTCTCGAAAGCTGCACCCCAACAAGTGCCAATAAAAGGAACGCCGGCAATTCCGGAGTAAAACCAAAGCGCCACCCCAGCAGGGCAAAGAGCAGCGCGGTGATTGCCGCCGTCGTAATCCGGACGGCAGGGGAGGGGAGTCCGCCCAGGCGCGGAAGGCCGCGGGCGATCACAAACTCGACGGCCGGGCTCAACAGCAAGCCGGCGATGGCAAGCAGGATCAGGAAAACGGGACCGTTGGTCATGTACTCTCCCTCAAAGCGCATGCGACCCCGAGGGGCGGATACCCCATTTTGACCCGGACGGCCCGTTGAAGGTATTGTTTATAGTCGTTGTGCGTGTCCTATCTCGATGACACATGCCTTCTCGGGGATCCAGTTGCAGGGTCGCTAACTCAAGAGGCATATCGAGATTCTGGGATGACTGGTCTATAGAGCCCTCACCTCTGCTCCGGTAACGCATACATAGTAGGTACACGCCTCACTGCGTGTCGCCTAAAACATGAACGCCAGAACAAGAACGAGGCAAAACCGTGCGTACGTACACCCCGAAGCCCGGCGATATCAACCGCCAGTGGCACGTCATTGACGCCACCGACGTTGTCCTTGGTCGTCTTGCCAGCCAGACCGCAACACTGCTGCGCGGAAAGCACAAGCCGACCTTTGCGTCCCACATGGACATGGGCGACTTCGTCATCATCATCAACGCTGAAAAGGTTGCCCTCACCGGCGCCAAGCTGGAGCAGAAGCGCGCATACCGCCACTCCGGCTACCCGGGCGGCCTGACCTCCGTCAACTACGCCGAGCTGCTGGAATCCAACCCGGTTCGCGCTGTTGAGAAGGCCATCAAGGGCATGCTCCCCAAGAACTCCCTCGCCGCTCAGCAGCTGGGCAAGCTCAAGGTCTACGCAGGCCCCGAGCACCCGCACGCTGCACAGCAGCCGAAGACTTTCGAAATCACCCAGGTCGCCCAGTAGTCCTGGCCACCAAACAACTTTTCATTACAAGGAGAACCGTGGCTCAGAACGAAGAACTGACCGCCGAAGCCGTCGAGGCTGAGGAAACCCTCACCAGCTACACCTCTGAAAGCACATCTGTTGAAGATGCGCCCAAGAAGGAGCGCCCGGCACTGACCGTTGCCGGTGCCGCTGTTGGCCGCCGCAAGGAAGCCGTTGCACGCGTTCGCGTCATCCCGGGTTCCGGCAAGTGGATCATCAACGGCCGCACGCTGGAGAACTACTTCCCGAACAAGCTGCACCAGCAGGACGTCAACGAGCCCTTCAAGATCCTTGATCTTGAAGGCGCCTACGACGTCATCGCCCGCATCCACGGCGGTGGCATCTCCGGCCAGGCCGGTGCACTGCGCCTCGGTGTGGCCCGCTCGCTGAACGAGATCGACGTCGACAACAACCGCGCCACCCTCAAGAAGGCCGGTTACCTGCGCCGTGACGCCCGCGTCATCGAGCGTAAGAAGGCTGGTCTCAAGAAGGCACGCAAGGCTCAGCAGTACTCCAAGCGTTAATCTGCGCTTACTCGAAGGCCCGTTCCGCCGTTTCGGCGGGGCGGGCTTTCGCCGTTTAAGAAGTTGCGCTTCAAACAGTTCGAAGATGCAAGCGGGGAGCCGGATGTGACCTGCTCACATGACCTTCCGACACGCTGCTGGACGGGTGGTGTCCCGTCGTCGTCTAAACTTGAGCCGATGTCTAGATTATTTGGAACAGATGGCGTGCGCGGTCTCGCGAACGGATTGCTCACCGCCGAGCTGGCTATGCAGCTGGCCCAGGCCGCCGCCGTCGTACTCGGCCATGACCGCACAACCGATGGCAAGCGGCCACGCGCCGTAGTCGCCCGGGACCCCAGAGCGAGTGGCGAGTTCCTTGCCGCCGCCGTCGAAGCGGGGCTCTCCAGCTCCGGCATCGACGTCTATGACGCCGGGGTGCTGCCCACGCCGGCTGCGGCCTATCTGGTGGCAGACCTCGACGCCGATTTCGGCGTGATGCTCTCGGCCTCCCATAACCCGGCCCCTGACAACGGGATCAAGTTCTTCGCCCGCGGCGGCCAGAAGCTGCCCGACGACGTCGAGGACGCCATCGAAGCACAGCTGGGCAAAGAGCCCCAGCGACCCGTAGGCGGCGACGTTGGACGCATCCAGCGCTTCTCCGACGCTGAGGACCGCTACATTGTCCACTTGCTCGGCACCCTCCCCAAGCGCCTCGAGGGCCTGAAGGTTGTCCTGGACTGCGCCCACGGCGCGGCGAGTGGTTGTTCGCCGCAGGTCTTCAAGGACGCCGGCGCGGATGTCGTCGTCATCGGCGCCGAGCCGGACGGCCTGAACATCAACGACGGCGTGGGCTCCACCCATCTGGGTCCGTTGAAGGAAGCGGTGGTCAAGCATGGTGCGAACCTTGGCATTGCCCACGACGGCGACGCCGACCGCTGCCTCGCTGTAGACCACGAAGGCAACGAAGTAGATGGCGACCAGATCATGGCGATCCTGGCGCTGGCACTCAATGAAGCGGGCAAGCTCAAGGACAGCATCCTGGTTGCCACGGTCATGAGCAACCTCGGACTCAAGATTGCCCTCCGCAATGCCGGCATCACCATCCGCGAAACCGCTGTTGGCGACCGTTACGTGCTGGAGGAAATGCGCGATGGCGGCTACAACCTGGGCGGCGAACAGTCCGGCCACGTGATCTTCTCCGACTACGCAACCACCGGCGATGGCGTACTCACCGGCTTGCAGCTTGCTGCGCAGGTGGCACTCACGGGCCGTAGCTTGAAGGAACTCGCAACGGCGATGACCAAGCTCCCGCAGCTCATGATCAACGTCAAGGGCGTGGACAAGGCCCGTGCGGGCACCGACGAAGGCGTCGCCGCGGCGGTAGCCGCTGCTGAGCTGGAACTGGGTGAAACCGGCCGTGTGCTGCTCCGCCCTTCCGGCACCGAAGCCCTGGTCCGCGTCATGGTGGAAGCTGCGGACATGGAAACGGCCGAGCGGATTTGCAACAGCCTGGCTGCCGTGGTCAAAGAGCGCCTGAGCGCTCCCAGCGAACTGGCTGTCTAAGAACCCAAGCAGCTTCGGCCCGCTTTCCTGCATTACCGGTTTGACCGGATTACCAGGGAGCGGGCCGTACTGGTTTAAAAGGACGGGCCTACAGGTAGGCCGGCGCTGCTTCCAACCCGAAGTACTCCTCAAGGGTTGCAATGCCTCGGGTGTTCATCTCCGTCGCTGCTTCTACGCCGATGTAGCGCAGGTGCCAGGACTCGTAGAAGTATCCGGTTGTTTCGTGGAACATCCATGGATAGCGGACGATGAAACCGAATTTGTGTGCGTTGGCTTTGGCCCAAATAGCCGCGGGCTGCTCGGCGAAGCAGGGCTGGAAACTGCAGGCACCTCCGCCGTCGGCTATGTCGAAGGACCAGCCCGTTTGGTGTTCGGAATGACCGGGCCGTGCAGAGGCCCGGTCGGCTGCAACCTGGCCACTGTTGGCGACATAGCCGTTGTATGTGGTGACCTGGGTGGAATAGGAACGGTACCCGGACGCCAATGCCATGATGACGCCCTCGGCCGCCGCTGCGGCGAACATCTTCTCCGCGGCAGCCGCCGTCGTGCTGTTCATCAGTGTGGCTTCGCCAGTGACGGCGAGCCGGATGTTCGGCTGAACTAAATCCGCCGGCACATAGTTTTGAGGGTTCAACGGCCTGTGCTTGTTGACCACCACCCATGGGCTCGCTGGATCGGTCAGCGAGAACTGCTTGGCGGCGGCTTGCGACGGCGGTGCGCTGGAAGGCTCGGTAGCGGCAGCGGGCGTAACGGCAGTGACTTGAGTTGGCGTGGGGCTCGAGGCAGCGGCGGACGGTGTCGAAGCCCCGGCAGGGGACGGGGAGGGGCCATCCGGAGTGCAGGCCGTCAGGGCGGCCAAGCCTGCGCCAGCGGTGAGCAAACCCGCGAATGCCCTCCGGCTGGGCATCGGCTGGGGTTGGGTGTGCACGCTAGACCTTCCGCAAAAGCATGCGACGGATGGAGTGGTCTGCGTCCTTGGTAAGTACCAGCTGGGCGCGGCCACGGGTGGGGAGCACGTTCTCTTCGAGGTTCGGCTCGTTGATGCGCTTCCAGATGCCGCGGGCTGTTGACTCGGCATCTTCGTCGGACAGCGTGGCGTAGCGGTGGAAGTAGGACTCCGGCTGCGCGAAGGCTGTACTGCGGAGCTTTCGGAACCTGTCGACGTACCACTCCTCGATGTAGGAGGTCTTGGCGTCAACGTAGATGGAGAAGTCAAAGAAGTCGCTCAGCGCAAGTCCCTGCTTGCCGTCCATGCGGGGCCTGGCAGGGGCCAGAACGTTGAGGCCTTCCACGATCAGCACATCAGGCCGGCGCACTACGACTTCCTTGCCCGGGACGATGTCGTAGGTGACGTGGGAGTACCACGGTGCCCGGACTTCCTCGGCTCCACCTTTGATTTCCGACACAAAACGCAATAGCGCCCGGCGGTCGTAGGACTCCGGGAAACCTTTGCGTTCCAGCAAATGGCGGCGTTTCAATTCGGCCAACGGGTAGAGGAAGCCGTCCGTGGTGATGAGTTCCACGTTGGGTGTTCCCGGCCAGCGCCGCAGCATTTCACGGAGCACGCGGGCGATGGTGGACTTTCCAACAGCAACGGAACCGGCCACGCCGATCACGAACGGGGTGCGCTGTGTTTGCTCGCCCAAGAACGTTGTTGTCGCCGCGTGAAGCTGATGTGAAGCTTCGACGTAGAGGTGCAGAAGCCGCGAAAGGGGGAGGTACACCTCCCGCACTTCCTTCATATCCAAGGGATCGCCGAGGCCCCGCAGGCGGAAAATGTCCTCTTCGTTGAGGGGCTGCTCCATCTGTGCTGCCAGCCGGGACCACGTTTGGCGGTCCAGCTCAACAAAGGGGGAAGCGCCGTCGCCGTTTGCTTCGGTGCGTTGCAAAGTCACGTTCTGATTCTGCCCTTAGCCCGGCGGATCAGGAAATGCGGGACGACGTGAGGGTGAATTCTGCGTGATTAACGCGTCAGAGACAAGAGTGGAAGGGGGGACGTCCCACATCAGTTGTTTGACCTAGCCGTTAGGCTTATACCCATGTGTGGAATCGTAGGCTATGTTGGCAATTCGTCTCGTAAGGCAGCTGGTCACAGCGCCCTTGACGTCGTCGTGGAGGGGCTGCGTCGTCTTGAGTACCGCGGCTATGACTCCGCCGGCGTCGCAGTGGTGGCTGATGGAACCATCTCGTCCCGTAAAAAGTCCGGCAAGTTGAGCAACCTGATCAGTGAACTGGAAGCAAACCCGGTTCCTGAATCCCTGACCGGCATTGGCCACACCCGTTGGGCCACGCATGGCGGCCCCACCGACCGTAACGCGCACCCCCACCTTTCCGACGGCGGCCGTTTGGCGTTGATTCACAACGGCATCATCGAAAACTTCGCAGAGCTTAAGCAGGAGTTGCTGGGCAAGGGCGTCACGTTCGAGTCCGAAACCGACACCGAAGTTGCTGCCGCACTGGTTGGCAACATCTTCCGCAACGAACTCAATGGCAACGGCGGCGACCTCACCAAGGCGATGCGCCTGGCCTGCCAGCGTCTCGAGGGTGCCTTCACCCTCCTCGCCGTCCACGCGGACCAGCCCGACGTCGTCGTGGCCGCCCGTCGTAACTCCCCGCTCGTGGTCGGCCTTGGCGACGGCGAAAACTTCCTCGGCTCGGACGTCTCCGGCTTCATCGACTACACGCGCCGCGCCGTGGAACTCGGCCAGGACCAGATCGTCACCATCACCGCGGACTCCGTGGAGATCACCGACTTCTTCGGCGCTCCCGCCGAAGGCAAGGAATACCACGTTGACTGGGACCCGGCTTCTGCCGAAAAGGGTGGCTTCAGTTCCTTCATGGAGAAGGAAATCCACGACCAGCCCGATGCCGTGGCCCAGACTCTCCTGGGACGCTCGGACCTCAACGGAAAGCTGACGCTGGACGAAGTCCGCATCGATCCTGAGCTCCTCAAGCAGGTTGACAAGATCATCGTTCTGGCATGCGGGACCGCAGCCTACGCTGGCCTGGTGGCCAAGTACGCCATTGAAAACTGGTGCCGCATCCCCACGGAAGTGGAGCTCGCACACGAGTTCCGTTACCGCGACCCGATCGTCGACGCCAACACCCTGGTGGTTTCCATCAGCCAGTCCGGCGAGACCATGGACACGCTCATGGCCGTCCGCTACGCCCGCGAACAGGGCGCCAAGACGATCTCCATCTGCAACACCAACGGTTCCACCATCCCGCGCGAATCCGACGCCGTGCTCTACACCCACGCTGGTCCGGAGATCGCTGTGGCATCCACCAAGGCGTTCCTCGCCCAGATCACTGCCGCTTACTTGCTTGGCCTTTACCTGGCCCAGCTGCGTGGCAACATCTTCTCCGGCCAGATCAAGGACGTCCTCGCGGACCTGAACAAGATCCCGGCCAAGATTCAGAAGATCCTGGACAACGCAGGTCCCTTGCGCGAACTGGCCCGCAGCATGAAGGACGAAAAGTCCGTCTTGTTCCTGGGCCGCCACGTTGGCTTCCCGGTTGCACTGGAAGGCGCCTTGAAGCTCAAGGAAATCGCCTACATCCACGCTGAGGGCTTCGCTGCCGGGGAACTCAAGCACGGACCGATCGCCCTGATCGACGACGGCCAGCCGGTTTTTGTGGTTGTCCCGTCCCCGCGTGGTCGTGACTCCCTGCACTCCAAGGTTGTCAGCAACATCCAGGAAGTCCGCGCACGTGGTGCACGCACCCTGGTCATTGCTGAGGAGGGCGACGAGTCCGTCAAGGACTACGCAGAGCACGTCTTCTATGTCCCGGAGACGCCCACGTTGCTCATGCCACTGCTCACCACCGTGCCACTGCAGATCTTTGCTGCTGAACTGGCCGGGGCAAAGGGTTACGACGTCGATCAGCCGCGTAACCTCGCCAAGAGCGTGACCGTAGAATAACCGCATGATTGTTGGCATTGGAGTAGACGTCGTAGACATCGAGCGGTTCGCCCGGCAACTGGAGCGGACCCCCGGACTGCGGGACAGACTTTTCGTTCCTGCGGAGCGTGAACTCAACACCAGGTCACTCGCTGCGCGCTTCGCTGCCAAGGAAGCAGTAGCCAAGGTCCTGGGTGCTCCCGCTGGCATGAACTGGCAGGACTGCTGGATTGGTCTTGACCAGAATGGTCCTACCGTTCAGGTCAAAGGAACGGTATTGGCCGTGTCCGATGCCAAGGGCGTCAAGCGCTGGCACCTGTCCATGAGCCACGATGGCGGCATCGCTACGGCGTATGTCCTCGCCGAGGGCTAAACGGACCTTTATATAACGATGATCAGCGCCTTCACCGGACAACAGATCAGGGATGCGGAACAACCGCTCCTGGACTCCGGCGAGGGCGCTGTTCTCATGCAACGGGCCGCCTACGGCTTGGCGCAGGAAGTGGTGCGCGTGGTCAAGGCCAGGCGCAAGCTGACCGGTGCCAGCGTCACGGTCCTGGCAGGCAAGGGCAACAACGGCGGTGACGGACTCTTCGCGGCTTCCATGCTTGCCCGCCGCGGCATGCGGACGACGGCGGTACTCGCCTCAGCGGAAGTCCATACCGAGGCTCTGGCGGCTTTTCAGTCGGCAGGTGGCCGCGTGCTGCGATTGGATTCCGGAAACGCCGAAGAACTTGCTGTCCTGTGCGCTGGCGACGATGTCATTATCGACGCCCTCCTGGGCACCGGCGCCCGCGGCGGATTGCGTGATGCTTCGGCTGAGTTGGTTGCTTCCCTTCAGGAGCTGAAGCCCCGTTGCGTGGTGGCGTGCGACCTCCCCAGCGGTTTGGATGCCAATACGGGCGAAGTCCACTGGCCGGTGCTTGATGCCGATGTCACAGTGACTTTCGGCGGCATCAAGGCCGGGCTGATGACAGACCCCGGCGAAGGCTGTGCGGGGCGGGTGGTGCTGGTACCGATTGGGATCGAAGACTCCCTGGATACCCCTGAGTTGCGTCGGCTTGATGCCCCGGACCTGAAGTCTTTGCTCGCCAAGCCGGGCCGCCGCTCCCATAAATACTCCCGTGGCGTGTTGGGCGTTGTCGCTGGCTCGCCTCGTTTTGCCGGGGCAGCTGTACTAACCGTCCATGCGGCAGCCGTGGCTGGCGCAGGGATGGTCCGTTATGTAGGACCGGAATCTGCGGCACGCCAGGTTTTGACCCGGACTCCCGAGGCCCTGTGGGAGGCCGGGGATCCCGGCCGGGTCCAAGCGTGGTTGCTTGGTCCTGGCGTCGACGGGGAGGACCAACTCGGACGTGCCGGGGACGCCGCAGGGTCGGCGCTCGACGCTGAATTGCCAGTCGTCGTCGACGCCGGAGCCTTGAGTATCCTGCCCGAGCATTGTCCCGCCCATTGGATCCTCACCCCGCACGCCGGGGAGCTGGCGACGCTCCTGGCAGCCCTTCCATCCACCGGCGAGGTTGCCGTGACCCGTGAGGACGTCGAGTCCCGGCCGCTGCACTTCGTACGGCAAGCAGCCGGGCAAACCGGTGCCACAGTCCTGCTGAAGGGTGCCACCACACTGGTGGCCTCGCCGTCGGGCGTTGTTTTCAGCCAGTCCGAGGGCACTGCCTGGATGGCCACCGCAGGCAGCGGCGATGTCCTTGCCGGCATCTTGGGAGCCTTGCTGGCGCAATCTGTGGACTCTGTCAGGGACGACGACGGCGCGTACGCAGCCCTGGGCTTGAAACTGGACGACCGCTGGGCTGCTGTGGCGGCGGTCGCCGCCAGCGTTCACGGCCGCGCTGGCTCGATCGCGTCGAACGATTTTGATGGTGGCCCCCTTACAGCGTCAGCGATCATGGCGGCGGTACCGCGCGTCGTAGGTTCGCTGACTGCGGAATACGACCCTACAAGACCGTAAGGTTACTGTCCGTGTCGGGGGTCATGAGTAGGCTTGCAGCAAGTTATCCGCATCACCCAGAGGAGAACGCATGGAAGTCTGGCCTGGATCGGCCTATCCGCTTGGAGCCACCTTTGACGGGACCGGCACCAACTTCGCGCTGTTCAGCGAGAAGGCCGAGAAAGTGGAGCTGTGCCTCTTCGACGACGACGGCGGGGAAGTCCGCGTAGATGTCACCGAGGTAGACGGCTACGTGTGGCACTGCTACCTGCCACAAGTCCAACCCGGACAGAAATATGGCTATCGGGTGCACGGACCCTACGACCCCGACGCCGGCCAACGGTTCAACCCCAACAAGCTGTTGCTGGACCCGTATGCCAAGGCCATCCATCGTCAGATCGATTGGGACCCGGCCCTGTTCTCCTACAACATGGGGGACCCGGACTCCCGGAATGACGCTGACTCCGCACCGCACATGATGCTGGGCGTGGTCATCAACCCCTTCTTCGACTGGGACGGCGACAAACTCCTGAAGATTCCGTACCACAAGTCGGTCATCTACGAGGCCCACGTCAAGGGACTTACCCAGCTGCACCCGGAAGTTCCCGAGGAACAGCGCGGAACCTACGCAGGTGTAGCCCACCCCGCAGTCATTTCCCACCTTCAAAAGCTGGGTATTACTGCGATCGAGCTTATGCCCGTGCACCAGTTCGTCAACGACGGCATCCTGCAGGATAAGGGCCTGAACAACTACTGGGGCTACAACACCATCGGCTTCTTCGCCCCGCACAACACTTACAGCTCCAAGGGCGATACAGGCCAGCAGGTCCAGGACTTCAAGGCCATGGTGCGTTCCCTGCACAACGCCGGGATCGAAGTCATTTTGGACGTCGTTTACAACCACACGGCCGAGGGCAACCATCTGGGGCCCACGTTGTCCTTCAAGGGCATCGACAACTCCGCGTACTACCGCCTGGTGGAGAACGACCAAAAGTACTACATGGACTACACAGGCACCGGGAACTCATTGAATGTCCGGAGCCCCCATTCACTCCAGCTGCTGATGGACTCGCTCCGCTACTGGGTGACGGAGATGCACGTGGACGGGTTCCGGTTCGATCTCGCGTCCACGCTGGCCCGCGAATTCTATGACGTGGACAAGCTTTCCACCTTCTTCGAACTCATCCAGCAGGACCCCGTTGTGTCCCAAGTGAAGCTCATCGCCGAACCGTGGGATGTTGGTCCGGGTGGATACCAAGTGGGAAACTTCCCGCCCCAATGGACGGAATGGAATGGCCAATACCGGGACACTGTCCGCGACTTCTGGCGGGGAGAGCCCTCCACCCTTGGTGAATTCGCCTCGCGTCTGACAGGCTCCGCCGACCTCTACGAGCACTCGGGTCGCCGGCCCGTGGCCTCGATCAACTTCGTCACTGCCCACGACGGCTTCACGTTGGCCGACCTCGTGTCGTATAACGAGAAACACAACGAGGCCAACGGTGAGGGCAACAACGACGGCGAATCGCACAACCGTTCGTGGAACTGTGGCGTTGAGGGCCCCACGGACGATCCGAAGGTTCTGGGCCTCAGGGCCCGACAACAGAGGAACTTCATCGCCTCGCTTTTCCTGTCACAGGGCGTCCCCATGCTCCTGCACGGCGATGAACTTGGAAGGACGCAGCAGGGTAACAACAACGGTTACTGTCAGGACTCCGAGCTCACTTGGATCAATTGGGATAACGTTGACCAGCCCTTGGTGGAGTTCACGGCTGCTGTTAGCGCCCTGAGGGCCAAACACCCGAGCCTTCGCCGAAGCAGGTTCTTCGATGGACGGCCCGTGCTGCGAGGCGAGGGCGAGCGGCTTCCGGACATCGTATGGCTGGATGCCGATGCCAGCACCATGACGCCCTCGGACTGGGACACCGCGTTGGGCCGTTCTGTTGGCGTGTTCTTGAACGGTGACGGAATCCACGGACGCGACACTCAAGGCCGCCGGATCACCGACGTCAACTTCCTGCTGTACTTCAATGCGGACGAGGACGAGGTTGGGTTCAGGGTGCCGTCGGACGAATATGCCCCTGCCTGGGACGTCATGATCGACACCGGCGGTGAAGGCGCAGATTCAGACGTCGTGAAGGCAGACCAGATCCTGATGATCGCTGCCAAGTCATTGGTAGTGCTTCGTGCCCACAGCACACCCGAGTCCGAGCCGGACCATTCAGTGGCCGCCTCCCTTGCTGCGCTCAGCCAGACAAGCACCCCCGAAACTGCGTCGCTCACGGCACCTGCGGTGAACTCGCTGCCGACAGATTCGTCGGCGAACGCTCGATCACTGGATGCCTCAGAGGCGGGCACCTCTTCCGATGGGGGAGATGCGGCCACTGCGGAATCAAAACCCACCCGGAAGCGCCGTACGTCGAAGAAGGCGGATTCATGAGGACGCCCGTTTCAACGTACAGGCTGCAAATCCGCCGGAGCTTTACGCTTCAGGACGCTGCGGAACTCACCGGGTACCTGCACAACCTCGGGGTTGATTGGGTCTACGTATCCCCGATCCTCACAGCGGAGGAGGGTTCAGACCACGGTTATGACGTCACGGATCCTTCCTCCGTGGATCCGGCCAGGGGCGGAACCGAGGGCCTCGCTGCGTTGTCCAAGGCCGCCCGCTCGAAGGGACTTGGCATCCTCGCGGACATCGTTCCCAACCATATGGGTGTCGCCTCACCAGGACAGAATGCCTGGTGGTGGCAGCTCCTGAAAGAGGGTCGCTCGTCCAAGTACGCAGAAGCGTTCGACGTCGACTGGGATTTTGGTGGCGGAAAGATCCGCATCCCCGTGCTCGGCAGCGATGACGACCTTGAGCAACTCACGGTGGTGGACGGCGAACTGCACTACTACGATCACCGATTCCCGTTGGCCGAGGGCAGCTTCAGTGCCGGAGACAGCCCGCAGGACGTTCATGCGCGGCAGAACTATGAATTGGTGGGCTGGCGCCGCGCGGACGCTGAACTGAACTACCGCCGCTTCTTCGCCGTGAACACACTGGCAGGCGTGCGCGTCGAGGTTCCGTGGGTCTTTAATGAGGCGCACGAGGAAATCGTGCGCTGGTTCCGGGAAGAGCTGGTGGATGGTCTCAGGATCGATCACCCCGATGGGCTGGCCGATCCGGAAGGGTATCTGGCGAGGCTTCGCAAGGAGACAGGCGGGGCGTACCTCCTGGTGGAGAAGATCCTTGAGCCGGGGGAGAAACTGCCGGAAACCTTTGATTGCGAAGGCACCACAGGGTATGACGCACTGGCGGACGTAGACCGTCTGTTCGTCGACCCCGCAGCAGAGGAATACCTGGATTCCCTCGACGCCCGGCTGCGGGATGCAGCCCGGCCCGCTGACTATGAGGACATGATCCACGGGACCAAACGTCGCATCGCCGATGGCATCCTGAGGTCCGAGATCCTCCGGTTGTCCCGGCTTGTTCCCGAGTCGCCGGAATTGCCGCGCGCCGAGGTAGCCGATGCGCTGGCCGAGATTATTTGTTGGTTCCCCATCTACAGGACCTACCTGCCGCACGGCCAGGAGATCCTGGAGGAAGCCATAGAGCGCGCCGGGCAACACCGGCCCGGGCTCCGGTCTGTGCTGAACGGGTTACGCCCGCTCCTGGTTGATCCAACCGGGGAACTGGCACGCCGCTTCCAACAGACCTCAGGAATGGTGATGGCGAAGGGCGTGGAGGACACCGCGTTCTTCCGCTACACACGCTTGGGGACGCTCACCGAAGTGGGAGCTGATCCCACTGAATTTGCGCTTTCCCCTGGCGGGTTCCATGAGCGCATGGCACGGCGTCAGGCAGAGATCCCGCTTTCCATGACCACGCTGAGCACGCATGACACCAAGCGCAGCGAGGACGCCCGGGCCCGGATTTCGGTCATTTCCGAATCCGTCCCGGAATGGGAACTCTTCCTCGGCACTGTGCAGGAGCTGGCGCCCATCCCGGACGGTCCGCTGGCAGCCCTCGTTTGGCAGTCAATTGCGGGCGCTTGGCCCGCCGACCGTGGGCGCCTCCAATCGTATGCACTCAAGGCCGCCCGCGAAGCCGGAAATTCGACCAACTGGACCGATCCCAACCTGGACTTCGAGCGTCACTTGGCTGCCGCCGTCGACGCCGTTTTTGACGTCCCCGAGGTCGCTGCCGCATTGGAGAACTTCGTCGAGGAACTGGAACCTTTTGGAACGTCGAACTCACTCTCAGCGAAGCTCATCCAACTGACCATGCCGGGCGTTCCGGATGTCTATCAGGGCACAGAGTTCCGGGACGGTTCATTGACCGACCCCGACAACCGGCGGCCCGTGGACTTTCAAGCCCGGATCGCGGCGCTCGCAGAACTCGATACTGGTGCGCGGCCCGCTTTCACAGAGGAAGCCGCCAAACTGCTGGTGGTATCCAGGGCGCTCAGGTTACGTCGTGACCGGCCGGAACTGTTTGCTGGTTACCAGCCCGTGCACGCGAGCGGCGCCGCCGCTGATCACGTAGTTGCCTTCAACCGTGGGGCGGACGCACCCGGCGTGGTCACGGTTGGCACGCGGCTGCCCAAGCGGCTCGCCCGCGAAGGCGGATGGCGGGACACGGCTATCGACTTGCCGGTGAACTGTCATGACGAACTGACCGGGACCATTTATGACGCCGGTTCGGTCGCGGTCGCTACGCTGCTGGAGCATTACCCGGTGGCCCTGCTGGTGCCCACTGACTGATCCGCTGAAAACACGAACACCCACCAACACCGCCACTGCAACGCAAGCTAAAACAAGCACAGGGGACACGATGCTGGAGCACGCTGCTGGAAAAAACCGCTATGACGTCTGGGCGCCCAACGCCGGCACAGTGAAGCTGCTCGCCGGGGGTAGCGAGCACGCGATGGAACAAATTCACGACGGCGGCGCTACCGGTTGGTGGCGCGCGTCCGCCGAGGTCACCGGCAACGAAGGCGACGCGGTAGCGTACGGCTACATCGTGGACGGCGAGGGACCCTTTCCCGATCCACGCTCAAGGCGACAGCCGGACGGTGTGCATGGGCTGTCGGCCACCTTCGATCCTGCCGCTTACCACTGGGGGGATGGCGAGTGGAAGGGGCGCAGCCTCAAGGGATCCGTCATCTACGAGCTCCACCTGGGCACGTTCACTCCCGAAGGCACACTTGACGCTGCCGCCAGGAAACTGGACTACTTGGTCGACTTGGGCGTCGACTTCATCGAACTGCTGCCGGTCAACGCATTCAACGGAGTTCACAACTGGGGTTACGACGGCGTGCTTTGGTACGCCATCCACGAGCCCTACGGTGGCCCCGAGGCCTATCAACGGTTCGTCGACGCCGCCCACGCCGCTGGCTTGGGGGTCATCCAGGACGTTGTCTATAACCATCTTGGACCCAGCGGCAACTACCTTCCCAAATTTGGCCCCTACCTGAAATCGGGGGAGGGGAACACCTGGGGCGATTCGGTAAACCTCGATGGCCCGGGCTCCGATGAGGTTCGCCGGTACATTCTGGAGAATGCGGCGATGTGGCTCCGTGACTATCACGTAGACGGGCTCAGGCTGGACGCCGTGCACGCCCTGCGCGACGAACGTGCCGTGCACATCCTTGAGGACTTTGGCGCGCTGGGGGACCAGATCGAGGCGGAGACCGGCATTCCGCGGACGCTCATCGCGGAATCGGACCTGAACAATCCGCGCCTGATCTATCCCCGCAAGGACAACGGCTATGGCTTGGAAGGCCAATGGAGCGACGACTTCCACCATGCCCTCCACGTGAACCTTAGCGGTGAAACCACCGGATACTACGCCGACTTCGAGTCCCTCGCTGTCCTCGCCAAGGTCCTCGAGCACGGCTTCCTCCACGATGGCAGCTACTCAAGTTTCCGGGGACGCCACCACGGCCGGCCGATCCGGCACGACCTCGCGCATCCTTCAGCGTTGGTGGTTTGCCTGCAGAACCACGACCAAATCGGCAACCGTGCCACCGGTGACAGGCTCACGGCATCACTGTCATTTGGTCGGTTGGCGATCGGCGCAGTGCTGACCATGACATCGCCCTTCACGCCCATGCTGTTCATGGGCGAGGAATTTGGGGCTTCCACTCCGTGGCAGTTCTTCACCTCCCACCCCGAACCGGAATTGGGGGAGGCCACAGCGAAGGGCCGGATCAAGGAATTCGAACGGATGGGCTGGGACCCTGCCGTTGTGCCGGACCCCCAGGATCCCGAAACTTTCAAGCGTTCAAAGCTGGACTGGAGCGAGCCAAGCACGGGGGACCACGCACGCCTACTGCAGCTGTATCGGGATTTAGCACAGCTGCGCCGCAATACGCCGGAGCTTGTGAACGGTGGTTTCGGCGAGACCACGGTGGAGTTCGACGACGACGAGCACTGGCTGGAGTTGACCCGTGGTGCCATCCGCGTGGTGTGCAACTTTGGAGACGAGCCGTTGGATTCGCCTATGGCTGGGTCCCTGCTGCTGGCAACCGACACCGAAGTAGCCCTCGACGACCGTTCGCTGACCCTGCCCGGTGGGAGCGCCGCCGTCGTGCGCGTCCAGCAAGGCGAGCAGTGAAAAGGGTGACGGCGCCCACATTGCGGACAGCCCGAACACGGTGATCTGTGCAGTGGCAGGATGGTACGTATGACTTATTCGGCTGCGGAAAACCGCTACGAAACCATGCCCTACCGCCGCGTCGGACGCAGTGGGCTCAAGCTCCCCGCTATCTCGCTGGGCCTTTGGCACAACTTCGGCGACGACAAGCGGTTCGACGAACAGCGCGCCATCCTGCGCCGTGCCTTCGATCTGGGCGTCAACCACTTCGACCTCGCCAACAACTATGGCCCGCCGGATGGATCGGCGGAAACGAACTTCGGACGCCACCTAAAGGAAGACTTCAAGCCGTACCGTGACGAGCTCGTCATATCCACCAAGGCCGGCTACTACATGTGGCCGGGCCCCTATGGTGAATGGGGATCCCGCAAGTACCTGATCTCCAGCCTTGACCAGTCCCTGCAGCGCATGGGCCTGGACTATGTGGACATCTTCTACAGCCACCGTCCGGATCCTGAGACTCCATTGGAGGAAACAATGGGGGCGCTGGACTACGCGGTCCGGTCCGGCAAAGCCTTGTACGCAGGTATCTCTTCCTACACCCCCGAGCAAACACTCGAGGCAGCCCGGATCCTGAAGGAGCTCGGCACGCCTCTGCTGATCCACCAGCCCAGCTACTCCATGCTGAACCGGTGGACCGAGAATGGCTCGCCGAACCTCTACGAGGCACTGGACCAGGTGGGCGCCGGCTCCATCGCCTTCTCGCCTCTTGCCCAGGGCATGCTGACCAACCGCTACCTCAACGGTGTTCCGGCTGACTCGCGGGCCGCGAAGGAACGGTTCCTCTCCGAATCCGCCTTGACGGAGGACAAGCTGGACCGCGTTCGGGGACTCAACGCTATCGCCGAGGGCCGTGGACAGACCCTCGCGCAGATGGCCATCGCATGGATTCTCCGGGACCAGCCGAAGGGCTCTCCCGTAACATCCGCGCTTGTTGGAGCGTCCAGCGTTTCGCAGCTTGAAGACACGCTGAGCGCCATCAACAACCTGAAGTTCTCCACTGATGAGCTGACTGCGATCGATGAGTTCGCCGTCGAATCCGACATCAATCTGTGGGCGCAGGAGTAAACCCAGGGGAAAGACATAAAACAGGAGGGGCCGGCGGGAACAAAGCCGGCCCCTTCTCTGTTGGCTACAATGCAAGTGTGCGCCAACTGGCGCCGTGCCAATCAGTCGTGCTCTGAGCTCAGTCAGAGTTTGCGCCTGGCACCTGAGGTTTAGTTCTCAAAAGGAGTTCCGTGTCTTCACATCCGATTCGTGTTGCCATTGTCGGCGTAGGAAACTGCGCCGCATCGCTGGTCCAAGGTGTTCAGTACTATCGCGACGCTGACCCCAAGGCCACGATTCCGGGTCTGATGCACGTCGAGTTCGGCCAGTACCACGTCAACGATGTTCAGTTCGTTGCTGCTTTCGACGTCGATAGCAAGAAAGTTGGACTGGACCTTGCCGACGCCATCGGCGCCAGCGAAAACAACACCATCAAGATCGCCGACGTCCCTGCCACCGGAGTCACCGTTCAGCGTGGACATACCCTTGACGGCCTGGGCAAGTACTACCGCGAGACCATCGTCGAAGCTCCCGAGGAGGACGTCGACATCGTTGCTGCCCTCCGCGAAGCCAACGTAGACGTCATGGTTTGCTACCTGCCCGTTGGTTCGGAGCAGGCTGCCAAGTTCTACGCCCAGTGCGCCATCGACGCTGGCGTGGCTTTCGTCAATGCTCTCCCCGTCTTCATCGCCGGCACCAAGGAGTGGGCTGACAAGTTCACTGCGGCCGGTGTTCCGATCGTGGGCGACGACATCAAGAGCCAGATCGGTGCCACCATCACCCACCGCGTGATGGCCAAGCTGTTCGAGGACCGCGGCGTCACCTTGGACCGCACGTACCAGTTGAACGTTGGCGGCAACATGGACTTCAAGAACATGCTTGAGCGCGATCGTCTTGAGTCCAAGAAGATCTCCAAGACGCAGGCCGTCACCTCCAACGTTGAGGCAGACCTTCACGCTGACGACGTCCACATCGGGCCGTCCGATTACGTTGCCTGGCTTGACGACCGCAAGTGGGCCTTCGTCCGCCTCGAGGGCCGCAACTTCGGTGATGCTCCCGTTTCCCTCGAATACAAGCTCGAAGTATGGGATTCCCCGAACTCCGCTGGTGTGATCATCGACGCCATCCGCGCGGCCAAGATTGGCCTGGATCGCGGCATCGGCGGCCCGCTGCTCTCCGCGTCCAGCTACTTCATGAAGTCCCCGCCGGAGCAGTTCAACGACGACATCGCCCGCGACAAGGTGGAAGCCTTCATCCGCGGCGATATCGAGCGCTAAACCGCAACAGCACAAGCAACGCGGGGTCACTTACGGCCGATGATTGACCATCGGATGGGCCGTAAGTGACCCCGCGTTGCTTTTAAGGAGGTCAGAAGAGGCCAGTGGGGTTGCCGTCGGGACCGACGTCCATGCGCATGGCGGCCGGTTCTTTGGGCAGCCCGGGCATGGTCATGACGGCTCCGGTCAGGGCGACAATGAAGCCTGCACCCGTTTTGGGAATGAGTTCGCGCACGTGTACCCGGAATCCCTTTGGCGCCCCGAGCTTGGACGCATCGTCCGTGAATGAGTATTGCGTCTTGGCCATGCAGACGGGCAACCCGCCCCACCCATTCTTTTGGATGTCCACCAGCCGCTTCTGTGCCGGGACGGAAAATTCCACTCCGTCGGCGCCGTAGATCTCCTGCACGATGGTCCGGATCTTGTCCTCCACAGAAAGTTCCAGTGGGTACAAGTGGTGAAAATTTGAGGGCCCTTGCACTGCCGCTGCCACCTTGGCCGCGAGTTCATCGCCACCGTCGCCTCCTCCGCCCCGGCCCCAGACGTCGGCGACGGCGGCTTCCACGCCTTCCGCTGCGCACCAGTTCAGCAGCCACTGAAGTTCGTCGTCGGTGTCGGTGGCGAACCTGTTGATGGCAACGACCGGCGAAATGCCGAACTTGGCGACATTGCCAACATGTCGTTTGAGGTTTTCCACCCCGGCGGCTACGGCGTCCACGTTGGGTTCGCTGAGTTTGTCCTTTGGAACTCCGCCTTGCATCTTGAGTGCACGGATTGTGGCCACAACAACGACGGCGGACGGCGCCACGTCAGCGATGCGCGACTTGATGTCCATGTACTTTTCGGCACCCAGGTCCGCGCCGAATCCTGCCTCGGTGACCACGATGTCTGCCAGTTGCTGTGCAGTCCGCGTTGCGATGATGGAGTTGCACCCGTGGGCGATGTTGGCGAAGGGGCCACCGTGTACCAGTGCCGGTGTCCCGGCGATGGTCTGGACAAGGTTTGGCTTGATGGCATCCTTCAAGAGCAATGTCAGGGCACCTTCCACACCAAGATCCGCAACAGTTACCGGTTGGCGGTCGAAGGTGTAGCCGAAGGTGATCCGGCCCAAGCGCGCTCGGAGGTCGTCCAGGTCCGCGGCCAGGCAGAATACGGCCATGATTTCGGAGGCCACGGTGATGTCGAAGCCGTCTTGCCGGGGTACGCCCTGGGCAGGGCCGCCGAGCCCGATAATGATTTCCCGTAAGGAGCGGTCGTTCATGTCGATAACGCGTTTGAACGTCATGCGGCGGGGGTCGATTCCGAGCTGGTTGCCTTGGAAGATGTGGTTGTCCACGAGTGCCATGAGGGCGTTGTTGGCCGAGGTGACGGCGTGGAAGTCGCCGGTGAAGTGGAGGTTGATATCGTCCATGGGCAATACCTGGGAGTATCCACCTCCGGTTGCTCCGCCTTTCATGCCAAGGATGGGTCCAAGTGACGGTTCACGCAGCGCGATCATCACTTTGTGGCCGGCGCGTGCAAGGGAATCGGCCAGACCGACTGTGGTTGTCGATTTTCCTTCGCCGGCGGGGGTGGGGGACATGGCTGAAACGAGGACTACCCTGCCGGGCGCCTTGCCCTCGGGGAGCACAAGCTTGGCCGGAGTGATCTTGGCTTTGTAAGGCCCATAGTGTTCCAGTGCGTCCACGTTGATGCCCGCGCGTCGCGCAATTTCTTCGATGGGCAGGATGGTGGCGTTGTGGGCTATCTCAAGATCGCTCAGGCCCTTGTTTTCAGACATCGTTGTCCTTCGGCTTAGTGCTTACGCTGTGTGGGCTGACGCTCGGCGCCCTGCCTACGCTGTGCGCGACAATCTATCAGGCGCCAGCCAGTAACCGCGTGAGGTTCACCGCCCGGGGACCAGCAGGCCGCCAACAGACTCGCGATAGCTTTCCAAGGTGATCGCAGCAGTCCGCTGCCAGCCAAAGGATTCGGCGTGGGTCGCGGCCAAACGGCCCATGTCCTCGCGTGTCTGTACGTCGTCGTACAAATCCTCGAGGGCATCAGCCCAGTCGGAAGGATCGTGGCCATCTACCAGGATGCCCGTCCGGCCATCGGAAATGGCGCGTGAGAGCCCACCAACGTTGGTGGCCACTACGGGGGTGCCGCACGCTTGTGCTTCCAAGGCCACGAGTCCGAATGACTCGCTGAACGAGGGCATCACCACGACGTCTGCGGAGCGGAACCAGCTGGCGAGCTCGGGCGCTACAACGGGCGGGCGATGCGTGACGACGTCGGCCAGCCCGGCCTCCTCGATGATGTGCTGCAGGTTGAAGTCCTTGGCGCCGCTGAGCGAACCCAGAATGGTCATTTCCAGATCGATGTCAGGCCTGCGCTTCCGCAGGAGACCGGCCGCTTTGACGAAGACCTGGGGACCCTTAAGACGTTGGATCCGGCCTGCGAAGAGTATGTGGAAACTGTCCGGCCTGACATCCCGCTGGGCGCGCGACTTGCGACGGAAGGATGGCGTGAATACTTTCAGGTCCACGCCGGGAGGTGCGACGTCAATCTTGTCGATGTCGGCTCCGTAGTGGGAGACAAGCTCTTCTGCCTCGGCTGGAGTATTGGCGATGAGGCGGGCGGCACCATCAACAATTCGCTGCTCGCCGTCCTCCCGACGCCGCGGTTCGGGCCGCTCGCCGGACTCAAGAACAAGATTCTTGACCTTGGCCATGGTGTGCATGGTGTGGACCAGGGGAACACCCCAGAGCTCGGACAATTCCAGTCCGGCAACCCCGGACACCCAGTAATGGGAATGGATGATGTCGTAGCGGCCGTGGGGTTGCTGCTGCCGGATCCGATCGATCTCCTCCACCATCTGGTGGAGCAAGGCAGGCAATTCTTCCTTGGGGACTTTCCGGCGGGGTCCGGCCATCACGTTGTGGACGCATACGCCGGGTCCGGGATGCTCGACGGCGGCCTGGCCGGCTTTGGTGGAACGGGTGAAGATCTCCACCTCCACACCGGTCTCGGCCAGCGCCATGGCCAAAGCCCGCACATAGACGTTCATTCCACCAGCGTCACCGGCCCCTGGCTGTTCCATGGGGGAGGTGTGCAGTGAAAGGAATGCCACCCGACGGATCAATGGCACACTTTTCTCCTTCCCGTGAAGCCAACTTCTGAAGCCAAACCACTTTTGCCCTGCAGAAAACACTACTCCTGAAGCCGGGCACTACATGGCGCCAATCCCGGCTATGTGGACAAGGCTGCTAGCGTGTGCGCTGTGAGCCAAGAAACCCTTTTCGACATCCGCCCAGCCACGCCCGAAGATTGGCCCGGCATCTGGTCCGTCATGGAGCCGATCCTCCGTCAGGGGGAGACCTTCACCTGGGACCGCGACACCACCGAAGAAGCTGCCCGTGCCAAATGGTTGAAGGAAGCGCCCGGCCAAACGTTCGTGGCCGTGCGCACTGCGGATGGGCCGCACCCGGGAGGCGAGGTGCTGGGTACTGGCGAGTTCCATGCGAACCAGTCCGGCGGCGGGAGCCATGTGGCGAACGCCGGGTATATGGTCAGCTCCAGGCATTCGGGCCAGGGAATTGCACGGGCGCTGTGTGCCTACTCGTTAAAGGAAGCCAAAGCGGCAGGATTCCGCTCCATGCAATTCAATGCTGTGGTGGAGAGCAACGTCCGGGCAGTGTGGTTGTGGCAATCCATGGGATTCCGCATCCTGGCCACGGTGCCCGAGGCCTTCGACCACCCTGAAATTGGGTACGTCGGCATGCACGTGATGTACCGGAAGCTCTAGAAATCACTTCCAGAGTCCGCGCAGTGCCGGGAAGGCTGCCTCGTAGCCGTCAAGGAGTTGGGCGCCCAGCGAGGCCGAGCCGACCAGCGGGTGCGCAGCAAAGGCTTGCAGTGCAGCCTCCCTGTCACCGTCCCGGACAGCCCTGACCGTCAGCCGTTCCACTTCCTTGACGTGTTGCATCAAGGTGAGGAACTGGCCCCCGGGCCGTTCCTGCGCAAGCGGCAGGGCGCCGTCGGGTGTTACCTCGCAGGGAACTTCGACGACGGCGTCCCCCGGCAGCCCGGGCACGGCGACTTCCGCCTCATGTGCCGAAGAGCCGGCTACGGGTGAATTGGGCACATTGAGGATCAGCTGCGCCGTCCCGCCTCCGGATAGGGCCCGCATCACGGACAAAGCCACACGCTCATAGCCGCCCCCGGCGAGGTCTTCCTCGTCGCGGTGCTCCCCGTGTGTGCGGGCCTCGGCCAGGTAGCCTTCCTCGCGGGAGCGCCGGGCCGCATCCCACATGACGTAGGCGTTCGAGGCTTCCACAAGGGATGGGTAGAGCGAGCTCTGTTGCTGGTGGATGGACGCCCCACGCGTTTCGCGTTGCGTCAGGATGGCTTCAGTCGCCTGTTCGGTTTGGTAATAGTAGTAAAGGTATTCATTGGGCAGGCAACCGAGTTTCTCCAGGGTGTGCTGGCCGAACAAACGCCCTTCCTCGATTCGTTCCAGCGCCCCACGATCCGATAACAGCTCCGGCAGCAGATCCCGGCCGTCGGGTGCCAGCTTGTAGAGCCAGCCCAGATGGTTCAACCCGAAGTAGCCCACGCCGTCGAGCGTTCCTTCTTGAAGGGGTGAACCGGCGGCCCGTGCGGCGCGTTGGGCCAGGCCGCCGGCGGAATCGCAGATACCGATCACCTTTCGTCCCAGCACCGGCACAAGCGCCTCGGTGACCATCCCGGCGGGGTTGGTGAAGTTGATGAGCCACGCATCCGGGCAATAGTGCCGCATTCCCTCGGCGAGCTCCAGCATGTGCGGAATGGAGCGGAGGGCGTAGGAGATGCCGCCCGCACCCGTGGTTTCCTGGCCCAGCAAACCGAGATCCAGGGCCACGCGTTCGTCGGCGATCCGTCCTGCCGTTCCGCCCGGGCGGATCGCGGCGAAGACCATATCGGTGGCGGTGAGTGCCTGCCCCAGGTCAGTTGAAATCACGACGGCGGGCCGGGAACCTTCCGTCGTGGGCATATCGCGGAGGACTGCCTGGATGGCGGCGAGACGCGCGGGATCGACGTCGTAGAGCACCACCTCGTGCACCAGTCCCGCGAATGGACCCGTGCATAAGGCACGGTACACAAGGGGTACCCGGAAGCCGCCGCCACCGGCGATCATGAGCCGCATGATCCGAGTCTATGCAGCCCGGAAGGCGCAGCGTAGTGTGCCGTGCATGGACGCAATGCCCCAGCGACGTTTTGATCCCCTTGCCGCCGTGCGCACCGAGGGCGACGGCCAATGCGACCTTCTCCTGGCAGGAACGGTCTTCCAGGACATCATTTTCACCGGGCTCCCGCACTCTCCCGAGCCCGGCACTGAAGTGTGGAGCGAGGGCATGGGCAGCTGCCCGGGCGGGGTTGCCAACCAAGCGATCGCCGCGGCCCGGCTTGGCCTGAGGACCAACCTGGCGGCAGCCTTTGGCGACGACGGTTACGGGGATTACAACTGGCAGATCCTTGAAAGCCAGGAGCATGTGGACTTGTCCCTGTCGCGTCGCGTCCCGGGCTGGCACTCGCCGGTTACGGTGTCCATGTGCGTGAACCAGGATCGATCCATGGTCACCCACGGGCACCCGGCTCCGATCAAAGCCTCGGACCTGATCGGAAAGCCACCCAAGGCGCTCGCGGCCGTCGCGGATCTGGGCGAGGAATTGGAACCCTGGATGCTGGCGGCGAAGTCCGCCGGAACCAAACTTTTCGGCGTGGTGGGCTGGGACCCCAGTGGAGAGTGGTCCCAGCGCAGGTTGGAGCAACTGGAACATTTTTACGCTTTCCTGCCCAACGCGCCGGAGGCCATGGCGTTCACAGGCAAGACCGATCCGTGGGCGGCGCTCTATTCCCTGGCCGATCGCGTTCCAGTGGCTGTGGTGACGTTGGGCGCGCAGGGGGCTATGGCCGTGGACTCGGAGACGGGCGAAGAGGAATGGGTGCCATCGCTGCCCGTGTCCGCGTACGATCCCACCGGCGCCGGCGATTGTTTCGGGGCGGCCTTCATTGTGGGGTGCCTGGCAGGATGGCGATTGGGGGACCGCCTGCGGTTCGCGAACCTCTGTGCCTCGCTGGCTGTCCAACAAGTCGGTGGGTCGTTGGCAGCGCCTGGCTGGGGCGACATCGCGGACTGGTGGCAGCGTGCCAACGCGCGGAAGGAACGCCAATCGAGCCAGTGGCTGCGGCGCTTCGCCTTCCTTGAACCGATCGTGAAGGACATCCCCGCTGAAGCACAGCGACGCGCCCGCGCCACGATCGCGCACTTGTCCGATGCCCAGTAGGAACGGGGGGAATTGAACCCCCGTTCCCCGGCACCACTAGAATCTCTAGGGTGACTTACGAAGCAGCTGCAGATATCGGGATCGGGTCCAAGGCCTCCATAGCAAAGTCAGCGGTTCTTGAGCGTTCCGCCGTGATCGATCTTGATGCCGTGCGGCACAACGTTCGCCAGTTTGTCGCGATCGCCTCCCCGGCCTCCGTGATGGCTGTGGTGAAGGCCGATGCTTATGGCCATGGCGTGGTTCAGGTTGCACGTGCAGCCCTCGACGCCGGAGCGGCCTGGCTGGGCGTCGCCCACATTTCAGAGGCGCTCGCCTTGCGCGCAGCGGGCATAGACGCACCGTTGTTGGCGTGGCTGCACACCCGTGAAAGCAACTTCCAAGCCGCAGTTGCCGCCGGCATCGACGTCGGGATTTCCGGTTGGGAACTCGACGCCGTGGTGGCGGCCGCCCGCGAACAGGAGCGTCCCGCGCGGGTCCATTTGAAGGTGGACACAGGGCTGGGCCGGAACGGCTGTCCAATCGCCGAATGGGACCAGCTGGTGGGCCAGGCCATGGAATACCAGGACGAGGGCCTGCTTCGCGTTGTGGGCATTTTCTCCCACCTTGCGGTGGCCGACGAACCGCACCGGCCCGAAACGGACCAGCAGTTGGCGGTTTTCCGTGACGCACTCGCCATCGCTGAGGATGCCGGCGTCGATACCGAGGTCAGGCACATCGCCAACACTCCCGCTGCGCTGTCCCGGCCGGATTCGCACTTCGACCTCATCCGGGTGGGGCTCGGCATCTACGGGTTGTCGCCCTTCGAAGGAGTCACCTCCGCCGAACTTGGCCTGCACGCTGCCATGAGCGTCCGCACACTCCTCTCCAACTGCAAAAAGGTCCCGGAGGGGCAAGGCGTTTCCTACGGCCTGAAGTACCACACCAGCCAGGAGAGCACGCTGGGCCTGGTTCCCCTGGGCTACGCCGACGGGGTCCCGCGCATCGCCACGGGCGGTCCGGTTCGCGTTAACGGCGTCACCTACCCTGTGGTGGGCCAGATCGCGATGGACCAGATGGTGATTGATCTTGGACCGCTCACCCCTGAAGAAGCGGCCGGGCTTAAGGGCAGCGAAGCCGTGATGTTCGGCGACGGTGCCGATGGCGGCCCCACCGCCGATGACTGGGCGGCGGCAGCGGGAACCATCAACTATGAGATCGTGACCCGCATTAGTCCGCGGGTGCCCCGCAGTTACGTCAACGAGGTTCCGGCGCTGCCGGAGGTACACCAGGGCACCCAGGCAGCATCGGAATCGGCGACGCTATGAACGAACCACTGCTCGAACCAAGCGAACCATTGAAAGGCGGCGAACCATTCTGGGAACGCAGCCTGAAGGTCACGACGGCGGAACAAACCCACGCGCTCGGTGCAGCACTGGGCGGGGTGCTTGAGGCGGGAGATCTCCTTGTCCTGACCGGAGAGCTGGGTGCGGGGAAGACGACCTTCACCCAGGGGCTGGGAGAGGGCCTGGGCGTACGTGCCGGGATCATCTCGCCTACGTTCGTGCTGGTTCGGATCCACCCAAACCTTCCGGATGGCCCACGCCCCGGTGGACCGGACCTGGTCCACGTCGACGCCTACAGGCTGGAATCAGCTGCTGAGATCGATGACATTGATCTCGAGAACACCATGGACTCGTCCGTCACCGTGGTGGAGTGGGGGAGGGACCGGGTTGAGCACCTCTCGGACAGCCGCCTGGAAGTGGACCTTCACCGGTCTGTGGGTGCCGAAGGCGTTGTGCCGGCTATCCATGTCGAGGACAGCGGCACGGTCCTGGACTTTGACACTGATGACGACGACGAACCGCGCACCATCATTTTCCGCGGTTTTGGCCCACGCTGGGCCGAGGCGCCGAAGCTTCTTGAAACCACGATCTCCGAAGGAGGCCGCTGATGCTGATCCTGGCTATCGACACCTCGGCAGTGGCCAGTGCTGCGCTGATTTCGGATGTTGCCATGGAAGGCGTGGTGGATTCCTTTTCCACCGAGGACACCCGAAGCCATGCCGAAGTCCTTGCGCCGGGCATCGGGAAGCTGCTGGCCGGTGCCGGCGTTACCGGCGCGGACATTGACGTGATAGTCACAGGCGTGGGCCCCGGACCGTTTACCGGGCTGCGCTCAGGTATTGCCACCGCACGGACCCTGGCTTTCGTCTGGAACAAGCCGCTGTATGGGTTGATGAGCCTTGATGCGATCGCCCTCGAAGTAGCGGAGTCCACTGCGGCTGTTCCCGAATTCCTGGTGGCCACTGACGCGCGGCGCAAAGAGGTCTACTGGGCGCGGTACGTCCTTGAGGAAGGCCAGCTTCCCCAGCTCATCGACGGGCCGCATGTGGGTTTCGCCTCGGACTTACCGGACCTGCCCGTGTTTGGGGCCGGCGCTGGACTATACGCCGACGTCCTCCGTGCCGACGAAGACTTTGCCGAGGCACAACCGGACGCGGCGTCCCTTGGCCAGCTCGCGCTTGCCAGAATAACGGCAGGGCAGGAGCTCTTGGACTCCACACCTTTGTACTTGCGCGAATCGGATGCCCAGGTGCCGGGTCCCAGGAAGCGTGCCCTGTGATGGAAGTGGACCGATGAAACTCCCACCCAAACTGGAACTCGCAGGAGTTTCCCTGCGCGATATGACCGAGGCTGATGTCCCGGCCGTCGAAGCCTTGGAACGTCGACTGTTCCCCGTGGATGCCTGGCCCCTGCAGATGTTCTTCGACGAGTTGTCACAGCCGGAGACGCGCCGCTATGTGGTGGCCCAGGTTGAGGGCCAGATCGTGGCCTACGCCGGCTTGATGTGCATTGAGCCGATCGCGGACGTCCAGACGATCGCCGTCGTTCCCGAATTCGAAGGCAAAGGCATCGGTTCTGCCATCCTGACCGAGCTGATCGAGGAGGCGCGGCGGCGTCACGCGGCGGACGTCCTCCTGGAGGTGCGCGCGGACAACCCCCGTGCACAGCAGCTGTATCTGCGTTTCGGATTCGAACAGATCCATGTCCGGCCGCGGTATTACCGGGACGGTACGGATGCGTTGATCATGCGCCTGCCCCTGAATAACCCATGACACTGAACACGTCACATTCCACAGAAGGAGCCAACGCGTGAGCGGCCCTTATCCAGAACAGCCGAAGCAGCCGTTGGTGCTGGGCATCGAATCGTCCTGTGACGAAACCGGCGTTGGAATCGTGCGCGGTACAACGCTGCTGACCAACACGGTGTCCTCCTCCATGGACGAGCACGTGCGCTTTGGTGGTGTCATCCCTGAGATCGCTTCGCGTGCCCATTTGGATGCCTTTGTCCCCACGCTTCAGGAAGCGCTGCATGAAGCCGGAGTGACTCTGGAGGACATCGACGCCATCGCTGTCACATCCGGGCCGGGCCTGGCGGGCGCCCTTATGGTTGGTGTCTGCGCCGCGAAGGCCCTGGCCGTGGCTACGGGCAAGCCGCTCTACGCGATCAACCACCTGGTAGCGCACGTTGGCGTGGGGCTGCTGGATTCAAGGCCCGACGCCGGTGCTGCCGCCGGCCTGGGTGCCGGCCACTTGCCGCAGAACCTCGGTGCACTCCTGGTTTCCGGTGGCCATACGGAGATCCTCCGTATCCGCAGCATTACAGATGACGTGGAGCTCCTTGGTTCGACCATCGATGACGCCGCCGGTGAAGCCTACGACAAAGTTGCCCGGATCCTGGGCCTTGGCTACCCGGGCGGCCCCGCCATCGACAAGCTGGCACGCCAAGGCAACCCGAAGTCCATCCGCTTTCCGCGCGGCCTCACCCAGCCCAAATACATGGGCACCGCGGAGGAGAAAGGACCGCACCGCTACGACTGGTCCTTCAGCGGCCTTAAAACTGCGGTGGCCCGGTGCGTGGAGCAATTCGAAGCCCGCGGGGAAGAAGTACCCGTAGCCGATATCGCAGCGGCATTCCAGGAGGCCGTGGTGGACGTCATCAGTTCAAAGGCGGTCCTGGCCTGCAGGGAGCACGGCATTACCGACGTGCTCCTTGGTGGAGGTGTTGCTGCCAACTCGAGGCTGCGCGAATTGACCGGCCAACGGTGTGTATCGGCGGGCATCAGGTTGCACGTGCCGCCACTGGATCTCTGCACGGACAACGGTGCCATGGTGGCAGCCCTCGGTGCTCAACTGGTCATGGCCGGAATCGGGCCCAGCGGAATAGCGTTCGCGCCGGATTCCTCCTTGCCCGTTACTACGGTGTCGGTGGCTGCGTAACTCCACCCAACTATGCGTCGGGGCCTTTACGCATCTGCTGTACGAGGTCCATGACCACTGCCTGCAGGTCCCCGTTGTGTTCGGCGGCCACGCGGCGCTGGCGCTGGTAGCTGGCGCCGCGTTCAATGATCTTCATGACGTCGGCCAGTTCCTCAGAGCATCCAAGCTTGGCTGCCACGGGTTCCAAGCGTGCGACAGTTTCTGCGAGGTGCTCGGTGACCAACTGCTCGTTGCCCTTGGCATCGAGGATGATGATGGCTTCCATGCCGTAGCGCGCCGCACGCCACTTGTTCTCCTGGACGTGCCAGGGCGGCATGGTGGGGATGCTCCCGCCGGCGTCGAGGATGGAGGAGAACTCGTCCACGAGGCACTGTGTGAGTGCGGCGATGGCGCCCACTTCCTCAAGGGTGGCGAGGCCATCGCAAATGCGCATCTCGATAGTGCCCAGGTTGTAGACAGGCCGGATGTCCCAGCGGATCTCGGAAATGGCGTCGATGACACCTGTGGTGAACATGTCCTGGACATAGGACTCGTATGCTTCCCAGGTTTCGAACTGGAACGGCAGGCCAGCGGTGGGGAGCTGTTGGAACATGAGGGCCCGCTGGGATGCGTAGCCGGTTTCTTCGCCGGCCCAGAAGGGGCTGGAGGCGGACAGTGCCTGGAAGTGCGGGAAGTAGTTGACCAGGCCGTCCAGGATGGGAAGTACTTTGTCCCGGCGATCGATGCCTACGTGGACGTGGACACCATAGATGACCATTTGGCGTCCCCACCATTGGGTCCGCTCGATCAGCTTGGCGTAACGCTCCTTGTCGGTGACCGGCTGGAGCAGGGGAGGGCTGAAGGGATGGCTGCCTGCGCAGAACACCTCCACTCCCATGGGGTCGGTGACTTCGCGGACAGCGGCGAGGGAGCGGTTGAGGTCCTCTTTGGCTTCCTTGACCGTTTCGCAGATGCCTGTCACGAGTTCCACCGTGTTCAGGAGCAGTTCGCGCTTGATGTGGGGGTGTTCGTCGTCTTCGTTGAGGTCCGGATGGTTCGCAGCGACACCCTTGAGGACGTCGTTCGCCACTGAAACCAGTTCTCCGGTGCGTGCATTGACGAGCGCCAACTCCCATTCCACACCCAGTGTCGATTGCCTGGATGGCGCAAACTCAATCTGCACGTAGTCCCCTCGTTGCTTGTTTCTGCTGGACTTTCTGCTGGACGCAACCCGCTGCGGGGCCGTCAGCGGTCGGCTCAAGTCTAGTGCAGCCGGAGCATGGCTGATTGCGGACAGGGCGAAGTTAAGCGCCGCGACACACCGCAAGCGAATTGCTAATGAGAATGGTTTTCAATTAGAATCCTTCCATGCACCTCACCGTTGTCAGCTCCCTGGACAGTCAGTGCCGCGAAGCGGCCACCGCCAGGCTTGGCCGAACCCACACGAACTCCGTCGTCGTTCTTCACGACCTCCTGGATGGTTCCTTGGTCATGCGGCGCGTCTACAGGGGAGGCCAGCTCTTTGAGCGTGAAACAACCGTTCTGGAACACGGTTGCCTCAGCTGTACGGTCAAGCTGGATGTCGTACCGACGGCGGAGCGCCTCGCCGCTTGCGGGTTCGACCACGTGGTCCTGGGCCTACCACCCGGCGTCCCGGCAGGGATGGCAGTCGCGGAACTCCGGCGCGGCCTCACCCAGCCTGCCGTCATGGACAACGCCATCCTGGCCTTGGACCCCGTGGATCTCGACGATCACATCTGGGACCGGCACACCCTCTTTGAATCCGGCTTCACATCGATGCCGGAGGATGAACGGACCAGCGGCGAGTTCCTGATCGGCGAGTTCGGGCAGGTGGACACAGTCATGTTGCACCCGGGCTTGGGAGCGGAATTGTCCGGAAATCCCCGCATGGGATCCGAAGAATGGGTGACTGGCGTGGAGCTGCTCGGGCAGCTGGCACCACACGCTGCAGCAATCGGTGCGGCCGATGACTTCAGATCGGGCTGCTTCGACGACGCCGAAGCGGCCGCACGCACCCGGCCCGGAGTGGTCTGCGTGCCTTTGGATGATTCGCCCGGTTCCTTCCGAACCGTCCTCCACAAGGCCGGGCGGCCGCTGCACCCCGGCCGTTTCCGTGAAGCACTTCCCCAACTCGCGGCCGGAACCCACTGGCTGCGCGGACGCCTGTGGATCGCCTCGGCCGCCAAGACCCGGATTGCAGTACAGGGAATTGGTCCCCGGGTGTGGCTTGAGAGCACCGGAACCTGGCTGGCGGACGCACCTGCCGCAGGTCGCAGAGGCAAGGTGGGAGCCGACGTCGACGCCGTCCTTGACTGGCACCCGAATTACGGCGACCGCGGAACGGTCCTGGCCATTACCGGACGCTCCGAGGACATCGACCCCCAGGAAATCCGCGCCCTTCTGGAGGGCTGCCAATTGACGGAGGCAGAGATGGAACTCGACTTTGGTGTCTGGGAGGATCCCCTGGAACTTAGCGAAGCATTTTAGCCAGCCACCCCAAAAACCAACCCACCAACAACAAGGAGAAAAACCATGAAGGTCAGGAACTCACTGCGTGCCCTCAAGAAGATTCCGGGCGCGCAGATCGTCCGACGCCGTGGGCGCACGTTCGTCATCAACAAGAACAACCCGCGAATGAAGGCCCGCCAGGGCTAACGGCGCGGAAGCGCAAAGGGCCCGTTGTTTAATGGGTGAATGCCAATCCTGAACAAAGACATGTCCCTGTGCATTTCGCTCGCGGCCCGGCCCAGCAACATTGGGACCAGGTTCCACAATTACTTGTACGACCTGCTCGGACTGAACTTTGTCTACAAGGCATTCGCCCCGGCGGACATCACTCTTGCAGTGGCTGGCATCCGCGGCCTCCCCATCAGGGGAGCCGCGGTTTCCATGCCCTACAAGGAAGCGGTCATCCCGCTAGTGGACGTAATGGATCCCTCGGCAAAGGCCATCGACTCGGTCAACACGATTGTCAACAACGACGGCGTCCTGACCGCATACAACACCGACTACATCGCCATTGCCCGCCTGCTGAAGGACCATAAAGTACCCAGCAGCCACACCGTGTTGCTGCGAGGAGCCGGAGGAATGGCGAAAGCGGTGGCCGCAGCCCTCCGCGATGCAGGCTTTACGTCCGTGACCATCGTTGCCCGCAATGAAACCACAGGACGTGCGCTCGCGGACCTTTACGGTTTCGCCTGGCAGGACGATGTCAATGGATCCACGGCGGACCTGATCATCAATGTCACGCCCCTGGGCATGGCTGGTGCGGACGAAAGGGCACAGTCCTTTGACGACGCAACCATTGCGGCGGCAAAGATAGTGTTCGACGTCGTCGCCCTACCCTCCGAGACGCCCCTCATCACGGCTGCCCGGCAGGCAGGCAAGCCGGTGATCACTGGAGCGGAAGTCATCGCCATCCAGGCGGAGGAGCAGTTCGTCCTGTACACGGGCGTCCGCCCGAGTGCTGACCAGGTCCGCGAAGCCTCGGAATTCTCCCGCCGCTGACCTGGCCTAGAACGTCACGGGCTCCACCGCAACGGCCACTCTTTCCTCGCCAATCCTGGTGAGGACCAGGGTGGCCGTTTTTGCGGGCTTGGTGTCGCGCTTGGATGGAAGCAGTTGTTTCCGTAGTTCTTCGGGAGTGACAGCGGTGCCGCGCTTCTTGATGTCCAGCACCGAGATGCCGTTCGCTTTCACCCAGGCTTTGAGGGCTTTGACGTTGTATGGCATGACCTCCAGCACCCTGTAGGCCTTGGCAAAAGGCGAGTCATGGAGTTCCGGGGCGCAGATGTAGGCGATATGTTCATCCACCAGGTGGCCGCCCAGGCGTTCTGCGACGTCGGCCACCAGGCCTGCGCGGATGACGGCACCGTCAGGCTCGTAGAGGAACCCCTCAACCGGCCCGACGGCGGCTACCGGGCCGCCGTCGAAATCCTCACCGCTGGTGAGCTCGGCAGCGCCCTGGGAGCCGATGACAAGTGCCGCGCGCCGGATCCCGGGGCGGGCCACGGCGTTGAACCACAGGGTGACCTCCGTGACGTCGCCACCTACGGAGACCCACTGCGCTTCACAGTTCGCCGGAACCGAGTCGTGGGGCATGCCAGGACCCATCTTGACGCCGACCGCACGGCCGGCTGCGGCCAGGCCTTCAACGAACGACAACGGGGGAGAGAATGCTTCCGGATCCCAGATCCGCTTTGTCCCGGACGTCGAGGTTGTGCGCCGTGCGGGATCCAGCCACAGGCCGTCGATCCCGCCCAGTTCCACTGACGTGGCATCCGAATGCACCACTGTGGCGTGCGGGAAGGGCATGAGGTTGATCGTGGCGCAGGCCGCGGTGGTTTCATCCATCTCCACTGCAGTCACGGCAATGTCCATTGAGGCCAAGGCCATGGAGTCGGCTCCAAGACCGCAGCCAAGGTCTGCTACGTGGGAAATGCCGGCCTTGGCAAAACGCTCGGCGTGCCGGGCCGCGACGTTGAGGCGCGTTGCCTGCTCGAGTCCGGCCTGGGTGAACAGCATCTGGCGGGCGAACTCGCCGAATTTGGCCTCGGCGCGGGTTCGGAGCCGGGACTGCGTGAGTACCGCGGCCACCAGCTCAGGGGAGTGGCCTGCCTTTCGAAGATCGGCGTTCATGCTGAACGCATCGGCTTCGCGGTACGGCCCCAGCGAGGCAAGGAGTTCCCATCCTTCAGTGGTCAGCAAGGGTGCGATCTGTTCCTGCGGTGCATGAGACATGGGATCAAGCCTAACGGGGCGCGCCTTGACGCCGTGAGTTGGGAATCAGCCCGATAGGGTTGTTTTCATGGAAGACAACGCAGCTCCGCAGCCCTCCGACACGAACAACCCGGGCGGGAACCGCCCCGCTGCCCCGGGAGCTTCAGAGCATTCCGCCGGCCGGTCCCTTGTGGCGTTTGCGCGTCCTGCCTTGATCGCGGGGGCCGTGATCGCGGTAATCTGCGTTGCCCTGCTGATCGTCATCTTCGTCCTGGACTCATTCAATGCAGCTGCCTACTCCGTCACAGGCAAGAGCGTGAACGACGCTACTGATGAAGCCCGCGATATCCGGGACCTCTACAGCGGGGCCCGCATTGGCGGGATTATCGCCCTGGTGATTTCCGGCGTCGTGGCCCTGGCAGCCGCCGTCGTGCTGTATTTGAATCGCGGATCAGCACCTGTGGATGAGGATGACGACGGCGAAGACTACGATCTGGATGACCTCACCGGGCGGTAACGGGAGTTCACCAACGACGAAATTCTGGCACTCACCTTGACCGAGTGCTAACGCTTACATAGAGTCTTGTTAGCACTCTCCCCCGGAGGGTGCTAATCACGCCAGGCGTCCACCGGCACCGCGACGACGGTTGCACGCCACGGCACCCTAGTTCTTAGTCCATGAATCAGCTCATGAAAAGGAGAGTCCGAGTGTCGGTCTCGATTAAGCCTCTTGAGGATCGTATTGTTGTTCGCCCGCTCGAAGCAGAGCAGACCACGGCTTCCGGCCTGGTAATTCCGGACTCCGCACAGGAGAAGCCGCAGGAAGGCGAAGTTGTTGCAATCGGCCCCGGCCGCTTCGATGACAACGGCAACCGCGTGCCGGTTGACGTAGCTGTTGGCGACGTCGTTATCTACTCCAAGTACGGTGGAACCGAAGTCAAGACCGGCGGCAACGAGTACCTCGTTCTGTCCGCCCGCGACGTCCTTGCGATCGTCGTAAAGTAACTTCCTGGAGCCCCGCACCGCAGCCGCGTTGGAATCATTCCGACCTTCTGCGGTGCGGGTTTTCTGTCTTGAAAGGACACAACCATGGCAAAGCAGCTTGCTTTTAACGATGCTGCCCGCCGGTCTCTTGAGGCCGGTATCGACAAGCTCGCCAACACTGTCAAGGTGACGCTTGGCCCGCGCGGCCGCAACGTCGTGCTGGACAAGAAGTGGGGCGCTCCCACGATCACCAACGATGGCGTGACGATCGCCCGCGAAGTTGAGCTTGACGACCCCTACGAGAACCTTGGTGCGCAGCTGGCCAAGGAAGTAGCCACCAAGACCAACGACGTCGCTGGCGACGGCACCACCACCGCTACGGTGCTGGCGCAGGCACTGGTCAAGGAAGGCCTGCGCAACGTTGCCGCAGGTGCCGCTCCTGGCGAGATCAAGCGTGGCATCGAGGTTTCCATCGAAGCCATCGCAGCCCGCCTCCTGGAGAACGCCAGCGAAGTGCAAGGCACCCAGGTTGCCAACGTTGCCGCTATCTCCGCCCAGAGCGACGAAATTGGCGAACTGTTGGCCGAGGCTTTCGGCAAGGTGGGCAAGGATGGCGTCATCACCATCGAAGAGTCCTCCACCACCCAGACCGAACTCGTCCTCACCGAAGGCATGCAGTTCGACAAGGGCTACCTCTCCCCGTACTTCGTCACTGACGCAGAACGCCAGGAAGCCGTCCTCGAAGACGCCTTGATCCTGATCAACCAGGGCAAGATCTCCTCGCTGCAGGAATTCCTGCCGTTGCTGGAGAAGGCGCTGCAGGCCTCCAAGCCGCTGTTCATCATCGCCGAGGACATCGAAGGCGAAGCCCTGTCCACGCTGATCGTCAACCGCATCCGCGGCACCCTGAACGTCGTCGCCGTCAAGGCTCCCGGCTTCGGCGACCGCCGCAAGGCCATGCTCCAGGACATCGCTACGCTCACTGGCGCACAGGTTGTTTCCCCGGACCTTGGACTTTCGCTGGACACTGTTGGCCTTGAGGTACTGGGTACGGCTCGCCGCATCACGGTCACCAAGGACAACACCACCATCGTCGATGGCGCCGGAACCGAGCAGGACGTTGCCGACCGCGTGGCCCAGCTGCGTGCCGAGCTCACCCGCACGGACTCCGACTGGGACCGCGAGAAGCTGCAGGAGCGCCTTGCCAAGCTGGCTGGCGGCATCGGTGTCATCAAGGTTGGCGCAGCCACCGAGGTTGAGCTGAAGGAAAAGAAGCACCGCATCGAGGACGCCGTTTCCTCCACGCGTGCAGCCCTTGAAGAAGGCATCGTTTCCGGTGGCGGTTCCGCGCTCATCCACGCCCTGAAGGCACTGGACGAGTCCCCGGCCGTCAAGGCCCTGGAAGGTGACGCGGCAGCAGCTGTAGGCATCGTCCGCCGCGCCTTGATCCAGCCGCTGCGCTGGATCGCGCAGAACGCCGGCTTCGACGGGTTCGTCGTCGTTTCCAAGGTCTCCGAACTCGAAGCCAACCACGGCTTCAACGCCAAGTCCGGCGAGTACGAGGACCTGATCGCCGCCGGCGTGATCGACCCCGTCAAGGTCACCCGCTCCGCACTCCGCAACGCCGCTTCCATCGCTGCCCTGGTTCTCACCACCGAGACCCTGGTTGCCGAGAAGCCAGCCGAGGAAGAAGACGCACACGCAGGCCACCAGCACTAACAGCCTGTTCAAAAAAGCCCTGGTCACCTTCGTGTGGCCAGGGCTTTTTTGTCAGGAACCCGCAGGTTCCCCGGAGCCGCGGGGACCTATTGTGGGACTTACGACGGCGGCGGTACCCTGACGCTAATACGGCGGCTTGGGTGCGCCAACCGGGTTGCTCCCGGTCGCGGAATGAGTGTTCACTATGTCGGTCACAGCCTTGGATATGGGACGCTCGGCATTCTCCGAGCGTCGCTGGAGCGATGCGCTGGACTGCCTTGCCCGGGCCGATTCCGAAGGTGGCTTGCCTGCCCGGGACATGGAACTGGTGGCATCCGTGGCAATGCTGCTGGGCCATGACGATGACGGAGTGAAGTACCTGACGCGGGCCCATGAGGAATTCCTGACGTTGGGCGACATGGCCGGTGCGGCGCGCTGCGCGGCGTGGCTGGTGCTGTTCCTCATGGACATCGGGGAGCCCGCGCGAAGTTCCGGTTGGATGTCCCGCGCCCAGCATTTGATTGCGGAAATGGAAGAGCCCACCGAAGCGGAGGGCTACCTCCTCATCCCATCCGCCCTGGGTTCACTTTACGGAGGAAACCCCGAGGCCAGCCACGAACTGTTTGGCCGGGCCTTTGAAGTGGGCCGGCGTTTCCACGACAGGGATCTCATGGCGTTGGGCCAGCTGGGCCTGGGCACGGCCAGGATTACCCTCGGCTCCCCGGACGAGGGATTGCAGCTCCTCGATGAAGTGATGTTGTCCGTCACCGCCGGCGAGGTCTCGCCCATACCTTCCGGGATCATCTACTGTGCGGTGATTGGAAGCTGCCGGCTCGCTTTGGACGTCCACCGCGCCCAGGAATGGACAGCAGCCTTGGAGCGGTGGTGCGGAGACCGGCCGGACATGGTGATGTTCAGCGGGCAATGCCAATCGCACCGCGCAGAGCTGTTCATCCTGCATGGAGCCTGGGACGAGGCCTTGGCTGCGGCCCGCATCGCCCAAGACCGTTCGCGTCGGGGCGATCCGGAAGCGGCCTGGGGAGCTTGGTACCAACAGGGGGAAGTCCTCCGCCTCAGGGGCAGGTTTGACGAGGCCGACGCAGCCTACGCCAAGGCCGGGGAGACCGGCTTTGAGCCATTGCCTGGCCTTGCGCTTCTACGTATGGCCCAAAACAAAACGTCCCAGGCGCAGGCCATGTTGCACCGTGCGATGTCCGGAGCGGATCCGGCCAACCGCTGCAGGCTGCTTCCGGCGGTGGTCCAGGTGGAGCTTGCGGCGGGGGACGTCGTCGCAGCCCGAGAGGCCGCAAATGAACTCGCAGCACCGCTCCACGAAGCCAGCCGCCCCTTGGAGCGGGCGCTATCAGCCCAGGCGGAAGCGAGCGTTCTCTTGGCCGAGGGGAGTGCCGAAGCCGCACTGATGACCGCCCGGAAGGCTTGGCGGCTTTGGTATAGCCTCGAGGCTCCGTATGAGGCTGCCCGGTGCCGGTTGTTGGCCGGTCGTGCGTGTGCCCGGCTGGGCGACCCCGACTCTGCCGCCATGGAATTCGAAGCGGCCGCAGCCGAGTTCGCAGAACTCGACGCAGCGCCTGCCCTGGCCGGGGTGCTGGGTCTCAAAGCGGGAGCCGGAACGGTGAGCGGCGGCGATGGTTCCGTGCCCACTGCCCGTGAACTGACTGCCCGTGAACTGGAAGTCCTGAGGCTTGTCGCCGACGGAAAAGCCAACAAGTCCATTGCCCGGGAACTGTATCTCAGTGAAAAGACCGTTGCCCGCCACGTCAGCAACATCCTCAGCAAGCTCTCCCTGCCATCCAGGGTTGCTGCCACCAAATACGCGTTTGAGCACCACTTAACCAACTGATGCTCTATCACTTCCCACCGCTTTTCTCCCGATCTTCTCTCACATACTGCAGGGTTTTCCCGAACGCTCTCTCACTTCCCGGCATGCGCATAAATACCCATGCCCGTTCCTGCAGGATGCGTCATTTGGCCGACGCGGCAAGGGGCGCCGGACTCATAGCTTGGGCTTATGAACATTCCACTGCTCGCCGGCACCGTATCCACCGTGCTCTTTGCATCCAGCATGCTGCCCATGTTGTTCAAGGCAGTCCGGACCAAGGACCTGGCCTCCTACAGTTTGAGCAATATCACCTTGACCAACATCGCCAATGCCGTGCACTCGTTCTACGTCTTCGATCTTCCGGCGGGGCCGGTGTGGCTGCTGCACACCTTCTATGTGGTGACGTCGGCACTGATGTTGGTGTGGTGCCTGCGATACCGGAAGGCTCCCACTGAAACCCCAGCAACTGAAACTCCAGCAACGCGGGGTCACTTAAGGCCCATGTCGGCCGCTGCCATAGGCCATAAGTGACCCCGCGTTGACTAGTAGTGAGAAAGGAAAAGCCATGAAAAAAGCTAGTGACCCACAGTTCGATACCGTGATCGTAGGCGGTGGCCAGGCCGGTTTGGCGCTCGGCTATTGGCTGGCCAAAGGGCACCACGACTTCGTCATCCTCGACGAGAACGCCAGGACCGGCGATTCGTGGCGCCAGCGGTGGGATTCGCTCCGTCTCTTCACCCCGGCCAAGTACGACGGTTTGCCGGGCATGCCCTTCCCAGGGGACCGCCTGGCGTTCCCCAGCAAGAATGAGTTGGCGGACTACCTCGAAGAATATGCACGGCGGTTCAGTCTTCCCGTGGTTCCCGGGGTCCATGTTGATGGAGTGACACAAGAGGGTGATCGCTTCCTTGTGAGCTCCGGTGACAGGTCCTGGACCGCCAACAACGTAGTGGTTGCCACCGGCGGGTATCGCCTGCCCAAGCGGCCGGCATTCGCGAATGAGCTGGATCCGGCCATCGTGCAGCTTCACTCGCAGGAATACAAGAATCCCGGTCAACTCCAACCTGGACCAGTGCTCGTTGTCGGGCTCGGCAATTCCGGCGCGGAGATTGCCCTCGAAGCCAGCAGGACCCACACCACGTTGTTGGCGGGCAAAGCCAGTGGCGAAATCCCTGTTCGCCATGGACGCGCTGCAGCCCGGTTTGTTCTGCCTGTGATCCGGTTCGCAGGCCTTCACGTCCTGACGCTCAACACACCGGTTGGCCGGAAGGTGGCGCCGGCATTCAAGATGATGGCGGCACCTTTGATCCGAACACGTACCAAGGAACTGCGCGAGGCGAAGGTGGAACTGCTGCCAAGGATAGCCGGCGTAAAGCAGGGCAAACCGTTGCTGGAAGAGGGCCGGACGCTGGACGTGGCGAACGTCATTTGGTGTACCGGATACCGGGAGGACTACTCGTGGCTGAAGCTCCCGTACCAGGACGGAGAGGGGGCGCCGGCCCACAAGAGGGGAGTAGTGGAATCTGTCCCTGGACTCTATTTCATAGGCCAGGAGTTCCTGTTCGCTGCAGTCTCGGCAACGCTTCCAGGAGTTGGCCGGGATGCCCGTTATCTGGCACAACGAATCACAGTCGACCGGCAGCTGACGGTGGGGCGTCGGCCGGCCTTGACCTAGTTTTCCGGGCCTTCAGACACAGTGCCTTGGCACAGGCAACGCACAGTTTCATCTTTGCAAATGCATAGTCCAACCTGAGCTAATAGACACTCGTAAGGCGGTTCCGCAGACCGGCCCGACTGGGGCCGGAGCCCGGAACAGCGTATGATGGATGCTTTGTGCAATAGCCTTGAGGAACTGCCTAACGTGACTACATCAACGATCCGAACGCCCGCCCGTCCCAACAGGCGGGCTACCGGTCCCGTTGTAAAGTCCACCTTCCGGCCCGAAATCCAGGGCCTCCGCTCCCTCGCTGTCCTCATGGTGGTGAGCTACCACATCTGGATTGGGCGGGTGTCAGGCGGGGTAGATGTCTTCCTGCTGATCTCGGCATTCCTCATGACTCTTCAGTTCACCAGCCGCTTCAAACAGCGGCGCCCGATGGACTTGCTGCGGCACTGGCTGCACTTGTTCAGGCGCCTCCTCCCGGCAGTCGTGGTTGTACTCTTCGGAACATTGGCTGCTACTTTTGCTTTCCTGCCTCCCACCCGCTGGGTAGAAGTGGTCAATCAGGCTTGGGCCTCACTCTTCTACTACGAGAATTGGCTCCTGCAGACTCTTGCGGTCAACTACTACGCAACGGACCACAGCCTGGCCAGTCCTGTGCAGCACTTCTGGTCGCTTTCCATCCAGGGCCAGGTATTCATTCTCTGGCCGGTGATCTTCGCCGTGATGGCGGTCATCTGCCGCAAATTCGATCTCCGGTACCGGGCTTCGCTCGCGTACGTTTTTGCGCTCATCTTCGTCGTTTCCCTGACGTACTCCATCATCTTTACGGCCAACAACCAGGCGGTGGCGTACTTCGACACCTTCGCCCGCCTGTGGGAGTTTGCCCTCGGAACCCTTGTTGCCTTGATATTGCCTGCCTTGGACTTTTCCAAACCTGTCCGCGTGGCGATGGGGTGGATCGGCGTGGCCGCCATGCTCAGTTGCGGCATCCTGCTGCAGGTCCAGACGGCGTTCCCCGGCTTTGTTGCACTCTGGCCTACCCTGGCTGCCGTTGCAGTGATTGCAGCGGGACAGACCGGTAGCCGCTTCGGCGTGGATCGGATCCTGAGCTCCAGATTCCTTGTTCGGCTGGGCGACAATTCCTATGCGCTCTATCTCTGGCACTGGCCCATCCTGGTGATCGCGTTGGCTTGGAGCGGCAAGGATCATGCGGGTTGGCTTTCCGGCACGGCGATTGTGGCGTTGGCACTGGTCCTGGCGTTCCTGACCACGAAGTATGTGGAGAAGCCATTCCGGGAGTGGAAGTGGCCCGAGGTGAAGCGTCGCCGGGCAGCCATCTCGATCGCGGTGTGCCTTGCCGTGGCGTGCACGCCGTTGCTCGGTTTCCAGTACAAGCAGTACCTGGACCAGAAGGCCGCTGACACGCAGGCATTCAACGACAACCCGGGAGCACATGCCCTCCTGCCCGGGTACGTGGACCAGGTCAGCCCTGACGCCAAAACGCTTCCTACCGCAGAGCAGCTACCTGAGGACTGGGCACATCTGGGTGGGACGTGCGAGGGAGCGTCCCAGCCGGAAGACAAGACCCTGCAGGAGAACTGCCAGCAAAACGGCGTGGGCGATGACGCCACCAAGAGCATCATTGTCTTGGGTGATTCCCATGCCCAGCAGTGGCTGGCCGCGCTCGGTCCCCTCGCTGAGGCTGAGCACTGGAAGGTCACGGCCCTCCTTTTGGGCGGATGCCCGTTCATGCCGGAGAACCCCGACGCTGACCAGCACTGCAATGATTTCAACTCGGCGGCTTTCAAGTATGTGGCAGCGCACACCCCGGATTCCGTGTTCATGGTGGGCACCAAGGCTGCCCCGTCATCACCGGATGAGGAGTTGGTGTACGGCTTTGAACAGTCGGTCACCAACTTCAACGACCTCGGCATCCAGGTGGTGGCCATCCGTGACAACCCCCGCTATGACCACAACGTCACCGAGTGTGCCCTGTCCAAGGGCGTGGACAGCCCTGACTGCAAATCCGACCAGCATGACGTCCTGGCAGCGGAGAGCCCTTTCGCGGCCGTGCAGGGAAAGTTTGGAAATGCCGCGTTCCTGGATATGACGGATCTCCTCTGCAATGGTGTCCAGTGCCCCAGCGTCGTAGGAAATGTGTTCGTCTACCTGGACGATAACCACTTGTCCAAGACCTACGTCACCAGCATGGGTGAGATGTTCGATGAAAGGTGGTTTGCCGCAACGGGGTGGGAGCGATGAGCGACAACGTGAAAACAACTGCACCTTTGGGTGGCAACCCCACCACAGCGAGGCCCACGACGGCGGAACGCACCTTTCGTCCCGAGGTCCAGGGCCTGCGGGCCTTGGCTGTGTTGATGGTGGCGGCTTATCACATTTGGCTGGGCCGGGTGTCCGGTGGTGTCGACGTCTTTTTGCTCATCTCGGCTTTCCTGCTGACCCTGTCCTTTACGCGGAAGCTCGAAAACCACAAGCCCCTGAGGCTCCTGCAGCACTGGCTCCACGTGTTCAAGCGGCTGCTGCCCGCCGTCGTCGTTGTCTTGTTGGCGGTTCTGACCGCAACGTGGGCCTTTGTCCCGCAGAGCCGGTGGCCGGATGTGCTCGCGGAGGCGTGGGCCTCCCTGTTGTACCGGCAGAACTGGCAGCTTGCGGATTCTGCCTTTGATTATTATGCCCAGGACCACTCCGGGGCCAGTCCCCTTCAACACTTTTGGTCCCTGTCCGTCCAGGGCCAGGTCTTCATTCTGTGGCCGCTCATTTTCGGCGTCGTAGCCCTGCTGCAGCCGCAACTGGCAAAGCTGTTTCCAGGCCGAAGGGTCATGGAACACCGGCAGTTGCTGTTCATGGCGTTCGGCCTGGTCTTTGTGGCCTCGCTGGTCTATTCGATCGACCAGACGGCGAACAACCAGGCCTATGCGTATTTCGATACCCGGACAAGGCTGTGGGAATTTGCGCTGGGTTCCCTGCTGGCGCTTGCTCTCCCGTACCTCAAACCGGGACGGCGGCTCCGGGTATTCCTGGGTTGGGCAGGGCTGGCCGCCATGCTCTCGTGTGGCTTGATCCTGACTGTCGACCGTTCCTTCCCGGGATTCGTGGCCCTCTGGCCCACGCTCGCCGCCGCGGCCGTTATCGTCGCCGGCCAGAGCAACAGCCGCATTGGTGCGGACCGCGTGCTCAGCTCAAAGCCCCTGGTCGTGGTGGGCAACAATTCCTATGCCTTGTACTTGTGGCACTGGCCTGTCCTGGTGTTCTTCCTGCTCGTCACGGAGACCACAAGTCCCAACCTCCTGCAGGGCCTGGGCATCATGGCGGTATCCATGATGTTGGCCGTTGCCACCACACGGTATGTCGAGGTGCCCATGCGCCGCTGGCAGTGGCCGGACGCACGGTCCTGGCGGGCCGCCGTCGTCGTTGTTTCCTGCGGTGCGCTGCTGGCGCTTCCGATGACCGCCTGGCAGGGTGCCATTGCCGCCGAAAGCGTGGCGATTGCCGATCAGCCCAAGGAACTGACGCCCGGTGCCGCAGCGCTGTCGCCTGGTTTCGCGGGCCAACCGACGCCCGAGGCAATGATCATTCCCGCACCCGCCGCCATGAACGATGAATGGGCGGACATCGATGGCCTGTGTACTGGCGCGAACGTCCCGTCAGATCCGTTGCTGCAGGGTTGCCTCCAGAACAACGAACCGGCAGTGGTGACCAAGAGGATCGTGGTCCTGGGCGATTCCCATGCCCAGCAGTACATGGCCGCCCTGGGACCCATCGCCAAGGAGCATGGTTGGGAAGTGGTCACTCTGCTGAAGGGGAACTGCCGGTTCGGTGCGGACTCTCCTGAACGCACCAGCGAATGCAACGACTTCAACAAGGCAAGTGCCGCCTACGTCATGGAACACAAACCCGATGCAGTGTTCACTGTGGCGTCACTAACTCATGTCACGGCCCCTTTCGAGACCGAAGTGCCCGGCTATTTGGAAGGCATCAAGCCCTTCACGGATGCCGGAATCGACGTCGTCGGCGTGCGCGACAACCCGCGGTTCAGCATCAACATGCCCGAGTGCGTGCAGAAGAAGGGCCCTGATTCGCCTGACTGCAACCCTCCCTTGGAGGATTCCCTGGCTGCGTCCTCGCCCTTGGACGATTACGTGGGCAAGGTGGATCGGTTGTACCTGATGGACATGAGCGACTTCATCTGTGAAAAGGGCACGTGTCCGGCAGTGGTTGGGAATGTGTACGTCTACAAGGACGACAACCATCTCACCAAGACCTATGTACAGAGCATGATTCCCATGTTCGAGGAGCGGCTCCTCGCCGCGACGGGCTGGTCTGAGCGCTAGCCTCGCCATCCGCAGGAGCATGCAACGCACGACGCCGGCCTGCCGCCAGTGCCGTTGCTCACACTCAGGCGTCGCGGAATATGGCGATCGCCGCGGAGGTTCTACTATTTATTCAATACCCGAAGCACCTTTGCCTTGCAGTACCTCATGCACAGGCCAGTACTTTATGCACAGGCCAGTCCCGTAATGACGGGCTGGTCATCAGTTGCAACCCCTACCAGTTATAGCCCCCGGAACCCAGGTAAGAGGCCGCACTCATGACCCAGCCCGAACACGATCCCTTTGGCTTCGTAGGCCTGACCTACGACGACGTCCTGCTCCTGCCCGGGCACACCGACGTCATCCCCTCGGACGCGGACACGTCCTCCCGCATTTCCAAGCGGATTACGGTGCAGACGCCGTTGCTGTCTGCTGCCATGGACACCGTCACGGAGTCCCGTATGGCCATCGCGATGGCCCGCCAGGGCGGCCTGGGCGTAGTGCACCGCAACCTGTCCATCGATGACCAGGCTGAGCACGTTGACCGCGTCAAGCGCAGCGAGTCCGGCATGATCACCAACCCGCTGACCATTGGCCCGCAGGCAACGCTGCAGGAACTGGACGAGCTGTGTTCCCGCTACCGCGTCTCCGGCCTTCCCGTAGTGGACACTGACGGGCGCCTGCTGGGCATCGTGACCAACCGCGACACCCGGTTCATTCCCGAATCTGAATTCCCGCTGCGCAGCGTCAGCGATGCCATGACAAAGATGCCGCTCATCACCGGCCATGTGGGCATCAGCCGCGAGGAAGCCTCGCACAAGCTGGCCACCAACAAGATCGAGAAGCTCCCTCTCGTTGACGAGCAGGGCCGCCTCAAGGGCCTCATCACCACCAAGGACTTCACCAAGGCAGAGCAGTACCCGCTGGCCACCAAGGACGACGAAGGCCGCCTGCGCGTAGGTGCCGCCATCGGCTTCTTCGGTGATGGCTGGGAGCGCGCCATGAAGCTCATCGACGCCGGTGTGGACGCCCTGTTCGTGGATACGGCCAATGGCCACTCCCAGGGCGTGCTGGACATGATCCGTCGCCTGAAGTCGGATCCGATCGCTGCCCACGTGGACATCATTGGCGGCCAGGCAGCCACCCGCGAAGGTGCCCAGGCACTGATCGACGCCGGTGCCGACGGCATCAAGGTAGGCGTTGGTCCGGGCTCCATCTGCACCACCCGTGTTGTTGCCGGTGTCGGCGTTCCCCAGATCACGGCCATCTACGAATCCGCGAAGGCTGCCATTCCGGCGGGCGTGCCGCTGATTGCCGACGGCGGCCTCCAGTACTCGGGTGACATCGGCAAGGCGCTGGTCGCCGGTGCCGACACCGTCATGCTCGGCTCACTGCTGGCTGGTTGTGAAGAGTCTCCCGGCGAGCTTATCTTCGTCAACGGCAAGCAGTTCAAGAGCTACCGCGGCATGGGCTCCCTGGGCGCCATGCAGTCGCGTGGAAAGAACACGTCCTACTCCAAGGACCGCTATTTCCAGGCCGACGTTTCCGGCGATGACAAGCTCATCCCGGAAGGCATCGAAGGCCGCGTCGCGTTCCGTGGTCCGCTGGCATCCGTGGCCTACCAGCTGGTGGGCGGCCTCCGCCAGACCATGTTCTACACCGGCGCCCCCACCATTGCCGAGCTCAAGGCACGCGGCAAGTTCGTCCGGATTACGCCTGCCGGCCTGAAGGAATCGCACCCGCACGATATCCAGATGACCGTAGAGGCGCCGAACTACGGTTCCCGCTAACCATCATCAGTTCCTCCCGGCTGTTCCCTGTGGATGCTTCCATGGGGAACAGCTGTTTAAGGGCCGCAACGGAAATGTCCGTGGGTAGGAATAGGCTGGGGACATGTCCGAAAAGCCCGCACAACCGCGGCACCCGGAGTCAGTCCGGCTGAATTCAGGCACAGCGCCCCGCAAGCTTGCCCTCCGGCCGTACGCACGCGCCGTCGGGCAGGTCCTGAAGGTCAGTTTCAAGGCATCACCTGTTGCAGTCATCATGAAAGTGGCCGGGTCCCTGATTTCGGCCACGCTGCCGCTGGTCACCACCTACTTCGCCGCGTTGACCACCACCGCGTTGGCCGCCGGTTACGCGGGAGATCCCGACGCCGGTCCGCGGGCGGTACTGTACGTCATCATTACTGCGGCGCTCGGGCTGTTCTGGGGCGCCTTCAGCAGCGTGGACCGGTACATCCAGCAGCTGATGAGCTTCAAAGTGGGGGCAATCGTTGGCGACATGATGTATGAGCGCTTTCTGGCGCTGGAGTTCTGGCGCTACGACGACAAAGAAACGGTGGACCTCTACGATCGCGCCAAGCGGTTCTCCGATTCCTACGCCCGGGTCCTGGACAGGATCGCGGCCATCTTTACGCAATTGGTTTCAGTCATCCTGGCAGTCGGTGCGCTGTTGTTGGTCAGTTGGTGGATCGCCGTCATTGTCCTCATTGCAATCGTCCCGAGCGTCTACCTGCAGTTCAAACTCTCGAGAGAGCAAATAGCCCACTGGAATACCCAGGTGGATTCCCGGCGGCAACGGCGCATGATCGAGACGAACCTCCTGCGTCCCCAGCACATTGCCGAGATGCGGCTTTACGGGATCGTGGGCTATCTGATGGACCTGCGGTCCCGGCTTCGGGACGCTGACGAGCGCAGGCGACTGGACTTCCAGAAGCGCTACATCCCCAAGCAACTCGCAGCGGACGCCCTGCAGTATGGTGCCGAAGTTGTGTCCTTGATCTGGGTGGTGGGACAAATCATCGCCAGGGCCCAGCCGGTAGGGCAGTTCCTCTACATCCAGCAGATCGTCAGCCGGGCTCTATCCACCGCCAACAACCTGGTCTCCTCACTGAGTTCCATCGACGAAGACCTTGCCAACCTCAAAGACTACGAGCTTTTCATGGCGCTTCCTGTGCCCAGCGGCCACGAGCCTCCCCTGGTGAAGTCGCCTTCCGTAGTGGAAATGCGGGACATCCGATTCAGCTATACGGGGAGTGACATTGAGGTTATCAAGGGCATATCCCTGACCATCAGGGCGGGCCAGCACATTGCCATAGTTGGTGAGAACGGCGCAGGAAAGTCCACGCTGATCCGGATCCTGGCTGGCCTGTACCGGCCGGATTCAGGCCAAGTACTGCTCGACGGCGTCGATCTCACCGGTATCGACGTGACCAGTTGGCACCGGCACCTCGCGGTCCTTAGCCAGGAGTTCCTGAAGTATGAATTCGCAACCGCGGCGGAGAACATCTACCTGGGCGATGTCGATCAACCGCGGGACGAGCAACGCATCCGAAGGGCAGCATCGGACGCCGAGGCCATGGAGTTCATCAACAAACTGCCCAATGGCCTGGAAAACCATGTGAGTAATTGGATGGAGGATCCCCGCGGACGCAAGGGGAGTGGCCTCTCCGGCGGGCAATGGCAGCGACTGGCCATGGCCCGGAACTTCTACCGGGATGCCTCCTTCATGGTCATGGACGAACCAACGTCGGCCATTGATGCTTTGGCTGAGCACCGGATCTTCACACGCCTTTTCGCGGACCGGAACAGCACCATCATTGCCATCAGCCACCGGCTGGCCACCATCGAAAAGGCGGACGTTGTGTACATGCTCGAGGACGGTCGCATTGCCGAACAGGGGACCCACAAGGAGCTTGTGGCGTTGAGGGGCCGCTACTTCCGGATGTTCGAATCCCAGCTCACAGTGGAAGAGACCAGCCAGAACACCCCGTAGGAGCAAGTTGGAACAAAACGGTGGCTTGGTCTTGGTGGGATAAACTCGAGCAGTGACTTATGAGATTGAGATTGGCCGTGGCAAGCGTGGGCGTCGTGCCTACTCCCTGGATGACATCGCGATCGTTCCGAATCGTCGGACGCGTGACCCGAAGGACGTCTCTGTCTCCTGGCAGATCGACGCCTATAAGTTCGATATGCCGGTGATTGCCGCCCCCATGGACTCTGTGATGTCGCCGGACACGGCCATTGCCTTGGGCCGTTTGGGTGGTCTTGGCGTCCTGGACCTTGAAGGCCTCTGGACCCGGTACGAAAACCCACAGAAGGTGCTCGACGAGATCGCCGGCCTGGCCAATGAAACCAGCAGCCCGGCCGTCACCCGCCGGATGCAGGACCTGTACCAGGCGCCCATCCAGCCGGAGCTCATCAGCTCCCGCCTCGCCGAGATCCGCGCCGCAGGCGTCACTGTTGCCGGTTCCTTGACCCCGCAGCGGACACAGGAACACTACAAGACCGTGGTGGCCGCCGGCGTCGATATTTTCGTCATTCGTGGAACCACCGTCTCCGCGGAGCACGTGTCCAAGAATCATGAGCCGCTGAACCTTAAGCAGTTCATCTACGAACTCGATGTCCCTGTGATCGTTGGTGGAGCGGCTGGTTACACACCGGCCCTGCACCTCATGCGCACGGGTGCCGCCGGCGTCCTCGTTGGCTTCGGTGGAGGTGCTACCACCACCACGCGCCGTGCGCTGGGCATTCATTCGCCCATGGCATCGGCTATCTCAGATGTCACTGCGGCCCGCCGTGACTACATGGATGAGTCCGGTGGGCGTTATGTCCATGTCATTGCCGACGGCGGCATGGGCAGGTCGGGCGACATCGTCAAGGCCATCGCGATGGGAGCGGATGCCGTAATGCTGGGCAGCGCCCTGGCACGCGCCGAAGAAGCTCCGGGCCGCGGCTGGCATTGGGGTCCGGAGGCGCACCACCTCGAATCGCCCCGCGGCGACCGCGTCAACGTTGGCACGGTCGGATCCCTGGAGGAAGTCCTCTTCGGGCCGGGGCACCACACCGATGGCACGTCCAACCTCATTGGCGCACTGCGCCGGTCCATGGCGACCACAGGATATTCCGACCTCAAGGAGTTCCAGCGCGTGGACGTCGTAGTATCCCCTTACGCGGGCAACTAAGACTTCTGCCAATCGGGACTTCTGCCAATCGGACCGGGCAACAAGTAGGGTAGGGGACTACCAGCTGTTGCGTTTGAGGAGGGGTCCGATGAGCAATGTCGCAGGCGGTCCGCAAGTGAATTCTCCGGGAGCATTAAGCCCGGAATCCCGTGCGGCGTCCATTGAAGTCCTGAAAGCCACTGCCGAAGCCGGCAAACAGCTGGACATCCTGATTGTCGGCGGAGGCGTGGTGGGGGCTGGAGCAGCCCTGGATGCGGTGACGCGCGGCCTTACAGTCGGCATCGTCGAGGCGCGGGATTGGGCCTCAGGGACATCCTCGCGCTCGTCCAAGCTCATCCATGGTGGCCTCCGGTACCTTGAAATGCTTGATTTCGGACTGGTCCAGGAGGCCCTGCAGGAACGCGGGTTGCTGATCCAGCAGATCGCACCCCACCTTGTCCGCCCTGTCCCTTTCCTCTACCCGCTGACCCGGAGGTTCTGGGAGCGCCCCTATGTGGGCGCGGGCATCATGCTTTACGACACCCTGGGCCTCACGTCCGGGCACAGCCGCGGGGTTCCGATGCACAAGCATCTTTTCAGGCGCGGCACCCTGAGGGCGGCTCCGAGCTTGAAAGACGATGCTTTCGTTGGTTCCATCCGCTACTACGATGCCCAGGTGGATGACGCCCGTTTGGTGGTCAATGTTGTCCGGACCGCAGCGCATTATGGTGCCCATGCTGTGAACAGGGTGCGCGTAGTGGACTTCCTCCGGGAAGGCGAACGCGTGGTGGGCGCCAAGCTTGAAAACCAGGAAGACGGGAGCGTCTTCGAGGTGCGTGCCAAGCAGGTAGTCAATGCCACGGGAGTCTGGACGGACGAAACCCAGGCCATGGTTACGGACCGCGGACAGCTCAAAGTCAGGGCATCCAAGGGCATCCACCTGGTGGTGCCGCGGGACAGGTTCCAGTCCACCGTTGGGCTGATACTTCGCACGGAGAAGTCAGTGCTCTTCGTGATCCCCTGGGGCCGCCACTGGATCATCGGGACTACGGACACGGATTGGAAACTGGACAAGGCGCACCCGGCCGCGTCCAGCAAGGACATTGACTACGTCCTGGAGCACGTCAACAAGGTCCTGAAGCGGCCCCTCACCCGTGAGGACGTGGAAGGCGTTTACGCCGGACTCCGCCCGCTTCTCGCAGGCGAAAACGACTCCACCGCCAAACTCTCCCGCGAACATGTCGTGGCTCATCCTGTGCCGGGCCTGGTGGTGGTGGCCGGGGGCAAGTTCACCACCTACCGTGTCATGGCCAAAGATGCTGTTGATGAGGCCACACGCGCCATGGATGAACGCGTTCCCTCCAGCTGCACGGAAACGATCCCGTTGCTCGGTGCCGAGGGGTTCAAAGCCGCATGGAACCGCCGCGCCCGCTCCGCGGAAGAGGCCGGCGTCCACGTTGCGCGCGTGGAACACCTGCTCAACCGCTATGGGTCCATGGCCTCGGAAGTGCTGGATCTCATCGCTGGGCAACCCGAACTGCGGGAACCGCTTCCCGGGGCCGACGATTACCTTGCCGCGGAGGTTGTCTACGCCACCACCCATGAGGGTGCCCGTCATGTTCACGACGTTTTGACGCGCCGCACCCGGATCTCGATCGAAGCGTGGGACCGGGGTGTGTCAGCAGTGCCTGTAGTGGCTAAGCTGATGGGAGAAATCCTTGGCTGGAGCGACACACAGCGGGAAAGCGAAATCAAGCATTATCTGGCCAGGGTGGAAGCTGAACGGCTTAGCCAGCAACAACCCGACGACGAATCAGCTGACGCCGCGCGCATGGGAGTCGATGACATCGTTCCCCTTCGCTGAGCAACACAGGACCTGCGGCCGGGAGGCCACACTGGAGGGAACACAACTTGGCTGAACCACTTGACCGGTATGACGCGGAACTGACTACGCCGGACACCGTCATCCTGGAACTTGTTGCCGAGGACAAAATCGACGCAGCGGCTCAACTCGCGGAACGGCTTCACGCGGCTGGCCGGATTTCCAACCTCCAGGGCTTCCTGGAGCAGGTCCATTCCAGGGAACACCAACTGGCTACCGGGCTTCCCGGTGGCATTGGACTGCCACATGCGCGGAGTGAATTCGTAGACCGGATCTCCATCGCCGTAGGCGTCACAAAGTTCGGCCATGCCCTGGATTTTGGTGCCGCCGATGGCCCCGCCACGCTGATCCTCCTCATTGCCACGCCGGCCAGTTCCTTCTCGGATCATTTGGAAGTCCTGGCTACTTTGGCGCGTTCGCTCTCCAAAGAGTCATTCCGGGAGTCCCTGCGCCGGGCACACGATACCGAGGTTATTTCCGAACTCATCAACTCCAGCCTGGTGTTCTTCGACCATTGAGAACGGCGCCCACGGACCAGTTCCAGGGCTAAGGTCCCTACCGTTCGTTTCGTTGTTCTACAGCCGGACGAAGTACGGTTAAGGGGTGTTGAAAACCGCGCTGAAACCCCGCTGGATCGCAGGACTCGTCTTTGCGCTTCTCTTGTCCGCGGTGTTTGTGCTGCTCAGCCAGTGGCAGCTCAGCAGGTCCACCCAGCACGAAGCTCCCGTTTCGTCCAGCATTGAAGATGTCAAGCCCTTGGTGGACGTCCTGCAGCCGGGGCAGTTTTTCCCCGGTTCTGCTTCGGACCAGATGGTCAGCGCCACCGGATCTTACGATCCTGCCAAGCAGGTCCTGGTTGAGGGCCGCCTGTACAACGGCCAGAAGGGATTCTGGATTGTCTCGGCTTTCGCGGTGGACAATGCTCCCAAACTGAGCGGTGTGGCAGCCTCGCCCAACACCTGGATTCCAGTAGCCCGGGGTTGGGTGGCCGATGCCGCCCAGGCCGGTCCGCCGCCGTCGGGCACCATCACGCTGACCGGCCGCCTGCTGCCCTCTGAGGCGCCGGTGCCAAACGTCGACGCCGGTCCGGGCCGGGCGTCCGCAGTGGCAGTTGCCGAACTTATCAACATCTGGGACGTCTCCAGCTACCAGGGTTTCATTGCCGCAACGTCCGAAGCAGTTGGCGGTGTTCCCGTCGCCGCGGACGACGCGGTGAAGGCACTCAACATCCCAGCACAGCCGCCCGCCCAACAGATCAACTGGCTAAACCTCTTCTATTCCGTTGAGTGGGTGGTCTTCGCAGGATTCGCGCTGTACATCTGGTGGCGCATGGTGGCAGACGACTACCGTCGCGACCTCGAAGACGACGAGTTCGACGCAAACGACGACGGATTCGACGATGGATTCGACGATGACAGAGACCACCCCAATGAACCGTCAAGCCCTGAACCCCAGCAACCTGGGCCAGAACAAAAGGTGCAGCAATGATTGAGCCCAAGCCGGCCATCCAGCCCGAGCAGTCCGGACCCAAGCCGAAGAAGCGCAGGTTTGGCGGAACGGAAGCCCAAATCCATTCGGCACTGAAGTTCTACAAGGTCATGGCCTACCTGACCGGTGCCATGCTCCTGCTGCTCTGCGCGGAGCTGATTGCCCGTTACGGTTTCGGTGTATCGCTCTTTGCCGGTGGCACGGACGCCATCACGGGTAAGCCCTTTGGCTTCGGATTCGCCGAGTCTGAGCCCAAGGGCGTGATCGGTGGCTTCAATATCTCCACCACCGTATTGATCGTTCACGGCTGGATGTACGTGGTCTATCTGGTGTCCAACTTCCGCTTGTGGTCGCTCATGCGGTGGCCGTTCTCCAAGCTGGTCCTGCTGGCGTTGGGTGGTGTCGTACCGCTGATGTCGTTCATCGTGGAGAAGAAGTTCCACGCACAGGTTGAAGCGGAACTGGCAGCCAACCCGCAGGCGTCAAAGCGCTACTAGCCGCGGCAGCTCCAGCCACCGGGGCGTTAGGGTGTGAGATGCCTAACGACGAGCCCGTAATTGACCTCTTCGGGCCGCTGTCAACGTGCACGGGGGCCGCCCGGCAAAGTAGTCTTGGTTGGTGACTACTCCCACCGCACCCCAGACTTCCCAGAAGCCGGTGCTGGTTGTTGACTACGGTGCCCAGTACGCGCAGCTGATTGCACGCCGCGTCCGCGAAGCGAATGTGTATTCGGAAATTGTTCCGCATACCTTCACCACCGAGCAGCTTCTGGCCAAAAACCCGGCAGCCATCATCCTTTCCGGCGGACCTTCCAGCGTCTACGCAGAAGGTGCTCCGCGTGTTGGAGCGGACCTTTTTGAAGCCGGGGTGCCGGTTTTTGGTATCTGCTACGGCTTCCAGGCCATGGCCAACGCACTGGGCGGCAAGGTAGCCCAGACGGGCCTCCGGGAGTACGGCGCCACCGAAGCACTGGTGGTCGGCGATGCCCGCTCGATCCTTGATGGCGTGCCGTCTTCACAGAACACCTGGATGAGCCACGGCGACTCCGTCCATGAAGCTCCCGAGGGCTTCGAAGTGCTGGCCACCACGGCTGGCGCGCCGGTGGCCGCCTTCGCCAACGAGGAAAAGCGCCTCTACGGCGTGCAGTGGCACCCGGAGGTCAAGCACTCCGTGCACGGCCAGCACGTCCTGGAGAACTTCCTGTTCAAGGGCGCTGGCCTGAGCCCCAACTGGACCACAGGAAATATCCTCGAAGAGCAGGTGGAACGTATCCGCCAGCAGATCGGCGATTCCAAGGTCATCTGCGGTCTTTCCGGTGGTGTGGATTCGGCTGTAGCCGCAGCCCTGGTCCAGAGGGCAGTTGGAGACCAGCTGACCTGTGTCTTCGTGGATCACGGTCTCCTTCGCGAAGGCGAAGCAGAACAGGTTGAACGCGACTTCGTCGCTGCCACGGGCGTCAATCTGTATGTTGCCAACGAGCAAGAGCGCTTCCAGTCTGCATTGGCCGGAGTCAGCGATCCCGAGACCAAGCGCAAGATCATTGGCCGGGAATTCATCCGTGCCTTCGAAGAAGCGGAGCGGGCCATCATCGCCCAGGCAGCAGCCGAGGGCGAGAAGATCAAGTTCCTGGTCCAGGGCACGCTGTACCCGGACGTCGTCGAGTCCGGCGGCGGCGAGGGCGCTGCGAACATCAAGAGCCACCACAACGTGGGTGGGCTTCCCGAGGACCTGCAGTTCGAACTGGTCGAGCCGCTGCGCGCCCTGTTCAAGGACGAAGTCCGCGCGGTCGGCGCCCAGCTTGGCCTGCCTCAGGAAATCGTTGGCCGCCAGCCGTTCCCCGGCCCTGGCCTCGGTATCCGCATCGTCGGTGAAGTCACCAAAGAGCGCCTTGACCTGCTTCGCAAAGCTGACGCGATTGCCCGTGCCGAGCTGACCGCTGCCGGCCTGGACAACGATGTGTGGCAGATGCCGGTGGTTCTGCTGGCTGACGTACGCAGCGTCGGCGTCCAGGGCGATGGCCGCACCTACGGCCACCCGATCGTTCTCCGTCCGGTATCGTCCGAGGACGCAATGACGGCCGACTGGTCGCGTTTGCCGTACGACCTCCTGGCCCGCATCTCCAACCGCATTACCAACGAAGTGGATGGAGTTAACCGCGTGGTGCTGGACGTCACCAGCAAGCCGCCGGGAACCATCGAGTGGGAATAGCATTTTGAGTGGCCGGCCTCCCTTGGGAGGCCGGCCACTGTTCTTTCAGCTGTGAAATGACGGCGAATTTCGCATTGCCACAGTGTTGCGGAGCGGGCTGAAGGAGTATTCCCGCTACCCTCGAAAGTATGCCGGTATGGTCCAAGGCGTCTAAAGCTAGTACAGAAAAGAAGGCAGCAGTTGTGTCATTAGGTCAAGGCCAGGAAGAGGGCTCCGAAGAGCTCCGGAAATGGCTGTCCGGACTTAAGCCCGTTACCGGGGCGGACACGATGCTGCGTTTCGTGAAGACGCCCGAAGGCGCCATCGATCTCAGCAACGCACATCCCTCGGGCCTCGCACAGCTGCTGGCGGGGCGTAGAACGAGGTTGTCCACGCTTATCCGAGACAGGCAGCAATACCTGGTGGCGGCACGGGCCGCGCGCAACATCCGGTCCAAGATTTTTGAGCTCAGCAATGATCGCGGCATCGAGGCCGGGTACCTCTCTGCGGGCACGGTGGTGTGGACTTCGGCCGTAGGTGGCAAACCCCAGCGGGTTTCGGCCCCTGTCATGCTGACCTCCATTGTCCTGACCGTTCGCCCGGGCGAGGACGATTTCGAGCTGCAGCTCACCGAGCAGGCACGCATGAACCCGGCTTTGGTGCGCCACCTGAAGACCGTCCACGGCATCGTCTTCGACGTCAATGCAGTTGCCCGCATGGCCTACAACACTGCCAGGCTGGACCCCCAGCCGGTCCTGGACCGCCTGGCCACCCTGGTTCAGCCGATTCACGGCGCCGAGGTTGAATTCAACTTGCTCGTGACCACTTTGGCTGATCTTTCGGGAAACCTGGACGATCCGTGGATCAACATGAACAATCCCACCGTGGCGGCCCTGGCAACTGCCGCCAATGGTGGCGACGTCGAGCCTGAACCCATTAAAGCGGGGCGGTTCCCAAGCCTGGATGAACGTGATCCGGCGGACGAGCTCCTCCTGCTCGACGCGGACACTGACCAGCAGTACGTGGTGGACGCTGTTCGCGCAGGAGATTCGCTTGTTGTCAGCACCCCTCCAGGGAGCGGCCAGACGCAGACAGCCATCAATGCCATTGGCGCATTGGTCAGCGAAGGCAAATCCGTCCTCGTGGTGGGGGACCGGCAGTCCAGCCTGGCGGGACTTTCTGCGCACCTGGAAGCGCTGGGCCTGGATTCGATGTTGTTCCGTCCGGGCAACGGCACAACACCACAGCAGCTAAAGGGCCAGTTGGTCCGGGCCATCATGCGCAATGAAAAGGCACTGGAACCGCAGCTTGGGAACCTCCATCAGACGCTGGTCGGACACCGGCATGCCCTGATGGACCATGTCGCGTCGCTTCACAACGTCCGCGAACGCTGGGGCTGCTCGCCGTACCAGGCCATGCAATCGTTGGCCGAATTGACGTCCATCCACCCGGCGCCGTCCACCACGGTGCGCCTCAAGCGCAGTGTGCTGGATAACATCAAGGACCGCGAAGAACTGGCTGGCCGCTTGCGTCGCGCTGCCGAGCTGGGCAGCTTTAGCCGGGCTTCCACCTCCAGCCCCTGGTATGGTGCACGCCTCGTAACCCGCAAGGAGACAGAAGAGGCCCAACAGCTTGCCCGCATCGCCGAGGAGAAACTTCCCGTCCTGCGCGATCGCATGAAGCAGCTTTCGGATCACGCCGAGATCCGTTTGGCGGACACCTTCACGGAGTGGGGCGCTCAGCTTGAATTGCTGATTGCCGTGCGCGAAAGCCTGGACAAGTTCACTCCGGATATCTTCGATCGCCCGGTGCATGACCTCATCTCTGCAACTGCAAGCTCTGCGTGGCGACGCGAGCGCAACCTGGAGATGCCTTCAATGCAGCGTTCGAGGCTGCGGCGGGTGGCAAAAGAGTATGTGCGGCCCGGTGTTCACATCGCGGACCTTCACAGCTCCCTGGTCCTCGTCCAGGAGCAGCGTGCCCTGTGGGCAGGTTATGCCACCACGCAACGCCACCCGGCCGTGCCGTCCGGGCTCGCCGACCTCGGGTCCTTGTATCGCGAACTGGATGGCGAGCTTCGCCGCCTGGGTGAGGCACTCAAGCACACCTCTGCCGGTGGTTCGCTGCACCAGACACCGTACCTGGAACTGATGGAGCGGCTGGAACGGCTGGTAGCGGATACTGCCACGCTTGAAACACTCCCGGAGCGCACGCTGCTCATTGAGGAGATGCGCGAGCACGGCCTCGGCGAACTGCTCGCTGACCTTGCTGCCCGTGAAGTGCCGGCCGCTTCGGTGGCGGCCGAGCTGGACCTTGCCTGGTGGCAGTCTGCTTTGGAGGCAATGATCAGTGGTGACGACTACCTCGCCATGTCCGACGGCGACTCGCTCCGCCGCCTGGAAGCTGAGTACCGCCTTGCGGACCAAGCCCACATTGCCAGTGGTGCTGCGCGTTTGCGGTGGCAGTTGGCCCGGAAGTGGAGCGAGGGGATAGTTGAGCACCCCCGGCAGGCTGAGTTGCTTCGGGCCCTGCTCAAGGATGGTCGGGTTACGCTCCCGGCTCTGAGTGCCCAGGCTCCCGACCTCGTACCCATGCTTGTTCCGGTGTGGTCTGTAAGCCCCTACCTGTTGACGGGGGTTCTTCCCGCGGAGCAGAAGTTTGACGCGGTGATCGTCATCGACGCTGAATCGACCTCGCTCCAGGCCGTCCTTCCGGCGATTGCGCGAGCCCGGCAAGTCATAGCCTTCGGTGATGCGAAGATTGCGAATGCCCGCACCTTCAGCGTGGCCGTGGAACCTCCAGTGGCGGGAGTGGCCAGCCACGAGACCGTGGACAGCGCGTTCAAGGCCCTGGCACGCGTCCTGCCCACCTGGCAGCTGAACTGGGTCTACCGGGCGGTCGATGAGGACCTCATCCTGCAGTTGAGCAAGAACTACTACGACGGCGGCCTCCGGCGTTTGCCCGATGGCAGTTCGGTGACGGGCCTGGATCGTTCGATCCTGGTGGAGTACATCCCCGATGGAACCGGACTCCCGGGCGCCGACCATGAGGGCGTTGAGTCCGTTACGGCGGAGGTCAACCGGGTAGTGGACCTTGTCTTCGAGCACGCCAGGCTTCGGCCACGGACTTCCCTGGCTGTGGTCACGGCCAGCCTGCGCCATGCTGCGCGGATTGGCGAGGCAATCAGGCTTCAATTGCCCAACCACCCCTTGTTGTCCGCCTTCTTCGGTGCTGGCCCCGAGTCCTTCCGCGTGGTTGACCTTGAGCGAGCCCAAGGCCTGGTGCGTGACCATGTCATTTTCTCCCTCGGCTACGGCCGGACACCTCATGGCCGCGCCTTGCACTCGTTCGGACCCCTGTCGGCGGAGGGCGGACGAAACCGCTTTGCCTTGGCTATGACCCGCGCCCGCCGTTCCATGCACGTCCTGAGCTGCTTCCGCCCGGAAGATCTGGATCTGGATCGCCTGGCCCACGGGGCTGTGGACTTTTACGAACTGCTGGACCGTGAACTGTCCGGGAACAGCAACCTTGGAACTCCTGCCTCGCGCGCCGTTGCCAGCGAACAGGCCTTGGGGGAGGACCCCCTGGTTGCCGATCTCGGCGAGAGGTTGCGGGCCAGAGGTGCCCGCGTCTGGCACCTCTATGACGGTGTCCTGGACATTGCCGCCGCTGCCGATCCCGTCCACACCATTGGACGGGAGGGTGCCGAGATTCCCACCCCGGTGGCAATCGAGTCCGACGGCACGGAACGCTACCGGCGCATGAGCGTCCGCGAACGCAGCCGTCTGAGGCCCCAGCTGCTGGAACGCATGGGCTGGCGTTACATGTCCCTGTGGACCATCGAAGTGTTCACCGATCCCTCGTCGTGCGCGGATCGAATCGGATCCTATTTGGGACTTGAGAACCATGTTCCCCAGGCCGTACCCCAAGCGGAGCATGGCTTCCTGGACATGGATGTTGAACAATTGAATCTGGACAATGCGGCTTCCTCGTACGCAAGCTCCTCATACAGCAGTTCCCCGCACAGCAGTTCCTCCGCAAGCAGTTCCTCCTACAGCCGGGCTTCGCATCGGCAAAGCCCGGGAGGTGCCCAGTCATCGGTGGAATCCCAGCAGCCCGGGCAGGCAAGTGTGGAAAATCGCAGGGGGCCAGGTGGCGAACCGGGCAACGCAGAAGCCAGCACTCCAACCCCCAGTGATCCAGAGGATGGGACTGAAGCACCAGTGAAAGAACAGGGAACCGGCAACGACAGCGGCTCTGACGAACCGACCGCAGCTTTGGGCGCCGAAAACGCTGAAGAGTCCGCGGAGACAAAGACTCCTGCGGCGAAGCAAGCCTCCGGTGGCATCTTGCCCACCAAGGCCGCTGAAGACGACCCCCGCCGTTGGGGCGACGAAGGCAACTATGACCATGAGCAGTGGTTGAAAGAGCAGAAGCCACCGCATTGGGGCTGATTGCGTCATCGAATCCAGGCCCGGCAATAGAGATCGACCAAACGCTGGGATTGACCGAACCTAGGGATTGACCAAAACAAAGAAAAGCTTGCCTTGCGTTGATGCGCCGGCAAGCTTTTCTGCTTGTGGAGGATTTGCAGCCACTACCACCAACCCGTCTGTGTCGCTGGTTCCCAGCCATTGGCCGGGTTTACCCCCTTGGGCAGATGTCCATAGGACAGGGACGGAGGCGGCAAGGACTTCAGTTTGCCGGGATTCGTCATATGTCCCGGCGGCGGTAAGTACTACATTCACCAGCTGTCCCGGGGACAGCAGCTGGATGGATGAAGGGTCAGCCATTCGAAGGGGGACCGCAGCTGAGCCTACGGGTGCGCCTGTGAGAAGTCCCGGCCCCAGAAGATTGGATTCAGTGGGAATCTGCCCTTTGGCCAAAGGCGAGGCGAGCTGGCGGCCCACCAGTGAAACGTGATCCTCCAGGGCTCCGGAAATTGCGAGGTCCGGCGGCACACCAACATTGGTGAAGTCTGACTCGGTGAGGTTGGTGCCTGCTGCGAGGTCATGGGCAGCGACGAGAATGCTGACGCGCTGCTCAGAGGCAGGGGTTAGCTGTTGGACAGTAATGCCTGTGGCGAGGCAGAGCAGCAGTGCAACTGTCAGCCGACGGTTCCGGGTGACCCAGAACTTGAGGCTCTGCCTGCGGCCCAGCCTGATCTGGCGATGTGGCCCCTGCTTCCGGGGGAGGAAATGGCCAGCCGTGGTTGTGGGCTTGTTCCGGGGGCTATCACGGCCCCGGACAGGCGGACTGGGGCGTTCGCGGCGGGGGACTGGGGAAGTGGTTGTCTTTAGTGGCATGACGCCACGTTAGCCACCGGGCCCGGCCACCCAACAGCGGCCGGGTGCCCTATGTGGAAAAGTGCCGGCTAACTGGCAGCGGCTGCGGCCGCCGGTGCAGGCGTGGCAGCAGGGGCCGGAGTCGCCGGGGAGGAGGGCGCGGCGGAGACGGTGCTGCCCTTGGCATCGCGCGAATCCGTGCGGTAGAAGCCCGAGCCCTTGAAGACAACGCCGACGCTGTTGAACTTCTTGCGGAGCGCGCCCTGGCATTCAGGGCACTCCGTCAGGGAGCTGTCAGAAAAGGACTGGACGATGTCAAAGGCATGGTCACAGTCTTTGCAGGCGTATGCGTATGTGGGCACTGAGTTCCTCCTTCAGGACAAAGTTCAGGTCCTGTGGAGCCGTGGCGGAGAATCTCCGCATTAGCAGTCGCAGGGCCTGAGTGCCAATTCTATCATCCGCATCCGGCTCGTTCGCTATCTCCCAACTGCATATAAATGCGGGACTTCACGTATGGGTCAATCGAGATCACTCCCGCGGCCAAGCGTGATGATTCCGGAGGGCGTCAGCACCTCCGGCACCGGCCGGTCAAAAGGCTCTGCGGGGATAGCTCCCGAAGGCAACACATCGTCGTCGTACACCACTGCAATGGTGGGTGGCCGCCCGCCGGAGTTGTCCAGGCCTTGGAGGAGCCGGTCGTAGTAGCCGCCACCCTGTCCGATGCGGTTGCCATCCCGGTCGACGGCCGTGGCCGGCATGAAGATGCCCGCAACAGAGCTCACTACAGCACTGTCCAAACGTTCGCCTTCGGGTTCGTCGATGGGTGCGTAGTCGGACCGGACGAAGGCTGTCTCCGGCGTCCAGTACACCCAGCTCAATTGGCGGCCGGCCTCGCAGACAGGAAGCAGGACCTGGTGGCCGGCGTTGTGGAGCCCTGCGATCAAGGGCATGGTTGGGGGCTCGTGGGAGACGCCCACGTAGATGGCGAAGGTCGTGGGCGATCCGGCCGAAATTTTCCGGGCCCAGGCCAAGCCGTGCCGTGCAATTGATTCGCCGGCCTGGGCTACAAGCTCCTTGGTGAGGCTGCGCCTGTACAGGCGTCGGCTGCTGCGGATGTCTTCCTTGGATGCCATTTTTGTCCGATCATGAGATTCCCGCGGGCCACCGTGGTGTACGTAAAGCAGCAAATCCCCTCCAGTCCAGGGGCTGTTTCTGCGTCTTGCCACGGCGGGGGTTTACCCGTTGATGTATTCCTTCCGTTACATTAGTCCGGTGACTCTCGATAACAATGCTGTCCGTAAGGCCGTCATCCCCGCAGCGGGTCTTGGTACCAGGTTCCTCCCCGCCACAAAGGCGATGCCGAAGGAAATGCTGCCCGTGGTTGACAAGCCAGCCATCCAGTACGTCGTCGAAGAAGCGGTGAAGGTTGGCCTGCACGACGTCCTGATGATCACCGGGCGCAGCAAGCGCGCCCTGGAAGATCACTTTGACCGTGTGCCGGCGTTGGAAGCAACGCTGGCAGAGAAGGGCGATACTGCCAAGCTTGAAGCCATCCAGTCCGCCACCAACCTGGGTGACATCCACTATGTCCGCCAGGGCGATCCCAACGGTCTCGGCCATGCAGTCCTTCGTGCAAAGCAGCACGTCGGGCATGAGCCTTTTGCGGTCTTGCTGGGCGATGACCTCATCGATCCCCGTGAGGACCTGCTGAGCGAAATGATCGCTGTCCAGCAAAAAACCGGCGGTTCCGTTGTTGCCCTCATTGAAGTTGAGCCTTCCAAGATCAGCGCCTATGGTTGCGCCGACGTCGAGGATAGCGATGAGGACGGCTACGTCCGCATCAAGCAGCTCGTTGAAAAGCCGTCCCCCGAGGAAGCTCCATCCAACCTCGCGGTGATCGGCCGTTACGTTCTCCATCCGGCAGTGTTTGACGTCCTGGAAAACACCGCTCCCGGACGTGGCGGAGAGATCCAGCTGACGGATGCCCTTGAAGTTCTGGCTGCCGGGGAAGGCGAAGGCTACGGCGTTTATGGCGTTGTCTTCCGTGGACGCCGCTATGACACCGGTGACAAGTTGAGCTACTTGAAAGCCTGCATCGAGTTGGCATGCGAACGCGATGACCTGGGCCCCGAGCTCCGCGAGTGGCTGCCCACCTTCACTGCCGGTCTTCCCAAATAACACCGGTGTACGGCTCTGCGATCTGGCCGGTAACGCTGGAAAGCGGAGCCTTGGTGCTCCGGCCAATCCGTTACCGCGACAAGCGGGAGTGGTCTGAAGTCCGTTCGCGGAACAGTGAATGGCTTGCACCTTGGGAGGCGTCCAATCCTGCACCGGGTGGGCGCCTGCCCAGTTACCGTCAAATGGTGGCATCCCTGAATGCGCAAGCCCGGCAGGCTACGGCTTTGCCCTTCCTCATCACGGAGCGCACCGAGGGTTTCCGTGACCCTCAAATTGTGGGGCAGTTGACGGTCTCATCCATCGTGTGGGGTTCGGCGATGATGGCGACCCTTGGCTACTGGGTTGATAAGGAACGCGCCGGGCACGGTATCGCTCCAACTGCAGTTGCGATGGCTACGGACCACTGCTTCCGGACCCTTGGCCTGCACAGGATGGAAATCAATATCCGGCCTGAGAACGCGCCAAGTCTTCGGGTGGTGGAAAAGCTCGGATTCAGGGACGAGGGCTACCGGTTGAGGTACTTGCACATCAATGGCGAGTGGGCAGATCACCGGTCTTTCGCGCTTACGTCGGAGGAAGTTCCGCAGGGACTCCTTGACTGGTGGCTCAGAGGAAGAACGGGCAGGTCATAGGCCCTTTTGAGCCGTATCTCCATTCATTTGCGGACTCGCCGGCGACACACCGACCGCAATGCCGCCGCCCCTGATGATTTGCTTCTACGGTTTTGAATGTGGACTTCCCTCTCAGCAGCTCAGTGATACTCGTGGTCACTGTCGCGCTTTGGATGGTATGGGTCGCTCCTTACGTTCTTCGGAACAGACGGCAGCAGGTCCAGGCGGCCGCTGTTTCAGCAGAGGCATTTGACGACGAACCAGACGAAACGCAGGCAGGGGTGGTACTGACTTTGGCACCCCGGCAGGAGAAACCGATGGAGACCATGCACAGCAAAGCACCGGCGTCGCCGCAGGAATCCCGCGTGGCTGAGTCGTCTGCCAGGAAGCCACCCACAACTCCCTTTACGATCCGTTATGCCCGGCTCACTCTGGCCTTGGCCGGCCTTGCTTTATTGCTGACTGCCATTGTTTCGGGCGTGCTGCGGCTGTTCGGTACGGGTACTGTCTGGCTGCCGTTGGTGTCGTTCGCGGGTTCGGTACTTGCCGTGGTGACTTTGCGGCGGCTCGCCCTCCGGGATCTCCGCGAACGCCGGGCGCGTCGGGCTGCGCCGGTGGTGCCCATCCAGACACCCGCGCGGTACCTGCCTAAGGAACCGCCTGTCGAAGCCAAGGAAACACGGGTTTTCGACGCCGAGGCCGGAAAGTCCGAGGCCGCACGCCTTTCCGCCGTGGAACTACGCCAGGCTGCCTTGGCTGTTGCCTTGGCAGCTGGGGACAAGTCAGCTGGGGACAAGTCCGCCGGCAGCAACTCTGTTGGCGACAAGTCCGCTGGTTCCGAAGATGCCAGCTGGGAACCGGTTGAGGTTCCCAAGCCCACCTACGTTGGTGCCGCCAAGGCGCCGCGCCCCGCTCCGGAGCCCTTGGATCTTCCTGAAGCTCCCAAGCCTGTGGGCAAGCCGGTGCTAAAGCAAAGTGTTGAGCAGGCGGAGGCCGCAGCAGTTGCGCAGGTGCGAACTGCATCGAAGGGACAGAGTGCCCTGAGCAATCTGGACGATGTCCTGCAGCGTCGCCGCGCATAGCCCGGCATGACCGCGCTCTGTGTTGCGGGTGGCACTGGCCAGGTTGGCCGTGAAGTTGTTCGCCAGGCGCTCGACGCCGGGCACACGGTTTCCGCCCTGAGTCGCCACGTGCCGCCGGCCGGTTCGGAGAAGCATCATGACGGCGCGGCCTACTTTGCCGGCGACGTCACCACGGGTGATGGTTTGGCGGCCGCGGTGGCGGGTGCCGACGTCGTTATTGATTGCCTTGAAGGCCGGTTCGGGAAAGCCCAAAAGGAATTCGCCGACGGCGGCGCTCGTCTTCTTGACGCGGCTCACCGGGCAGGGGTGCGCAAGGCTGTGGCCTTGTCGATTATCAACTGTGACCAGAGCACGTATTCCTTCTACGTTTCCAAGGCAGACAAGGAACGGGTCTATGCGAGGGCCAAACTGGATACGGTGGTTATCAGGGCCACACAATTCCACAGCCTGGTGGAAATGATCTTTGCTGCAGGCGCAAAAGTGCGGTTGATTCCGGCATTCAAGGGAGTGCGCTTCCAAACGATTTCACCCAGGGAAGCCGCCGCTGCATTGCTGGAAGCTGCGCTGGAGGTGCCTTCTCCCGAGCGGCATCGCGTCAGGACCATTGGCGGGCCCGAAGTGCTGGCCATGAAGGACATGGCGGAGTCATGGAAAGCCATTACCGGCGCGCGGGGCAAGGTTCTGGAAGTCCCGCTCCCGGGCGCCATGGGCGCCTACCTGCGTGCGGGACTCAACCTCATGCCCGAGCAAAGGTATGGCACTGAAACGTTCGTGTCGTGGTTGGAAAAGCGGTCGGAAACTTTGTAGCCTAAGGACACTGGCCCGGCCGTAGACGCCGTGCCCAGGGGCTATAGCTCAGTTGGTAGAGCGCTTCGTTCGCATCGAAGAGGTCAGGGGTTCAAATCCCCTTAGCTCCACGGATTCCGGCAACAACAAAACCGGCCAGGCACAACATGCCTGGCCGGTTTTTTGTGGGAGTTTAGAGGGGCTGGATGTTCTCCGCCTGAGGTCCCTTGGGGCCCTGGGTGATGTCGAACTGGACCTTCTGGTTCTCGTCCAGGGAACGGTATCCGCTGGACGTGATTGCTGAATAGTGGGCGAATACATCCGGTCCACCGTCGTCCGGGGCAATAAATCCGAAGCCCTTTTCAGCGTTGAACCATTTCACTGTGCCTGTAGCCATGCTTGTTTTCCTTCACGGGTAGCTGGTCGGTACCGCTTGTCGGATCACCGTCCCCGCCACTCACATTATTGAGCCTATGTGTCGATCTGACATGGGGCAACAGATTCTGCCGCGCCTTTCATAATGTCCTTGTGCCGGGGTAGGCTTCCGGGCCGTGGTTGGAAGGGCCGGCCAGCGGTGGATGCCCCCTTAGAATTACCCTGTGAACGACTCCCTGCCTCCGTGCCCCGAATGCTCCAGTGAATACACCTACCAGATGGGCGCGCTGTTGGTTTGCCCTGAATGTGCCCACGAATGGTCACCAATGAGCGGGAGCGACGAGCAAGGGAATGTCATCAAGGACGCGGTGGGCAACATCCTGAGTGACGGTGACACCGTCACAGTGGTCAAGGACCTCAAAGTGAAGGGCAGCGCCACGGCCATCAAGGTCGGCACCAAAGTGCGGAACATCCGGCTGGTCGACGGCGTGGGGGATCACGATATTGATTGCAAGGTGGACGGGTTCGGCCCCATGCAGCTCAAGTCCAGCGTTGTGAAGAAAGTCTGACGGGAGGCGCTTTACGATGACGGGGACCCCAGTACCCAAAGCCCTCATCGGCCCCATCCTGGTAGGCGTCATGCCCGGGCAGCGTCCCGTCGTCGTAGAGCGTGCCGCCGAGGTGGCGCTTAGCGCCGGACTGCCGTTGGTGTGCGCCTTCGTTGATGTGACCGTTTATCCCGTGGATGGAACCACGGGCGGGCCGTCTGCTCCGATTGATCCCGACGGCGTGGACGATGATGCCGAGAACGTCCCGGAATCCTTGCGGACAGCTATTGCCACCCAGTTGGCCGAAGCTGACTTGAGCTGGTCCATCGTCTCCCTGGCAGGGGAACCGGCACGGGCACTGGCCCGTGAGGCCGAAGATATCGGCGCGTCCATGATTGTGGTGGGCTCCAGGGACCGCAAGCTCGGTTCGGCTATCAAAGAGCTGACGGCGGGCTCCATTGCCCGTCAGCTCTTCCACCGACAGGATCGCCCTGTGTTGGTTGTACCCGTGGAGCCACGCGTCCCGGTGGATGATGACGACTGACGCCAGGCGTCCCGTCCATCTTCACTGGGGGTTCATCGGAATTGTGGCCGCGGGTGGCGTGTTCGGGGCACTCGCCCGCTACGGCCTCGGACTTATGATTCCTTCGCCAGGATCCTGGCCGTTGCCCACCCTTCTGATCAACCTTTCCGGCGCTTTGGCCCTGGGCGCTTTGCTGGAGGGACTTGCCAGGAGGGGGCCCGACGTCGGCCGTCGCCGGGCGTTGCGCCTCGCCTTGGGTACGGGCTTCCTGGGTGCCTACACCACGTACAGCACGCTCGCATTGGATGCGGTGCACCTGTTCACTTCAGGTGACACGACTGCTGCCCTGGGTTATCTGGGCCTGAGCCTGCTGGGTGGGGCGCTCGCAACCATGGCGGGAATCTGGTTCGCCGCATGGCATCACAGGCGTGCGAAATGACAGTCATCCTGTTGGCCCTCGCGGGAGGACTGGGCGCGGCTGTTAGGTTCATGCTGGACGGGCTCATCCGGGCACGCGTACGTACTGCCCTGCCATGGGCCACCATTTTCATCAATGTTTCCGGTTCCTTGCTCCTGGGGTTCCTGGCAGGCCTGGTGATGGACGGGCAGGCGCCTGAATCCCTTCAACTCATCCTCGGCACTGGTTTCCTGGGCGGCTACACCACCTTCAGCACGGCAAGTCTGGAGACCATCAGGCTGGTGCAGAGCGGGCGGATGGGGCTGGCGCTCGTCAACGGATTGGGTTCCATGGCCGTTAGCGTCGCGGCTGCCGCGGCCGGTGTTTGGTTCGCTCTGCTGCTGGCTTAAAAGAAGACTGTCTGGCTGTCTTGGCCCGGCTGTAGGATCGGTGCCATGGCTAACAAGACATTCAATGAGCTGTTGTCCGTTCAGGTCGCCAATGAGTTTGCGGCCTCCCAGCAATACATTGCAGTAGCCGTGTATTTTGACGGTCAGGACTTGCCGCAGCTTGCCCGGCATTTTTACCGCCAGTCCCTCGAGGAGCGCAATCACGCCATGATGATGGTCCAGTACATGCTGGACCGCAACGTGCCCGTCGAGATCCCGGGCATCGCCCCGGTCCGCAACAACTTCACCAACGCCAAGGAACCTATCGCTTTGGCCCTTGAGCAGGAAAGGGAAGTTACGCGCAACATCGAGGAGATGTTCCGCGCGGCCCGTGCTGAGGGCGACGCCTTGGGCGAGCAGTTCATGCTGTGGTTCCTGAAGGAACAGGTTGAGGAAGTTGCCTCCATGACCACGCTTCTCAACATCACGGAGCGGGCGGAGAACCTCTTCGATATCGAGAATTACGTTGCGCGTGAGAGCGTTGGCGATGGCGGGCATGATTCCAGTGCACCGTCCGCTGCCGGCGGCGCGATCTAGCTGCAAAAAACCAAGGGGCCGCCCGAAGCTCAGCTTCCGGCGGCCTCTTCGATTGCCAGGGCATCGTCGGGGTCGGACCTGCCCAGCAGGGACAGGCGGCTGGCAATGCGGGCCAGATCCACGGGAGGGACGCTGCCGGAGGGCTCCGCGTCCCAGTCCAGGGGTCCGGCGCCGATCAGGAACAGTGTGATGTCCTGATCGTGAAGCACATCCACGGCATTGCTGAATCGCTGCCATGCGGGCGCGGAAGCAGGGTCGCTCCCGGCAGGGGAGGGAACGTCGTCGATGACCCAGGTCTTGAAACTGTGCGCCAAGGCCAGGAAGTCCGCAGTGGAGGTCAGCCCTGCGCACAATTCCGGAAACCCCACCCAGAGCAGGTCCCGGTCAGCGTTCTTGACCACGATCGGCTGCGTTGTTGGGGTCAGGACGCGGCTTTGGGATACCGATGGCCGGAAGAGCCCCAACCGTCCCAGTTGTTTGGGCGTCCCCGGTGTGATGATCCGGCCAGAGCTAAAGGCTTTGGGCGCGGCGCTGGGTTGGGAACCTGCTGCAGGAAACCGCCGGAAATCGGCGGGGCCATTGACCTCCACAATATCCATCATCTCTTTGATGGCTTCGATGGTGGGCACAAAATGGTCGTGCCACAGCGGATTGGGCAGTAAATCGTCCGGGGCGTAGTTGGACGTCACCACCAAGGGAATCCGGCGCTGCGCCGCGGTTCGCAGCAATCGCGCGATAAACATCCCATCCCCAACGTCATGGACATGGAACTCATCGAAGAACAGGACGTCGATGTCCGCCAGGAGCACATCCACCGAGTGCTGGATGGCTGTTCCATCCGCGGAACCGGAACGGCGGGTCCCGGCGTGGAGCCCTCGGAAGAAATCATGAAAGTGGACGCGACGTTTCCGGGCGCGGAGCCTGTCGTGGAAACTGTCCATGAGCCACGTTTTGCCGCGACCCACAGGTCCGTGAAGATAGATACTTCGCGGCGTCCTTCGCTGACGCGCTCGACGGCGGGCAGTTACCTCTGCACCAAAGGACGCCAACCGCTGCGCTGCTTCATGCTGGCTGGGCTCAAGCTGGAAACCCAGCCGTCCGGCGTCGTGCGTGATGCCCTCCACGAGCGCCAGGACAGTTTCCCGGTTGCCCTGTCTTCCCCGGTGCGGGAGGCTCCCCGGTTGCGGGAGGAATGGGGGCGTCACAGCCAGCCTTTCCGCTTGAAGATGAGATACATGAGCAGTGCTGCTCCGAACATGAGTCCGATGGCCATGGGATAGCCGAAGTCCCAGTGCAGCTCCGGCATGTGGTCGAAGTTCATGCCGTAAACACCTGCCACAAAGGAGGGCGCGAACAGAATGGCGGCCCACGAGGAAATCTTCTTGACCTGTTCGTTCTGGGCAGCGCTCGCCTCGTTCTGGCGGTTTGCTGTCAGGGTGCCGTCGAGGGTCAGGGCGTTCTGCAGGAGATCCCTGAAGGAGTTCACCCTGGAGATGACGCGCTGGACGTGGTCCTCTACGTCACGGAGGGAGCGCTGGAGCTCGATGTCCACGCCGTATTTCTCGAAGCCCTTCTCAAGCAGCACCATGATGTCCGGAAGAGGCTGGATGGCCCTTTGGAATTGAATGACTTCACGGGCAAGTTCATAGATCCGCCTGGACACTGCTGTATCGCCGCTGAAGAGCTGGTCCTCAATTTCGTCGATGTCGTTCTCGAGCCCGGCAACGACAGGTGCATAATCGTCCACCACCTGGTCCAGGAGGGCGTAGAGCACCGCTTCCGGTCCATGCCGCAGGAGGTCCGGCCGCTGCTCCAAACGGTGGCGGACACGCGCAACTCCGCCGGTCTCGGCATGGCGGATGGTCACTACGAAATTGGGACCTGTAAAGATGTGCAGCTCGCCGAACTCCACCGTCTCGGAAGCATCCAGATAGCGGGCGGGTCGCAGGACTGTGAAGAGGTTGTTGTCGTAGCGCTCCAGTTTGGGCCGCTGGTGCGCTGAAACGGCGTCTTCCACGGCGAGTTCGTGGAGGCCGAACTCATGGGCGACAGCGGTCATTTCGTCCCGGGTGGGCCGGTAGAGACCGATCCACGCCATGCCACCTTGCTCCGAGAGTGTCTCGAAAGTCTGCTCAAGGTTACGTGGGGTGGCTGTGCGTACGCCTTCTACATAGACGGCGTTATCAATGATGGTCACGAGTGAACGCTACTGCATGGCACCGATGATGGCGCCGGCAACGGTCATGGCGAGGATATCGTGCCCCGCATCAATAACGGTCACCTCCGAGGGACGCCCCGCGAAACCATTGTGGATGACATGTCCTCCGGCACGGAAGACCAAAGCCAGGATGAGGGCGAAGAAGCCACCTGCCAGGAACGTGTTGAGCTCCAGGGCACTGATCAGGATGGCCAGCAGAATGCTGGTGAGCGCGGCGGCAAGCATCATGGGAATCCAGATGCCGGCTCCACCATCGATGTTCTTAAGGTCCTCTTCGGTTTTGCCGATCGCTTGCATCCACCTGCGCCCAAGGACGGCCGGCATGTACCAAACGAAGCCGATCACCATGCTTGAAATGAAGGCCAGGAGAACGGCGAGCCAGTTGATCTGCAATATGTGTGAGAGCCAATCCATGGACAAAAGCCTAATCGGGTGCGACCCCTGGAATCGCGTTCAAGCGCTCATGCTGACCGCGTGTTGGTGGAACCGGCCAACCTTTCCATCAAAGGCTCCGTGCGGTAGGGGATATGTGTGTGGAGCGCCAGGACAGTTTCTGTTCGGATGACGCCCTTGGTACGCAGGACGGACCTCAACGCGGATTGCAGGTTATGCGTATCGGTTGCCACCACGCGGCACCAGAGATCTCCACGTCCGGAGATTTCGTGGACCTCCAGCACTTGTGGAATCAGCCGCAGGGCACCGATGACGCCATCGAGTTCGCGGTGCGTCACTTCGATGGTGATGAAAGCTACGACGTCGTACCCCACCTTTTCCAGGTCCACTTCACGGCCTGCTGCCTGAAGGACCCCGGACCGAAGCAGCCGCTTAAGGCGGCTCTGCGCAGTATTGCGGGCGATGCCGAGTGAGTCGCTGAGCTCGGCGATTTGGATGCGGGGATCCTTGATGAGTTCCAGAAGGATCTTCAAGTCCATGGGGTCCAAGGTATTCAAATGGTCACTCCGGCTCACTGAGACAACAATAGTTTGACTATTTTGCTCAATTCTCCCACGTTTCTGCTTCGTCGAGCGCAGGTCTACGGCAATCTGTTGCTACCGAAACCTGGCTGCGTCCTCCATCCCACAAGGACCCCGCGCGCAGCCCCGAATCAAGGGCACGGAAATGACTGTCTTGAGCGAACTCCGCATGCGTCCGGCCAAAGCCGGAGCCTGGAGTTGGGATGCCACCACCACTGCAAGGTTGGTCCTGGCCGGCATCGTGATCTTCACCCTGCTGGTGGGCGCAAACCTGGCCACACCTCTGTATCCTTTGCTGCAGGCCAGGCTGGGGATGTCCCCCTTGGACGTCACGGTTGCCTTTGCGAGCTACGTTGTGGCGCTGGTTGTGGTTCTCATGGTGGCGGGGCACTGGTCCGATCACATTGGAAGGCGGGCGGCACTGGTGCTTGCCGTCGTCATGGGATTGCTGGGTGGCATCATCTTCGCGAATGCGGACAGCCTTGGCATGCTGTCCCTCGGCAGGGCCTTCCAAGGTGTGGCAGTAGGGCTGGCCACCGGGGCCAGCTCCGCAGCCCTGCGTGAACTGTTGCCCCAGAGGCCTGACTGGGCTTCGCGCTTCACGTTGCTCTCCTCGGCTGGTGGCGTGGCTGCCGGACCCGCAATCGGTGGTCTCCTGTCGCTGCTTCCGGACCCTACTCGAACGCCCTACTTCATCCACTCCGGGGTGCTTCTCGCCGCGCTCATTCCACTGTGGCTACTCAAGGCAAGGCCCGCGATTGCCCCCGCTGCGGGAAAGCCGGCGCTGAAGGTTCTCGCTCCACGAAAGCCCGCTATTTCCAGTCATGCACGCGGTGCCTTTTGGATGGCATCCGCGGTGGGCTTCCTAAGCTTCGCAGTCTTTGGCTTCTGTTTGTCGCTGGCTCCGGGATATTTCGCAACGGTGGTGCATGCCGATTCCAGGCCCCTTGTCGGGCTGACGGCGGGGGTGACCTTGGGCGCATCGGCGCTCAGCCAGTTGGTGGGAGTACGCGGACGCTACCTGGTCCCCGTTGCCCTGGCGGTGTTGGGCGTCTCCATAGTCCTGGTGGGAGCTGCCGCCGCTTGGTCGAGCCCGTTGGTGCTGGTGGCCGCCAGCGTGACCGCCGGTGCAGGGCAGGGCATCGCGTTCCGTCAGGTGTTCAACGACGTCGCCGGGAAGGTAGAGGCGGCCCGGCATGCGCAGGTCATCAGTACGGTGTACGTCATCACCTATCTGGGAAGCGCGGTTCCGGTGATTGGCTTGGGACTGGCGGTGTCGGCGTTGGGCTTGCAGACCGCCGTCGTTGGTTTTACGGTGCTATGCGGGGTTGCGGCGCTGGCGCTCGCTGCGGCATCAGTCCGGGGCGCCCTGCGCGCCTGAGCCGGGCTACTCGGGAAGCGGACCTCGGTTTCCGGGGATGTGCTGGAAGACCATGGTGGTTTCCGTGTGTCCGACCACCGGATCAGTAGCGAGGTTATCGAGAAGCCAGTTGCGGAGGTCGTCGGTGTTGGCGACGGCAATGTGCAGAAGATAATCCACGGAGCCGGTGGTGTGGAAGGTGGAGATCACCGCCGGCAGCTTAGGGACGCGTGCGGTGAAGCGGTCGATCTGGTCCCTATCATGGGCGCGGAGACGGACAGCAATGAGCGCCTGCACTGAGCGGCCGATCGCCGGCAGGCTGAGGATCGCCTCAAAGCCTTCGATGATCCCGCGTTCGGACAGGGCCCTGGTCCGCATCAGAGCAGTGGAGGGAGCGATTCCCACGAGTTCCGCCAATTGTTTGTTGGAGATGCGGGCGTCCTCTACCAGGGCGGCGAGGATTCGTTCATCAATAGCGTCCAGCGGCTCGGCGCTGCCTGAATGTGTCCGAACATTCTTCGCGGGGTTGCTCACGGATCCTCCTGAAATTGCCTTTCATTCATCATAATCATTGAAATCCTGGCCATCCATTCGTTCCCGCCCGTTGTTCCCGAATATTTGCCTAGGGTCGACCCGGTACAGCGTGGATTATTCTTGCGGGGTCGGTGAGCGATGCACGACGGCGGTGATTACCGCCGTCGTGAAGGCAAGCGCCATGACGCTCCAGGCCAAAGACGGCCACCCGAACGCCTGGTAAGCCAGGCCTCCCGCCCAGCCGATGACACTGGACCCCAAGTAGTAGGAGAGGTTGTAGAGCGATGCCGCTTGGGCGCGTCCTGTTGTGGCGATGGCACCGGTCCAGCCGGAGCCCACGCTGTGGGCTGCGAAAAAGCCTCCAGTAAACACCACGAGGCCGATCAACGTTGCCACGAGGTTCTCTGCCAACGTCAGGGCGAGGCCCGTGATCATCATGACAATCCCAAAGAGCAGGACGTTGCGCCGCCCGAAGCGCGTGGTGAGTCCGGCCGCCCACCGGGAGCTTACGGTTCCGGACAGATAGGCCAGGAAAATGAGGCTCACCACCGTCGTGGGAAGCCCGAATGGTGCCGCATGGAGCCGGAACCCGAGGTAGTTGTAGACAGCGACAAATCCGCCCATGAGCAGGAATGCCTGAAGGTAAAGGGAGAACAGTTTGGGGTTTCTGGAATGGCTCCCCAGCGTGCGCAAGGCTCCTCGGAATCCACTGGCCGGCGCGGGCATGAAGCGACGCTGTTTGGGAACCAGCACCACGAACAGTACCGCCGAGACGGTGGCCAGCAAGGACACTGCCAGCGCGGCTGCCCGCCACCCCCAGAGTTCTCCCACTGGACCCGCGACCAAGCGTCCGGCCAGTCCGCCGAGCGTGGTTCCGGCAACGTAGCTTCCGGCCGCCAACGCCGTGTGGATTTTTGTGACTTCTTCGTTCAGGTACGCGATGGCTATGGCTGGGATTCCGCCCAGGGCCATGCCTTCAAGAGTCCGCAGTCCCAGAACCAGTGGAACAGTCGGCGCCAGTGGAACAACCAGCCCCAGCACCGTCGCAGCTCCGATGCCGATGGCCATTGCACGAACCCGGCCGATCCTGTCTGCCACGAAGGACCACGGCAGGACGCTGACGGCAAGTCCAACGGTGGCCAGCGAGATACTCAGTGCGGCTTCAGCTGCGGAAATTCGGAGGTCGGCGGCCATCAGTGGCAGGACTGCCTGGGTTGAGTACAGCTGGGCGAACGTCGCAACCCCGGCCAAAGCCAACGCGGCAAGCACGCGTCGATAGCCACGGGAACCCTTGGCGTGTCCTTCCCATGGTGTAACGCTCACGGCTGTTTTAGTCACTGGCCCAGATTAGGCTTCCCGGATTGGGTGATCCAATGCATCATTCGCTTATGATTCATGCAAAACTGCATGATTGTCCTACTGATGCTGGAGCGGAACGGCAGGCACATGGAACCTGATCACCAACAGCTTGTGCAGCTCCTGCCGCTGCTTCCCGTCCTGGCAGAACTGGGCCGGACGGAGCATATGACGGAGACGGCCGAGCTCCTCGGCGTCCCCCAGTCCACGGTGAGTCGTGCAGTGGCGAGGGCAAGCGCGATTGTGGGGATGGATCTTCTTGTTCGTGACGGGCGTGGCATCCGACTGACTCCGGCGGCAAGGACGTTGCTGCCCTACATCGAAGCAGCGTTGGAAGACTTCCAAGCCGGATTGGACAGGGTCAGGCACGAATCGGAGGTGGTGAGGGGACGCATCGGCATCTCGTTCCAGCACACGTTCGGTGAAGCGACTCTGCCCCTGCTCATCAGCGCGTACCGGGGCAGGCATCCGCATACGGTCTTCGAGCTACGGCAGGGTCCGCGCGACGACTGCCTGGACGAACTAGCCAGGGGCGATACAGATTTCGCCCTCACTGCACCGATCGCCCCGGAAGGCAGGGGCATCCACTCCCTGCCCCTCTACAGGGAGCCACTGCGTGTGGTGCTGCATTATCGGCACCCACTCGCGGGCCGCCCCAGCGTGCACCTGTCCGAGCTGCGGCATGACCCTTATGTGACGCTGCCGGCTGGCGTCGGGCTCCGGGCCTTGGGCGAAGCGCTGTTGCGCGAAGCGGGCTTCCGTCCGCGGACCGCCTTTGAAGTCCAGGAATCCCACACTGCCAGGGGGCTGGTGGCGGCCGGGCTGGGCTTCTGCATCCTGCCTCCCGCCGGGCCCGGCTCCGGAACTGGCCAGTTCCTGCCAGGGGCTGAGTTGGGACTTGTGGAAGTTCCCATCGAATCCGACCTTGCGTTCCGGCAAATCGGCATGGCATGGCGGGAGCGCACCTTCGAACCCGACGCCGTCAGGCTGTTCCGTGAGCTGGTGGTAACGGAGGGCGAAGCATTGCTGGCCGAGCTTGTCAGAGCCCGCTCAGGAAACCCCTGACAACATCCACTGCGGATCCTTCCTTTGCTGATCGCCAACCAGTGCCTGCCCACAGATTGAGGCGGTCAGGATCACCCGCCGCCGATGCTGCTGCCCGGATCGGCGCCGTCAGGTGGTGGATTGCCGGATAACCCTCTGGCGCGTCCGCGTGATCGCGAACGAACGCGTTGACCAGTGAACGGGCGTATCGTCCCGTAAAGGCCCGGGTCCTGGCCGTCTCCGTAAAGCGCGGGTCGCCCAGGGCATCTTTATGCGGTTGCCGGGCTCCGCTTTCCTCCGTTCGTACCAGCGCCGTACCAACTTGCGCGGCTGACGCACCAGCAGCCAGGACTTCGCGAAGCGCTGTACCGTCGCTCACCGCACCGGCCGCAATCAGCGGAAGGTCGACGGCGGTACGCACCTCGGCGATGAGACCCGCCGTCGTGCTGCTTTCTCCCGGGTCGGCCGCCAGGAACGTCGCACTGTGTGCTCCTGCAGAACTGTGCTGCACCGCAAGGGCATCCGGGCCTTCCTCGGCGGCCGCAAGGGCCTCGGCGACACTGGTCACAGTGGAGATGACAGCAGTTCCGGCCTTCTGCAGGGCCTTGACCACAGAGCGTCCCGGAAGCCCGAAGACGAAGCTGACGAACTCCACAGGATCCGCGATCAGCGCGTCGATTTTGTCCTGCCAGGCGTCGTCGTCGTCAAATCGGAGGGCTGGGATTGCCACGCCGTAGCGGGCGCCCTCTGCTTCAAGTTCCGTCCGGTACGCCTCCAGCCTCGCGCGCGCCCCGGCGGACGGGGAGAGTTGCAGCGTGTCCGGTACAAAAACGTTCATTCCGAACCGGATGCCCATGGCACGCGCTGCTGCGATCTCGGCTGCCATGGCCTCGGGACTTTTGTAGCCGGCCGCCAGAAAACCCAAGCCTCCGCCGGCCTGGACTGCCTGCACGAGTGCGGGAGTGGACGTTCCACCAGCCATGGGCGCTGCAATGAAAGGCGTATCAAACAGGGAATGCGACATGTGCAGTTTCTCCTCGGGGCGCTCCAAGCTAGTCTTTCACGGTGAACAATCTTGACTCTGCCATGCATTCCCACGCGTCCACGGAGGCACTCACCGGTACCGTGATCGGGCTGGATATCGGCGGAACGAAAACGCGCGGCGTGAGGTTCGAAGACGGCGTTCCCGTCCTGGACGAAAGCGCCGGAAGCTCCAATGTGCAGAATGTGAGCCGCGAGCAGGCCATGGCAAATCTCGCCGAACTCTTCGCAAAGATCGGCGGCGGTGACATTGACCAGGTTTACGCTGGCGCCGGAGGAATTGATACCGATGAGGACGCGCAAGCGCTCGCCGACTTGATCTCCCCACACGTCCCCGGGGCGCGCATCACCGTGGTTCACGATTCCAGGCTGCTTCTGGCGGCAGGGGGAGCAAGCACAGGCGTCGCGGTGATTGCCGGAACCGGTTCTGCCGCGTGGGGACGGAACGCGGCCGGTGAGGAAGCCCGCGCCGGAGGCTGGGGTTATCTTCTGGGCGACGAGGGAAGCGGCTACTGGCTGGGTCGCGAAGCCGTCCGCCACAGCTTGCGGCGGATGAACCAGGGACTTGAGCCGGACACCCTGAGCCGTGCCTTGCTGGACTCCTGTGGAGTGGAGGAGCCTGGCAAACTGATCGCCTTGTTCCACTCCCCGGAAACCGGTCGCCGTTATTGGGCGCAACAAGCGCGGCTGGTCGTCGAGGCTGCGGACGCCGGTGATCAAACCAGCGCCAGGCTGGTGGACCAGGCGGGCAAGGACCTGGCTGACCTGGCCGAGCAGGTCGTTCGACAACTGGGCTTGGACGGTCCCGTGATTCTGGGCAGTGGACTGGGCATGAACGTCCGCCGCCTGCAGGAATCATTCAAGGCGCGGCTGGCCGAGCAGGGTATCGTCGATGTCCGGATTCTCCAACAGGACCCTGTGTTCGGCGTCCCCCGGCTTGTGGCCGAGCAGCGGGCGTAGCGCTTGACTCAGCCCCTGGTACGGGGCCGGAGCTTAACGCCCGGAAGTGGCGGCGCGGGGATGCGTCCGGCTTCCGGTCCTGCGTCAGGACCATGGCCCTGGACCAAGCCGAAGCGTGACGTGGCGGCGGCGTCGTCGTCGAGCAGGCCTTCGGCTTCCCATTCCAGACGCGCTTTTTCCACTTCTTCATGCGTGCGTCCCACGAAGTTCCACCACATCAAGAGGTCTTCCCCGAACGGTTCGCCACCCAAAAGCATGAAACGGGTATCCGGTTGGGCCTCCACGATCAGGTTGTGCCTGCCGGCACCCAGGTAGGCCAAGGGGCCTGGTTCGATGTCTTCGCCGTCGATGACCAGGTGCCCGTCCAGCACCAACACTGCATGCTCAAACTCGGGTCGAAGCGGAAGCTGGAGCGTACCTGCGCCGGTGATGTCCACACCAACGATGGGGCTGAACATCGTGGCAGGTGAGCGCTGGCCAGCGAATTCACCCACCATCACGGTTGCCGTGTAGCCTTCGCCAACAGCGACTGGAAGCTCGCTGTGTTGCTCGAAGGACGGTTCGCGGTGCCGGTGCTCGTCGGGGAGTGCAACCCACAACTGGAGTCCCCGCGACATGGGAATCCCGTCATCCGTTCCGGCCACCGTAGCCGCAGGCAGGACCGAGAATTCCGAATGCGAGATTCCGTGGCCGGCGGTCATGATGTTCAGTTCACCGGGTTTGACCACAACATCGCTTCCCACGCTGTCGCGGTGCCTAACGGCCCCTTCCAGCGGCCATGTCACCGTCTGGAGACCGCAATGGGGGTGGGGGAGAACGCTCATTGCCACACGGTCCGGCCCAAAACGGTCCAGGAAGCACCAAGCGCCAACGGTGGGCAAACCGCGCTGGGGCAACGTGCGGAACACGTTCATGGCACGGACGCCGCCCAGCGGAACTTCACGCTCGGGCCATAACTGCACGCACGGGCCTTGTCCTTCATGGGCGGCGGGGCAGACTTGTTCCGCCGGCGAAGTATCAAGATTGGTCATGTGTTCATCACCTGTGCATAAATGTTGGAAATTGAGCTAATCTGTTCCGTGTGAACAACGCCCTTTTGAGCTACCACGACGCCGTCCTCTACCGTTCGGGTGAACCGTATCGCATCCTTGCGGGAGCCATCCACTACTTCCGGGTTCACCCCGATTTGTGGCAGGACCGGCTACGTCGGCTTAAGGCCATGGGCGCCAACACTGTTGACACCTACGTCGCCTGGAACTTCCACCAGCCTAAGCGCGAAGAGGCGCCGGACTTTACAGGCTGGCGGGACATTGGCCGTTTCATCGATCTCGCAGCGGAGGAAGGTTTGGACGTCATTGTCCGGCCGGGCCCCTACATTTGCGCGGAGTGGGACAACGGCGGCTTCCCGGCCTGGCTCACCGGAATCCCCGGGATCGGCCTGCGGTGCATGGATCCACAGTTTACGGCCGCGATCGAGGAGTGGTTCGATCACCTTCTCCCGCAGGTCGCCTCACGGCAGGCATCGGCGGGTGGCCCGGTCGTCGCCGTCCAGATTGAGAACGAATATGGCAGCTACGGCGACGACCACGAGTACATCCGCTGGAACCGCCGTGCTTTGGAGGAGCGCGGGGTCACTGAGCTGCTGTTCACCGCCGACGGCGGCACCGACTACTTCCTCGACGGCGGCTCCGTCGAGGGGACCTGGGCGACAGCCACGTTGGGAAGCCGGGGTGACGAGGCCATCGCAACATGGCAGAGGCGCCGACCGGAAGAGCCGTTCTTCAATGTCGAATTCTGGGGTGGTTGGTTTGACCACTGGGGCGAACACCACCACCGCCGCGACGCCCACGACGCCGCTGCGGAAGCACGGAAGATGCTCGATGCTGGTGGATCGGTGTGCGTCTACATGGCACATGGAGGCACCAACTTTGGCCTGGGATCCGGCAGCAACCACGATGGCATCATGCTCCAGCCGACGGTCACCAGCTACGACTCCGATGCCCCCATTGCCGAGAACGGAGCATTAACGCCAAAATTCCATGCCTTCCGCAAGGAGTTCTACCGCGCCCAGGGCATCGAGGACCTTCCTGAACTGCCTGCCGGGTTGCTCACGGACGCCCCGGTCCTTCCAGCGCAGTCCCTGGCCCTGACGGAAGGCCGGGACCTGTTGGAGCTCGTCCGCGATTCGGGCAAGCCGGTTACCAGCGTCAAACCGCTCACTTTTGAACAGTTGGGACTCGACGCCGGCATGGTCCTTTATGCGGCCGAGGCGACTCTCCCGGGACGCCCCGGGGCTCCAGTGGAGAGCCGCCTCAAAATCACAGGGTTGAATGACCGTGCCTACATCTGGGTGGATGGTCAGTTTGCCGGGGTCCTGGACGATGTGAACGGGGCCGAAGGGTTGGCTGTCACCGGAGCCGGCGTCCCGGCCAAGCTGGAGATCCTCGTGGAGAACCTGGGCCGCATCAACTATGGTCCCCTGACCGGGCATGGCAAAGGAATCCAGGGCGGTGTCCTGATCAACCAGCGCTACACCTTCCACTGGACGCAAACGCCAGTACCGTTGGCGGAATGGGCGGCAGAGGAGCTCGAGGGACTATCCGGAGCGCAGTTCGAGGTTGCGGAACCGGCGGATACATATATTGCGCTCCCTGGTTCCGGGAAGGGCTTCGTCTGGCTCAACGGCTTCCTGTTGGGCCGGTACTGGGACAAAGGGCCCCAGGTAACCCTGTATGCCCCGGCGCCTCTAGTGAAGCGTGGCCTCAACAGCATCAAGGTGCTGGAGCTCGCCGAAGCGGGGACCGTCGTCGAGCTCCGCGAAGGACCGGACCTCGGCCCGGAAGAAGCCGGGCCGATCATGGCGGCCGAATTGCCTTAGTGCAGACCGGCTGGGAAGTAGCTGCCTACTAAGCTGGCACCATGACCCTGGAGTTCGACACCCGCCCCGCCGCTTACGCCATCATCATTCAGGAGGACCGGATTCTTCTCGCCTACTGGAAGCAGGACGGCAAAGAAGGCTGGACTCTGCCGGGTGGCGGACTGGACCTTGCGGAGCATCCCGTGGACGGATGCCGCCGCGAGGTCTATGAAGAAACCGGTTATGAGGCCCGCATCGATCGCATGCTGGGCATCGACGTCGGACACTGGCCCGCGGAAGCCGGGCAGGACGGTACGCTGCGGGACTTCCAGGCGCTCCGGCTGGTCTACGAGGCCACGATCGTCGGTGGCGAGCTGACGCACGAGGTGGATGGCAGCACTACCCATGCGGCGTGGATTCCCCTGGAAGATATCGGCAAACTCAACCGGGTCTCCCTGGTGGACGTGGCAATACGTCTGCACAATGAGCGGCCAGCCGACGGGAAGCTCGACTAAAGGCCTCCCAAAAGACCTAGCCAAAGGCCCAGTGGCTTGGCTACGCTGTAGAACGTTGCCGGCCCGCCAGCTGCCGGCCCGGATGCTGAGGAGGTGGAACTGATGATTGCCATAATCCTGCGCGCCCCGCACCCACGCGCGGCGCACCGTCATCACACCACCATTCCTGTCCCGGCATCAGCCAGCCAAGGCTAGGCGGCCGGGCCTCAGCAGAGGTACCAAACGTGAATACTTACGCTTCTTCAAGCGACCCAAAAAACAGTTTCAGCGACGCAGTCGACGGCCACCGTCTCCAAGGCCCAACAGACTACGGCTATACCGAAAGCACCGCTGAACTCTTCCGCGCCAACCCGGCTACGGACGGCCACACCAGCCACAACACTCCGGCACGGGTAGTCCGCCTCGACAGGAACCGTGTGCTCGTAGCCTCGAGCAGCGGCCTGCTCCATCTTCCCTATCCCGGGCATGGTTTGGTGCCCGCCACTGGTGACTGGGTGTGGCTGGGGCATAACAGCGCCGGTGAGCCATCCGTCGTCGAGGTTCTTCCCCGGCATTCGGCCCTGAGCCGAAAGCGCGCTTTCGAGGCATCCTCCGAAGAACAAATCCTGGGCAGCAACATCGACATCGTGGCGGTAGTGGTTCCCGTGGACCGGCCTCTTACCCATAACCGGCTGGAGCGGACGCTCGTGGCCGCATGGGATTCCGGCGCAACTCCGCTGGTCGTCATTACCAAAGCCGACCTGGCGGACCTGGCAGACGACGTCGTAGGTGAAGTCATCCTCCAGGCTGCCGGCGTGGAGGTGGTCACCACGTCAGCAGAGCAGGGCGACGGCATTGAGGACCTCAGGCAGCACATCCCGGATGGGGCTACGCTGGTGCTGCTCGGCCCTTCGGGTGCCGGCAAATCCACGCTCATCAACGCCCTCGCCGGACGCGATCTCCAGGCAACGGGTGAGGTGCGTGCCGGTGACGGCAAGGGGCGGCATACCACTACCTCCCGGGAACTGGTCCCCTTGGCAGGCGGTGCCGTGCTCATGGACACTCCAGGTGTCCGTGGCTTTGGGCTGTTCGACGCCGAAGACGGAATGGAGGAGATGTTCGGCGACCTTGAGGGGCTGTTCGCCGGATGCCGCTTCGCCGATTGCTCTCACCAAGCCGAGCCGGGGTGCGCCGTGTTGGAGGCGCTCGCCGACGGAACCCTGGACGAGCGCCGGTGGGGCAGCTACCTCAAACTGCAACGCGAACTGGCGGCCCTGAACCGGAAACACGATGCCGCAGCCAGGCGGGCCTATCAGCGCGAATGGCATCAAAAGGTGATGTCGGCGGACAGGGGACAGCGTGCCGCGGAAAGACACCGGCACGATCAAGCCCAGGAACGCGCAGCAAAGGGCGGCAAACGACGCAAACGCTGAACATTGCCGATTCATTACGGAATACGTGGCGTCGCTGACATCGTCGGTGGTGCTGGCTACGCTGGGTGAAGATCGTCCGCCGAAGATAGGCCCGGGTATGGCAGAAGCCATGATTGAGTTCCAGAGCGTGACCAAGCAATACCAAGGCGGCCAGCCGGCCGTCGACAACCTGACCATGTCCATCGACAAGGGGGCCATCACCGTCCTCGTCGGTCCCTCGGGCTGTGGCAAAACGACGTCCCTGCGCATGATCAACCGCATGGTGGAACCAAGTTCGGGCACCATCACGGTGGCAGGCAAGGATGTCTCCACAGTGCCGGCAGCGCAGCTTCGCCGCTCCATGGGCTATGTCATGCAGTCCTCCGGGCTGCTTCCGCACCGGTCCGTTTTGGATAACATCGCTACGGTTCCGCGGCTCAACGGCGTATCCAAAGCGGATGCGCGCAAACGTGCCGCAGAACTTCTCGACGTCGTTGGGCTGGCTTCGGTGCTCGGCAAACGGTATCCCTCGCAACTGTCAGGCGGTCAGCAGCAGCGCGTGGGAGTGGCACGCGCGCTCGCAGCCGACCCGCCGGTGCTTCTGATGGACGAGCCCTTCAGCGCCGTTGACCCGGTGGTCCGCGATGAACTCCAGCAGGAACTCCTGCGCCTGCAGCGCGAGCTGGCTAAAACCATCGTGTTTGTCACGCATGATATTGACGAGGCCACGGTGTTGGGCGACAAAGTGGCAGTCTTTGCTGTTGGCGGCAAGCTTGCCCAGTATGCCGCCCCGGAAGAAATCCTGCGGGCACCGGCCAACGATTTCGTGGCCTCCTTCGTGGGCAGGGACCGTGGTTTCCGCCACCTTGCCTTCGACGTCGCCGACTCCGTGAGACTCCACCCCGTCACCATGGTGGGACAAACCGAGGGCCAAAACGCCGGACGCCGTTCGGGGGAGTGGGCGCTGGTGGTGGACGACGAATCACGTCCCCTCGGGTGGTCCTCACCCCGGGACGGTGCCGGGCTGGTCCCCGGAGGTTCCCTCTTCCATAAGGGAGACACTTTGCGCCGGGCGCTGGATTCGGCGTTGTCCTCGCCATCGGGATTGGGCGTTGCCGTGGACGACGACGGCAGGGTAGCCGGGGTCTTGAAGGCGCCGGAAGTCCTTGCCCTGATCGAGGAAGTCCGCCGCCACAGGGAGGACGCCACCTGATGGAGTGGTTCCTGGCGAACATTGGCCTGGTTCTCGGCTTGGCCGGCCAGCACCTTGTGCTCGCACTCATCCCGATGCTGCTTGGGCTGGTGATCTCAATTCCCCTGGCGCAGCTCGCCCGGCGGAACAGTACCCTGAGGTCTGTGGTGGCCACGGCGACGTCCTTGCTCTACACCATCCCGTCCCTGGCGCTTTTCATCATCCTGCCCACCATCCTGGGCACGCGGATCCTGGATCCCCTCAACGTCGTGGTCGCCTTGACGATCTATGCGGTGGCCTTGCTGGTCCGTGCCGCCATGGATGCGTTCGACTCCGTTGACGACGATCTCCGCAACGCTGCCGTGGCCATGGGCTTCAAGCCCTCGGCCCGCTTCTTCCAGGTGGACCTCCCGCTGTCACTGCCGGTCCTTTTCGCCGGGCTCCGCGTCGTGTCAGTCAGCAACATCTCGCTGGTCAGCGTTGCTGCCCTGTTGGGAGTCGGCAACCTCGGAATCCTGTTCACCGATGGTTTGCAGAGGACCTTCGTCACCGAAGTAGTGGTTGGCATCATCGCCATCCTTATCCTCGCCTTGCTGATGGATGCAGTCCTTGTGGTGCTGGAGCGTCTCCTGACTCCGTGGACACGGGCGGCAGGCGGCGGCACGGGCGAACGCAAGAACGGCACCGCCTTGCTCACTGAACCGAAAACCGGACCACACCTGCCCCACGCCCCAGTACGGCCGGATCCGGGTGCATCGGCATGAGCAACGTTTTTACGGACACCATTGCGTGGTTGACGGATCCCATTCATTGGACGGGAAGCGGAGGCATCCCCACGCGGCTGTCCGAGCATCTGCAGTACAGCGGGCTGGTGCTCCTCATCGCTGCGGCCATTGCAGTACCTGTGGGTCTTTACATTGGCCACACGGGACGCGGCAGGGTGGTTGCCGTGGCCATTGCGGGCGCCCTGCGGGCCCTGCCCACTCTGGGTCTGCTGGTCCTCTTTGCCTTGTTGGCCGGCAGCGGTTTGATGCCGCCGGTGTGGGCCCTGGTGATCCTCACGGTTCCACCATTGCTTGCGGGGACGTATGCGGGTATCTCCAGCGTGGATGCCACGGTGGTGGACGGAGCCCGGGCCATGGGCATGACGGAGCTTCAGATCCTGTTCCGTGTTGAGCTCCCCAATGGGCTCCTGGTGATGTTCGGTGGCATCCGGACAGCTGTTTTGCAAGTGATTGCAACCGTTTCGGTAGTTGCGTACTTGCCGCTGGGTGGCCTGGGACGGTATTTATTCGATGGGCTTGTCCTGCAGGACTTTCCGCGGATGCTTGGTGGATCGCTGCTGATCGCTGCCCTTGCCATTGCGGTGGACCTCGTTCTGGCCGCCCTGCAGAGGCTGGTCCTCCCGCCCGGCCTCACCCTCGACTCAAGCGGACGCCACACGGCGGCCGACGATCTCACAGCCGCAGCTCCCGCCGCGGCTGCCGTTCAAGGAGGTACACCATGAAAAATCCCGTTCCCATGACCCTTACGCGCCGTGGACTCGGCGGCCTCGCGGCCGGCGTCGGTGTGGCCCTCGCCTTGAGCGCGTGCGGCGGCAGCCCTTTGGCCACCCCGTCCACTTCTGCTCCCGGTGGATCCAGCGGATCCAGTGGGCCCCTTGTGGTTGGATCGGCCGACTTTCCAGAGAGCCAGGTGATTGGCGAGGTCTATGCGGGCGCCCTGAACGCGGCCGGTGTTACGGCCACTACCAAGCCGAACATCGGCTCGCGCGAAATCTACTTCAAGGCTGTCCAGGACGGGTCCGTGGACCTCGTCCCGGACTACTCCGGCAACCTGCTCTCCTATGTTGATCCAGAGGCCACGGAGGTCTCGGCTGAGGACGTGTACAAGGCGCTTCCTGGCAAGCTTCCGGAGGGACTGGCGGTGCTTGATCCGGCAAAGGCGGAGTCCAAGGACGCCATGGTGGTCACCAAGGCCACTGCCGAAAAGTACCAGCTCAAGTCCATCGAGGACCTCGCCAAGGTCTGCAAGGACTTCACGATGGCGGCCCCGGCAACGTTCGAGACCCGTGCTTATGGCTTCCCCGGGCTGAAGAAGAACTACAACTGCGAGCTCAAGGGCCTGCAGCCATTCAACGACGGCGGCGGGAACCTGACGCTCCAAGCGCTGTTGGAGGACAAGGTTCAGGTGGCCGACATCTACACCACCACACCGTCAATCGCTGACAACGACCTCGTGGTCCTGGAAGACCCCAAGAACAACTTCAAGGCCCAGCAGGTATTGCCGCTCTACAACAAGGCCAAAATGACGGACAAGGCCAAGGACGCGCTCAACAATGTGTCCAGGATCCTGACCACCGATGACCTTGTGGACCTGAACCGGGCAGTCAGCGGGGACCAGAAGCAAAGCCCCAAGGATGCCGCGGCCGCATGGCTGAAAGACAAGGGCATCGTTAAGTAGCGCCTGACGTAAACCGCGTACGACGGCGGTGGCGGACCCGTGCGGGTCTGTCACCGCCGTCGTCGTATCTGTGAGTTAAGTCTCAACTGAAGTCCATCACCGGTGTGGCATATTTGATGAATGGCGAATTTCAAGCAGTCCACCAAGCTTCATAATGTCCTTTACGACATCCGTGGACCGATTCTTCAGGCCGCCCAGCAGATGGAGGCAGAGGGTCACCGGATCCTCAAACTGAACATCGGAAACCCGGCTCCCTTCGGCTTTGAAGCGCCTGACGCCATTTTGGTGGACATGATCCGCCACCTGCCCAATGCCCAGGGCTACAGCGACTCACGCGGCATATTCTCGGCCCGGACGGCCGTCTCGCAGTACTACCAGACCCGCGGAATCCAGAACATCCACGTTGATGACATCTACCTCGGCAATGGGGTCAGCGAACTCATCACCATGTCCCTCATGGCCCTTCTCGAAGATGGCGATGAAGTGCTGATTCCCACGCCGGACTACCCCCTGTGGACGGCTTCCGTTGCCCTGGCCGGCGGCCGGCCCGTCCACTACCTCTGTGACGAGGAGTCGGGATGGCAACCTGATCTGGAGGACCTGGAGTCCAAGATCACGCCGCGGACCAAGGGCATCGTGGTCATCAATCCGAACAACCCCACGGGCGCCGTCTACCCCGAGGACACGCTCAAGCAGATCGTTGCTTTGGCCGAGAAGCATGGCCTGGTCCTGTTTGCCGATGAAATCTACGAGAAAATCCTCTACGAAGACGCTGTCCACGTGAACCTTGCCGGACTGACCGGCGACGACGTCCTGTGCCTGACGTTCAGTGGCTTGTCCAAGGCCTACCGCGTTTGTGGCTACCGCGCCGGATGGATGGCCATTTCCGGTCCCAAGAAGGATGCTGCCGATTACCTTGAAGGCATCAACCTGCTGGCCAATATGCGGTTGTGCGCCAACGTCCCGGCACAGCACGCCATACAAACAGCGCTTGGCGGCTACCAGAGCATCAACGATCTCATCCTTCCCGGTGGCAGGCTCCTGGAGCAGCGCAACAAAGCGTATGACCTCCTGAACGCGATCCCGGGTGTCAGCACGCAGCAGGCCAGGGGTGCCCTCTACCTGTTCCCCAGGCTGGATCCAGAGGTTTACCACATCCGGGATGACGAGAAGTTCGTCCTGGACCTGCTGAAGGAGCAGAAGATCCTGGTTTCCCACGGACGTGCCTTCAACTGGGTGCGGCCGGACCACTTCCGGATGGTGACATTGCCCAACGTCAAGGACATTGAAGAGGCAATTGGCCGCATGGCGGACTTCCTGTCGAGGTACCCCGGGAACTAGCCTGTGGTGCATGGCCGCGTCACGAGGTCGCGTCAGGCAGAAAGGCAAGCCATGCCCGTTGCAGTGGAGTTCGCCGAGAGTCCAGCCAAGGTGCTGAAGGTTGGGCCGGGTTTTTCGTTGGCCGGCGTGGATCCCCAGGCCACGCCTGGCTACGCCGGAACAAAGGCCGACGGCAAGTCCTTGTTGGCTGCACAGGACGCCAGGCTTGCAGAACTTCAGGAAAAGCTCTTCGCAGAGGGGAAGTTCGGGAGCAACAAGCGGCTCCTGCTGATACTTCAGGCCATGGACACTGCCGGGAAGGGCGGCATCGTCAGCCACGTCGTGGGCGCAATGGATCCCCAGGGTGTCCAGCTGAAGGCATTCAAGGCACCCACTGATGAGGAAAAGTCGCACGACTTTCTGTGGCGGATCGAGAAAGAGTCACCCGCTGCTGGGATGGTGGGAGTCTTTGACCGCTCACATTATGAGGACGTCCTGATCCACCGGGTCCACGCATGGGCGGACTCCGCGGAATTGGAACGGCGCTACGCCGCTATCAACGATTTCGAGTCCAGGCTGGCCCAACAGGGAACCACCATCGTTAAGGTCATGCTCAACATCAGCGAGGATGAGCAGAAGAAGCGCCTGCTGGCGCGGCTCGATGATCCCGGCAAGCACTGGAAATACAGCCGGGGCGATCTCGCGGAGCGGGCGTTCTGGGATGACTACATGGATGCCTACAACATGGCCTTTGCGAAGACGTCCACTGACGTCGCCCCATGGCACGTTGTTCCGGCGAACAAGAAGTGGTACGCCCGGATCGCCGTCCAGCAGTTGCTTTTGGACGCCTTGGAGGGCTTGTCCCTGGAATGGCCAAAGGCGGACTTCGACGTCGCGACGGAACGTGCCCTTGTTGAGGAATCCTGAGCTTCAGGGAGCCGTCATCGCGGCTGGTCTGTGCCGGCGGCAGCCCCGGCGTCGTTGGTAGCGTCCCTGGCTGTTGCCAGCCGTTTGCGGGCGCCCTCAAGCCAGTCCTCGCAACGCTTTGCCAACGCCTCGCCCCGCTCCCAGAGCGCCAGCGATTCCTCAAGGCTGGCTCCGCCTGCTTCCAACCGGCTGACCACTGCCACAAGTTGTTCGCGGGCTTCCTCGTAGCTGAGGGAATCCAGGGAATCCGTTGAAGGTGCTGTGGGATTGTTCTCTGTCATGGTGGTCCTTCGCATTCGATGGTGAGTGTTTGTGCCGTGCAGCTGCCGCGAAATCAGCGCTCGGCGAGTTGTGCTTGGCCGCTGGAGACAGCCCTGAACCGGCCTTCTGCCACTCTGATGGCCAGGGGCGTGCCTTCGGGAGTCTGTGCCGGGCTGCTGACCACTGTGTGTCCGGCTTGGTCTTCACCGACGATCTGGACAACGGCGTAGCCGCGGTCCAGGGTCTTCTGCGGAGATAATGCCCGCACCTGGGCACGCAGGTGGTGGACCTGGTCAAGCGCCCGGACCACCGCTGTGCTGACGGCTGCATGCGACCTTCGCTGAAGCCGGGTGATGTCCTCTGATCTTGCTGCGACCATGGTGTCCGGCGTTGCCAGGACGGGCCGCGACCTCAATGCGTGAAGCCGGTCCGTCTCCCTGTCCACCATCCTGCCAATGCTCCGGCGAAGATGGTCCCGGGCCTGGCGGACCATGGCGAGTTCCTCACTGACATCAGGAACGATGCGTTTCGCGGCGTCGGTGGGTGTCGATGCCCTCAGGTCAGCCACGTCGTCCAGGATGGGCCGATCCGCTTCGTGGCCAATGGCGCTGACCACAGGCGTTGTTGCCGCTGCCACTGCCCTGATCAAGTCCTCATTGCTGAACGGCAGAAGATCTTCCAAGGCGCCGCCACCTCTGGCGAGGACAATGACGTCGATGTGTGGATCGGCATCCAACGAACGGAGCGCGGCAAGGATCTGTGCAACGGCCGTATTGCCCTGGACAGCTACCTCGCGAACGTCGAATTCAACGGCCGGCCAGCGGAGTGCCGCATTACGGAGGACGTCCTTCTTGGCATCCGAATCCCGCCCTGTGATGAGCCCGATGCGGTGGGGGAGGAGGGGCAACTTCCGTTTGCGGGAGTCGGCGAACAGGCCTTCTGCGGCAAGGGCCTGGCGCAGCCGCTCGATCCGGGCAAGAAGATCACCCAGGCCCACGGGCCGGATGTCCTTGACGGACATGTTCAGGCGCCCGGTCTTGACCCAGAAGTCGGCCTTGACCAGGGCGACCACCCGGGAACCACGTTCAAGGGGTATCTTCTGGCGATCCAGGACCGTGGACCATACGGACGCCGGCAGTGAAATCTCAGCATCGACGTCCCGGAGTGTCAGGAAGGCGTTCCCGCCACGCCGGTTGAGTTCGATGACCTGGCCTTCGATCCACGCCGCGGGCGCACGCTCGATGTGGGCCTTTAGCTTCCTGGATAGCAACTGCAGGGGCCAGGGGTTGTCGGGACTGGTCTCCGCAGCGGTACCGGGCAGCGTTGATTCCGGGCTCGCGTCAGCTGCCATGGGTGATCCGTGCGTTTACCTGCATGTGTATATCCTCGCTAGCTGTGCGGCCGTGGTCGCGGCCAATCGGTCCCGCACGCAATCAGTACCGGGCCGGCCTTCCAACTCTATCCATAGCTTTAGCAGTGGACCCCGACATTTTTCCTATCCTGTGGACAGACCTAGGATGGTGGCACTGGCCCCTTACCCCCGAGGATGACTTTTGCGCAGTTTCATTTCCGCGGTGGCAGTGGTCCTCGCCTTGTTGCTGACGGCCGTCGCAGTTCCGGCCGCTTGGGCGGACGTCAACGTGGTCAAGGAGGACGGCTTCGTCCACCTGGCCAGCGCGCTGGGCAAGGATCCCGAGTTCCAAAGCCGGCTTGCTACAGCCGCAGCGGGGAATTTCGAATCCTCCGTAAATCTTCCGGAACCACTCAAATCGGTGGCGGCGCATGCCCTCAGGGAAGCTGCATCCGGAATGCAGTCATGGCCTGAGTACCCCAAAGCATGGGAAGAAACGGCCAGGAACAGTCATCGGTTGAACTTCGGAGGAGGGAAGCAGCCGGAGGAGACGGTGTCCCATACAGCACTGCTCCTGGACATTGGCCCACTCATCAGGCTTATCCGCGACCGTCTATCCTCCGCCAGCGGACTACAGATTGAGGTCCCGGCGGAAAGTTTGGTGACCATGGGTGAACCATCCCAAAAGCAATTGGTTGATCGGGTGGCGGCCTTTGCCCCGCTCTGGTGGCTTGCCGCCGTCGGTGCTGTTGTTTCGGTCCTGTTGGCCCTCGCTGCTGCGCGTCGCCGCTCCCTGGTGATGGTCTCCCTCGGACTTGGCGGGTTGGTGCTTGCTGCGCTGTGGTCGGCGACGGTGGATCTGGCTGGCGGACTGATGGGAAGCCTCTCCAGTGGCAACGGTGTTGCAGAACTGTTCGAGCAGGAGTTCTTTTCGGCCGTGCGGACGGGCTTCGGTGAATGGATTGTCATCGCTGCTGTGGTGTCAGGTGCATTCCTGGCACTGGGCGTCATCGCCTGGATTCTGTCCGCGAGACGGAGATCACCTTCTGCGAGCGGCCAGGGGCCGGGCCGGTAGCATGGAGGGATGACCAGCACAGCAGTTTCCATTCCGATGCCCACGGTGCCCCGCAGACGGCGATCACCGGAAGAGATTCAGGCGGCGGCCCCGGTTACTGGACCCAAGAAGGTTCTACTGGCGGCTCCGCGTGGCTATTGTGCCGGCGTGGACAGGGCTGTCATTGCTGTTGAGAAAGCCCTGGAACACTACGGACCACCCGTATATGTCCGCAAGCAGATCGTCCACAATGTGCATGTCGTGAGCTCCCTCGAAGAGCAAGGCGCCATTTTCGTCGAAGAAACGGATGAGGTTCCTGAAGGTGCCTTGGTGATCTTCTCGGCACATGGCGTTTCCCCGGCTGTAGTCCAGTCCGCCGAAGACCGCGGTCTTCGCACCATCGACGCGACGTGCCCGCTGGTCACCAAGGTTCACCGTGAAGCCGTGCGATTCGCCAAAGAGGACTACGACATCCTGCTGATCGGCCACGAAGGCCACGAGGAAGTCGAAGGAACAGCCGGCGAGGCACCCGAGCACATCCAGATCATCAACGGCCCCCACGAGGTAGACAAAGTCACCGTGCGGAACCCGGAGAAGACCATCTGGCTCTCGCAGACCACCCTGAGTGTCGACGAGACGATGGAGACCGTCCGCCTGCTCAAGGACCGCTTCCCCACGTTGCAGGATCCGCCCAGCGACGATATCTGCTATGCCACCACCAACCGCCAGGTGGCCATCAAGAAGATCGCTCCCCAGGCTGACCTGGTCATAGTGGTGGGCTCGGCCAACTCGTCCAACTCGGTGCGCCTCGTTGAAGTGGCACTTGAGTATGGGGCACGGACCTCCTACCGCGTGGACTTCGCGAACGAGGTGGATGAAAGCTGGTTCGAGGGCGTCGCCACGGTAGGTGTGACCTCCGGGGCTTCCGTCCCGGAAGTGCTCGTTCAGGACGTCCTCCGGCTTTTGGCGGACTACGGCTATGGCGAAGTCCAGGAAGTCGTCACGGCCGAGGAGGACCTTCTCTTCTCTTTGCCGAAGGAATTGCGGGCTACCCTCAAGGAGGCTGGCGACGTGACCCGGGCCCTCGGTGGCCGCGGGAACCGCCCTACGTCCTGAACGTACCTATCCTGAATGTACGTATCCTGAATGTACTTAGCAGGCTCGTTGTGGCAGCCACCCTTTCGGAAGCTGCCACAGCGGGCCTGTCCTTTTAAGCTGCAGACTCCTCTTGGGCTGCAGCATCAAGGGAGTCCACTGCGAGCAGCTCGGGCGCAGCCAAGGCCCGGGGGACTGCTTCGACGGACAGGGGGGTGGCCAGTCCGGCGTCGTCCATGGTGTTGAGTTTGCGGGCGGTAGGGAGTACACGTGCCTCCAGTGTGCCGACCATCGCGTTATAGCGATCCACCGATGTCTTCAAGGAACTTCCAAGTTTCCCGACATTCTCGCCCAGCGTGCCCATGCGTTCGTAGAGCTGTTTGGCCAGTTCGAAGAGCTCGTGGGCGCTGTCCGTCAAGACATCCTGCCGCCACGTGAACGCCACCGACTTCAGAACCGCCAGCAGTGTCCCCGGCGAGGCCAGGACGACGTTCCGGGAAAGGGCATGCTCCAACAACGCCGGATCAGCTTCAAGGGCTGAAGCCAAAATCGACTCCGCGGGGAGGAAACAGATGACGAGCTCCGGGGAGTTGCCCGGAATGTCCCAGTACTTCTTGGCTGCGAGGGCATCGATGTGGGCTTTGAGTGCCTTGGCGTGCTGTGCCAGGAGCGTCTTGGAATCATGATTGGCCGCTGGCGCGACTGATTCACCCATGGAGCCTTCGCCGTGCACTTGTTCCTGCGCCGCCAGGTAGGAAGCCAGCGGGACCTTGGCATCCACCACGAGTTGCTTGCCGCCTGGCAATTGCACCACAAGGTCCGGGCGCAGCGTGTTCTCGCTCCGGCCGGAGTGCACTTGCTCGTGGAAGTCCACGTGACGGAGCATTCCAGAGGCTTCGACAACCCTGCGCAACTGAACCTCGCCCCATTGTCCGCGGGCACTGTTGGACCGGAGTGCGGACGCAAGGGCATGCGTGGACCGTAAAAGCTGTTCGTCGGAGAGCCTGGCGTCTTGGAGTTGCTGTGCGAGTTGGCCATATTGCTCCACTCGGTCGCGTTCCAGGAGCGAGACCTGCTGCTGTACGGCAGTGAGCTTTTCGGCCACGGGCCCCAGGGCGCGCAACACGCTGCCGTCTGAGGTCCTTGATTCGCTCAGCTCCCGGTTCTGTGCGAACAGAAGCCGGCGTTCGGCGTCGGCGGCTGCAAGCTGGGCCGTCACCTCCGAAAGGCGTGACGAAACGGCGTCGAAGTCCTCCTCCAAGCCGGCCGTCCGGCGTCGAAAGACTACATACGCACCGCTGAGTCCCACTGCGGCTCCGATGAGCAGCATGAGCAATGCCAAAACAAATCCAAATCCATCCATGAGGCAACCCTGTCATAGGGGTCCGACAGTTTTAGTGAAGGTCAGTTGACGGTGTTGTCTTCAGGAGCGAACAAGCATGGTTATCGCGGCAACGGGTAGAATAAATGCTCGTGGCTCTTACTATTGGCATCGTCGGACTGCCCAACGTCGGCAAATCAACTCTTTTCAACGCACTGACCCGCAACCAGGTGCTTGCTGCGAACTATCCGTTCGCAACGATCGAACCGAACGTCGGTGTCGTTAACCTGCCGGATCCCCGTCTGGCCAAGCTGGCGGAGATCTTTGGTTCCCAGAAGTTGCTTCCCGCTCCTGTGTCGTTTGTGGACATCGCCGGCATCGTGAAGGGCGCATCCGAGGGCGAGGGCCTGGGCAACAAGTTCCTCGCCAATATCCGTGAAGCCCAGGCAATCGCGCAGGTTGTGCGTGTCTTCGACGACCCCGATGTCATCCACGTAGACGGCAAGGTTGATCCGCGCTCCGACATGGAGACCATCAACACCGAGCTGATCCTGGCAGACCTTCAGACCATCGAAAACGCGATCCCGCGTATCGAAAAAGAAGTCAAGATCAAGAAGCGCGAAGCAGCGGAACTGGCCGCCATCAAGGCAGCACAGGCAGTTCTGGAGCGCGGCGACACAATTTTTAGCTCAATCAAGAGCGACAAGCTGGAGATGGGGCACCTCAAGGAGCTCGGACTTCTCACTGCAAAGCCCTTCATCTACGTCTTCAATGCCGATGAAGGCATTCTTGGTGACCAGGAAAAGCAGGATGAATTGCGTGCCCTGGTTGCTCCCGCAGATGCCGTATTCCTCGATGCCAAGCTCGAATCCGACCTCGTTGAACTGGACGAGGAAGAAGCCCGCGAAATGCTGGAAATGAACGGCCAGAGCGAATCCGGCCTGGACCAGCTGGCGCGCGTTGGTTTCCACACCCTTGGCCTGCAGACCTACCTCACGGCCGGCCCCAAGGAAACCCGTGCATGGACCATTCGCCAAGGCGACACCGCGCCCCAGGCCGCGGGCGTGATCCACTCTGACTTCCAGCGAGGCTTCATCAAAGCCGAGGTCGTCTCCTTCGATGACCTCATTGACGCCGGCTCCATGGCCGAGGCAAAGTCCCGTGGCAAGGTCCGCATCGAAGGCAAAGAGTACGTTATGGCCGACGGCGACGTGGTGGAGTTCCGCTTCAACGTCTGATCTTTTGCTGGGTTATCCACATAGCGCAAAGCGGCTGTCCTGCGGCGCTTGAGCCTCGGGAACACTTGGTGAATGGGAATCCGATATTACGCATATGCATTCGACGGCGACGTTACTGACCAAGTACTTTCCGACCCTTTGAGCGTCGTGCCGGCCGACCCGCTTGCTGACGCCTGGGGCCTTGAACCTGGTGCCGGGACCAGCCATACCACCTTCGAGCAAGTTATATCTGAGCGCGACATGCTCTATCTGGACAAGGCGTGGCGGCATTTGCAAGTTCTCACTGCGCCATTGAGTGCGGGGGCGGCGGCGCGAACCGCTTTTCGCATGTTTGAAGGTAGCGTCACGATGCATGACGAAGGCTGGGAGCCTTGGGTGCGGGCCTTGTCTCCGTCAGAGGTTTTAGCGATTGCTCAGGACTTGGATGAAGTCTCTGACGGGGAAGTACGGCTGCGGTTGCCGGTTTCGTCGCACCTCGACGGTGACCTGGAGGTCGATTACGCCGTTGGCTATCTTCGGCGGGCGCGAACCTTCGCCAGGAATCTCGCTAACGAGGGACGTGGCATGGTCTACCTCATCGGGTAGCGATGATGATGTGGACGGATCTGCTCGTGGTCGCCGAGTGGTTCTTGCCAGGCAAGGAACGAAACTGCGGCCACAGGAACAAATTGGGACGTTCAGCGGTATCGCTACCGTGTGTCTCTCATTCCGACGTCGACGCGCCACTGACGCTCGTCCGCTACGTGCGGCTTTGCCGGCAGTCACTTGCAGGTGCGTTCCGCTTTAAATCCAAAACGCGAACGCTGCCCTGGGCAGCGAAATTGTAAAGGGTCTCGGTTCAGAGTATGAACCGAGGCCCTTTTTGTGCCTAGAAACAGCTTGTCCTGCTGTCAGACAGCGAATATTACCACCGAGTAGCTTTTGACTTGAAATTCCCGCCACTTTAGGCATCTGGAGGTTGCGGAACGGTTACAGTTTGGCCAGCGAGTCCCAACATCCGGACACAATGTGGGTAGGCTTACACACACATGTAGGCAACGTCACAGTAGGAAACCTGTGCTCGCGCCTGGGGGTCATCACAAATTTCCCCTGATCAACTCCACGACTCATAGGAGGCGGAATGCGTTTCTCGCGCACTTCCAAAGCTCTAGGCGTAGCGGCGGTAATCGCCCTCGCAATGACCGGTTGCGGCGGCGGCTCCGGCAGCAACACGAACAGTTCTGCCGCAGCCGACCCCAACAAGGTCATCACCGCATACAGCAACGAACCGCAGCACCCGCTGCTTCCCGCAAACACCAACGAGGTGTATGGCGGCCGCGTTGTCGAGCTGCTGTTCGAAGGCCTCCGTGCCTACGATGCCAGCGGCAAGCCGGTCAACGCGCTGGCCGAGTCCATTGACACCACGGACTCGCAGAACTGGACCATCAAGGTCAAGTCCGGTGCCAAGTTCACGAATGGCGAGGCCATCACGGCCAAGACGTTTGTTGACTCCTGGAACTTTGCAGCGCTGAGCACCAACCTCCAGAACAACGGCTTCTTCTTCGAGTCCATCGAGGGTTACGCCGATGTCAGTGCCGTGAATGAAACCACTGGAGCCGACGGCAAGAAGACCTCCACTCCGGCACCGAAGGCTCAGACGATGTCCGGCCTGGCAGCCAAGGATGACCAGACCATTACCGTCAAGCTGTCCCAGCCCGAGGCGGACTGGTCACTGCGCCTGGGCTACTCCGCCTTCTACCCGCTGCCTTCCGCGGCACTGAAGGACCCGAAGACGTTCGGTGAAAACCCGGTTGGCAACGGCCCGTACAAGTTCGCCAAGGAAGGTTCCTGGGTACACGACCAGTCCATCTCCCTGGTCAAGAACCCTGACTACAACGGCCCGCGTGCTGCCAAGAACGGTGGCGTGACCTTCAAGTTCTACACGGACCCGGGTCCCGCTTACACGGATCTGCAGGCTGACAACCTCGACGTCACCGACGTCCTGCCTTCGAACGCGTTGAAGACGTACACCACGGACTTCCAGGATCGTAACTCCACCAAGCCGGTTGCCAACAACTCCACCCTGAACATTCCGGGTTACAACCCGAACTTCCAGGGCGAAGCAGGCAAGCTGCGCCGCCAGGCGCTGTCCCACGCCATCAACCGTGAAGAGATCACCAAGGTCATCTTCAACGGCACCCGCACGCCGGCCACTGAATTCACGGCTCCCGTGCTGGATGGATACAACGACAAGATCCCGGGCAGTGACGTCCTGAAGTTCGACGTTGCAAAGGCCAAGGATCTTTGGGCCCAGGCTGAAAAGATCAAGCCTTACGACGCCTCAAAGCCGCTGCAGATCGCTTCCAACACCGATGGTGGCAACAAGGAATGGATCGACGCCGTGGCCAACGGCTTCAAGAACAACCTCGGCATCCAGGCTGAAATCCAGCCATTTGCAAAGTTTGCTGAAGTCCTCGACCTGCGCAAGTCCCAGTCCCTTCCGGGCCTGACCCGCGCCGGCTGGCAGGGTGACTACCCGTCGCTCTACAACTTCCTTGGACCGGTGTGGGCAACCAACGCATCGTCGAACTACGAGAAGTACTCCAACCCGGAGTTCGACAAACTGCTCAAGGAAGGCCTTGCAGCCAAGACGCCTCAGGACGCCAACACCAAGTTCAACAAGGCACAGGAAATCCTGTTCCAGGATCTGCCCGGCCTGCCGCTGTGGTACCTGAACCGTCCGATTGTGTGGAGCAACAACGTCGTGAAGGCCGAGACCGGCTGGAACGGCGGCATCCTGTACTACAACATCGAGGCCAAGTAGTCCTCAGGATCTGAACTTGCCGTGAGGCATTGGGGGCCCGGCCATGGCGCCGGGCCCCCAATTGCTTGCTTCGGCAGGAAGGCAAACATGACACACCAACGCCCATCAAGCGGAAAGGGGTGACCTGTGGTTCGCTATATCTTGCGTAGGCTCCTCCAGGTAATTCCCGTTTTCCTTGGAACCACACTCCTTGTCTACTACATGGTGTTCGCCCTTCCCGGCGACCCCATTGCGGCGCTCTTCGGCGATCGCCAACCTCCTCAGAGCGTCATCGACGCCCTGAGGAACCAGTACAACCTCGATCAACCGTTCTGGGTGCAGTACGGGATCTTCCTGAAGAACCTGTTTACCTTCAACCTCGGCGTTGACTTTACGCAGCAACCCATTGCAGCCTCGCTGGCAAGGGCCTTTCCGGTGACGGCGATGCTTGCTATCGAAGCACTTATCATCCAGGCCGTCTTCGGCATCGCTTTCGGTGTTTTCGCCGGACTGCGCAAGGGCAAGTTCTTCGACTCCACCGTCCTGGTCGCCTCCCTGGTGGTGATTGCTGTTCCCACGTTCGTGCTCGGCTTTGTCTTCCAGCTCGTGTTCGGTGTCCAGCTCGGATGGGCAAAACCGACCGTTGGGGCCAACGCCGACTGGGGCAACCTGATCCTGCCTGCGGTGGTTCTAGGCCTTGTTTCCTTCGCGTACGTCCTGCGCCTGACCCGTGCATCGGTGAGCGAAAACATGAATGCCGACTATGTGCGGACCGCAACAGCCAAGGGGCTCTCGCGTCCGCGTGTGATCATGGCCCATATCCTGAGGAATTCGTTGATCCCGGTTGTGACCTACCTTGGTGCAAACCTTGGCGGCCTCATGGGCGGTGCCATCGTCACTGAAGGCATCTTCAACGTTCCGGGAGTCGGCAACAAGCTTTTCCAAGCCATTCAGCGCAGCGAAGGCCCCACCATCGTTGTGATCGTCAGTGTCCTTGTTCTTGTCTTTGTTGTCACCAATCTCCTGGTTGACCTCCTGTACGCCTGGCTTGACCCGAGGATCCGCTATGACCAGTAACACTGAACACTTCGTCGCCCCAATCGATGAGACTCCGCTGCAGGCCACGGACACCGTCAAGCTTGAACAAGCGCCCCTCAGCCTTTGGGCCGATGCCTGGCGCAAGCTGCGCCGGCGCCCGCTGTTCATCATCTCCGCTCTGCTAATCCTGCTGTTGACCACAGTTGCACTTTTCCCGGGCCTGTTTACGAGCGTTGCGCCCGACAGCGACTGTCAGTTGGCCAACTCGGAGGCAGGACCCACGTCCGGACACCCGCTTGGTTTCACGCTGCAAGGCTGTGACGTCTATTCGCGTGTCATTCATGGCACGCAAGCTTCGTTGTCCGTGGGCGTCCTGTCTGTGCTGTGCGTGATCGTCATCGGTGTGACCCTGGGTGCACTGGCCGGATACTACGGCGGCTGGCTCGATGCCGTACTTGCACGATTGGGTGACATCTTTTTCGCCCTCCCCATCATCCTGGGTGCCCTGGTCATTACGCAGCTGCCGTTCTTCCGGGAAAACAGGGGCGTCTGGACCGTCGTAATTACCATATCCATGCTGGCGTGGCCGCAGATGGCCCGTATTACGCGTGGTGCCGTTCTTGAGGTCCGCAACGCTGACTTCGTGACCGCAGCGCGTTCGCTGGGTGTCTCCAACTTCGGGGCGTTGCTGAAGCACGCGCTGCCGAACGCACTGGCTCCGGTGATCGTCCTGGCAACCCTGGAGCTCGGTGTCTTCATCGTTCTCGAAGCCACACTGTCCTTCCTGGGTGTGGGCCTGCCGCCGAGCGTGATGTCGTGGGGTAACGACATCTCGGCAGCCAATGCCTCAATCCGCACCAACCCCGGAATTCTGCTCTACCCGGCAGCGGCCCTGTCCATCACCGTCCTGAGCTTCATTATGCTCGGCGACGCCGTCCGCGATGCTCTTGATCCCAAGAGCCGTCAGCGCTAAGGAGGCGAACATGGCTTCTGCCAACATTAGAATCGATGAAGTCGCGGCACAGGGAAGGCCGATCCTGGAAATCAAGGATCTGGCCATCACCTTCAGGACCGGCTCCGGTGAGGTCAAGGCGGTAAAGAACGCCCACTTGACCATCATGCCGGGCGAGACTGTCGCCATCGTGGGGGAGTCCGGTTCGGGGAAGTCGACGACGGCCCTCGCCGCCATTGGCTTGTTGCCTAACAACGGACGCGTCTCGGGTGGACAGATCCTGCTGGACGGCGAGGACATCTCCCATGCGCCGGAAAAGCGCATGATTGAACTCCGCGGCAGCCACATCGGCATGGTTCCCCAGGACCCGATGTCCAACCTCAACCCGGTTTGGAAGATCGGCTACCAGGTCCGCGAGACCCTCAAGGCCAACGGTCGTCCGGACGGACCCGAAGACGTTGCCCGCGCTTTGGCTGAGGCAGGTCTTCCCGATGCTGGACGGCGCGCCAAACAGTATCCGCATGAGTTCTCCGGCGGTATGCGCCAGCGTGCTCTCATTGCCATCGGGCTAAGTTGCCAGCCCAAGCTCCTGATCGCGGACGAGCCCACCTCTGCGCTGGACGTCACAGTCCAGCGCAAAATCCTGGACCACTTGGATACCATGACCACGGAGCTCGGTACGTCCGTGCTGCTCATTACCCACGACCTCGGCCTTGCGGCTGAGCGCGCAGACAAGGTAGTGGTCATGTACCAGGGCAACGTTGTTGAAGCAGGACCTTCCTTGGAGCTGTTGCGCAACCCGCAGCACCCCTACACCCGGCGACTGGTGGAATCGGCACCCTCGCTCGCATCGCGCCGAATCCAGGTTGCCAAGGAGCAGGGCGTGGAAGCCAGCGACCTCCTTGCTCCCGTGGCGGCAGCCAAGGCCCGTGCAACGGACGAGGTCCTGCAGATCAAAAACCTGCGCAAGGTCTACAAACTGCGGCAGGGGCTGGGCAAAACCGCGGACTTTGCCGCCGTGGATGACGTCAGCTTCCACGTCAAGCGCGGAACCACCACGGCCATTGTGGGCGAATCCGGTTCGGGTAAATCCACCGTGGCCAAAATGGTCCTCCAATTGGAGAAGCCCACCGAGGGCCGGATTGTGTTCGACGGCGTGGATACCGCTGGGCTCAAAGGCAAGGATCTTTTCAAGTTCCGGCGCCGCGTACAGCCGATTTTCCAGGATCCTTACGGTTCCCTGGATCCGATGTACAACATCTTCCGGACCATCGAAGAGCCTCTACGTGTCCACAAGATCGGAAATGCGGCGAGTCGCGAAAAGAAGGTCCGCGAACTGCTGGACCAGGTGGCTTTGCCACAGTCCATGATGCAGAGGTATCCGAACGAGCTTTCCGGTGGGCAGCGGCAACGCATTGCCATTGCCCGGGCCTTGGCCTTGGATCCCGAAGTGATCATATGCGATGAGGCCGTTTCGGCACTGGACGTCCTGGTCCAGGCCCAGGTGCTGAATCTTCTGGCAGACCTCCAGGACAACCTGGGCCTGACCTACCTCTTCATCACCCACGACCTCGCGGTGGTCCGCCAGATCGCGGACCACGTCTGCGTGATGGAAAAGGGAAAGCTGGTTGAGACGGGCAGCACGGACGATGTCTTCGACAACCCGCGCGAGGCTTACACGCAGGCACTGTTGGATGCCATTCCCGGCGGCTCGCTGCTGCTGCCGCCCGCGGTGGCCTGACCGGCGTCGTACTCTCCGCCGACGAGAGAACAGCAAGAGCCGGTGGTACCCACATGTGGGAACCACCGGCTCTTGCCGTTAAGGAGTCGGCCCCACAACGGTGCCCTATTCGGCTGACACCGACGCGGCGGTGTCCGGGCGGGCTGTGAGGCCGAGCGCGGTCAATTCCCGCGCCAGAACACTGCCCAACTTCGCGTGGCCGGACGGCTTCATGTGGACGCCGTCCTGGAGGTCTGCAACGGCATCGTAGCGGGTCAGCCAGTCGCCCGCGCTGACAAACGGGATCGCTTGCTTGGCGGCGATCCGGCCAAGGAGTGCGTCCACCTCAGACCGGCGGCCGCCACCATTGTCGGCTCCCCGGGCCAACGTCCCGATCATCGCCAGGCGAGCCCCCGGATAGCGCTTCCTGAGCGCAGCGAGGAGCCGTTCGGCGTTACTGGTGATCTGGGCATCGGTGGCCTTTTGTGAGGCGTCGTTGCCGCCACCCTGGACGACGATCAGGGGCGGATCTCCATAGGGCAACAACCAGTCCCCGCGCTGGAGGGCGTCGATGTAATTGCCCGTTTTGCCGTTGGAGGCAACGAATCCCGTGCCGCCCATGCCCACAACGTGCAATTTGTATCCAAGCGCAGAAATTCCCCTTTGCGGCCATGAGTCCTTGGGCATGGCTTGTGAATCGCCAATCAACACGGCCGTGTGGCGTACGTCGGCCAGGACCACTTCGTCGCGGTTGTTCGACGGATTCCTGTAGAGCGAACCCACTGGCAGGTCCAGGGCACCCGGGGTGGGCGCTATCGTACGGGGTTTGTCCGCGGCGGACGTCTCGGCAGGAACGGGCGCGGCTGAGCGCGAGGGGGTGGATGGTGGGGTTGCTTGGTTTGGTCCGCAGCCGACCACCAGAACGCCAACGGCGATCAAGGGTGCGAGCAGGCGGAACGCGGCCGAGGCTTTGCGCATCGTTGGTCTCCGTATGGCACTGGTTCTGCAGCAATCATGGGGCAAAGGAAACAGAAAATCCAGCATCTTGACTGCCGGTTACTAAAGCGTGATGTGCTGTGATGGGCGCCACAATTAGGGCCTAAATGGCTTGCTTTTTAGGCTGATAAATGCAACTGCGTTTAGACTTGCTGTAGGTGCCCTGTGTCCCGGGGTCTTTTCGTTGTGTGTTCCGATCAGGTGATCAGGTATGCGCGCGGATACAAACAACTGACTTCACCACTGAAACGAGTCATCAACGCATGTCTGAAACCATCACCAACACTGCGTCGCGGAGCGATCTGCGCAACGTCGCGATCGTCGCACACGTTGACCACGGCAAGACCACCCTGGTCGACGCCATGCTCAAGCAGACCAACTCCTTCGCTTCCCACGGTGAGGTTGAGGACCGCGTCATGGACTCCGGTGACCTTGAGCGCGAAAAGGGCATCACGATCCTCGCCAAGAACACCACGGTTGCTTACAACGGCCCGTCGTCCAACGGCGAAACCATCACCATCAACGTCATCGACACCCCCGGTCACGCCGACTTCGGTGGCGAGGTCGAGCGCGGCCTTTCCATGGTCGACGGCGTCGTCCTGCTGGTCGACTCCTCCGAGGGTCCGCTGCCCCAGACCCGCTTCGTGCTCCGCAAGGCCCTTGCCGCGCACCTGCCCGTGATCCTCCTGGTCAACAAGACGGACCGTCCCGACGCCCGCATCGATGAGGTTGTCCACGAGTCCATGGACCTGCTCCTGGGCCTGGCTTCGGACCTTGCCGATGAAGTTCCGGACCTGGACCTTGACAAGGTCCTTGAGGTTCCGGTTGTCTACGCTGCCGCCAAGGTTGGCCGCGCCTCCCTTGACCAGCCGGACAACGGCTCCGCCCCGGAGAATGAGGACCTTGAGCCGCTCTTCAAGACCATCATCGAGCACATCCCTGCTCCCACCTACAACCCGGATGGCGTGCTCCAGGCGCACGTGACCAACCTGGACGCTTCGCCGTTCCTTGGCCGCCTCGCCTTGCTCCGCATCTACAACGGCACGCTCCGCAAGGGCCAGACCGTTGCCTGGGCCCGCGCCAACGGTGAACTCAAGAACGTCAAGATCACCGAACTCCTGGCCACCAAGGCACTGACCCGCGTTCCTACCGAGTCGGCCGGTCCGGGTGAGATTGTTGCTGTCGCAGGCATCGAGGAAATCACCATCGGTGAAACGCTTACGGACGCCGAGAACCCGCAGCCGCTGCCGCTGATCACGGTGGACGACCCGGCGATCTCCATGACCATCGGTATCAACACCTCGCCGCTGGCCGGCAAGGTCAAGGGCGCCAAGGTCACCGCCCGCCAGGTGAAGGACCGCCTGGACAAGGAACTGATCGGTAACGTCTCCATCAAGGTTCTCCCCACCGAGCGTCCCGACGCCTGGGAAGTACAGGGCCGTGGCGAACTCGCCCTGGCAATCCTCGTTGAGCAGATGCGTCGCGAAGGCTTCGAGCTGACCGTTGGCAAGCCGCAGGTGGTCACCAAGACCATCGACGGCAAGATCCACGAGCCGATGGAACACATGACCATCGACGTCCCCGAAGAATACCTCGGTGCCGTGACCCAGCTCATGGCAGCCCGCAAGGGCCGCATGACCAACATGGCCAACCACGGCACTGGCTGGTGCCGCATGGAATTCATCGTCCCGGCCCGTGGCCTCATCGGCTTCCGCACCAAGTTCCTCACCGACACCCGCGGTGCGGGCATCGCGGCGTCCATCTCCGAAGGCTACGAGCCGTGGGCCGGTCCCATCGAATACCGCACCAACGGTTCGATGGTTGCCGACCGCGCCGGTGTTGTCACCCCGTTCGCCATGATCAACCTGCAGGAGCGCGGTTCCTTCTTCGTGAAGCCCACCTCTGAGGTTTACGAAGGCATGATCGTCGGCGAGAACTCACGCGCCGACGACATGGACGTCAACATCACCAAGGAAAAGAAGCTCACCAACATGCGTGCTGCTTCCTCGGACACTTTCGAGAACCTGACGCCGCCGCGGGATCTGACCCTTGAGGAATCCCTCGAATTCGCCCGTGAAGACGAGTGTGTCGAGGTGACTCCGGAGGACATCCGTATCCGTAAGGTCATCCTCGATTCCAACGAGCGTGCCAAGGCCAACCGCGCCCGCGCCAAGGCATAGTCCAGCCCGGACGAATCCGGCTGTACCAGAATGAACAAAGGAGTCGCCAGTGCGGCCCGTGGCATCGCCACGGCCGTGCTGGCGGCTCTTTTTGTTGCTGCGGCAGGCACGGCACTGCACCGGCAAACCGTGGTGCTCTCCGGCGTCGACATCCCCTGGGGCGTCGGCGCAGCGCTGTTGCTGCTTGCGTCGGTCCAGTTGTGGTTGGCGGCGTGGTCGGTTTCAGTTATTCCGACGGCGGTAGCTGGCGGAGTGGCCTACGCTGCCGTCGGTGCGTTGTCGTCCGGAGGACCCAGCAAACAGTTGTTGCTGGGCGACGCCATGGGCAACACCTGGGTGTTTGGCATTGCCGCGGTCACCTTGATCATGCTTGTGGTGGCCAGCCGGCTACGGATGCGCTGGCGCGGCGCTGCTCATACGCAGAGTCTGGCACGCAGCCGCTAACGCTGCCCGCGCCGCGGTGGAGGAGGAGGAACTTCCTTTGCCGCGATGACCAACCCCAGTGGAATTTCGACGTCGGAGGTCCGCGTTCGTACGGTGCAGCTGCTTTCCGTGGTGGTCACCAGGTACCCCAGTGCGTCCGTGAGCCCGTCCTCGATCCTGTAGCGCACCACCACCCGGATGCCCGGCTGGGCCTTGAGCAGAAATTGTCTGGGTGGCAAATGCGGGGGAGTCACCGTTTCATACTAAGACGCGGGCTAGGTTGGCGTCATAGCACTGTTGGATAATAGGCTCAGAAGTTGAGTGTCCGGCATGCTGCCGGCCGTATTACCCCGGCTGTGGCCGGGACAAACCGTGGAGAGGTCTGGGACGTGACGTACGTAATCGCGCAGCCGTGTGTAGATGTCAAGGACAAGGCATGTATCGAAGAATGCCCTGTCGACTGCATTTACGAAGGTGAGCGTTCCCTCTACATCCACCCCGATGAATGCGTCGACTGCGGTGCCTGCGAACCCGTATGCCCTGTGGAAGCCATCTACTACGAGGATGACACCCCGGAAGAGTGGGCCGACTACTACAAGGCCAACGTCGAATTCTTTGACGACCTCGGTTCCCCGGGCGGCGCTGCGAAGATCGGCAACACCGGCAAGGACCACCCGTTCATTGCCGCCCTGCCCCCGCAGAACCAAGACCACTAAGGGCGGTTGCTTCCTTGATTTCCGCGGCACCGGCCTTCGGCCTTAACCTGCCCGACTACCCGTGGGAGGCCATGGCACCCTATGTCGCCACAGCCGCCAAACATCCCGGGGGAGCAGTCAACCTGTCCATCGGAACACCGGTCGACCCCACTCCCGGCCTGATCCGGGATGCGCTGGCAGCGGCGTCGGATGCGCACGGTTACCCAACGGTGCATGGCACGGAAGCCTTGAGGCAGGCTGTCGTGGACTGGTTTGCCGCCCGCCGCGGAGTGGTCAACCTGGATCCGAAGGACGTTATGCCCACGGTGGGTTCCAAGGAACTCGTCGCCTGGTTGCCTTTCCTGCTGGGCCTTGGCAACGGGGACGTCGTAGTCAGGCCTACCGTTGCCTACCCCACATATGACATCGGTGCGATGCTGGCAGGAGCCACTGCCGTGGCGGCTGACAGCCTGGACGAACTGGATGCCGCCACGCGCGCAAGGGTTCGCCTGGTGTGGATCAATTCGCCGGGCAATCCCACGGGCAGCGTCCGGAGTGTCGAATCGCTCCGGGAGATCGTGGGCCAGGCACGCGAAGTCGGCGCCGTTGTGGCCTCCGACGAATGCTACGCCGAGCTTGGCTGGGGCGAATGGGATGTCCAGCGTGGGGGAGAAGCTGTCCCGAGCATCCTGGACCCACGGGTTTCCGGTGGTTCCACGGATGGCCTGCTGTGCGTCTATTCGTTGAGCAAACAGTCCAATCTGGCTGGCTATCGGGCTGCTTTCGTGGCTGGTGACTCCGCGATTATGGCCAACCTTGTTAACAGCCGGAAGCACGCAGGAATGATCGTGCCCTATCCGGTGCAGGAAGCGATGCGCGTCGCGTTGGGCGATTCGAACCACGTCCTTGCACAGAAGGATCTCTACCGCGGACGTCGGGAGAGGATCGTTCCGGCTCTTGAGAAGTTCGGATTGCAGATCCATGAGTCCAATGCCGGCCTCTATCTGTGGTCTACGGCCGGGGAAGCTACGTGGGATACGGTGGCCCGTTTTGCTGAGCTGGGAATCGTCGTAGGCCCCGGCGTCTTCTACGGTGATGCCGGTAACGGCTTCATCCGGGTGGCACTAACCGGCAGCGATGAACGCATTGACGCAGCCGTGGAGAGGTTAAGCGCAAGCTCATAACAATGCTGTGACTTGTGCCACAAGCCGCGTCATTCCGCCAGTAACCGGACGGAACGGATTAGTTCCGGGGGGTTACTGGCGGTAGCTTTTTAACTGACTATCAATGGTGGCCTTCAATAAGAAAGCACTGCGGTCGTTGGAGCCCTGCAACAGTGGGGCCGAAAACGGCGTCACCAGAAGTTGGTTGGACAAGCGTTCTATAGAGGCCCAGAGGCCTCATGAAGGGGACTCCATGACTGAGACCACCAGCGCGACACTGCGCCATGCCGGCGGCGAACTTGAACTGCCGCGCATCCAGGTTGTAGAAGGAAACGAAGGTTATGACGTTTCCAAGCTGCTGAAGCAGACGGGCGCCGTTGCCTATGACCCCGGCTTCATGAACACAGCGGCCACCACCTCGGCCATCACGTACATTGATGGCGACGCGGGCATCCTGCGCTACCGCGGGTACCCGATCGAGCAGCTCGCCCAGCACTCGAGCTTCCTGGAAGTTTCCTACTTGCTGATCTACGGCAACCTTCCCACTCCCACGGAGCTGGAAGCCTTCGATCAGCGCATCCGCCACCACACGCTCCTGCATGAGGAACTGAAGGGCTTCTTCGGCGGATTCCCGCGCGACGCCCACCCCATGCCGGTGCTTTCCTCGGCTGTTTCGGCGTTGTCCACGTTCTATCAGGACTCGCTGGATCCCTTCAACGCGGAGCACGTGGAAGTTTCCACCATCCGCCTCATGGCCAAGCTGCCGGTTATTGCCGCTTACGCCCACAAGAAGTCCATCGGCCAGCCGATGCTCTACCCGGATAACTCCATGAACCTCGTGGAAAACTTCCTGCGCCTGAGCTTCGGCCTCCCGGCCGAGCAGTACGAGCTGGACCCCGTTGTGGTCAAGGCCCTTGACCTGCTGCTCATCCTGCACGCTGACCACGAGCAGAACTGTTCCACCTCCACCGTCCGCTTGGTAGGTTCCTCCAACGCGAACCTCTTCGCCTCGGTATCCGCTGGCATCAACGCCCTCTTCGGTCCCGCCCACGGTGGCGCCAATGAAGCCGTGCTGAAGATGCTGCGCCAGATCCAGGCCGAGGGCATCAAGCCCGAGGACTACATGGAAAAGGTCAAGAACAAAGAAGACGGCGTCCGCCTCATGGGCTTCGGTCACCGTGTCTACAAGAACTACGATCCCCGTGCCAAGATCATCAAGGCAACGGCCCACGAGGTCCTGGGCAAGCTCGGCGGCAACGACGAACTGCTGGACATCGCCATGCGCCTTGAAGAGAAGGCCCTGGCTGATGACTACTTCATCCAGCGCAAGCTGTACCCGAACGTGGACTTCTACACTGGCCTGATCTACAAGGCGATGGGTTTCCCGGAGAAGATGTTCACTGTCCTCTTCGCCATCGGCCGCCTCCCGGGCTGGATTGCCCAGTGGCGCGAAATGATCAACGATCCCCAGACCAAGATCGGCCGCCCGCGGCAGCTCTACACAGGGGAGCCGGAGCGCAACTACCCGGCCAACTGATTCGGTCGGCTGAATCAGACCAATCACGACGGCGGGCGCCCCCCCCGGGCGGGGGGGGGGGGGGCCCGATACTAGCACGCGTCTAACGCTCTTTAACACGGAAGCCGGGAGAACGCGCCCCACCCCACCCGCCCCACACCACACCACACACAAACCACAGAC